>NZ_JBITDM010000021.1:0-143145 GCF_044454195.1 Streptomyces sp. NPDC051561 | reverse complement strand
GTGATCCGGACCGCGGCGCACCACGGTTCATAGTCCGGAGTCGAACAGTCCCCTCACCGAGCGTGACGGCTCCCCGTGATCGCTGCCAGAGCCCAGTTCTCAGTTCTCACCTACAAAGCCACTCCCTCAAGGCTGTACTGGACCTGGGGCCCGACGGTCACCTCGCCGAGCGAGTCGCTACTGGCCGGTCCGATCCTCCCCGAGGGCCTGTCCCTGCCCCGCGGGTGCAGGTGCCCGCGGGGCAGGGGACACCGGTTCGGGCCGCCCGGTCCGGTGGCTCTTACGGCAGGGGGGTCGTGGAGGTAGCCGCGTTGCTGCTCTGCCAGGTGATGCGGCCGTTGATCTGCACCGATCCGTTGAGGTCGTCGGGCAGGTCGGCCTCGATGTTCCCTTCGGCCTGTTCGCCGGGCTGGAGCGTTTGCCACCTGCACTTGACCGACTCGCCCACGACTTCGCAGGGGCCGGTCAGACGGGTGGGGGGCAGCCAGGGTGAGATCTGGTGGGTGAGCACCACCTGCGATACCGGGGCGTCGCTGTTGTTCGTCATGGTCCAGCGCCAGCTGACGTGATCACCTTCCTCGTTGATCTGCGCTGCGTCGTAGGCGAACGTCACCCCGTCCTCCGCGCGCAGCGCCGCGCGGGTGGGCGCCTGAGCTTCGGCCGACGTGGGGGTCGCCATCGCGGCGCACACCATCGCGGCCATCAACGTGCCAAGTACGGTCTTGCGCATGTTCTGGTGCCCTTCGTGTTCAGCGTTGCGGGGTGTCAGGAACGACGCACCCTGGCCGGTTAAAGATCAACAGCGTCGAAGGGCACGCCTGCGGACCGCATCTGCCGCAACAAGCTCTTGTGCCTGGCTACCGCCGCCCCCGGGCGTACCGAGCAGTTACAGGGAGCCGGGAACGTCGGTGAGGTCATCGTCGCCGGCGGGATTGCCCTGCTCGTCCTGATCCACCCACTTGCTGAAGTCCGTCTTGATGAAGGGGGACTTCGTTTTCTCGCTCGTCAGGCGGGGCCAGTACTCCAGCTTCATCTCGCGTTTTTGCAGCACGAGCGACAGGCCGCGTGCGCTGAGCGTCTTGGTCGACCGCTCGGGGACGATGTCGGCGTAGAGCTCCAGGTCGAAGGCGTAGTCGCGGCGGTCCGTCCCCCGGCCCGCGGAGGCGCTGAACGTGACCCGCGTGGGCTGCAAATCGAACCTGAGCGTCTCCTCCTGAATGCCTGGGAGGTTGACGGTCAGGTACACCACGTTCCAGGACTCATCGGTGTCACTGCTGCGCTGGGCCCACAGGACTTCGGGGTGGGTGCTCACGAGCGCCCCCTTCGCTTTCGTAGTTGGTCGACTACTTAAAGTGGCAGCCAGAATAGGAGGGATACGTACGGATCACCTGAATATGACCCCTGGCACCCAAGTCAACGTGCCCCACCGGCACCTTCCGTCGTGTTCACGAACGGGCTCTTGCGGCCAGGGGGTCGCGGTCACGAGCGGCATTCTCATAAATGACCATCTGTGAGAGTTCTGCGAACGGCCCCCGGGTGATCACGTTTCCGCAGGTCGCCACTCGCAAAAGTCCCCTCAAAACCCTCACGTTGTGCGAGGCACTTCTGAGAGGCTGCCTCCATGGATTTGACGCCCGATCAGGCCGCACTTGCGGTAGAACGTCACGACTGCCCGAACTGTGACGCGCCCGCCGGCAGCGCCTGCCGCACCCGGGGCGGGAAGACCGCCGCGAAGTACCACACCCCGCGCTTCGTCCTCGTTCCCGCGCTCCGCGAGGAACTGGAGATCCCCGTCCCCGGCGACCGCGCGCCCGGCCGCGCGTGGAAGCAGGGCCCGGCGCTCGCGATCGTGCCCGCGCCCCGCACCGAGCGGCCGGTGAGGGTCGGGTACGCCCGTACGTCGACCGCCCGCCAAGAGCTGGCGAGTCAGCTCGAAGCTCTCCACCGGGCGGAGTGCCACAAGGTCTTCAAGGAGCAGATCAGCACCAGGGTGAAGGTGCGGCCGGAGCTGGAGAAGGCGCTCGCGCTGGCCCACCAGTTCAAGGAAGCCGCACCGGAGACGCCGGTGATCTTCACGGTGCATGAGCTGAAGCGTCTGGCCAGGAACGCGGCCGAGCTGATGACGCTGTCCGCCGAGCTCCAGGCCGGCGGCATCCAGCTCGAACTCCTCACCGGGCCGCTCACCGGGATCTACGACCCCAACGGCATGGGCGCGATGTTCTTCGCCGTACTCGCGGTAGCCGGGCAGATCGAACGCAACTACATCCGGGAGAAGACCCTCGAAGGCCAGGTCATCGCCGCGTCCAAGGGCAACCACGGCGGACGCCCGAAGGTCATCGACGACGACATGCTCACCTTCGCCATCGCCCTCAAGGACAAGGGCGTGGCCGTCCCCGAGATCGCGAAGAAGCTCACCATCAAGGTCGGGAAGAACGCGGGCAAGCACCCCTCGGTCGCCTCGCTCTACCGCGCCCTCGCGGAAGCCGAGGCCGCCGCGGTGGACGACGGTCTGCCGCTGCGGCCCCAGCCCGTCCGCATCCGCCGGCCCGGAGAGCCGCTCACCCCCGAGGAGATCGACCTCCGCGAACGCCTCCAGTCCCAGCCCCACCCGAACACCGAGACGCGATAGGGCGTCTTCACCTCGGCGGCTCAGGGAACAAGATCAATTGCTTAGCGCTAATGGCTGTTCCGTTGGTCCCCAAGGCCGTTCAACAAACCACCGATATATGAACAAGATCATGTGACGGGGCGTCGGAAACGCCGACCTGCGATCTTTCAGAGTGCTGAGTGTCCGAGAAAGGGTGTCAAAAAGTCTGCGTGCTCAACAAGTCGGGACAACCCATTTCGATACACTTCCCGCCATGCTGCCAACCTCCCGGGATGCCGAGCACCCCGCGACCGAGCCCGTCGCCGCGACCGGGACCCTGATCGGGTACGCCCGGGTCTCGACCAAGGCCCAGCTGCTGGACCGTCAGATGCACGCGCTGACCGAGGCCGGCTGCGTACGGATCTTCGCGGACAAGAAGTCCGGCAAGAACGCGGAGCGCGAGGAGCTGTGGAAGGCGCTGGACTACCTGCGGCCCGGCGACATCCTGGTCGTGCCGTCCATGGACCGGCTGGGCCGCTCCATCCAGGACCTCATCGCCCTGGTCTCCGGACTGCGCCAGCGAGAGGTCGGCTTCACCTCGCTGCACGAGAGCCTGGACACCACCACCCCCGGCGGCCGCCTGGTCTTCCACGTCTTCGCCGCCCTGGCGGAGTTCATCCGCGAACTCATCGTCCAAGGCACCCACGAGGGCCTGGACGCCGCCCGCGCCCGCGGCGTCCGCCTGGGCCGCCCCGCCGCCATGACGCCCGAGCAGATCCGCCACGCCCGCGACCTGCTCACCCGCCCCGAGAACACCGTCGTCTCCATCGCCAAGCTCCTCGGCGTCTCCCGCAACACCGTCTACAAGTACGTCCCCGAGCTCAAGGACGGCCGACCCGCCCTCGCAGCAGCGACCGCCCCGGCCCTGCCCCACCCCGCCGAGCCGTGCCCGTAGGGGTACCGCCAAAAACCGGTCCGATCCTCCCCGGAGGCCATACCGCTGAGGCCAGCGGCACGTTCCCGCTCTGCCTGCGCGGCATACACGGCGGCCCGCCGGGCCTCGATGTCGGCCCGGCGGAACATCACCTGTGCAAGATCAACGTCGTGGCGGGGCTCCGGCCCTGGCCGGGAGGAGAGCGTGGTAGTGCTGCTGCTGGTCATGCTCCGATGCTGGCAGCGCGAGGCACGACTCCGCATGGGATTTCCCGGGCACCTGATGCCACCAGCCGCACTCAGACCAGAGCGCCCGACTGCCTCTTCTCTCCCGTGGTCCTACGTCGCACTCAACCAAGATCATTCCACTGCCCCTTTTGGGCTCACCTTGGCTGGACCCCCAGGTGGCCCGCGCCCCGAAGCCGCTCGGACGTCTGTCGGTAACCATTCGGCCAAGGTTGGCTGCGAGGGTCTGGACCAGTCGTGGGTATCACGTCAAGGTAACGGGTCTGGTCCAAGATTTCGTGTTCCCGTCCGTCCGGTTCCGTGTTCGTTCAGTTTGTTTCTGCGCAACAGGCCTACTCCCACAGGAGATTGATATGTCTTCAGGCATTTCTCGGCGCGCTGTGTTCCTTGGCGCCGCAGCAGTGGTCGCCACCGCAGGACCGCTGGCCTCGGTGGCCGCGGCGGCCGCCGCTCGTGCGGCCAGGGTTCCCAAGGTGCTCGTCATCGGGCTCGACGGGGCGATGATCCGGCGCATCAAGGACGCCGAGGCGCCGAACCTGGACGCGCTGATGGCGTCCGGTGTGACCGCGCCCAGCAGCATCTATACGAATCCGATGGCGCCGACCTCGTCCGGGCCCGGCTGGTCGACCCTCATCACGGGGGTCTGGCCGGACAAGCACAAGGTGGTGAACAACGACTTCACCGGGCACAACCTGGCTCGGTACCCGGACTTCCTGACCCGGGTGGAGGCCGCGAAGCCGGGGCTGAAGACGTATGCGGTGGCCTCCTGGAACCCGGTCACCGACATCATCTTCTCGGCGAAGGTGGACGAGCGGGTGTCGACGCCGTCCGGCGAGTACGACGCGGGGACGACCAGCCGGGCCGTCGCCAGGGTCAAGGGGGACGTGGACGCGGTCTTCGTGCACCTCGACAACGTCGACCACGCCGGGCACGAGCACGGCAATGCGAGCCAGCAGTATCTGGACGCGCTGAAGGGGGTCGACGCGCAGGTCGGGCAGATCGTCGCGGCGGTCAAGTCCCGGGCTTCGTACGGGAACGAGGACTGGCTGATCATGATCACCGCCGACCACGGGCACACCGCCGGGGGCGGTCACGGCGGGGACAGCTGGGACGAGCGGCAGACGTTCATGATCGCGAGCGGGGCCGGGCTGCCCGCCGGGGCGACGCGATACGACGTGCGGATGCCGGACATCGCGGTGTCCGCGCTGCACCACCTGGGGGTGGCGGTCGACCCGGCGTGGGGGCTGGACGGGCGGGCCGTGCAGCAGGCCGTGCCGGACTCCTTCGACTCGCTGCGCGGGACGCTGCAAAAGGCCGTGGACGAGGGCGGGGTGGGGGCGGAGGTGCTCGGCTTCACGCACGTACCGCCGAGCGGCTGGAGGATCGACAATTCCAGGATGGGTACCGGCGGGGTCACCGAGTGGCGCGGCTGGTCCTTCACCACGGACGAGTTCTGGACCAAGACCGCGCAGAGCCAGCAGCGGGAGCTGAATGTGCGGGCGCGGAACGTGTTCGCGGTCGCGGACGGGGACGAGTGGACGGACAAGAGCTTTACGGGGACGTTCGACTCGACGCTGATCAGCCCGGCGTTCCCGGTGACGGCGGGGGGCACGGCCGCGCTGACGTACACGACCTACTACCGGCACGAGGCGCCGCAGAAGGGGGAGGTGCTGGTGTCGTACGGGGGTGGGGCGCCTGCCGTGGTGAAGACGTACACCTCCGACACCTCGTCGCGGGTGGAGAGCGTCAGGCTTCAGGTGCCGGCGGGGGCGACCTCGGCGCAGGTGCACTTCCGGTACACCGGCGGGAACAACTGGTATTGGAGTGTGGACGGGGTCTCGATCAGCAGGGGGTGACGGGAGCGGAGGTTGACTAGGCTGGGGGCGTGCACAAGGTCGTGCGCGCCCCCCTTCGCTTTTTGACCGCGTACGAGGAGTTCCGTCAGATGGCAGAGCGCAAGCCGATCGAATCCTGGCTCACCGACATGGACGGGGTCCTCATCCACGAGGGCGTGCCGATTCCGGGGGCCGACGCCTTCATCAGGAAGCTCCGGGACACCGGGAAGCCGTTCCTGGTGCTGACCAACAACTCCATCTACACGGCGCGTGATCTGCACGCACGGCTGGCGCGGATGGGTCTCGACGTACCGGTGGAGAACATCTGGACGTCGGCGCTGGCGACGGCGCAGTTCCTGGACGACCAGCGGCCGGGCGGGACGGCGTATGTCATCGGGGAGGCCGGGCTGACGACGGCGCTGCACGACATCGGGTATGTGCTGACGGATCACGAGCCGGACTACGTGGTGCTCGGAGAGACGCGGACGTACAGCTTCGAGGCGCTGACCAAGGCGATTCGGCTGATCAACGGGGGTGCGCGGTTCATCTGCACCAATCCGGACGAGACGGGGCCCTCGGCGGAGGGGCCGTTGCCCGCGACGGGAGCGGTGGCGGCGCTGATCACCAAGGCGACCGGCAAGGATCCGTACTTCGCGGGGAAGCCGAATCCGTTGATGATGCGGACGGGGCTGAATGCGATCGGGGCGCACTCCGAGTCCAGCGCGATGATCGGCGACCGGATGGACACCGATGTGCTGGCGGGGCTGGAGGCGGGGATGGAGACGTTTCTGGTGCTGACGGGGCTGACCGGGAAGGACGATATTGACCGGTATCCGTTCCGGCCGTCCTCGGTGGTGGAGTCGATCGCGGATTTGGTGGAGCGGATCTAGGGGGCCGGCTGACGGGGGACAGGGTCCTATATCACCCGTAAAGGCCCGGACGGCGCAGTGACAGGCGGTTGGGGATGCGGGATGGGGTGAGCGCGTGGATCTTGGGGATACCAGGAGGTTCACAATGCGCTCATCACAGCTCACTCTGTGTGCGGGAGCGGTGCTCGCGGCGGTACTCGTCCCCGCGTCCGCCGCCCTCGCCGCCGTCGCGGACAACGAAGAGTCCCACGGCAGTGTCACCGTCACCCCGTCCACCATCGCCGCGGGTGGGGAGGTGGATCTGCGGGTCAGCGTGTGCGGTGGCAAGAAGGCCATCGGCACGTCGGAGGCGTTCAGCTCGCCCGCGTACTTCAATCCGGCGGCCGACGGCGGCCTGTTCGCCGAGGCCCGGATCCGCTCCGACGCCCAGGGCCGCGACTACAGCATCGACGTCAAGTGCGAGGACGGCCCCGGCACCGCCAGTGGCAATGTCACCGTCGTGCACCACCGCGTCCACCCCACCGCCCCGGTCCGCGCGGGCGGCGGCGGCACCGCACTGGCCGCCGAGGCCGAGACGGGCGGGCCAGGCACCCCGCACACCCTGATCGGCCTCGGGCTCGCGGGTGTCGCCGCGGTCGCCATCGCCGGACGGTCGGTGCGGCGTCGGCGCGCCCAGGGCTCCCCCACCGACTGACGGGGGAGGGAAAGGGAGAGGAGCGGGCATGAGCGAGAACCACGCCTCCGGCAAGGGCCGGATGCTGACCGGTATCGCCTGGGCGGTGCTGCTCCTCGGGCTGTGGCTGTGGGGCCGCGACCTCACCGATGGACCTGGCGGCAGTGGCGCGCCGACCACCGGTGATGTGGCCGCGGTGGGACGCCCACTGCTGCAGATCGAACTCCCCGACGCCCACGACCCGGTGACCGGGGTCAAACCGAAGCGGGTGGACATCCCCTCGCTCGGCATCACGGCACCGATCGCACCGCGCGGCCTCGACGGTTCGGGCGCCGTCGACCCGCCGCCGTACGAACAGCCCTCCACGGTCGGCTGGTTCGGCGACGGCACCCGCCCCGGGGCGGGCGGGGTCGCCCTCCTCGTCGGGCACGTCGACACCAGGAGCAAGCCGGCCGTCTTCTACCCACTGAGCTCCGCCCGCCCCGGCGAAAAGGTCAGGGTCACCGGAGCGGACGGCTCCGTCACCGAATTCACCATCGACGACGTCCAGGTCTTCAGCCGCGAGAAGTTCGACGCCAAGAAGGTGTACGGCGCCCGCGAGGACGGCCGGGCAGAACTACGGCTGATCACCTGCGGCGGCAAGTACGACCACAACGCCCGTGCGTACACGGCCAATGTGGTCGTCTCCGCCTACCTGACCGGCGCCGCGGAGGCCCCGGCAGCCGCCAGGTCCTGAGGCCGGGCGGGGGAGTTGAGGCGGGCGGCCGCGCGCAGGCCGAGCCCGCCGAAGACCGCAGCGAACACCACCCACAGCAGCAGCTGCGAGCCCAGCGACAGCACCCGGAAGTCCCACAACAGGGTTGCTGGTACGGGTACTTCGTCCGGATTGCCCGGCAGCAGGAACAGCACGGCGAGAGTGGCGGCCCCGGTCAGGAACACCGCCCCGTGCCGCACCGGATCCGCCCGGCCGGCCAGGCGGACGTACACCTGCCAGGCCAGCACCATGCCGAGGATGCCGATGACCACCGCGGCCACCCACAGACCCTGCCGGTGGGCCACCGTCGAGGAGTCGCCGACCCCGGGCGGGGCGGCCGGATAGCGCAGCCCCGGCAGCAGCGCCACCGCGACGAACGCCGCCGCGCAGAACGCCAGGGCGCGCGGCCAGGCCCGTACCAGCAGACCGCCGCGGCGGTGCACCAGCGCGTACGCCACCGCGAACAGCGCACCGAGTGCGAGCCCGGCGACCACCGCCGTGACGACCAGACCGAAGTGCTGGGCGGAACGGGAGAAGAGTTCCTCGTGGCCCTGGGTGGCGGCGGAAGCCGCACCGTGGGCGTGCTCGGCGGCCTCTTCCTTTGCCGAGCGCGCCTCTTCGAGGACGATCGCCCGGTCCATCAGTGGCTCGGCGAGCAGCAGGGAGAACAGGCCGGTGGCAAGACCGGCCGCCCCGCCGGCCGCGAGCGCGCGGCCGAACAGGGGAAGGAGGGGATTGCTCATGGTGCTTACGGCCCCGATCAGTGGCAGGGGGCACCGAAGAGGTGCCGGCCGTCGTGCGAGAACTCGTGCAGGTAGTCGCCGGTCGCGGAGATGATCTGGCCGTTGTCCATGAACACGGCGTACAGCGCGATCAGCGCGACGATCGCCGCCGCGAGAAGGATCATCAGGTCACGGGTGCGGGTGGTCGCGGACGCGAGGGCGTCCGCGTCAGTGAGGGACTGGCCCTGCGCGGACGGGGCCTGCTGGGCATGCGAAGACATGCGGGGGAGCCTCCTTCTGGGGTTTCCACGCCCCAATGCAGGAGGACGACGGTTCAGTTCCTGACTTCCGTACGGGAGATGAGTTGATTCAGCCCGTACGGTCACAGTGGCGGGACCGCCCCGGAATCGCACCGGAGTTCCTGTTCACCGTCGCCTCGATGTGTGGAGTTGTCCTCCGGAGAGTCCCAGCCTGGCCATGCACTGTCAATGACGCCCGTCACGGGAGGGGGCGCGGAGGGATGCGGAGGGTGAGTACGGGGTGCGTGCGGAGGGTTCGGTGGCCGGCGGTCTCAGGGGTACCTGGCCCGGCCGGCCGCTCGCTCCCCCCGGAGCCGCCGACCGGGCTGGTCCTCGACCGCACGCGCACGGACTGCGGGAGAAGCCCGGCGTCTGTGCGGGAGGTTCATGGACGGCAACTCGGCTCTGCGGGCCAGGGGCTGGGGCCTCACGCACACTCTAAAGCCGCGAACCCCGGTTCTCCATAGTGTATTTGACGCAAAGTCACTGCAAAGTTGCTGCGGGTGTCCCGTAGGGGGTCAACGGATGTCCTTTTCGTTGGCCTTGAGCCCGTTGTGGTGCTCGGCCGGGACCGCGGAGACCTCCAGCGTTCCCTGCACGAGGGCGGTGGCCACCTCCGACAGCGGCCGTCCGGTGCTCCGCGCGTACGCACGTACCGCGTCGAACCCCTCGTCCACCGAGATCCCCCACCGCTCGGCGACCATCCCCTTCGCCTGGTCCAGGCGGACCCGCCCGCTGAGCGCCGACTGGAGCTGCCCGGTCAGCAGTTCGTCCTGCTGGGGGGTGCGCTGCTGGAGGATGCCGATGGTCGCGGCGTCCGCGAAGGCCTGCGCCAGCTCCAGCTCACCGGGTCCCGGCACCGGCCCCGGTGCGGCGACGAAGAGGTTGAGCGCGCCGATGACCTGCTCACGCAGCCGCAACGGCACCGCATACGTCGCCGCGTTGCCCAGCGCCGCCGCCTGCGGTGCGAACAGCGGCCAGCGCGCCACGGTCGCCGGATCGCCGAGGAGGACCGGCTCCACCGCCGTACCCGTGCGGAAACAGTCCAGGCAGGGGCCCTCCTCCTGCTGGACCTCCAGCAGTCCGGTCAGCTGGGAGCTCTCGGCGGAGGATGCCACGCCCTGCAGCTGCCCGCGCTGGTTGACCAGCATCAGCCCGGCCGCCGACACATCGAGCAGCTCGACGCAGCGGGCCGCCGACCGCTGGAGGAAGTCGATCACGTCGAAACCGTCGAGCAGGGTGTCGGCGAGCTCGACGAAGGCCGACGCGACCCGTTGTTCGCGCACGTTGCTGTCCATGCCTGGTCACCCACATCTGTCGTGCTGCCGGATGGCTCGCGCCTGGCGCTGCCACAGGGTCATCGTGCCTGCTCGGTGTCGTCCCCGTCGCGCAGGGCTCCGTCGGGGGTGAAGAGCAGCCGCCGTGCCACCACGTCCCCGGCCACCTCCAGGATGGGCCGCTCGGTGGCGTAGGCGTACGCCCGCAACCGTGCCAGGGCCGCCGCGGGGGGCACCGAGAGCCGTACCGCGATCATGCCGGTGGCCTGGTGCACCACCGCACGGTAGAGCCCCGCGTCCTGCGCGAGCCAGCTGCCGGGGCTTGGATCGCGCCCGGTTCCGCCGTCCCCGTCGAGGACCTTCGTTCCGCCCAGGAGGGTGAGCGTCAGCGCGTCGGCGAGGACCAGCACATCGGCGAGGGCCTCCTTCGCCAACGCCCCGGCCGCCATCCGGTGGCAGGTCAGGACCCCCACCAGGATCGCCCCGATCTGCAACGGCACGGAGAACACCGCCCGCAGCCCCAGCTGCTGGGCGGCGGGCAGGAAGCCCGGCCAGCGCTCCCTGGGCACCCGCCCCAGATCGCCGTCCAGGACCAGGCGCCCGGTGCGCAGCGCATCGGGCCCGGGACCCTCGCCGAGCGTGAACTGGAGGTCCTCCAGGAGGGCGGCCGGTGGTCCGGAGAGCCACACGGGCTCGCCCTGGAGATTGTCGTCGGCCAGCGTGACGGCCAGCCCGTCCACTCCCAGGACCTCGGCGCACTGCCGGGCGAAGGAAGCGTCGAGTCCCGCGGTGCGATGGACCGCCAGCTCGTCGAGAAGGGCGGTCATACGGGCGCTGACCACGGCCTCCTCCCGAGCGGTGTCCGAAGCGGTATCCGAAGTGTGACCCTTGCGTGCCCATCGGGCCCGCAGTCCCCGGGGAGTGCTCCCGAAGAGTTCTGCGCAGCGGGGCGCGGCGTCGGCCGAGCTGCCTCATCGTAACCGGGTGCCCGTAAAGATGCTGGTTGAACGCGTTGCAACAGCTTCTCGACGATGTGGGCGCCCCTACTGAGGGTGGGGATCCGTGTGTCAGGATGGATTCGACCGGTTGTGTCCGGGCAGGGGCGCCTGGGGGGTTGCCTCGGATTTCTTGTCAACAGTTCGAGACGGCCTTCGGCGAGGTCGGTCTTCGTGAGGCGCCCAAGGGGGAGTCGATGTACGGCAGTTGCAGCGGACGTGTGCGAACGCTGGGGGCAGTGGCGGTGGGGGCCGCTCTGCTGCTCACCGGTTGCACTTCGGGCGACGGTGACACCACGGGCGGGAACGGGGGGAGCAACCCGCCGGTTTCCCAACTGCCCAAGGGCGACGACCCGTTCTGGGTCAACCCCGACTCCAAGGCGGCCAAGGCGCTCGCCGAGGAGGGCGACGGAGCCAAGAAGGACCTGATCAAGAAGATCGCCCAGCAGCCGGCCGGCGAGTGGCTCATCCCGGAGAACGCCAAGGAGCAGGCCAAGGGCTTCACCGAGGCCGCCGCCAAGGCCGACCGCGAGGCGATCCTGGTCGTCTACAACATCCCGCACCGCGACTGCGGCAACTTCTCCGGTGGCGGTGCCGCCGACGGCGACGCCTACCGCACCTTCATCAAGGAGGTCGCCGAGGGCATCGGCGACCGCCCGGCCACGGTGATCCTGGAGCCCGACGCGGTGCTGCACCTGGTCGACCAGTGCACCCCTGAGAAGTTCCACGAGGAGCGCTACGACCTCCTCAAGGGCGCCATCAAGACCCTCAAGCAGCAGCCGAAGACCAAGGTGTACCTGGACGCGGGCAACGCGGGCTGGGGCAAGCCGGACCAGATCTTCGAGCCGCTGAAGTGGTCGGGCGTCGAGCAGGCCGACGGCTTCTCGGTGAACGTGTCGAACTTCTACTCCACCGAGGAGAGCAAGAAGTACGGCAAGGAACTCTCCGCGAAGGTCGGTAACAAGCCCTTCGTCATCGACACCAGCCGCAACGGCAACGGTCCCGTCAAGGAGCAGCTCAAGGACCCCTGGTGCAACCCGCCGGGCCGGGCGCTCGGCGAGGCCCCCACCACCGAGACCGGCGACCAGCAGGTGCACGCGTTCCTGTGGGTCAAGCGCCCCGGTGAGTCCGACGGCGAGTGCAAGGGCGGCCCGCAGGCCGGCCGCTGGTTCGCGGACTACGCGCTGGGCCTGGCGAAGAACGCCAAGTAGGAAGCAGGCGGGCGTAAGCAGGCGGTACGACGATGGGGCCCCCTCCACAAGGAGGGGGCCCCATCGTCGTACCTGCTCGAAACCTACGGAACCTCGACCCAGACCGCCTCGGAGGGCGTTCCCTGGTCGTCCGTCACGAACAGCATGTAGTACCCGGAAGGCACCAGCGAGCGGTTCTCCGGGACGGTGACCGTGATGCCGTCGGCCGACTTCTTGACGTCCAGTGCGATGCTGCGCTGGTCCATGTCCGTCATGTGGGTCACGGAGCTGGGCCGCATCAGCTTCGCCGTCTTGATCGACGACGCGTGCTGGGTCTTGAAGGTGCCCGAGTCGCCCCGCGCGATCTTCTTCGGGCCCTCGCTGAGCTTGGGCCGCGAGTCGCGGTAGAGGTACGGCGGGGTGTAGATCTCGATCCGCTGCTCGAAGACGCCGGGCCGGGTGTTGGCCTTGTCCGAGTACAGCGAGTCGGAACCGGCGATCATGACCCGGCCGTCCGGCAGCAGTACCGAGCTGGAGTGGTAGTTGCGCCCCACGCTCGGGTCCGCGAGCCGCTTGAAGGAGTTGGACTTCGGGTCGTACGAGCGGGCCTCCAGGATGTTGGAGTCGCCGCGCCCGCGGTAGTCCTCCGAGCCGCCGGTGACCAGCACCGAGTCGTCCGGCATCAGGGAGGCGCTGGGGTAGCGGGTGCCCCGGTCCAGCGAGGGCCCGTCCTTGAAGGAGGGGTTGGCCGCCTTGGTGTCGATCAGGCGCGTCTTCTCGGTGGACTTCTCCGACTCGCCGACGCCGCCGCCGCCGATCACCATGAACTTCTGGTCCTGGGCGGGCGGCAGCATGACCGTGGCCGAGGTCTCCAGCTGGTCCGGGTCGCTCATCCCCGGGAGCTTCTGGAACCTGTTGTTGCTGAGGTCCCAGATGCCGGGGTCGCGGCCGACGTCGGCCGGGCCGTAACCGGCGTTGGAGCCCGAGTAGAAGAGCTTGCCGCTGTCCAGCAGGAACAGCGACGGGTAGGTCGGCAGCCGCCGCTCGAAGCCGGTGTACTTCCAGGACTTCGTCTTCGGGTTGTAGATCTCGTCCTTGCCGGGGACGATCTGGCCGATCTCGTCCAGGCCGGAGGTCGCCAGGACCTTGCCGTCCTTGAGCGTGGTCAGCGACGGGTACCAGCGGGCCTCGTTCATCGGGTCGACCGGCACGTAACTCTCGGTCTCCGGGTCGAACTCGTACGCCTCCCGGATGCCCTGGAAGTCCTTCTTGTCCAGGGCGAGCTTCTCGGCGACGCCGTAGGTGTTACGGGCGTCGTTCCCGGTCAGCGAGGGGATGGCGTAGTTCTCCTGGGCGCCCGACTCGTACTGCTTGCCGGACTGCCTGGCCTCGACGTAGATACGGCCGAGACCGGGCTCGTTGCGCAGGAACTGGCCCTTGTTGGGGCCGGTTTTGGCGAACACCTTCTTCGCCTTCTCCACCAGGACCGGGTCCTTGGTGACGTAGGTCTTGCCGTTCTTCTTGCCGGTGAAGACGGTGCCCGCGGGCAGCGTTATCGGCTTGTCGGGGTTCTCGTTGTGCACCACCATCAGGCCGCCGGCCTTGGTGACGTCACCCTCCAGCTTCTCGTACTGCTTGGTGCCGCCGGCGACCAGCAGCTTGCCGTCGCCGAGCTGGGTGTGACCCGAGCAGAACATGTCCTTCGGGGTCGGGATCTTCTTGTACGTGTTGGCCTTGGGGTCCCAGAGGATCGACTCGAACTTGCCCGCGTCGAAGTTCTTCTGGTTGTTGCCGGAGCCCGCGATCAGCAGCACCTTGCCGGTGTGCAGCAAGGAGGAGTGGATCGCGTTGATCTTCTTGTCGGTCGGGACGTCGAGGAAGTCCCAGTGCCCGTTCTCCGCCTTGTACTCGGGGCGGTTGATCTTGTACTCGTGGTACTGCTCCGAACCGAAGCGGTACAGCGCGGGCCCGTTGAAAGCCGCCAGAGCAACGACCACCGCGGCCGTGATCGACAGTCGCTTGGCCCGGCGGCTCGGACGGAAACTCATTTCTTACGGCTCCCAAGGGAAGAGATCTGCATGGTCTGATCGGCAGCGGCCCAGCTCGGCTTCTGCTGCGGCGCGTGCCCCTCGGGGTGCTGCCCGGGGTGTCCGCCGTATCCGGCGCCCTGGTCGAACTCCGGGGCGGATCCGGCGTCCCCGGGACCCTGCTGCGGGCCCGGCTTGCCCTTCTTCTTCTCCTCGCGCATCCCGAGCCGCCAGGCGATCACCGGCGCCGCCGTGACGAGCATGGCCAGCGAGGCCCAGAGGACCATCGCGGGGTGCGAGTGGCCGAGGAAGTAGGAGGCCACGATGGACCCGCCGAAGATCACGATGAAGAACATGTGGATGCGGAAGGTGCCGAAGAGCGTGTCCGGGCTGGACGAGTCGCCCTTGGGCGTCACCACGAAGCTGGACTTGCGGCGCAGTACGGCGTCCAGCAGCGAGCGCGCGTAGATCGGCGCGGACATCGCGGACATCGCCATACCGGCGAGACCGCCGGAGCCCTCGGGCTCGTGCGGGGAGACGTTGTGGCGGCGGTTCCAGATGTAGAGGCCGATCTGGAGGGCCGAGGCGTTGCCGTACAGCATCATCCAGATGACCGGGTCGATCTGGACACCCGAGGCGCCCATGCCCAGGAACAGCGCGCAGGAGAGCGCGGCCAGGATCCAGTTCATGGCGGACATCGGGTAGAAGATGATCATCATCGTGTAGTTGAAGAGCTTGCCCGGGGGCAGCGTGCCCCAGCCCTTCCAGTACTGCTTGAGGATCGTCTCGTAGGTGCCGCGCGACCAGCGGAGCTGCTGGGTGAAGAAGTCGGTCCAGGCGGTGGGGCCCTCGCCGACGGCCAGTACGTCCGGGGTGTAGACCGAGCGCCACTTCTTGCCGGTGGCCGGGTTCTTGGCGCGGTGGATCTCGAAGCCGGTCGCCATGTCCTCGGTGATCGAGTCGTAGAGACCACCGATCTGCTTCAGCGCGGAGATGCGGACCGCGTTGGAGGTGCCCACGAACATCGGGGCGCCGTAGCGGTTGCCCGCGCGCTGGATGAGGGCGTGGAAGAGGAACTGCTGCGACTCGGCGGCCTTGGTGACGAAGGTGTCGTAGTTGCCGTAGACCTGCGGGCCGATGACGAAGCCGATGTTGGGGTCACGGAAGTAACCGAGCATCCGCTCCAGGTAGTTCGGGAGCGGGATGTGGTCGGTGTCGACCGAGGCGAAGTAGTCGTAGTCGTCACCGTGCGCGTCCAGCCAGGCGTTGTAGTTGCCGTGCTTGGTCTTCGCGCGGTGGGCGCCCTTCTTCTGGTTCCACTTGGCGACGCCCTTGCGGGAGAAGTGGTGGACACCGAGGCGGGCACAGACCTCCTTGACCGCCGGGTCGTCGCCCTCGTCGAGCAGCCAGATGTGCAGCAGGCCCCGGTGACGGATCTTGACCGCCGCCTCCAGGGTCTTGGTGACCATCTCCAGCGGCTCCTTGCCGGGCACGAAGGAGGTCATGAAGGCGACCTTGGTGCCGGTCTCGGGGACCACCGGGATCGGGTCGCGGGCGACGAGGGTGGCGTGCGCGTTGGAGAGCACGTTCATCGTGCGGAAGAGCTCGATCAGGCCGATGGACACCAGCATGACGACGTCGAGCGCACGCAGGAGGTCGTCCTGGAGGTTCGGGTCACGGTCGGTCCAGTGGCTCGGCTGCATCAGCCAGATGAACAGCGCCAGCGACAGCAGCGGGGCGGCGCCGAGCAGCAGGGCCGCTCTGATGCGGTGCGGCTCCTGGGAGATCAGCGACCGGTACTGGACCTTGTACGGCTTGGTGGGGTCCGGCTGGGTCAGTGGTCCGGCCAGGCGGCTGTAGTGCTCGTAGTCGTACCTGGGCAGCGCCTTCTGCTTTCGGCGACCCGGCCCGTTCGCCCCGAGCTGCGGGGGGACCCGGAGCTGCGTGGTCTGGGTGGGGTCGTGCTGTGGGTCTTGGTACTGCCCGGCGCCGCTCGGCGTCGACGTCATGAGTCATCCCCCCGCACGCAAGGCTGGCTGCGTGAGTTCGTAGGTCATCTCGCTCGTTGGCGGTCCCCCTCGACCGTCTCGAACGCAACATTGGTCGGGCCGCCATCAGCACAGACACAGGACGGCAACCTTCCGGTTGCATGATGCCCGTCCCGACATCCGTGGGTGAAAGGGGCCCCCACCCCGTAGCCCGTCCATCCCCTCGTCGGCCGGCCGAGCCTCAACTCGTCGAACCGTCCGCCCCATTGGAGCCACTGGCTCCAGGATAGGTTCCCCGACTCTTCATGTGATCGCAAGGGTCGCTGATCGCAGGGCTGCCGGGGTACCGGGGCGGGGCCGGGGAGGGCCCGGACCCGTGGGAATGACCGAGACCCTCCCACCGGTGGTGGAAGGGTCTCGGTTGCGCGTGCGCCGCCAGGGACTCGAACCCCGGACCCGCTGATTAAGAGTCAGCTGCTCTAACCAACTGAGCTAGCGGCGCCTGCTGACTCGGAGAACTCTACCGGATGCTCCGGAGTGGTTTGAACCAGTGGCCGACCGGTATGTCCGTAAGTAAATATTTCGTACCGTCAAGATGCGTTATGTCCGGGCAGTTGGGACACTCGGCCTGTGATCGAGTTCGAGGAGATTCAGCCCGCCGCCGACTGTCCCTGTGCCGGATGCGTGAGCCGGCGCCGTATCCGCAGGACGGGCGCGCTCGCGGTACGTGACGGCGCTCACCCCGCGTCCCGCGGCGTCCGCCGCGCCCTGGTGCTGGCGACCGCGGCTTCGGCGGTGCTGGGTGGCGGGGGAGCGGCCGGGGCGATGGGCCGGTTCGCCGAGTGCGAGGGGCCCCACGACCACTCCGTGCACCACGACCACTCCGACCACGACCACTCCGCACACCACGCCCCAAAGCGGGCCACCGTGGCCGAGGAGAAGAAGGAGAGGAAGAAGGGGAGGAAGGAGAGGGAGGCGGCGCTACGGGGGGAGGGTGGCCCGTCCGACACCCCGGCGCCCCAGGGTCAGGCCGCGCCGCTGCACGGAAAGGCGCAGGTGGCGACGGGTTCGTCCGGGGCTCCGGGGCCCGGTGGGGTGGCCGCGACGCCGAAGCTGAAGCCCGCCACCCGGGCCGACATCGTGATGCGGGCCAAGACCTGGGTGGCGGCCAAGGTGCCGTACAGCATGGACAAGTACTGGAAGGACGGCTACCGGCAGGACTGTTCCGGGTACGTCTCGATGGCCTGGGGGCTCAGCGGCAACGAGTGGACCGGCTCGCTCGCCGAGTACGGGGTGAAGGTGCCCCGCGACCAGCTCCAGCCCGGGGACATCCTGCTCTTCCACAACGCCGACGACCCGCACGACGGCTCGCACGTCACGATCTTCGGCGGCTGGACGGACTACACCCACGACCACTACCTCGCCTACGAGCAGACCCGCCCCACCACCCGTAAGCAGGCCACCCCGATCGGTTACTGGAAGAACGCCGAGCGCTATGTGGGCTACCGCTACAAGGGGCTGATCGGCGCAGTCGCACCGCAGGGCGCGCGGGGCGTGCCGGCGTTCCCCGGGACCGAGCACTTCCGGCCGGGCCGTTCCAGTACGTATGTGGAGCAGCTGGGCCGGCAGCTGGTGGAGAAGGGGTTCGGCGCGCATTTCAAGGAGGGGCCGAGTCCGCGGTGGGGCGAGGCGGACCGGCGCAATGTGGAGGCGTTCCAGCGGGCGCAGGGGTGGCGGGGCGCGGAGGCCGACGGATATCCGGGGCCGGAGACGTGGCGGCGGTTGTTCACGGCCGATGAGGCCAATGAGGGGACACAGCGATGAGGGATCCCGTGATCAGGAACGAGTCGACGACCGAGATTCCCGTACACCTTCTCTACCGGGACGCGGCCGGGGCCGCCACGGTGGCGGCCGGGGCGACCGTGGTGGGGCGGCGGAAGGGGACGGGGGAGCAGGAGCGGGTGAAGGGGGAGCGGGGTGAGAGGGGAGCGAAGGCGGTCGCCGCTCCCCTCGGGGCGGGTCTGGTCGAGCGGCCCGGGCCCGCGCTTCCCGGGTGGGCGGCGCTGGGCGTCGGGCTCGGGGCGCTGGCCGGGGGTGCCGCGACCCTGTGGTGGGTGGGGCTGCTGCCGGGGCCGGTGCGGGCGGGTCTTGGGCTGCCGTTCCACGCGTACGACGGGATCGGGCGCGCGGGGTGGGGGCTGTTCGCGGGGCTGGCGGCGCTGGGGCTGTGCGCGTTCGGCGGGCTGGCGCGGGGGCGGGAGGGGTATGCCTCGGTGCTCACGCTGTTCGGGGGGTACCGGGGGAGTGTGCGGCGGACGGGGCTGATGTGGCTGAGCCCGTTGCTGGTGCGGCACCGGGTGGACGTACGGCTGAAGCACTGGCGGAGTGAGCCGCTGGCGGCGGTGGACCGCAACGGGATGCCGCTGAGGGTGGTGGTCCTGGTGGTGTGGCGGGTCGCGGACACCGCGCGGGCGACCCTGTCGGTGGCGGACCACACGGGGTATCTGTGCGGGCAGGTGGAGGCGGCACTGGCCAGGGTGCTGACCCAGGTGCCGGCCGACGGGGTGCGGGAGACGGCGGCGATCGGGGACGCGCTGACCCGGCAGCTGGCGGCGCGGACCGCGGGGGCCGGGATGGAGGTGTTCTCGGTGCAGCCGGTACGGATCGAGTACGCCCCCGAGGTCGCCGACGCGATGCGCCGCAGGAAGGTCGCGGCGCTGGACGCGCAGCAGCGGGAGAAGGCGCTCGGGCAGGTGGTGGACGCGGTGGAGGACACCATGAACCGGCTGACCGCCCGCGGGCTCGCCGGAGAGCTGGACGATTACGAACGAAAGTCGCTGGTACGGGAGTTGACGGTGGCGTACCTCTCCGGGACGTAACCCTCCCGTCAGCTTCGCAGGGCGCCCCCGCGAGTACCGCGGGGGCGCCCTCTTAGGTGTTCCCGACTTTGGACATTGGTCTGGACATGTTCAACAGGCGTCCATACATTGGGACTTGGTCCAGACCTGTATCAGCACCAGTACCACCCATGCGCGCGCAGCACGGCTCACAGAACTCCCCCACGTTCTTCCTGGAGCGAAGCATGCGAAAAAAGGCAATGAGCGCGGCCGTCCTCGGGCTCGCGGTAGCGGGTGCCACCGTGCTCTCCACCGGCGGCGCGAGCAGCCACGGCTACACGGACTCACCCATCAGCCGGCAGAAACTCTGTGCCAACGGCACGGTGTCGAACTGCGGCTCCATCCAGTGGGAGCCGCAGAGCGTCGAGGGCCCCAAGGGCTTCCCGGCGTCGGGTCCGGCCGACGGCAAGATCTGTGCCGGCGGCAACGGCGGGTTCGCGCAGCTGGACGACCCGCGCGGCGGGGCCTGGCCCGCGACCAAGGTGTCGGCGGGGCAGAGCTACTCGTTCCGCTGGCAGTTCACCGCGCGGCACCGCACCTCGGACTTCCGCTACTACATCACCAAGCAGGGCTGGGACCCGTCCAAGCCGCTCACCAGGGCGTCCCTCGACCCGCAGCCGTTCCTCAACGTGCCGTACAACGCCCAGCAGCCGCCCGCGACCCTGACCCACCAGGGGACGCTGCCGGCGGGCAAGTCCGGCAAGCACATCGTCCTCGCGGTGTGGAACGTGTACGACACCAGCAACGCCTTCTACGCCTGCTCGGACGTCCAGTTCTGATCCGGACCTCCCCGCAGTGCCTCAGCGAGCCGTCCCGGCCCACAGTCCGGGGCGGCTCGCTCCGTTGCGGCGAGGCGGCATGGACGTGACCGGGTGGGCGGATGTTTGCTGGTGTGGCTCCGGATCCGACCGGGGTCGAGACACCGGCTCTCCAGGGAGACACCGTGCCGTCCATGCCACGCCGTACGTTCCTTCAGGCCGCGACCGGAACCGCTCTCGCCGTGGGCGGAGGCGCCGCCGCCGGTGCGGCCCCCGCCCGGGCCGCCGCACCCGGACCGGCGGCGGCCGGCGGGCGGCGGCTGCTGCACTTCACCCGTGCCACCAACGGCGCGGCGACCGGCCATGCGGGCCGCTACGTCGCCGAGGTGCAGAACATCCTGTGGTCCTTCGGCGAGGACGGCAGGCCCGCGAAGGCCCTCACCCCGCCGGACCTGGAACCCAACCGGCCGGTCTTCTCGCCCGACGGACGCCAGATCGCGGTGGCCGGATTCCGGGGCGGCCAGTTCCATCTGTGGGTGATGAACGCCGACGGCTCAGGACTGCGCCGCCTCACCGAAGGCCCCTGGGACGACCGCTGCCCCGCCTGGTCCCCTGACGGGCGCAGCCTGGCGTTCTCCTCGGAGCGCGGCGGAGACCCGGTCAAGGGCAGCCCGTACCGCATCTGGACGGTCGACGTCGCGAGCGGCGGGCTCACCCAGCTCACCGGCCTGGCGGACCAGTCGGGTCCGGGGCAGGACAAGCCCTGGGAGGACTTCGACCCCACCTGGAGCGCGGACGGCGCCCGTGTGCTGTTCGTCCGGGGCGTGCTGGTGGGCACCGCCCTCCAGACCCGCACGATCGCCGCCGCCCCCGCCCGGGGCGGCGCAGGACCGGTCACCGTCGTGCACGCCGAACCCGCCGAGGCGGGCCCCGGCAGTGTCCTGGCCCCCGCCGTCTCCCCGGCCGGACGCACCGCCTGGCTGCGCACCAACCCCTCCGGCCAGGGACGTTTCGAAGTGATCAGCCTTATCGTCGACGGAAGGCCGGCCGTTGTCGAAGGGTCGCTCGCCGACTCCCCGCCGCGCTGGCTGGACGAGAACCGGATGCTGGTCACCCTCGACGGCCAGTTCCAGATCGTCACCCCGCACCGGGCGCCCGGGGCCCGGCCGATCGGCTTCGACGCGACCCTGCCGGTCGACCGGCCCTCGTACCGGATCAAGCGCTACGACCTGGAGCCGCGCGGCACCCGTCAGGTGCGCGGCATCCAGCAGCCCGCGCTCGCCCCCGACGGCCGCTCCTTCGCCTTCGTCGCTCTCAACTCGCTGTGGATCCAGTCGACTTCCGGGCGCGGCGCCAGGCCGAGGAGGGTGGTGCGGGGCGCCCCGACGACGTACCTCCAAGGGCCTTCCTGGAGCAGGGACGGAAAGTCGCTGCTGTACGTCGACGACCGCGACGGGCTGAACGGGGTGCGGCGGTACGAACCGGACACCGGCAAGGACGAGTTGCTGGCCGGCGGGGGCCGCACCCACCCCGCGCTCTCCCCGGACGGCACCCGGCTGGCGTGCCTCGACATGGCGGGCGGACTGGTCGTACGGGACCTGGCCGCCGGGACCGAGAAGGTGATCGCGGCCCCGCTCGGCGGGGGAGGGCTGCCCGGTCCGCCGAGCTGGTCCCCGGACGGCCGCCACCTCGCCTACTGCGACCGCAACCGGCTCAACAACCGCTACCGCGAGGGCTACAACCTCATCCGGGTCATCGACACCGCCACCGGCGCCTCGGCCCTGCACCCCTTCGCCCGCTTCGGCTCGCTCTCCGACCGGTACGCGTCGGGGCCCGCCTGGTCACCGGACGGGAAGTGGCTGGCCTGTGTGAGCGAGTCCGCGCTGTGGGTGCTGCCGGTGAAGGGGGACGGCAGCCCGGCGGGGGAGGCCCGGGCGATCTCCGAGTTGGGTGCGGACCACCCCAGTTGGGCCGCCGACTCCCGGCGGCTGCTGTACCTCGCGGAGGGTGAGGTGCGGCTGACCACGGTCGACGGCGGGGCCGGCCGGGCGATTCCGGTACGGCTCGACTACCGGCGCTCCACCCCCGTCGACACCGTCATCCACGCCGGCCGCCTCTGGGACGGCACCCGCACCGACGGCCGCCTGCGCACCGACGTCGACATCCTGATCCGCGACGGCCGCATCACCTCCGTCGAACCCCACCGGGCGCACCGCACCGCCGCCCGCCGCATCGACGCCTCCCGGCAGACCGTGCTGCCCGGCCTCTGGGACTCCCACACCCACCCCTGGGCCTACACCTACGGCGCCCGGCAGAGCGCCGTCTTCCTCGCCTACGGCATCACCACCGCCGTCTCGCTCGCCGGATTCAGCTACGAACAGGCCCGCATCCGGGAGGACATCGTCGCCGGACGCCTCGCCGGACCCCGGCTGCTCACCACCGGCGAACTCCTCGACGGGCCGCGCGTCGCCTACAGCATGGGGCGCGCGCACCGCACCTCCGAGGGGCTGGGGCGGTCGCTGGCGCGCGGGCAGGCACTGGACTGGGACTTCGTGAAGACCTACGTCCGCGCCCCCATGGCGTACATGGAGCAGGCCGCCCGCTTCGGCCACCGGCGGCTCGGCGCGATGTCCGGCTCGCACCTCGCCTCACAGGGCACCCAGGCGGGCCAGGACCTGACCAGCCATCTCACCGCCACCGAACGCGCCGACCGGGGACACGGCACCACCAGCGAACAGCTCACCTACCAGGACACCCTCATCAACTACACGGAGGGCGGCCTCAAGCTGCTCGCCACCCCCTTCACCGCGCAGGTGCTGCTGGGGGACTTCCCGGAGCTGGCCGACGACCCGAGGGTGACGGTCATGATGCCGCCCTGGGACGCGGCGGTGCTCCGCGCGGGGGCGGCCAGGCCCCCGACGGACACCGACCGGCTGGTGCTGCGCCGCGAACTGGACTCCTACCGGCGGGTGATCGAGGGCGGCGGCCGGATGGCGCTCGGTACCGACACCCCGATCGTCCCGGTCGGGCTGCCGCTGCACGTGTCGCTGCGGGCGCTGGTACGGCACGGGCTCAGTGCGGCACAGGCGCTGCGGACGGTGACCCTGTCGGCCGCCGAACTGTACGGCGCGGAGCGGGAGTTGGGGTCGGTCGAGGTGGGGAAGATCGCCGATCTCACGCTGGTCGACGGGAATCCGTTCGCCGACTTCGACGACCTGGTGAAGATCTCCGGGGTGCTGGTGGGCGGCCGGGTCCATGAGCGGGGCGCACTGACGGCGACGTACGAGAAGAGGAAGACGTACCGGGGGGCGGCTTCGCGGGACGAGCGGGACGGCATGGCGGCGCACTGGCACGAGGTGAGTGACCAGATGCGCAGGGACGGGTGCTGCTAGGGGCTGACGGGCTGACGGGCTGACGGGCAGGCGTGCGATGGTGCCGACCCGCGCTCCAGTGCGGCTGGAGGGCGGGGCGGCAGCGTGAGCGGGCGGGTGCGCCGCCGGTCGGGCGGCGCGACGCTCATGGAAGGGGAGTCTTCGCCATGTCGCAGACGGTCGTGCCCAAGCCGGTCAGGACAGCCGTCCCGCAGGTCAGCGGGGACCTCTACGCGGAGGTGCAGACCTTCTACGCCCACCAGATGCGCCGGGTCGACAGCCTCGACATCGAAGGGTTCGCGGACACCTTCACCGAGGACGGGGCGGTCGTGCACGCGGGCGGCAACCGGCAGTCCGGGCGGGCCGAGATGGTCGCCGGGATGCGGGCCAGTCTGCCGCGCTACCGGGGGATCGCCGTACGGCACTGGTTCGACCACCTGCTGATCGAGGTGGACGGGAACGACGCCGACACGGTCCGGGTGTCGTACTACACGCTGGTGACGCTCACCGACTCGGAGGGCAAGGTGTCCTTCCAGCCGACGTTCACCGTGGAGGACGAACTGGTGCGCAGGGGCGGCCAGTTGTACACCCGGGAGCGGGTCATCCACCGGGACGAGCCGGTGGTCGCGGGCTGAGGAGCGAGCGCGGGAAGGGGGCCCCGGCCGGGGCCCCCTTCTTCGTGTGTCCAGGTGTGTCCAGGTGTTTCCAGGTGTTTCCGGGTGTTCCCTGCAAGGCGTTCAGGCGCGGCAGGTGGGCAGGCCTCCGTGGAAGGCGCACATTTCGCCGAAGGGGCCCGCGACGTCCAGGCGGGCGCCCGGCGCCCCGCCCTGCGCCTCCGCGTAGGCGCGGTGCAGGTTGCCGACCAGACGCTCGGGGTCCAACCAGTCCGCGTACGGCCCGAGTTCGGCCTTGCGGGCGGCTTCGAGCGGGGTGAGGTGGTCGCGGATGCCCCGGTCCGCGAGCTTCTGGAGGAAGCGGAGGTACGCCTCGGTGGAGTCGAGGAGTTCCTTGCCGCCGACCGGGCCGTGGCCGGGCACGACCGTACGGGGGCCGAGGTTGCGCATCCGGTCCAGGGCGAGCAGCGAACCGCTGATCGAGCCCATCAGTACGAAGGGGGTGACCCCCGACCACACCACGTCGCCGGTGAACAGGACGGACGCGTCCGGCACCCAGGCGATCACGTCGTTGGCGGTGTGCGCGGGGCCCACGTGGAGGAGTTCCACCCGGGGGCCGCCGGTGTGCAGGGTGAGGCGGTCGCGGAAGGTGACGGAGGCCAGTTCCTCCCGGGTGTCGCCCCACTGGACGTCGGGCCACAGGTGGCGCAGGCCGGGGCCGGCCTCGGCGGTGTCCGCGCGGGTTCCCTCGTGGGAGAGGACGGTGGCGCGGGGGGTGAAGAGGGAGTTGCCGAAGACGTGGTCGCCGTGGAAGTGGGTGTTCACGACGTAGTCGGGGCCGCCGGGGGCGACGGTGTGCACGGCTTGGCGCAGGGCGCGGGCGCGGAACTCGGTGGCCGCCGTGTCGATGAGGACGGTGCGGTCCTGCCCGACGACCAGGCCCGCGTTGTTGAGGCACCAGCCGCCGTCCGGCTGGACGTAGGCGTGGACGCCGTCGGCCAGCGGCGTGAGGGATGCGGGGACGGGGGCGGTGTCGGCGGCGGTGAGCGGGGGCGCGGTGGGGGCGGTGGTCATGCGGCGTCCTTTGCGGGCAGGGCGGGGGCGGCGTCGGGTGCGGGGGCGAGGTCGGCGTACCGGCCCTGGTGGAAGACGAGGGGCGGGGCGGGAGGCTCGGTGCCCGGTGGGTGCGTGGAGAGGGCCGTGACCCGGCCGACCAGCAGGGTGTGGTCGCCCGTCGGGTGTGCGTCGTACAGATCGCACTCGATGCGTACGGCGGCCCGGGGTACGACCGTGCGGCCGCCGGGGCCGGTGACCGCGCCGAGCCGCTGTACCGCGGCCGGGCCGCTGGTGCGGTCGGGGCGGGCGAAGTGGGTTGCCCAGGAACGCTGTTCGGCGGTGAGGATGTTCACCGCGAAGCCACCGTCGCGGGTCACCTGCGGCAGCATCCGGCCGTCCGACTTGACGGAGACCAGCAGCAGCAGCGGGTCCAGGGAGACGGCGGTCAGGCTGTTGAGGGTGATGACGGCCGTCGACTCGCCGCGCCCGGTGGTGAGCAGGGTGACCCCGGTGGGGAATGCGCCCATGGCGGCGCGGAAGGCGGCGGCGGTGGGCGTGGGGGCGGGCTGGGGGGCGGAGGCGTGGCGGGCGGCGGCTCTGCGGGCGGCGGTCTCCTTGGAAGCCCTCGCGCGGGCGGTCGCGGCGCGGGCGGTGGGGCCCGGCATCAGTAGTTGCCCAGGCCGCCGCAGACGTTGAGCGCCTGCGCGGTGATGGAGGCGGCCACGTCGGAGGCGAGATAGCCGACCATGCCGGCGACCTCCTCGGGGGTGGAGTAACGGCCGAGCGGGATCTTGGCGTTGAAGCGCTCCTGGATCACCGACTCCTCCACGCCGTAGTGGCCCGCGTAGCCCTGGCGGACCCGCTGGGCCATCGGGGTCTCCACATAGCCCGGGCAGACGGCGTTGACCGTGATGCCGGACTTCGCCAGCTCCTTGCCGACCGCCTTGGTGAACCCGATGACGCCGTGCTTGGACGCCGAGTAGGGGGCCGCCAGCTCGACGCCCTGCTTGCCGCCGGTGGAGGCGATGTTGATGATGCGGCCCCAACCGCCTTCCTGCATCAGGCCGGTGGAGAGGACCTCGCGGGTGACGTAGAAGGTGCCGTTGAGGTTGGTGTTGATCACGTCGAGCCACAGGTCGTCGGCGATCTCGGAGGTCTTGCCGCCGCCGCCCCGGCCCGCGTTGTTCACCAGGACCTCGATGCGCCCGTACGCGGCGACCGCCTCGGCCACGGCGGCGCGGACGTCCTCGGTCGAGGACACGTCGCACGAGGTCCCCGACACCTCCAGCCCCTCCTCGTCGCGCAGCCGCTTGACCAGGGTGCGAACCGCGTCGCCGCTGCGGGCCACGCCGAAGACGGCCGCGCCCTGCCGGGCCAGCAGCTCCGTCACGGCCAGGCCGATGCCACTGGTGGCGCCGGTGACGAAGGCGACCCGGCGCGGGTTCTGGGTGTCTGTCGCTGTCATCGTGCTCTCCCCTTGGTCCCGGCGGTGGTGTTCCGGAGGCGCCCGGCGGCCGGGCGGTGTCCGGTGGCCGGGCGGTGTCCGGCCGTGTACGAGACCGTGCGGCGGCGGCCTTGCGGGCGGCTCGACAGCGGCTAGGACGTGCCCGGCCGCCGGGGGCCGGCCGCGGGGCGGGCCCTAGCCGGTGTCGAGCGGGCGGCGAGCGGGGGCGGCCAGCGTGGGGGCCCCTGCACGAGGAGACCGCACCGAACGAGGAGGGCCCGTGCCCGAGTTGACGATTCCCGATGTGCGGAAGTCGGTGACCGTGGCGGCCACGCCCGAGCACTGCTTCCGGGTGTTCACCCAGCAGCCCGCCGCCTGGTGGCCGGCCACCCACGTCCTGGTGCGCGAGGAGCGTGCCGGGCTCGCCTTCGAGGAGGGCCTCGGCGGCCGCTACTACGAGTGGGACGTGGCGGGCCACGAGGAGACCTGGGGCCGCATCCTGGAGTGGGAGCCGGGCCGCCGCCTCGCCATGACCTGGCGCATCGACGCCCAGTGGCGTCCGGTGCCGGACGACGAGCGGGCCAGTGTCATCGAGGTGGACTTCCGCGACGCGGGCGAGGGCCGGACCCTGGTCGAGCTCGCCCACGTACAGCTGCACCGGCACGGCGACGGCGCGGAGCGGATCTTCAAGGCGCTGGACGGGCCGAGCCCCGGGGAGACGCTGGAGCTGTTCGAGAAAGCGGTGGCCCGGTCCGTCGCGGAACAGGCCGGCTGATGGGGCCCGACGAGGCACGGAAGGCCGCCGAGACCGCCGGGCGGCTCGCCGCGGAGGCGGACCGCTCGGGGCGGCTCGCCGACGAGGTCGTCGACGCCGTGCGCGCCGCCGGATTCGCCCGCCACTTCCTGGACCAGGAACGGGGCGGCGACCAGGGCTCGTTCGAGGACCTGACCCGGGCGGTGCTCCTCGTGGGCCGCTCGTGCGCCGCCACGGCGTGGAGCGCCTCGCTGGCCGCCTACTCGGTACGGCTCGCCTGCCACCTGCCGTCCGAGGGACAGCGCACCGTCTTCGCCGAGGGCCCCGACGTGCTGATCGCCACCGGCCTGGTTCCTTCGGGGCGCGCGGTGCGCACCGACGGCGGCTGGCGGCTGACGGGCAGCTGGGGGTACGTCAGCGGCGTCGGCTTCGCGGACTGGGTGCTGCTGTGCGCGGTGCAGGCGCCTGAGCAGGGGAAGGCCCCTGAGCAGACGAAGGCTCCTGAGCAGGGGAAGGCCCCGGCGCAGGGGCAGACGCCGGGGAAGAGTGCCGGAGGTCCGCCCGCGCTGCGGTTCTTCGCCCTGCCGCGCGCGGCCTGCGCCGTCCGCGAGACCTGGGACAACGTGGGGATGCGGGCGACCGGCAGCCACACCGTGGAGGTGGCGGACGCCTTCGTGCCCGAGAGCCTGTCCTTCGGTCGTGGAGCGCTGCTGAGCGGGGACAACCCGCACGCCACAGCGGCCTCGCACCGGGTGCCGTTCCAGGCTGTCGCCGGGATCACCTTCGTGGCACCCGTGGTCGGCGCGGCCCTCGGCGCGCTGGACGCGGTCGCGGCGACCACCGTCGGCAGACGCCGCACCCCGACCGCCGAGGTGCGCCTGGCCCGCGCCTCCGGTCTGCTGGAGGCGGCCCGGCTGCTGGTGCGGGAGAACGCCAGGACCGTCGATGCCGGGCGGCTGGACCCCGAGACCCTCGCGCACATCGAGCGCAACGCGGTCACCGCGGCCGAGCTTTCCGCCGACGCGGTGGGGCAGCTCGTCCGCCTCGGCGGCACCAGCGCCCTCGCGGCGGACCACCCGGCGCAGCGCTTCTGGCGCGACGTGGTCTCCGCCACCAGCCACGTCGTCCTCCAGTTCGAGACGTCGGCCGCGGGCCACCTGGCCGAGGTACTGCTCGGACCCGCCCCGCAGTCGGCGTCCCCGGACGGCCCGCCCCGCGGCGGTGGTCCCCGATGAGCGCCCCCGCGCCCGCGCGTCCGCGCCAGGCCGGCGAGCCGGTCGTCACCCCGTTCCGGGTGGCGGTGCCCGAGGCGGACCTCGTGGACCTGCACGAGCGGCTGGGCCGCACCCGCTGGCCGGAGGCCGAGACCGTCGACGACTGGTCGCAGGGCATTCCGCTGGCACGGGTCAAGGAGCTGTGCGCGTACTGGCGCGAGGGCTACGACTGGCGGGCCACCGAGGCCCGGCTGAACGCCCTGCCCCAGTACCGCACCGAGATCGACGGCCTCGGGGTGCACTTCCTGCACGTCCGCTCCCCGCACCCGGACGCGACGCCGCTGCTGCTCAGCCACGGGTGGCCGGGCTCGGTGGTGGAGTTCCTGGACCTGGTGGGTCCGCTGACCGACCCGGCCGACCCGGCGGACGCCTTCCACGTGGTCTGCCCCTCGCTGCCCGGCTTCGGGTTCAGCGACAGGCCGGCCGGGCCGGGCTGGACCGCGGAGCGCACGGCTGCCGCGTGGCGCACCCTGATGAGCAGACTGGGATACGCGCGCTACGCGGCGCACGGCGTCGACTGGGGGTCCTTCGTCACGGCGGTGATGGGCGAGCAGGACCGCGGCGAACTGCTGGGCATCCACCTGACCATGCCGTTCGCCCGGCCGCCCGAGGAGCAGCCGGAACTCTCCGCACGGGACTACGCGGGGCTGGCCGCGATGAAGGAGTTCCAGCAGCAGGAGGGCGGCTACTCGGTGCTGCAGACCACCCGGCCGCAGACCCTCGGCTACGGGCTCACCGACTCACCAACCGGGCAGCTGGCCTGGATGGCGGAGAAGTACCGGGCCTGGAGCGACCACGGGGAGGCCGGCCGGGGCATCACCGACGACCAGGTCCTGGACGCCGTCAGCGTCGGCTGGTTCGCCGCCACCGCCGCTTCGTCGGCCCGCATCTACTGGGAGAGCCAGAACAAGCTGGCGCTCGGCCAGGTCGCGGTGCCCACCGCGGTGTCCGTCTTCCCCAAGGACGGCCGGATGCCGCGCCCCTGGATCGAGGGCCGGTTCACGGATCTGCGCCGGTGGACCGAGCACGAGTGGGGCGGGCACTTCCCCGCGCTGGAGCAGCCCGGTGTGCTGGTGGAGGAACTGCGCACCTTCTTCCGGGAGTTGCGTGCCTCGTGAGCTGACGCCCGCCCGCTGTTCCGCCCCGCCCGCTGCCCCGCTCTGCCCGCCTCCCCGCTCTGCCCGCTCGACCCGGGTACGAGGGGCGGCGGGCAGGCTGGCGCAATGGCCGACCATCACAGCATCACGATCAGCGGCGCGCGCGAGCACAATCTCAAGAACGTCTCGCTGCGCATCCCCAAGAACCAGATCACCGTGTTCACCGGAGTCTCCGGATCGGGCAAGTCGTCCCTGGTCTTCGGCACGGTGGCCGTCGAGGCACAGCGCCAGCTCAACAGCACCTTCAGCTGGTCCGTGCGCCGCACCCTGCCGAAGTACGAACGCCCGCACGCCGACGCGGTCGAGAACCTGACCACACCCGTGGTCGTCGACCAGAAACCGCCCGGCGGCAACGCCCGGTCCACCGTGGGGACGATGACCGACGTCCACACCCTGCTGCGGCAGCTGTTCGCCCGGCACGGCGATGCGGGGCCCGGAGCGTACTCCTTCAACGACCCGCAGGGCATGTGCCCCGAGTGCGACGGGCTCGGCCGCACCGTGCGGGTGGACACCGAACGCCTGGTGGATCCCTCCCGCTCCCTCGACGAGGGCGCCATCCTGCTGCCCTCGCACAACGTGGGCAACGCGGAGTGGCAGGTCTACGCCCGCAGCGGACGGCTCGACCCCGCCAAACGGCTCGCGGACTACGGCCCCGACGAGTGGCACACCCTGCTGCACGGCAGCGGCGGCCCCAAGGTGGACGTGGCCAGCGCCAACAGCGCCTGGCAGGTCAGCTACGAGGGCCTCGCCGACCGGTTCGGCCGGCTCAACCTGAAGCGGGACCTGAGCGGGCTGAGCGAGCGCTCCCGGGAGGCGGTGCAGCGGTTCCTCACCGACGGCGAGTGCCCGGCCTGCGCGGGTGCCCGGCTGAACGCGCGGGCGCTGAGCACCCTGATCGACGGCCGCAGCATCGCCGACTGGTCCCGGATGCAGATCAGCGACCTGGTGCCGCTGCTGGGGGAGTTCGCCGACCCGGGCTCCGCCGAACTGGCCGCGAACGCGCGCGCCGCCCTGGAACGGATCGTCGGCATCGGCCTCGGCTACCTCAGCCTGGACCGGCCCACCGCCACGCTCTCCGGCGGCGAGGGCCAGCGGCTGAAGATGGTCAAGCACCTCGGCAGCACCCTCACCGGCCTGACGTACCTCTTCGACGAACCGAGCACCGGGCTGCACCCGCGCGACGTGGGCCGGCTGGCCGGCCTGCTGCGGGAGTTGCGGGACAAGGGCAACACCGTGCTGGTCGTCGAGCACGACCCGGACGTCATCGACATCGCCGACCACATCGTCGACATGGGCCCCGGTGCCGGCCAGCACGGCGGCGAGATCGTCTTCGAGGGCTCCAGAGCAGAACTCGCCCTGGCCGGCACCCCGACCGCCCAAGGGCTGCGCCAGGCCACCGCACTGCCCGAACGCACCCGTGAGGCGACCGGGAAGCTGACCGTCGAGGGCGCCTCGCTGCACAACCTCAAGAACGTCTCGGTGGTGTTCCCCACCGGAGTGCTGACCGTCGTGACCGGCGTCGCGGGCTCCGGCAAGAGCACCCTGGTCTCCCAGGTCTTCCTGCCCGCCCACCCGGGCGCCGTGTACGTCGACCAGTCGCCGATCGCCGCCTCCTCGCGGGCCACCCCCGCCACCCACCTCGGACTGATGGACCCGGTCCGCAAGCTGTTCGCGAAGGCCAACGGTGTCTCCGCCGGGCTGTTCAGCTTCAACTCGGCCGGAGCCTGCGAGGAGTGCCAGGGCCGGGGCGTGCTGCTCACCGAGATCGCCTACCTGGACCCCATCACCACGAGCTGCGCCACCTGCGAGGGGCGCCGGTTCAAGGACGAGGTGCTGGTCCACCGGTTGCGGGGGCGGTCCATCGCCGACGTGCTGGAGATGTCCGCCGAGGAGGCCGCCGGGTTCTTCACCGAGCCGGCGCTGCGCGACAAGGCCGCCGCGCTCGTCGAGGTGGGCCTCCCCTACCTGGGCCTCGGACGCTCGCTCAGCACCCTGTCGGGTGGCGAGCGCCAGCGCTTGCGGCTGGCGGCACGCATGCGCGAGACGGGCAGTGTGTACGTGCTCGACGAGCCGACCACCGGACTGCACATGTCCGACGTGGACACCCTGATGGGGCTGCTGCACGCGCTGGTGGACCGGGGCAACACGGTGCTGGTGGTCGAGCACAACCTGGAGGTGGTCCAGCAGGCCGACTGGGTCGTGGACATGGGCCCGGACGGCGGCCGGGACGGCGGCGAGGTCGTCTTCACCGGCACGCCCCGTGAACTCCTCGACTGCGCGCACTCCCTGACCGGGCAGCACCTGCGGATGTACCGGGAGGCACGGGCCCGCGGATAGCGGACGAGCTCCCGCCCCGGGTGAGCACCCGGGGCGGGAGCGGGCGTGCGCCAGGGGGCCCGCCCCGGCCCGCTCAGCCGTCCGCCGGGATGTCGGGCCGCGGGGTGCCGCCCGGCAGTACGACGTCGGAGTCCGGGAGTTCGCCGTGGAGCAGGTACCGGTGCACCGTGTCGTCCACCCCCGCGTTGCCGCCCAGGACGTAGATCTCGTGCTCGCCGGAGTCCGCCACCGTCACCAGCCGGTGCCCGAGCCGTCGGGCCATGGCCGCACCTCCGTCCCAGTGGTCCATGATGTCGCCGTCCGACTGGACCACCAGACCCGGCGGGCAGGTGCCGCCGGTGATCCGGACGGGCGGCTCCGGCGGGGTGAAGCCGCGGAAGGTCCCGACCCACGGCTGGGCGCGCAACACCCCGTACCCGTACGGGAATCGCTTGCGGAAGTCCCGCATCGCCGCGTAGTACGTCTCCAGGTCCGACGGCCAGTCGCTCTCCACGGTGATCGCGTCCAGCACCCCGCTGCGCAGCTCGCCCTCGTTGTCGGAGGGCCGCCACAGCCTTTGGTCGGCGAGGAGTTCGCGGGCCGTGTCCTGCCCCGCCGCGCCGCGCACCGTGCGCACGCCCGCCACGATGCGGGCGAGGTTCTCCCACTGGCCGCGGTCCGCGGTGCGGTAACCCATGGCCCCGTCGAGCAGGGTGCGCAGCGCCACCCCGTCCGCCAGCGCCTCCAGGGCGGCCACGGCCTCCTCCACCGACTCCAGTACCTCGGCCGCCGAACGGCCAAGACCGAACCGGGTGTCGCGGGCGCCCGCCCAGGCGGCCCACTGGTCCACGTTGCGCCGGATCGCGTCGCCCTGCGACAGGAACTGCTCGTACCAGCCCCACCCGGGGTGCACGCACGAGTCCAGCACGCTGCGGTCCAGGCGGCCGGGGAAGAGGGTCGCGTAGACGGCGCCCGCGTACGTGCCGTAGGCGTACCCGACGTAACTGATCCGCTCCTCGCCGAGCACCGCGCGGATCACGTCCATGTCCCGGGCGGTGTTCGCGGTGCTGATGTACGGCCGCAGGTCGCCGCCGCCCCGGGCGCAGCCCTCCTCGCGCCGCCGCATGTCCTCGGAGATCAGCGCGAAGTCCTCGTCCGGGGGGCGGGAGTCGAAGGCGGCGGCGGGGGCGGCGACCTCCGCGAACAGCCGGGTGGAGTCGCCGACGCCGCGCGGGTCGAAGCCGACCACGTCGTAGACCTCGCCGAGCGGGGTGGCGGCCAGCTTGCCGGCCAGCGAGCGGCCGAGCCCCCAGTCGCCGCCGGGGCCGCCGTTCAGGCACAGCAGTACGCCCCGGCGGCCGGCGGTACCGGTGGCCCGGTACCTGGCCACCGCGACGGTGAGCCGGGGCCCGTCCGGGGCGGTGTAGTCGCGCGGCACCTCCAGCGTCGCGTGCTCCCCGCCACCGGGCTCTTCCCGCGCCTCCCAGCGGAGCGGCTGGGTATGGAAGGGGCGCAGCGCCTCGGGCGCCGGGCCGCCGGTCGGTGTGGTGTCCACCTGGAACCTCCGTCGTCGCGTCAGGCGGTCAGGTTCTCCCGAGGCCCTTGAGCGTCCCTGGACCGCGCGCCCCGGACCCGCGCCGGTACCGTCAGCGCGGCCAGCACGCCCGCCGCGCTGAACAGGGCGGCCCCGGTCAGCGCCAGTCCGTAGCCCTCGGTGAGCGCCGTACGCAGCCGGGGCCCCGAGGCGGGACCGTCGCCGAGCGCCGCCTCCACCCGGGCGGAGGCGAGCGTCGCCAGGGTCACCAGACCCAGCGCGCTGCCCAGCTGACGGGTGGTGTTCAACAGCCCGGAGGCCAGACCCGCCTGGTGCGGGGGGATTCCGGAGGTGGCGGTGGACGTCGTGGCGTTGAGTACGGTCCCCATCCCGAATCCGAGCAGCAGGCACGGGCCCAGCACGTCCGCCAGGTACGTCGACTCCGTGTTCAGCCGGGCCAGCCACAGCAGCCCGGCGCAGGAGAGCGACAGCCCGGTGAGCAGTACGGGCCTGGCGCCGACGCGGGGCACGACCGAGGAGATGCCCCAGCCGCCCAGGGCGAGCCCCGCGGACAGCGGCAGATAGGCGAGCCCGGTCTGCAACGGGCTGTAGCCCAGCAGCTGCTGGAGACTGAGGGTGAAGAAGTAGAAGGTGCTGAAGAGCGCCGCGATGCCGAAGAACGCGACCAGGTTCGCGGCGGCCACCGTACGGACGCGGAAGATCTCCGGCGGAACCAGCGGCTGCTTCCCGGCACGGGCCGTCGTGATCTGCAGGCGGCCGAACAGCGCCAGCAGCAGCACGCCCGCTCCCACCGGACCGAGCACCCGGGCCGAGTTCCAGCCGTGCTCCGCCGCGGTGGCCACTCCGTAGGCCAGTGCCAGCAGTCCCGCCGTGACGGTGAACGCGCCACGTACGTCGAGCGGGGCACGGACCCCCGGGGAGTGCGGCACAGCGGCCCGCACCAGTGCGAGCAGGAACAGCCCGACCGGAACGTTGACCAGCAGGATCCACCGCCAGGACAGCGACTCGGTGATGATCCCGCCGGCCAGCACGCCGACCGCTCCCGCGGCACCGGACACGGCGCTCCACAGACCGAACGCCCGCGCCCGCGGCCCGGCCTCGGTGAACGCGGTGCCGAGCACCGTCAGGGTCGCGGGCGCCATCACCGCCGCGCCGAGCCCCTGGAAGGCGCGGGCGAGCACCAGGGTCACGGGGCTCCCTGCCGCCCCGCCGACCGCGCTGGCCAGCGTGAACAGGGCGACCCCGGCGAGGAACACCCGGCGCTGCCCGAGCACGTCGGCCAGCCGCCCGCCGAGCAGCAGGAAGCCGCACACGGTGATCGTGTACGCGTTGTTCACCCACTGGAGCTGATGGCGCTCGAATCCCAGGTCGGCGGCGATGGACGGCAGCGCCACGTTCACCACCGAGGCGTCCAGCACGTTCATGAACTGGCCCAGGCAGCAGGCGAGCAGTACCAGCGAGAGCCTGACGGAGGGCCCCGAGGGGGCCGCGGCGGCCCGGAGTGTCGATGAGGTCATGCGCCGGGAGGCTCCCGGCGACAGGTGGATGTTCGCTCAACTCCCCCTCGTGGAAGGTGTGTTGGCAGGGCCGCGCGGGGCGGGAGCGGCGGCGTGCCGTCCAGGCGTCCTCCAGCCGGGCCCCAGTCGCGGTTGCCACAGTCCCGTTCCGTAGTGCGGGCCGGTCGAGAGTCGTCGAGGAGAGCGTCATGGCCAAGATCACGTACAAGCATCCGAACGGCACCGAGACCATCGTCGACGTCAGTCCGCCCAGCACGGTGATGCGCGGCGCGAAGACCCACAACGTCGAAGGGATCGAGGCCCAGTGCGGCGGCTCGGCCCAGTGCGGCACCTGCCACGTCTACGTCGACGAGGCCAACACCCTGCCGCTGCCCGAGATGCACGAGTCCGAGGACGACGTCCTCTACGGCACCGCGAGCCCGCGCCGCGAGACCAGCAGGCTCAGCTGCCAGCTGCCGGTGAGTGACGCCATCGACGGGCTGGTCGTGCACCTGCCGGAGGCCCAGAGCTGATGGTCACCCAGCGACCGGACGGCCCGGTGCGCCACGTGGTCGTCGTGGGCGCCGGGCAGGCGGGCTCGGACACTGCCGCCCAGCTTCGCGCCCAGGGCTACGCCGGGCGGCTCACCCTGGTGGGTGACGAGGGGACGCCGCCCTATGCGCGGCCCCCGCTGTCCAAGACGCACCTGGCCGCCGCCCCGCCCGAAGGCTACGAGCTGCGGCCCGCCTCCTTCTACCCCGGCCAGGACATCGCGCTGCTGACCGGCGATCCGGCCAGGTCCCTGGACAGGCCCCGGCGCCTGGTGCGGCTGGACTCCGGGCGCCAACTGCCCTACGACCGGCTGGTGCTCGCCACCGGCGCCGCCGCCCGCACGCTTCCCGTGCCCGGTGCGGGCCTCGGCCAGGTACGCGTGCTGCGCACCCTCGCCGACGCGGACGCGCTGCGCACGGCCCTCGGCGGCGCCCGTCGGCTGCTCGTCGTCGGCGGCGGCTTCCTCGGGCTGGAGATCGCCTCCAGCGCGTGCGCCCGGGGAGTGGACGTCACCGTGCTGGAGAGCGCGCCGCGACTGCTGCCGCGCGCGGTGGGGCACCGGGTGTCCCGGCAGCTGGCACAGCTCCACCGGGACAACGGAGTACGGGTGCTGACCGCCCGCCGGCTGAGCGCACTCCACGGCGACCGGGACGGACGGGTGTGCGCCGCCGAACTGGACGGTGGCGAGCGGCTGGACACCGACCTGGTCGTCGTCGCCGTCGGGGCGGTGCCCCGCACCCGGCTCGCCGCCCAGGCCGCACTGCCCGTCGCCGACGGCGTCCTGGTGGACGGCTCGCTGCGCACCGCCGACCCCGCCGTCCACGCGGTCGGGGACTGCGCCCGCTTCCCCGGCGCCGGGCTCGGCGCCACGCTCCGGCTGGAATCGGTGCAGAACGCCGCCGGGCACGCCAGGCACGTCGCCGCGGCCGTGCTCGGCTCCCGCGAGGCGTACCGGGCCGTGCCGTGGTTCTGGACCGAGCAGCACGGCCTCCGGCTTCAGATCGCGGGTACGGCGGACGGCCACGACCGCACCGTTCTGATCGGCGACCCGGACGCGGGCCGCTTCAGCGTCCTGTCCTTCGCGGCCGGACGGCTGCTCGCGGCGGAGTCGGTGAACCGCCCGGCCGACCACATGATCGCCCGGAAGCTGCTGGCCGAGGGCGGCGGCGGACTCGACCCGCAGGACGCCGCCCGGCCCGGCTTCGACCTCAAGGAGCACTCGGCGCGCACCGCACGCGCGCGGGACAGGACACCTCGTACCGAAGGGATTTCAGCATGAGCACGAGCAATGCCGGAGCGGTCGCCGAGGAAGGTGAGAAGACCTTCCCGTACGCCAGGAAGTGCCCCTTCACACCGCCTCCGGAGTACGCGCGGATGGTCGAGCAGGACGTGTCCCAAGTGACCCTGGACGGGTCGGGCCTGCGGATCTGGACGATCACGAACTACCGGACCATCCGCGAACTGCTCACCGATCCCCGGGTCAGCGCCTCCCGCAAGCACGACAACTTCCCGTTCTACTTCGTCGCCCCGCCCGAGTACCGCACCGAGACCTCGTTCATCGGCTACGACGGCAAGGAGCACACCACCACCCGCCGCAAGGCCGCGCTCACCTTCACCAGCCGCCAGGTCAAGCGGCTGCGCCCGCGCATCGAGCAGATCGTGGACGAGCACCTGGAGAAGCTGCTCACCATGCCCCCGCCGGTCGACTTCCACCGGGCCTTCGCCCTGTCGGTGCCGATGACCGTGATCTGCGAACTCCTGGGCATCCCGCAGGACCAGCACGACTTCTTCATCAAGCACGGCACCGCACTGCTGGGCGGGCACAGCTCGCCCGAGGAACGGCAGGCGGCGATCGTCGAGGTCAACGCGTACGTCGCCGAGCTGATCCGGCTCAAGAAGCGCGAGCCGGGCGACGACCTGCTCAGCCGGGCGATGGCCGACTACGAGGCGTCCGGCGAGGAGTACACGGACCGCGACCTCTTCAACATGGTGCGGCTGCTGATGAACGGCGGCCACGAGACCACCGCCAGCCAGATATCGCTGGGGACCGCCTGCCTGCTGGAGAACCCCGACCAGCTGGCGCTGCTGCTCGCCGACCCGTCGCTGATCGGCTCCGCGGTCGAGGAGCTGGTACGGATAGCGACCATCGGCGACACCGCGGTGCCCCGGGTGGCGCTGGAGGACATCGAGATCGGCGGCACGACCATCCGCAAGGGCGACGGCATCCTGTGCCTGGGCCTGGCCGGCAACCGGGACCCGGAGGTCTTCCCCGAGCCGGACCGGTTGCTGATCACCCGCGGCAGCCGCAAGCACCTGGGCTTCGGACACGGCGTGCACCACTGCATCGGCGCCGACCTCGCCCGGCTGGAACTGGAGATCGTCTGGAGCAAGCTGTTCCAGCGCATCCCGAGCCTGCGGCTGGCCAAGCCGTTCCTGGAGATACCCCGCAAGGAGGGGGCGGTCATCTACGGGCTGTGGGAACTGCCGGTCACCTGGGACGAGGCCGACGCACAGCCGGGCACCGCGGCGACGCAGAGCGCCCCGACCACCGAGGAGACCCGATGACCACCACCGCGCAGAGCGCCGCGACGTCCACCCGGGTCACCCCGGAACTGTGGATCGAGGTACAGCAGTTCTACGCCCGGCAGATGCCGCTGCTGGAGGGCCGCAGGCTGGAGGAGTTCCTGGAGACCCTCACCGACGACTGCACCCTGGAGCACTTCCCGTTCGGCTGGCGGTTCGAGGGCAAGGTCCAGCTGCTGGCCGAGATGAAGGCGCGGCGCGGCGACGCGTCCGCGCCGCGCACCGAGGAGGTCTCGGCACGGGTGGCCCGCGAGCGGAACATCCCGTACTACAACGGGCTCGTCTACCGGTACTGGTTCGACCGGATGCTGATCGAGCCACAGCCGGACGGCACACTCCAGGTGCGCTTCCAGGCGATCGTGAGCATGACCGACGGACAGGGCAAGGTCAGCTGGGAGCCGACCACGGTGGTCGACGACGTGCTGGTGCGCGACGCGGGCGACGGTGAACTGCGCACCCGGGACCGGGTGATCACCCACGACTCCGCCAACTGGGCCGACAAGGTGCACAACCCGGCCTGACCGGGACCGTGCGGCAGTGCCGCACCCGTCGGTGGCCGCAGGGGCGCCGGGACCGCCGGGAACGGCGGATCCGGCGCCCTTTGCCGTGGGGGCCCGGCGCCCTTCGCCGTCGTGGGCCCGGCGCGCGCTCTGCCGTCGTGGGCCCGGCGCGCTCCGTCGTCACAGGCCGGCGCCGCGCCCGGGAGTCCGCGCGGGCCCGGCGGTGCCCGAGGTGCGGGCGAGGTGTCCTCCACCGGGCGTCCCTAGTGTGCCGACCGAGACCGTGCCGGGCAGCCCGGCGGCGGCCGATCCGGAGGTGTGTCGACGTGTCCGCTCCCCACAAGATCCAGGAAGTAGCCCAGGTCCGGGAAGAAGCCCCGGACGGGGGCCAGGTCCGGGCCCGCGCAGAGGCGCCGGACGCCACCTGCCCGGTGGCGGGGGCCGCGGCCCCGGGCCCCACCTGCCCCGTGGAGCACGGCTCCTACCCCTTCCCCGACTCCTCCTACCGCGGGCCCGCCCCGGCCTACGCCCGGCTGCGGGCCGAGCAGCCGGTCGTACGGGTGCCCACCGCCGGCGGCGTGGACGCCTGGCTGGTGACCCGGTACGCCGATGTGCGCGCGGCCCTCGCCGACCCCCGGCTCAGCCGGGCCAAAGCCACCGGGCCGCACGCGCCCAAGGTGGGCGGAACGATGCACACCACGCCCGAGATGATCATCTCGCTGGACGCCGCCGAGCACGGCAGGCTGCGCAAGCTCGTCGCGGGCGCCTTCACGGTCCGCCGGATCGAGGCGATGCGCCCCCAGGTGCAGGCGGTCGCCGACGGGCTGCTGGACGCCATGGCCGCCCAGGGCGGGCCCATCGACCTGGCGGAGCACCTCACCGTGCCGCTGCCGCTGACCGTCATCGGCGAGCTCCTGGGGGTGCCGTCCGCCGACCTGCGCACCTTCGAGAAGTGGGCGCGTGCGTTCGCCACCGTCGACGACCGGGCGGGCGGCGCGGAATCGCTGCACGGGCTCCAGATGCTCAGCCAGTACATCGTGGGGCTGATCGCGGACAAGCGGGCCGAGCCCGCCGACGACATGCTCTCCGAGCTGATCGTGGCCCGTGACGAGGGGGACAGGCTCAGCGAGGAGGAGCTGGTGACCTTCGGCTTCACCCTGATCGGCGCGGGCTTCGACACCACCGCCAACCAGCTCGCCAACTCGGTGCTGGCCCTGCTGGTGGACCACCCCGAGCAGTGGCGGGCGCTGGTCGAGGACCCCTCCCGGATACCGCTGGCCGTCGAGGAACTCCTGCGCCACGTCAACCTGTTCGCCACCGACACCTCGGGCTTCCCCCGGGTGGCCGCCGAGGACATGGAGATCGGCGGCGTGCGCATTCCCGCCGGTGACGCGGTACTGCTCTCGCTGGCCTCCGCCAACCGGGACGAGGCCGTCTTTCCCGACGCCGACCGCCTGGACCTGGCCCGCACCCCCAACCCGCACATCTCCTTCGGCCACGGCGTCCACTACTGCCTGGGCAAGCAGCTGGGCCGGATGGAGATGGAGATCGCCCTGGAGGGCCTGGTGCGCCGCTTCCCCGACCTCCGGCTCGCCATCGACGAGGACGAACTCCCGTGGCACCACGGCGAGATCAACCACACGCTGACCCGGCTGCCGGTCACCTGGGGGAGCTGAGCGTGCGCTTCGCACCGCTGCGGGTCCCGGGGGCGTACCTGATGACGCCCGACCTGATCAGGGACGAGCGGGGCAGCTTCCACGAGGCCCTGCGCGCCGATGAGTTCGAGCGGGAGCTGGGCCGCCCGTTCGTACCCCGCCAGATCAACTACTCGGTCTCGCGCCGCAACACCCTGCGCGGCATCCACTCCGTCACCCTGCCGCCCGGCCAGGTCAAGTACGTGACCTGCGTGCGCGGGGCGGTGCGCGACCTGGTGGTCGACCTGCGGGTCGGCTCGCCCACCTGGGGGCAGTGGGACAGCACCCTGCTGGAGCCGGACACCGGACTGTCGGTGTACGTGCCCGAGGGCGTCGGGCACGGATTCCTCACCCTCACCGACGACGCCACCGTCTGCTACGTGCTGGACCGCACCCACGTGCCCGGCACGCAGATCGACATCGACCCGCTCGACCCCCAACTGGCCCTGCCCTGGGGGTTCGACGAACCGCCGCTGATCTCGCCCAAGGACGCCGCGGCGCCCAGTGCGGCCGAGGCGGCCGCCGCCGGGCTGCTGGCCGACTGGGCCGCGACCGCGCCGACGGGGGCCGCGCCGGCCGCCCGCTGAGCCGCGAACCGATCCGGAAACGACCACAAGGTCCTCCTCGCCGAGAGCTGCGAGGAGGACCTTGTGCTCGTTGCGGATCAAGAACCGTACGGCGCTGCCCCCCCCCGGGCCGCGCCGTACGGCCTGCTGTGGGCCTTCGCGCACCCCGCTCAGGGGGTGGCGAGGCACTCCGGGTTCTGCTTTCCGGTGCGGGTGTAGACCAGTTCGCCGCGATCGGAGTTCAGGAAGTTGCCCGCCGCGTCGTACACGCTCGATGTGTGGTCGGTGCGGAAGACCCCGCCGCTCTGCACCGCGGTGCCGCTCATCTCCGCGCGGCCCGCGTAGTTGCCCGCCGCGTCGGTGAACTTCTCGACGACCTGGTAGCGGAAGGTGTTGGGCCCGGTGGGCCGCCAGGTGCCCTTGCCGTAGCCCGTGGTGCTGGCCCGGTGGCAGAGCTCGCCCCGGCGGGTGTACGCCTCGGTGACGTGGATGATCGCGCCGCCGCCGAAGTCTATGTACGTCTCCCAGGTGCCGACGGGCAGTTCGACGCGGTGGTGCTTGCCGCCGCGCGCCGTGTCGTCGGCCGGCGCCGCCGACGCGGTGCTCATGGCGCCCGCCGTGAGCAGCAGCGCCGCCAGCGCGGTGGCCGTCGAGCGGGCGGTGGACCTGCGGTGTGAGAACATCTCGTCTCCCCGTTCCGGATGAGTACCTACGGGCAGTGATGCTCTACGGAGGGCCTCAAGGCGAGGTCGAGAGCGGCTGGTCCGCCGGGGCCCGCCGCACGGGTCCCGCCAGTGCCGCCACCGTCCGTTCGAGGGCCTCTCGCAGCCCCACCCGGGGCGCCCAGCCGGTGACCGCGCGGAACGCCGTCGAGTCCACTTCGACGCTGCGGAAGTCGGTCGCCTCCGACTGGTGCGGCGGTGCCACCGGCACCACCGGCACGGCGGGCGCCCCGGTCCGCCGGGCCACCGCCCCGGAGAGGTCGCGGAAGACCTCGCCCAGCGGTACGCCCCGGCCGGTGCCCACCAGCCAGTGCCGGCCCGCCAGTTCCGCCGGGCGGCCCAGCGCCGCCACCACGGCGCGGGCCGCGTCGTCCACGTACAGCAGATCGCGCAGTACCGTCCCGTCGTGCCACAGCGACAGCGGCTGCCCGGCGAGCGCCCGGCGTGCCATGGCGCTCACCACGCCCCGGTCGGCGACCGTGGAGTGCGGGCCGTGCCCGAAGACGGTCGTCAGCCGCAGCCCGGCGCCGCGCAGCACGCCGCGCGCCGAAGCGTCGGTCAGCAGCCGTTCCGCGGCGAGCTTCTGACGGGCGTACACCCCGACCGGATCGTCCGGCTCCGAGCCGTCGATCCGTACCCGCGCGGTGACGCCCGCCTGACTGGTCGAGCCGGTGAACAGCACCACGGGCAGGGGTCCCGGCCCGGTACGCCCCTCCAGGGCCCGCACCACGTCGCGCATGACGCCCACGTTCACCGCCTCGGCGGCCTCGTCCCCGGCGGCCACCCGCCAGTTCGCCGAACCGCCGCCGCCCGCCGCCGACGCGGCCCCCGCGAACCTGGCCGCCAGGTGCAGGACCGCGTCCGCGCCCCGCACCGCGCGGGCCGTCTCACCCGGCTCCGTGAGGTCGGCGAGCCACCCGGTGACCTCCGCCGGGCCCCCGTGCGGCAGCGGCGTCGGGGTCCGCGAGACCACCCGCACCCGCACCGCGCGCCCGGCCAGCTCCCGCACCACGGCCGAGCCGAGGAAGCCGCCCCCGCCGAGCACCACCACCAGCGGCGCCTTCGCCCTCAGCCGGTCCGCCACGACGCCTCCCGCTCCTGGCAGGCCGCGTACGAGGGCAGCAGGCCCCGCGCCCGGGCGTCGGCGAGGGACGGCGCCGTACGGTCCCGGTCGGACACGAGCAGCGGTACGTCGACGGGGAGCGGCAGCCCCAGCGCGGGGTCCAGCGGATCGAGATAGCGCTCGGCCCGGGGCAGATAGCTGTCCGACAGCAGATAGGACATGACCGTCCCGTCCTCCAGCGCCAGCATCGCGTGCCCCACCCCCACCGGCAGATAGGTCGCCCGGCAGTCCTCCTGGTCGAGCAGGACCGTGTCCCACGCGCCGAAGGTGGGCGAGCCCTCCCGTACGTCGACGACCAGGTCCAGCGCCCGCCCTCGCGGGCAGTACACGTACTGGGCGAGCCCCGGGGGCGCCGCGCAGTAGTGGATGCCGCGCAGCACCCCGCGCCGCGAGACGCTGGTGGAGACCTGCGCCACCGGGAACGGCGGATGGCCGGTCGCCGCGGTGAACGCGCCCTCCTGGAGCGGCGAGACGAACGCGCCCCGGTCGTCGCGGTGCACCTTCGGCGTGAAGGCGTACGCCCCGGCCACCCGCAGTGCGCGGAAGGTGTCCGGCGCCTCCGCCGGCCTGCGGACAGCCGTTCCCGGCGCGCTCACCAGGTCACCGGGAGCTGCTTGAGGCCGCGCATGAAGAACGTCGGCGGGTTCCATTCCAGCGCGGACTCCGGGGTGTCCAGCGCGAGGCGGGGGCAGCGCTCCAGCAGGGTGCGCAGGGCGACCGACCCCTCCATACGGGCCAGCGGCGCGCCCAGGCAGAAGTGCACCCCGTGCCCGAAGGCGAAGTGGGCCCGCGTCTCGCGCAGCCCGCGCCTGATGTCGAACCGGTCCGGCTCGGGGAACTGCCGGTGGTCGCGGGCGGCGGGGGAGAGCCCGATCAGCACCACCTCGCCGGCGGGTATCTCCGTACCGGCCAGGATGACCGGCTCGGTGGTGTAGCGCAGGGCGGCGATCTCCACCGGCCCGTCGAACCGCAGCACCTCCTCGATCGCGCTGTCCAGCAGCGAGAAGTCGGCGCGCAGCGCGGCCAGTTCGGCGGGGTGGCGGAGCAGCGCGAGGGTGCCGCTGGCGATCATGTGCGCGGTCGACTCGTGGCCGCCCACCAGCAACAGGAAGGCCATACCGAGGAGTTCGTCGTGCGACAGGGTGTCGCCGTCCTCGTCGGTGGTGCGCACCAGGGCGCTGAGCAGATCCTCGCCGCCCAGCAGCCGCTTGCGGCCGATGAGGTCGGAGAGGTAGCCGGTCATGGCCGCCTCGGCGGCGGCGCCCGCCGCCATTGTGGCCGGGGCGGACAGGTCCGCCGACCACAGCCGGAAGTCCGCGCGGTCGGCATCGGGGACGCCGAGGAGTTCGCAGATCACCGAGAGCGGCAGCGGAAAGGCGAACGCGTCCACCAGGTCGGCCCGTTCGCCCTTCAGCATCGTGTCGAGCAGTTCGTCGGTGAGCTGCTGGACGCGCGGACGCATGGACTGCACCCGGCGATGGGTGAATTCCCGGGCGACGAGCTTGCGCAGCCGGGTGTGGTCCGGGGGGTCGGTCATCATCAGGGTGCGCCCGATGACGTTGCGCCCGAGCCCGTCCCAGGCCTTCAGGAACTGGGGGTCGTTGCTGAGCCGGGGGTCGGTGAACGCGGCCTTGGCCACCTCGTACCCGGTGATCAGCCAGCACTCACGGCCGTCGAGCACCTTCGCCCGGTGCACCGGGCCGTTCTCCCGCAGCTCACCGAAGAGCCGGTAGGGGTCGGAGGCGAAGTCCGGGACGGCCCCGGTGAGATCGGCGACGAGTCGTGTGGATTCCATGCGGCGCACGCTAGGCGGCGGCACTCAAACCTTGCTCGGGCGGCGCGGGGTACACGCGGGCCCTGCCCGGGCGGCGCGGGGTACGCGCGGGCAGGGCGGGTGGGGACCGCCGGGAGTCGACCGCCCTTCGAGCGGGGACCCCGATAGTCGCGTCCGTGCGCCGCACCAGCCGTGCGCCCGCCCCGTACGCAGCCGGAGGAGACCGAACCCGATGCGCGTCCTGATCACCCTGTGGCCCAACCCGTCACACCTCTACGCGGACATCCCGGTCGCCTGGGCCCTCCAGGGCGCGGGCCACGAGGTCCGTATCGCTTCCCACCCCGACCTCGCCGAGGCCGTCACGGCCGCCGGGCTCACCGCGGTGTCCCTGGGCACCGCGGCGACCATGCCCTCGCTGGACCTCGACACCTACGCCTCCGCGGCACTCGACGAGGACCACAGGTCCCGGCTGCGGGACACGCTGGGCGTGCGGGCCGCCGACGGCTTCGCGGCCCAGCAGGCCTGGGAGGTCTACAGCACCTACCACCTCATCGCCACCCGTATCCTGCACCCGGCGGGCGTCGTCCCGTCCGACCCCGCACCCGCCACCGACGCGCTGGTGGAGTACGCCCGGCACTGGCAGCCCGACCTGGTGCTGTGGGAGCCCACCTGGCCCGGCGCGGCGATCGCTGCCCGCGCCGCCGGGGCCGCGCACGCCCGGCTGCTGTGGGGTCTGGACGTCGGGGCCTGGGCGAGCGACCGCTTCGCGGCGCACCGCGCCGAGCTGAGTGCCGCGGGCCTCGAAGACCCGCTGACCGAAGTCCTGCGCCCGGTCGCCGAACGGTACGGGCAGCAGATCGACGACGAGCTGCTGTACGGGCAGTGGACCGTCGACACCACTCCGCCGGAGATGCAACTGCGCACCAGCGCACGGACGGTGGAGGTCCGCCGGGTGCCCTACACCGGCGTCGGAGTGGTCCCCGAATGGCTCCACCCCGCGCCGTCCCGCCCCCGGGTGGCGCTCTCCCTCGGCGTCTCGGTGCGCGAGCACCGCAACGACAACTCGCTGATCGACCACATGCTCCAGGCCCTCGGCGGCCTGGACATCGACGTGGTGGCCACCCTGAACGACGAACAACTCGCCGGTGTCACGGTGCCCGACAACGTCCGCACCCTCGGCTTCCTGCCGCTCAACCAGCTCCTGCCGACCTGCGACGCGGTGATTCACCACGGCGGCGGCGGCACCACCGCCGCCGCCGTGGCACACCGGGTACCGCAACTGGTGGTCGAGGGCGGCGGCGGACTGGAGGCGTGGGCGTACGCGGACTGGCTGACGGCGGCGGGCGCCGGAGTCACCCTCAACCACGAGAAGCAGTCCGTGGAGCAGATCCGCGCCGAGATCCACCGGGTGCTCACCGCACCCGGGTTCCGGGCCGGAGCCCACCGGCTGCACGCCGACTGGCTCTCCCGGCCCAGCCCCAACGACGTGGTGCCGGCGCTGGAGCAGCTGACCGCACAGCACCGCCGGTGAAGGCGCTCGTGCTGGGCGGCACCGGCTTCGTCGGCAGCCACCTGTGCGAGGCGTTCGCCGCGGCCGGCGCCGGAGTGCTGGCGGTGTCCACCCGGGGTGAGCGGCCCGTCGACCTGCTGGCGCCCGGCGGGGTGGACGCCCTGGCCGCGCTGCTCACGGCGGAACGCCCCGACGTGGTGGTCAACGCGGCGGGCCGGGCCTGGCGGGCGGGGTCCGAACAGATGGAGCAGGGCAACGCGGTCCTCGTCGACCGGCTGCTGGAGGCCCTGCTCACCCAGCCGCACCGGCCCCGGCTGATCCAGCTCGGGTCCGTGCACGAGTACGGGCCGGGCGCCGGGGACCGCGGCACCCCCGAGGACCACGAGCCCGCACCCGTCACCCCCTACGGACGCACCAAGCTCCGGGGCACCCGGTCCGTACTGCGGGTGGCCGCCGCCGCGGGCCCCGAGGCCGTGGTGCTGCGGCTGGCGAACGTGATCGGGCCCGGCACCCCGCCGGGCAGCCTGCTGCGCACCGTCGCGGACCTGATCGCCGAGGCGGCGGCGGAGCTGCGCGCGGGGCGGGCACCCGAGCCGCTGCCGTTCGGCGGGCTGACCGCCCGGCGGGACTTCGTCGACGTGGCGGACGTCGCGGACGCGGTGCTCGCCGTGGCCTCGGCCCCCGCCCGGACGGTGGCCGGACAGATCGTCAACATCGGCAGCGGCGAAGCGCTGCCCGCCCAGCGGCTGGTCGAACGGATGGTCGCGCTCAGCGGCCTGGACCTTCCCCTCGTCGCGCCGCGGCAGGCCGCCGCGCGCGCCGACGTCGAGTGGCAGCGGCTCGACATCACCAAGGCGCACCGGCTGCTGGGGTGGCGCCCGCGCCGGGCGCCGGACTCCTCGCTACCGGACCTCCTCGAAGCCCGCGGGGTGCGGGTGCACGTGCACGAAGCGGCATGAGAGACACGACACAGAGAGGTACGGAAATGAGCGATCACAAGGCCCTGGTCCTGGACGAGGTGCGCAAGTACCACCAGGACACCCAGCCCGACGGGGCGTTCGTGCCCGGGGTGAGCGAGATCTGGCCGTCCGGAGCGGTGCTGGACGAGGAGGACCGGGTGGCGCTCGTGGAGGCCGCGCTGGAGATGCGCATCGCGGCCGGCCGCAGCTCGCGCAAGTTCGAGTCCACCTTCGCCCGCCGGATGCGCCGCCGCAAGGCACACCTGACCAACTCCGGCTCCTCGGCGAACCTGCTGGCCACCACGGCCCTCACCTCGCACCTGCTGGAGGACCGCGCGCTGCGCCCCGGCGACGAGGTCATCACCGTCGCGGCGGGCTTCCCCACGACCGTCAACCCGATCCTGCAGAACGGGCTGGTGCCGGTCTTCGTCGACGTCGAGCTCGGTACGTACAACACCACGGCGGCCCGGGTCGAGCAGGCCATCGGCCCCAGAACGCGGGCGATCATCATCGCGCACGCGCTCGGCAACCCCTTCGAGGTCGCCGAGATCGCCCAACTCGCCGAGGAGCACGACCTGTTCCTCATCGAGGACAACTGCGACGCGGTCGGCTCCACCTACGACGGCAAGCTCACCGGAACCTTCGGCGACCTCACCACGGTCAGCTTCTACCCCGCCCATCACCTGACCATGGGCGAGGGCGGCTGCGTGCTGACCGGGAATCTGGCGCTCGCCCGGATCGTGGAGTCACTGCGCGACTGGGGCCGGGACTGCTGGTGCGAGCCGGGCGAGAGCAACAAGTGCCTCAAGCGCTTCGACTACCAGATGGGGACGCTGCCCGCGGGCTACGACCACAAGTACATCTTCTCCCACGTGGGGTACAACCTGAAGGCCACCGACCTCCAGGCGGCCCTCGGCCTCACCCAGCTGGACAAGCTCGACGCGTTCTGCGAGGCGCGCCGCCGCAACTGGCGGCGGCTGCGCGAGGGCCTGGACGGGCTGCCGCACCTGCTGCTCCCTGAGGCCACCCCCCGCTCGGACCCCAGCTGGTTCGGCTTCGTCCTGACCGTCGACGCCGAAGCCCCCTTCACCAGGGCCGAGCTGGTCGCCCATCTGGAGGACCGCAAGATCGGCACCCGGCGGCTGTTCGCCGGGAACCTCACCCGGCACCCCGCCTACTTCGACAAGCCGCACCGCGTCGTCGGCGAGCTGACCAACAGCGACCTGATCACCGAGCACACCTTCTGGATCGGCGTCTATCCCGGGCTCACCGACGAGATGATCGACTACATGGTCTCCTCGGTGAAGGAGTTCGTGGGGGCCCGCACATGACCCTCCTCGGCCCCGAGACCGTTCCGCGCGCCCGGCAGGGCGCGGCGGCCCGCTTCGCCCGTTCCGCGGCCCTCACCGACGCCGGTGCGCAGCTGCGCACCGAAGAGTTCGCCGACTGGCTGGCCGGCCGGGAGCGGGCGCACCGCTTCCTGGTGCGGCGGGTTCCCCTCGACCGACTCGACGGCTGGTCGTTCCAGCAGGACACCGGCAACCTCGTGCACCGCACGGGACAGTTCTTCAGCGTCGAAGGGCTCAGCGTCACCACCGGCGAGGGCCCCTTCCCGCACTGGAGCCAGCCCGTCATCAAGCAGCCCGAAGTCGGCATCCTGGGCATCCTGGTGAAGGAGTTCGACGGCGTCCCGCACTTCCTGATGCAGGCCAAGATGGAGCCGGGCAACCGCAATCTGCTCCAGCTCTCGCCCACCGTGCAGGCCACCCGCAGCAACTACACCAAGGCCCACGGGGGTTCCGGGGTCAGATACCTCGACCACTTCGTGCGGCCGGACCGCGGCCGGGTGCTCGCCGACGTACTCCAGTCCGAGCACGGCTCCTGGTTCTTCCGCAAGTCCAACCGCAACATGCTCGTCGAGACCGACGAGGAGGTACCGCTGCACGACGACTTCTGCTGGCTCACCCTCGGCCAGATCGGCGTCCTGCTCGGCCGCGACAACGTGGTGAACATGGACTCCCGCACCGTGCTGGCCTGCGCCCCCTTCGCCCCGGCGGCGGACGGTGACCCGGCGCTGCTCTCCGGCACCGCACTGCTCTCCGACACCGCGCTGCGGTCCTGGTTCACCGCCGAGCGCTCCCGGCACGACGTGCACGCCGAGCGCATCCCGCTGCGTGACGTGGCGCACTGGGAGCGCTCGGCCGACAGCATCCAGCACCGCGAGGGCCGCTACTTCAAGGTGGTCGGCGTCGACGTGGAGGCCGGCAGCCGGGAGGTCGGCGGCTGGAGCCAGCCCCTGTTCGAGCCGGTGGGGCAGGGTGTCACCGCGTTCCTGGTGCGCCGCTTCGGCGGCGTACCGCACCTGCTGACGCACGCCCGGGTGGAGGGCGGCTTCCTCGACACCGTCGAGCTCGGCCCCACGGTGCAGTACAACCCGGGCAACTACCCGGCCGCCGACCGGCCGCCCTTCCTCGACGAGGTGCTGCGCGCCGCCCCGGACCGGATCCTGTACGAGGCGTTGCACTCCGAGGAGGGCGGACGCTTCCTCAACGCGGAGAGCCGCTACCTGTTCATCGAGTCCCAGGAGGCACCCGCCGTACCGCCGCCCGGATACCAGTGGGCCACCCCGGCACAGCTCAACACCCTCGTCCAGCACGGCCACTACCTCAACGTGCAGGCACGCACCCTGCTGTCGGTGCTCGTCGCGGGATCGGTGGCCCTGTGACGGCCGGACCGGTGCGCGTCGGCGTGCTGGGCTGCGCGGCCATCGCCCGCCGCCGCATGATCCCGGCGTTCGCCGCCTGTGACCAGGTCGAGCTGGTCGCCGTCGCCAGCCGCGACGGGGCCCGCGCGGCGGAACTCGCCGGGCAGTACGGCTGCCGGGGGGTCGAGGGGTACGAGGCGCTGCTGGCCGACGACGGGATCGAGGCGGTGTACGTGCCGCTGCCCGCGGCGCTGCACGCCCGGTGGACGGAGGCCGCGCTGCGGGCGGGCAAGCACGTGCTGGCGGAGAAGCCGCTCACCCTGGACCCGGTGACCACGGCGGCCCTGATGCGGCTCGCCGCCGAGCGGGGCCTGGCGCTGCGCGAGAACGTGATGTTCGTCCACCACTCCCAGCACGAGGCCGTCGGCAAGCTCGTCGCCGACGGCGCGATCGGCGAACTCCGTTCGCTGCGCGCCGAGTTCTCCATCCCCCGGCAGTCGGCGGGCGACATCCGCTACGACGAGACGCTGGGCGGCGGCGCCCTGTGGGACACCGGGGTCTACCCGGTCAGGGCCGCACTGCACTTCCTGGGCCCCGAGCTGGAGGTGGCGGGCGCGGCCCTGGTGCGGGGGGCGGGGGAGCGGGTCGACACCTCGGGGGCGGTGCTGCTGCGCACCCGCCGGGGCGTACTCGCCCAGCTCGCCTTCGGGCTGGACCACGGCTACCGCAACACCTACGAACTGTGCGGCAGCGAGGGCCGGATCACGGTGGACCGGGCGTTCACCCCGCCGGAGGACTTCCGGCCGGTGCTCCGCCTGGAGAGGCACTCGGAGCCCAGCGAGGTCACGCTGCCCGCCGACCCCCAGATGGCGAACACGGTGGCCGACTTCGTCGCGGCGGTGCGCGGCGGCGCCGCACCCGACGGCCGGCTCCTGGAGCAGGCGGAGCTGCTGGACGCCATCAGGCGGTACGCGGACGACGCGCAGGCCCGGAACTGACCGCGCCGGACCGCCGCCCCGCGCTCCGCTGCCCCCGCCGGTCGCGACGGGGGCAGCGGCATGTGCGGTGCGAGGTCAGCGGAAGTCCTCGACGTGGTCGTGGGCCCACCGGAGGTAGCTGCGGGCGGGCTCGCCCGTGGCGTCCTGGACGCCCGGCCACGGCTTGAGCAGCGCGGAGTAGTCGTCCTCGGAGGTCCCTCCCTCGCCGGAGCCCTCGCCGCCGCCGTAGTCCATGAAGCCCAGCAGGAAGTCCGCGTTCTCCCCGGCGAAGCCGCCCTGGGCGTGCAGGATCTCCCGGGCGCGCTCGCGGGTCACCTCCTCGTAGACGACCTCCTCGCCCAGCGCCTCGCCGATCGCCGCCACCCGCTCCCGGGTGGTGACGGGGGCCGGCCCGGTCAGCGTGTAGACGACGCCCACGTGCCGGTCCTCGGTGAGGGCGGCCACCGCGACGGCCGCGATGTCGGCCTCGTGGACCGGCACCCCGGCCTCGTCGGCGAACGGGTAGCGCACCCGGCGCTCGGCCTTGACCTGCGGGGCCCACACCGGCAGCAGGTTGGCCATGAACTCACTGGGCCGCACATGCGTCCACTCCAGGCCGGATGCCTCGACCGCCGCCTCGACCGGGCTCTCGTACAGCCCGATGGTGATGGCCGCCGCCGACAGGTCGACGATGCGCCGGACCCCGGCGCGCTTGGCCAGCTCCACCACTTCGGATGCCGTCTCGTTGACGGGGAAGAGATGGAGCCGGTCGATGCCCTCCAGAGCGGGCTCCAGGGACGCCGGGTCGGTCAGGTCGCCGCGCACCACTTCCACCCCTTCGGGCAGTGCGGCCCTGGCGGGATCGCGGGTGAGCGCCCGTACGGCGAATCCCTTGGCGACGAGCTGCTCGACCACATTCCGGCCGACATTCCCTGTCGCGCCGGTGACCAGAATCTTCATTGCTTCTCTTTTCGTTCGTCTTGTCCGACGGGTGCGGCTTGTTCGGCCGGTACGGCGGATTCGAGTTCCTCAGTGACTTCGAGGAGCACGATCGGGATTTCTCGCGGGTTACCGGTCTGGTAATTCGAGTACGGCTCGAACAGCTCGGTCATCCGCTGCCACAGGGCGGGCCGCCGGTCGGGTCCCGCCGTGCGCGCGCGGGCGCTGAACCGCTGGGCACCGACCTGGATCTCCACCTGCGGTTCCGCGGTCAGGTTGAGGTACCACAGCGGGTGCTTGGGCTCCCCTCCGTTGGACGCCACGAGCACGTACTCCTCGCCGTCCCGCCCGTAGATCAGCGCGGTGCGGCGCAACAGCCCGGACCTGCGGCCACGGGTGGTGAGCAGGAGCGTGGCGAAGCCGTTGAAGTCGTGGCCCTCGGCGCCGGCCGACTCCACATAGGTCCGGATGTGGTCGGCCACCCAGCCGGTGGGGCTGTCGGCGATTTTTTCTTGCTGTTCCATTCGAATTCCCTCCGAAATGGCGGCCATTCGATTTCTGCCCCCCTAAATCTACCGGTGGGCGGAGGGTAAACCCAGACCGAATTCAGGCCGCCCCGTCCCGAATCCACCAGGTCTCCACCGATTCTCCGGCGGGACGCGAGGCGAGCGGCCCGCCGGCGGGGGCCGGCCGTGCCGCACCGGTGCCTCTCAAGTCGCTTTCCAGCGGCAACGGATTGGATTCGGCCACCGAATTCGCGCAAGGACAGGGACTCGACATGGATGTTTCGCGCAGACGGATCCTCGGCGGCGCAGCGGCGGTGGGCGTGACCGCGGCAGGGCTGACCGCCCAGGCGGCACCGGCCGCCGCGGCCGGCCGCCGCTCCGGCCGGGCAGCCCCGGCCGGAGCGGTGGTGCGGCCGGACGACCCGCGCTACGCGGAGCTCGTCACCCGCGGGTACAACCGGCGCTTCACGGCGAGCCCCGAGTTCGTGCAGATGGTCTACTCGGCGGCGCAGATCGAGGAGGCCCTCACCAGCGCCGTGCGCGCCAAGAAGCGGGTCACCGTGCGCAGCGGCGGCCACTGCTTCGAGGGCCTGGTGGACGACCCGCGCTTCCAGGTGCTGCTGGACATCTCGCAGATGAAGGAGATCGCCTACGACCCGAAGCTGAACGCGTTCTCCGTCGAGGCCGGAGCCACCGTGTACGAGATGTACCGGGCGCTCTACCTCGGGTGGGGCGTCACGGTGCCCGGCGGGGTCTGCCCCGACGTGGGCGTCGGCGGGCACGTGATGGGCGGCGGCTACGGCCCGCTCTCGCGCCAGTACGGCCTGACCGTCGACCACCTGTACGGCGTCGAGATCGTGGTGGTCGGCAAGGACGGCCGGGCCCGCACCCTGGTCGCCACCCGCGAGGCGAACGACCCGCACCGCGAGCTGTGGTGGGCGCACACCGGTGGCGGCGGCGGCAACTTCGGCATCGTCACCAAGTACTTCTTCCGTTCGCCCGGCGCCACCGGCAACGACCCGACGAAGCTGCTGCCCCGCCCGCCGGCCAAGCTGCTGTGCAGCTGGGTCAACTGGAGCTGGGAGGGCATGACCGAGGCCAACTTCACCCGGCTGGTGAAGAACCACGCGGCCTGGCACCAGGCCAACAGCGGCGCCGACTCCGTCTACGCCGGTCTGCACAGCTCGCTGCACCTCAACCGCAAGGCCGCCCAGTCGATCTTCCTGGAGATCCGGCTGGATGCCACCCTGCCGAACGCCCGCAAGCTGCTGGACGACTACATCGCCGCGGTCAGCGAGGGCGTCTCGGTGCCCGCCGTGCCCTCCACCTGGGAAGGGCTGTGGCTGGAGAACAGCGTGGACCTGGGCTGGGTCGACCCCACCGGCTCCGACCGGGGCCGCAACAAGGGCGCGCACATGCGCAAGCCGTTCAACGACGCGCAGATCAAGACCATCTACCAGGCCGTCACCGACCCCGGCAACCAGGGCCAGGGCAAGGTGTACATCGCCGCCTACGGCTGCGCGATCAACACCGTGCGCCCGGACGCCACCGCGGTCGCCCAGCGGGACTCCCTCTTCAAGATCGCCCTCGGTGCGGCCTGGGCCGACCCGAAGGAGGACGCGCAGCACGTCGGCTGGCTCCAGCGGCTCTTCAGGGACCTGTACGCCGAGACGGGCGGCATGCCGGTGTCCAACGCCAGCCAGGACGGCGGCTACATCAACTACCCCGACCCCGACTTCAAGGACCCGGCCTGGAACACCTCGGGAGTGCCCTGGTCGACGCTCTACTACAAGGGCAACTACCCGCGCCTGCAACGGGTCAAGGCGGCCTACGACCCGCGGAACTTCTTCGAGCACCAGCTCTCCATCGAGCCGCCCGCCTGACAGCGGCCGCAACGGCGGCGGGGCCCGGAGTACTGCTCCGGGCCCCGCCGCCGTCCGTGTGCCCGCCGTGTTCCGCCCGGAGCCGGTGTCTCAGCGGCCCACCCGGTGCAGCGCGGTCAGCTTCTCCAGCGAGGGCACCACGTCGTTGGGGCTGGGCATCGCCAGCCAGGAGGCGTGCAGCCGCTCGGTGCCCTCCCGGAACGACGGCTCCTCCAGCACCCGCAGCAGCGCCTTGCGGATCTCCGGGACGGACTGGCTGCGGTGGTCGACCGTCAGACCCGCTCCGTACGAGGCGAGATGCGCCGAGTACGCGGAGGCCTCCATGCCCTCCATGACGATCAGCTGCGGCACCTTGTGCGCCAGCGCCGCCGTCAGCGTGCCCCCGCCGCCGTGATGGATCACCGCGTCGCAGGTCGGCAGCAGCTGGTTGAGCGGAACGAAGTCCACGGTGCGCACGTTGTCGGGCACCCGCCGGCCTGCCAGCTGCTCCTCGTCCAGCGTGGCGATCACCTCGATGTCCAGTCCGGACACCACCTCCAGGATGTGCTCGATCATCGACTCCGGTCCGCCGATCTTCCGGGCGGACACCCCGAGCGAGAGCGCCACCCGGGGCCGCCGGGGCTTCGGGTGCAGCCAGTCCGGGAACACCCCGACGCCGGTGTAGGGCACCCTGCGCACCGACACGGTCCGGCCCTTCACGGCGAGCCGCAGCTCCGGCGGGGTCGGGTCGACCGTCCACTGGCCGCGCAGCAGCTCGTCGTCCACCTCCTGCCCGTACCGGGCGGCGAGCGGGCGCATCATCTCCGCGAGCGGGTTGGCCGCTCCGGTGCCCAGCCGCTCGGTGGCCCAGCCGCAGTAGTCGGGACCCCACAACTGGCGGGCGTGCGCGGCTCCGACGGCGCGGGCCGCGACCGCGGCGCCCGGCCACACGGAGTCCCAGAGCACCAGGTCCGGCTGCCAGTCGCGGGCGAACTCCACCAGACCGTCCACGCCGGGCAGCCGGTCCGGCGCCGCGCCCGGAGTGCGCGCGCCGCCCGGGGTGTGGAACATGCGCATCGACGTCATCACATAGGTGCTGAACATCGTCATCGGCTCGCGGTCCGCCTCCTCCCGTACCAGGGCGGCCTCCAGCTCCTCGCGGGCCGGGCCGTCCAGGGCGTACGAGATCACCGTCTCCAGCTCCAGCGACGGCGTGCTCGACGCGTCGCCGAGCGGCACCGCGGTCAGCCCCGCCCCGGTGACGGTCTCCGCCAGGTCGTGGGCGGATGCCACGCACACCTCGTGCCCCGCCCCCTGGAGGGCCCAGGCCAGCGGCAGCGCCGGGTAGAAGTGCGCCGGGGCCGGCCACATGGTGAACATGACACGCATGACAACTCCTCAACTCATGGTGCGACGGTGGGTGGTTCCACAGTGCGAGCGCGGCCCCGTGACGGGGTCGAGTGCGGCTTGAGCACGGCGCGGGACACTGGACGGCCCCGCCCGCCGTACGAGGAGTCCGCAAGAGATGACCGCACGCGACCCGAACACCGCCGCACCGTCCGTCAGTTGGGGCGAGGTGTGTGCCAGGCGCGCCCAGCGGCACGGCCTGGCCGCACCGCTCCCCGGTGCCTCTCCTGTCGACGCCGTCCGGGTCATGTGCGGTGCGCACGCCCAGGTGCTGTCGGCCGCCGAACTCTCCGTCGGGCTGCGGCTGGAGGGCGTCACGCGGGCCGAGGTACGCGCGGCGCTGTGGACGGACCGCACGCTGGTCAAGACGTACGGGCCGCGCGGAACCGTCCATCTGCTGCCCACCGCGGACCTGCCGATGTGGACCGGTGCGCTGTCCGCGCTGCCCTCGGCGGCGAGCCCGTTCGCCAAGGACGTCCGGCTGAGCCCCGAACAGCTGGACGAGGTGGTGGCCGCCATCGGGGCCGCGCTCAAGGACGCGGAGCTGACCGCCGACGAACTCACCGACGAGGTGGTGGCCAGGACCGGGCCCTGGGCGGGCGACCTGGTGATGCCCGCCTTCCAGGGGTTCTGGCCGCGCTGGCGGCAGGCCATCGCCACCGCCGCGCACCGCGGCGCCCTGTGCTTCGGCGCGAACCGCGGGCGCAAGGTCACCTACACCAACCCGGCCCGGTGGCTGCCGGGGCTGTGCCCCGACGAGGGGCCGCGGGCACTGGCCGCACTGGTGGAGCAGTTCCTGCACGGGTACGGCCCGGCCACCGCCCATCAGTTCGCGCAGTGGCTGAACGCGCCGCGCGGCTGGGCGGGAGAGCTCTTCGGGCGGCTCGCCGGGGAGGGCCGGATCTCCGAGGTCCTGCTCGACGGCGCACCGGCGTACCTGGTGAGCGGCGACGAGCGGATGCCCGCGGAACCGGTGCGCGGGGTGCGTCTGCTGCCGTACTTCGACGCGTACGTCATCGGCAGCCACCCGCGCCCCCTGGTCTTCCCCGGACGAGCCGCCGAGCGGGCGCTCGCCGGCGGTCAGGCCGGACCCTTCCCGGTGCTGCTGGTGGACGGGGTGGCCGCGGGCGTCTGGCACCAGCGCCGCTCGGGCCGCCGGCTTGCGGTGACCGTCGAGCCGCTGGCCCCGCTCGACAGGGCGCAGCTGCGGGAGCTGGACGAGCAGGTGGAGCGCACCGCCACGATCCTGGAGGCGACCGCGGAACTGACCCTCGGCACGGTGACGGTGGGCGCGCACGCCTGAGCGCCTGAGTCCGCACCCCGGCCCCCGGCCGGGCGCACGCCGCCCGGCACGCAGCCCAGGGGCCCGGCACGCGGGCGAAGGCCCCCGGCACGCAGCCGAAGGCCCCGGGCATTGCGGATCTCCGCATGCCCGGGGCCATCGGCCGACAGCCGTCCTTGCCGTCCCGGCTGCCCTGTCCGTCCTGTCCGTCCAGGACGCCCCAGCCGTCTGTGCCGTCCGCCGGGGGTCAACTCCGCAGCGAGACGACCACGTTGCCGCGGTGGTGGCCGTCCAGGAGGGCGAGCAGCGCCTTCGGGGCGGCCTCGATGCCGCCCTCCACCACCGTCTGGGGGAAGACGAACCGGCCCTCCGCCAGCCAGCCCGCGAAGTGCTCCGTCCACGCCTGGATCTGCTCGGGCGTGTGGTACGTGGCGAACGGGCGCAGCTCCAGATGCTTGGTGATCGCCGTCATCAGGTCCAGCCGGGGAGCCCCGCCGCCCTGGCCGATCTGCCCGGACAGCGCGCCGCAGAGCGCGAACCTGGCGTGCGGGGAGGCCACCTGGACCGCGGCCTCGAACTGCTCGCCCCCGACGTTGTCGAAGAAGACGTCGATCCCGTCCGGCGCCAGCTCGCGCAGCCGGTCCACGACCGGTCCGTCGTGGTAGTCGAACGCGGCGTCGTAGCCCAGCGTGTCGACGAGGTAGGCGACCTTCTCCTTGCTGCCCGCGCTGCCGATCACCTTCTTCGCCCCGCGCAGCCGGGCGATCTGACCGGCCAGCGAACCCACCCCGCCCGCCGCGCCGGACACGAAGACCACGTCGCCCTCGCCCACCCGGGCGATGTCGGCCATGCCGTAGTAGGCGGTCGGGCCCTGGTTCAGATAGTGCGCGGAGCTCGGGAAGAGGTCCCGGTCGAGCCGGTGGAAGTGCTCGGCCGGGCCGACCGTGTACTCGGCCCAGCCGCCCGCCGTCTGCACCAGGTCACCGACGGCCAGCGCCTCGCTGCGCGAGACGACGACGGTGCCGACCTCGCCGCCGCCGACCCGGCCGCCGATCTGGAACGGAGGCACGGGCAGCGGGCAGTCCGGGCGCATCAGATCCTGGTAGGCGGCCGCGACGAAGAGGTGGTCGAGACGGACCACCACCTCGCCCGGCGCCGGCTCCGGAACCTCGACCTCCGCGACGAGGAAGTGCTCGGGGGCGGCCCGCCCGCTGCCCTCCACGTGCGCCGCCAGCTGGATCTCCCTGGCCTTGCTGGGAACGTGCGTGTCCATCGGTCTCCTTCGTCGTTCCGTGGTGGGCGGCCAGGATCGGCGGTGTCTCTTGAGCGGTTCTCGTCAGGCGCTTGAGGCCGCGTCCCTACGGTGCGCGGCACGACGGCCGGACCCGACCCGGCCGGAGGCACCAGCCGATCCAGTGGAGGACACAGTGAACGGGACGACGACGCAGGACGACCGGGGGACGGACACTGCCGTCTCGCCCGTCGGAACCTGGGTGGAGCACTTCTCGGTGCAGGGCGAACCCAAGGCGAGCACCCTGCACTTCACACCGGGCGGGCAGGCATTCATCCTCGCCGGCCCCGCCAACGGCGGTTCGGGGGCGGGCACTTGGCAGGCCACCGGACCTGATTCCTTCGCGTACCGGATATCCGAACGCATTATCGACGTGCGGAGCGGCGAATACGCGGGCTGGGTCGACATAGACCACCACGCCGTACAGGACGGCGATTCCTTCGTCAGTACGGGACATTCACGCGTGTACGACGCCGAGGACCACCTGGTCATCGACGTGGGCATCAGTGCCCGGGGCAGCCGGAAAATCCTGTCCGAAAAGGCGCGGCTGATTCTGTGAACGGGGCCGGAAAGGTCGAGCGGAACTCAACTCCCTTTCCACCCGCCGTTCCTATGATTTCCCATTCACTGACCATGGAGGAACACAATGGCGGATGCGATCTTCGCCGAAGGACTGACCAAGCGCTTCGGTGACGTCGTCGCGCTGGACGGCCTCGACCTCGCGGTCGAGGAGGGCACCGTGACGGGGCTTCTCGGCCCCAACGGCGCGGGCAAGACCACCACCGTCCGGGTGCTGGCCACGCTGCTCAAGCCGGACTCGGGGCGGGCTGTCGTCGGCGGGGTGGACGCGCTCGCCGACCCGGTGCGACTGCGCCGGGGCATCGGCCTGTCCGGGCAGTACGCGGCGGTGGACGAGGACCTCACCGCGCGCGAGAACCTGGAAATGATCGGCAACCTCTACCACCTGGGCCGCGCGGGAGCGCGCACCCGGGCGGCCGAACTGCTGGAGCGGTTCGACCTCGCCCAGTCGGCGGACCGGGTCGTCAAGGGGTACTCCGGCGGCATGCGCCGGCGGGTCGACCTGGCCTGTGCCCTGGTGGCCAGGCCCGGCGTGCTCTTCCTCGACGAGCCGACCACCGGCCTCGACCCGCGCGCCCGCAGCGTGATGTGGGACGTCATCTCCGAGCTGGTCGCGTCCGGCAGCACGCTGCTGCTCACCACCCAGTACCTGGAGGAGGCCGACCACCTCGCCGACCGGGTCGCCGTCATCGACCACGGCAGGGTGGTCGCCGAGGACACCCCGGACCGCCTCAAGAGCCGGATCGGCCAGGAGCGGCTGGAGCTGACGGTGAGCCGGGCGGCCGACCTGGAGACCGCCAGGTCCCTCCTCGGGTCGCTGGCGAGCGGGGAGCTGACGGTGGACGCCGCGGAACTGCGCGTCGACGTGCCCGTGAACGTCGCGGCCGAGGCGCTGGTGGCAGCGGTACGGCTGCTGGACGGCGCGGCGGTACCCCTCAAGGGCGCCCATGTGCGCCGCTCCAGCCTGGACGAGGTGTTCTTCGCCCTGACCGGGACGGCGCCCGTCGAGCCCGGCGGGGACGCGACCGTGAAGGCGCCCGGCAGGGATGCGTCCGTGCCGGAGCCCGCGTCCGCCGTATCCGTTCCCGTCGACCTCAAGGAGCCCGTGGCATGAGCACCGTCGCCGAGTTCATCAGCGACGGAGTGACCCTCACCCGCCGCAACGTCATCAAGAACCGCCGCACGCCGGACGTCGTCGTCTGGACGATCATGGCGCCGGTGTCCTTCGCCCTGCTCTTCGCCTTCGTCTTCGGCAGCGCGATCGACGTCCCCGGCTCGAACTACCGCGAGTACCTGATCGCGGGAATCCTCGTCCAGACCATGCTCAACACCTCCCTGAACACCGGCGCGGCCATCGCGGACGACATGAAGAAGGGGCTGATCGACCGGTTCAGGTCGCTGCCCATCGCACCGTCGTCGGTGCTCATCGGCCGCACCACCAGCGACATGCTGAACAACATCCTGGTCATCGCCATCATGGCGGGCACCGGGCTGCTCATCGGCTGGCGCATCCGCTCCTCGTTCTTCGAGGCGCTGGGCGGCTTCGTGCTGCTCCTGCTCTTCGCGTACGCCTGTGCCTGGATCACCGCCTGGCTGGGCGTCGGCGCGAAGTCCCCCGAGGCGCTGGCCAACGGGCTGATGATGATCACGATGCCGATGATGTTCATCTCGAACGCCTTCGTGCCCAGTGACGGACTCCCCTCCGTGCTGCGGGTGGTGGCCGAGTGGAGCCCGGTGTCGGCGGTCGTCGGCGCGACCCGCGAACTGTTCGGCAACAACCCGCCCGGCCTGACCTCCTCGGGCGCCTGGCCGATGCAGCACCCGGTGGCCGCCGCGCTCTGCTGGATCCTCCTCATCCTCGCCGTCTTCGTGCCGCTCGCCGTGAACCGCTTCAAGAAGACGGTCGGCAAATAGCCGGCAGGTAACGGCCGGCAAGTGACGGCCGCGCACCAGCACGTGAAGACACCCCCGTCGGCCGCCGGCCGTCATGACAAGGAGATCGCTGTGCGTACGTTGTTCATCACCGGCGGCGGCTCGGGCCCCGCCTGCGCGATAGCGCCGCTGGCATCCGCCACCCGCACCGAGGGCCACGACATCCTCGTCGCAGCCCCGCGCGAGAACGTCCAGGAACTCACCGAGCGCGGCCTGCCCACCGTGGAAGTCACCGAACTCGGCGTCTTCCAGGCCATGTTCACCGACCGCGACGGCAACAAGAACCCGCCGCCGCGCAATCCGGCCGACGCGCTCGCCTTCGCCAGCCGCGGCTTCGGGCACCTCACCGCCAGCAGCCTCCACGCCCTGCGCGAGCTGGTCCGCACCTGGCGGCCCGACATCCTCGTCGGCGGCACCCGCAACTACGCCGCCGCGCTGCTGGCCCACGAGTTCGGCCTGCCGTACGTCTGCCAGGCCTGGGACCAGCTGGAGCGGGTGCCCGAGGACCTGGTGCACGCCGCCGGGGTGCTGCGTCCCGAACTGGACGCACTGGGGCTGGACGGACTGCCGGCCGAAGACCTGTACATCCACCAGACGCCGCCCAGCGTCCGCCCCCCGGACGCCGAGCCGGCCCGGCACATGCGTTGGGTCCCCGGCAACAGCCAGGTCCCGCTGGAACCGTGGATGTACACCCGCCCGTCCGGCCGCCGCCGGGTCTGCATCACCTCCGGGTCGCGCTCCACCATGGTCCCCGGCCTCGGCATCGCCTTCTTCCGCCCGCTCCTGGCCAACCCCGTCTTCGACGACGTCGAGGTGGTGGTGGCGACCAAGGAGGAGGTGGCCGTCGAACTCAAGCGGGAACACCCGGCGCTGCGAGCCGGGTTCGTCCCGCTCGACGTGGTCGCTCCCACCTGCGACCTGCTGGTCCACCACGGCGGCGGGGTCACCGCGATGGCCGCGGTCAACGCGGGCATCCCGCAGCTCGTCCTCGTCGACATGCCCGCGTCGGCCATCCCGATGGGCCGCATCCAGGAGTACGGGGCGGGGATCTCGCTGCCCGCGGACGCCACCGCCGACGACGTGGCCGCGTCCTGCGACAAGATCCTCTCCGACGCCTCGTTCGCCGCCCGCGCCCGCGACCTGGCCGCCGAGAACGCGGCCCAGCCCCCGGCCTCCGCCGCCGTCCGCTGGCTGGAGGAGCTGGTGGACGCCCGCCGCTGACCGGGCGGGACGCCGCCCGCGCGGCCTGCCGCCCCCGAAGACACCAGCGCGCCCGACCGGCGGATCCGGTCGGGCGCGGTGGTGTGCGGTCCGCGACGTCAGCCGCCGCTCACGTCCAGCCCGCCGTCCAGGGTGAGGATCTGGCCCGTCACCAGCGCGGAGGCGGGCTCGGCCAGCCTGGTGATCCACGGGACGACGTCCGCGACATCGGCCACCCGCCCCAGCGGGATGGTGTGCGCGACCCCGGCGAACAGCCCCTCCACCTCCTGCGGGCCCAGACCGTTGGCGGCGTACGCCTCGGTGCGCACGAAGCCCGGTGCCACCGCGTTGACCCGGATGCCCTGCGGCGCCAGCTCGGCCGCCCAGCTGCGGGTGAAGCTGTGCACCGCGGCCTTGCTCGCCCCGTACAGCGAACTGGTGGGACCGGGGTTGTGGCCGCCCCGGCTGGAGACCAGCACGATGCTGCCGCCGGGCGCGGCCAGCAGCGGCAGCAGCCGGGCGGTGAGCAGCGCGGGCCCCAGCACATTGGTGTCCAGCACGTCGCGCGCCACCGCCACGTCGAGCCCGGACAGCGGCGAGAACCGGAAGATGCCGGCGTTGTGCACCAGCACGTCGAGCCGCCCGCCGCTCGCGCGCACCGCGTCCGCCACGGCGTCCGCCCCCGACTCCGTCGTGACGTCGGCGGCCACCGCACGGATCGCGGGGTGCTCCGCCGCGACCTCCGCCAGCCGCTCCTTGCGCCGCCCGGTGACGATCACCGTCGCCGCCCCCTGCCGGGCGAACTCCAGGGCGGTGCCGCGTCCGATGCCGGTGCCGCCGCCGGTGACCACCACACAGGCCCCGTCGAAATTCCCCGGCCCGCCGCTCCGGGATTCGCTGCTTTCGGGCATGCCGCTCTCAGCCATGTCGCATTCCTCTTTCTCCGTCACCGGTCCGGGGTTTTCCGGACAGACCTCGGAGAAACGTCACAGGGGCCGCTCGACAACGGCTGGAGACCTCGCCGCCGCACGCTCCAGGCGAATGCGAGAGGCGTGCAAGGGGTGGTTGGGACGGTGACCCGGCTCGGCCAGCCACCACCATGAGGAGCGAGAAGATGAATGAGACCGACGTGGTCGGGATCTACGAACGGGCGGACATCTACGAGGCCATTTACCGGGGACGGGGGAAGGACTACCAGGGCGAGGCGAAGGCCGCTCTCGCCCATGTCCGGTCCCGGACCCCGCAGGCCCGGTCGCTGCTCGATGTCGCGTGCGGAACCGGCTCCCACCTGAAGTACTTCGCCGAGGAGTTCCCCCGGGTCGAGGGTGTCGACCTGACCGAGGAGATGCTCGTCCTCGCCCGCGCCCACGTCCCCGGTGTGCCGCTGCACAAGGGCGACCTGCGCGACTTCGACCTCGGCGCCACCTTCGACGCCGTCACCTGCATGTTCGGCTCGATCGGCTACCTGGCGGACACCGGGGAGCTGGACCGGGCGCTGGTCCGCCTCGCCCACCACCTCAACCCCGGCGCAACCCTGGTGATCGAACCCTGGTGGTCGCCCGACACCTTCACCCCCGGCCACGTGGGCGCGGATCTGGTCGAGGTCGACGGCCGCACCATCTCCCGGGTCTCGCACACCACCCTGCACCCCGACCGCAGCGCGAGCCGCATGGAGGTCAACTACGCGGTCGCCGAGGGGGAAACCGGTCTGCGCACCTTCACCGACCTGCACGTCATGACGCTCTTCTCCCGCGAGGAGTACGCCGCCGCCTTCGCGGGGGCCGGCCTCACCATGGAGTTCGCCGCCTGGGACCAGTCCGGGCCCGGACTGCTCGTCGCCACCAGGCCGGCCGGCACCGCCGGTTCCGCGCGGGGAGACCGGTGACACCATGACCATCCACGTCTGGGACTACCTGCCGGAGTACGCGAGCGAGAAGGCCGACCTGCTGGCAGCGGTCGAACAGGTCTTCTCGTCCGGCCGGCTCGTGCTCGGCGCCAGCGTCCAGGGCTTCGAGGAGGAGTTCGCCGCCTACCACGGTGCCCGGCACTGCGTGGGCGTCGACAACGGCACCAACGCGGTCAAGCTCGGCCTGGAAGCCCTGGGCGTCGGGCCGGGTGACGAGGTGATCACCGTCGCCAACACCGCGGCCCCGACGGTGCTGGCGATCACCGGGACCGGCGCGACCCCGGTGTTCACCGACGTCCGCGAGGACGACTACCTGATGGACACCACGCAGGTCGCCGCCGCGATCACCCCGCGCACCAAGGTCCTGCTGCCGGTGCACCTGTACGGCCAGTGCGTCGACATGGCGCCGCTGCGCCGCCTCGCGGACGCGCACGGGCTGAAGATCCTGGAGGACTGCGCCCAGACCCACGGCGCCCGCCACCACGGCCGCCCGGCCGGAACCCTGGGGGACGCCGCGGCCTTCTCGTTCTACCCGACCAAGGTCCTGGGCGCCTACGGGGACGGCGGCGCCGTCCTCACGGACGACGACGAGGTCGAGGAGAACCTGCGGCGGCTGCGTTACTACGGGATGGAGGAGACGTACTACGTCGTGCGCACCCCCGGCCACAACAGCCGGCTCGACGAGGTGCAGGCCGAGATCCTGCGCCGCAAGCTGACCCGGCTGGACACCTACCTGGAGGCCCGCAGGGCCGTCGCCCGGCGCTACGAAGAGGGCCTGGGCGACCTCGTGGGCCCCGGTGGCCTCGTCCTGCCGGCCACGTCCCCGGGCAACGACCACGTCTACTACGTGTACGTGGTCCGCCACCCCCGGCGCGAGGAGATCCTCGAAGCGCTGGCGGCCCAGGACATCATGCTGAACATCAGCTACCCGTGGCCCATCCACACCATGACCGGCTTCGCGCACCTCGGTTACGCGGAGGGTGACTTCCCGGTGACCGAGCGGCTGGCCGGGGAGATCTTCTCGCTGCCCATGTACGCCTCACTGCCCGAGGGCACGCAGGACAAGGTGATCAGCGCCCTGCGCGAGGTCCTGAACCAACTCGCGTGACCCCCACACCCGCGCGGCCCCGCCCGGGGTCCCGCACCCGGCGACACCGCCACGCTCCTGAAGGAGGAACGACGATGAAAGCACTGGTGCTGGCCGGAGGGCTGGGCAGCCGGCTGCGTCCGTTCAGCCACTCCATGCCCAAACAGCTGATCCCGATCGCCAACAAGCCGGTTCTCGCCCATGTGATGGAGAACCTGCGCGATCTCGGTGTCACCGAGATCGGCGTGATCGTGGGGGACCGCGGCGGTGAGATCGCCCGCGCGCTGGGCGACGGCTCCTCGATGGGCGTGCGCCTCACGTACATCCAGCAGGACTCCCCGCGCGGACTCGCCCACTGCACCAGCATCGCCCGGGACTTCCTCGGCGACGACGACTTCGTCATGTACCTCGGCGACAACATGCTCAGCAGCGGCCTGCACACCATCGCCGACGACTTCCGCGCCTTCCGCCCGGCCGCCCAGGTCGTGGTGCACAAGGTGGCCGACCCGCGCGCCTTCGGGGTGGCCGAGGTCGACGAGAACGGCCGGGTGAGCCGGCTGGTGGAGAAGCCGCAGCACCCGCGCAGCGACCTCGCGGTGATCGGCGTGTACTTCTTCACCGCCGCCATCCACGACGCGGTGGCCACCATCGGACCCAGCGCCCGCGGCGAACTGGAGATCACCGACGCCATCCAGGCGCTGGTGGACTCCGGTGCCGACGTCCGGGCCCGGGTGCACTCCGGTTTCTGGAAGGACACCGGCAAGGTGGAGGACGTACTGGACTGCAACCGCGAGTTCCTCGACGCGCTCGCCCCCGCGGTCGAGGGCGAGGTCGACGGAGCCAGCGAGCTGATCGGCGCCGTGCGCGTCGAGGCGGGCGCCCGGGTGGTCCGGTCGCGCATCGAGGGTCCGGCGATCATCGGCGCCGGCACCCTCGTCGAGGACAGCAGGATCGGCCCGCACACCTCGATCGGCCGGGACTGCGTGCTGCGCGCCGCGGGCGTCGACTACTCCATCCTGCTGGACGGGGCCAGCGTGCAGCGTGTCGGCGGGGTCAGCGGCTCCGTGATCGGCCGCGACGCCACCGTATCCTCGGCCGTGTTCGCGCACTGCAACCGTCTCGTGGTCGGTGACCACGCCAGCGTGGAGGTCGCCGCATGAAGGTCTTCGTGACGGGCGGAGCCGGCTTCATCGGCTCCACGTACGTCCGTTCGCTGCTGGCCGGGGCCTACCCCGGCTACGAGGACGCCGAGGTGACCGTCCTCGACAAGCTCACCTACGCCGGCAACCGGGCCAACCTGCCCGCCCACCACCCCCGCCTCACCTTCGTCCGCGGCGACGTCTGCGACCTGGGCCTGCTGCGCGACCTGCTCCCCGGGCACGACGCCGTGGTGCACTTCGCGGCCGAGTCCCACGTCGACCGCTCGCTCACCGACGCCTCCGCCTTCGTCACCACCAACGTCGGCGGCACCCAGGTCCTGCTGGACGCCGCCGTCAGCACGGGCGTACCGCGCTTCGTGCACATCTCCACCGACGAGGTGTACGGGTCCATCGAGCACGGCAGCTGGGACGAGAACTGCCCGCTGCTGCCCAACTCGCCCTACGCCGCCTCCAAGGCGGCGTCCGACCTCATCGCCCGCTCCTACTGGCGCACCCACGGCCTCGACCTGTCGGTGACCCGCTGCTCCAACAACTACGGCCCCCACCAGCACGTCGAGAAGCTCATCCCGCGCTTCGTCACCAACCTGCTCAACGGCGAGCCGGTCCCGCTCTACGGCACCGGCGGCAACGTCCGCGAATGGCTGCACGTCGACGACCACTGCCGGGCCGTCCAGCTCGTCCTCACCCGGGGCCGGGCCGGCGAGACGTACAACGTCGGCGGCGGTGACGAGCGCACCAACCGGCAGCTCACCGACCTCCTGCTGGACCTGCTCGGCGCCGACCCCGCGCTGGTCCGGTACGTCACCGACCGCAAGGCCCACGACGTGCGCTACGCCCTCTCCGACCGCAAGCTCCGCGAGGAGCTCGGCTACGCACCCCAGGTGGACTTCGCGCACGGCCTCGCCGAGACCGTCGCCTGGTACCGGGACAACCCCGGCTGGTGGAAGCCGGTCCGCGACGCGGCACAGGGCGGGGAACGGCGGTGACCGGCGGCGCCCGGGGACCGCTGCGGGGGCTGCGGGTCGTGGAGCTCGCGGCGATCGGCCCGGCGCCGTTCGCCTGCATGATGCTCTGCGACCTCGGCGCCGAGGTGATCCGGGTCGACCGTGCCGACGGCCGGCGCTCCTTCGCCACCTGGCACCGGGAGCTGGACCGCGGCCGGCGGTCCACGGCCCTGGACCTCAAGAGCGAGGAGGGCAGGACCGCGCTGCTGCGGTTGGTCGCCGACGCCGACGTCCTGGTCGAAGGGTTCCGGCCCGGGGTGGCGGAGCGGCTGGGCATCGGCCCGGACGCCTGTCACGCCGTCAACGCGGGCCTGGTGTACGGCCGGATGACCGGCTGGGGCCAGGACGGTCCGCTCGCCCGTACCCCCGGCCACGACATCAACTACCTGGCGCTGAGCGGCGCCCTGGACGCCATCGGGGAGGCCGACGGCCCGCCCGTACCACCGGTGAACCTGCTGGGGGACTTCGGCGGCGGCGCGATGTTCCTGGTCGCGGGGATACTCGCGGCCCTGTACGAACGCCGCTCCAGCGGACTCGGGCAGGTCGTCGACGCCGCGGTCGTCGACGGCGCGGGGGCGATGCTCGCCATGCTCACCGCGATGACGGAGGCCGGCCAGTGGCGCGCGGCACGTGGCAGCAACCTGCTGGACGGCGGGGCGCCGTACTACCGGTGCTACCGCTGCGCGGATGGCGGGCACGTGGCCGTCGGCGCGCTGGAGGAACGGTTCTACGCCGCCCTGCTCGACGGCCTCGGGCTCGACGCGGCCGCTCTGCCGGACCGGGAGGACCCCGCCAACTGGGCCGAGCTGCAACGGCGGTTCGCCGACCGCTTCGCCACCGCGGACCGCGACGTGTGGGCCGCCCGCTTCGAGGGCACCGAGGGCTGCGTCACCCCGGTGCTGACGCTCCAGGAGGCCGCCGCGCACCCGCACCAGGTGGCACGGGCGGGCGGCCCCGCCGTGCCCGCCCCGCGGTTCAGCAAGGCCGCGTCCGTCCGGGCGCACTGACCGGGACCGCTTCCGCCCGGGCACGTCGGCCGCGGGCGGTCCCGCCGGGCCCCGCCAGGTTCCAGCCCGGTTCGAGCGGCGTTGTGGTGGTGCTCCACCCGGCCGCCCGACCGTGGGCGCTCCGCACCGCCAGGACCGGAAAACCACGGCCGGGCGGGGAAGCACGAGGACACCGTGAACAGGAGGGGTGATGACCGAGCAGAGCTTCGAGCTCTACGACACGACCTTGCGCGACGGCACTCAGCAGGAGGGGCTGGTCCTCAGCGTCGAGGACAAGCTCGCCGTCGCCCGTCTGCTGGACGGCCTCGGCATCGGCTGGATCGAGGGCGGCTGGCCCGGAGCGGTGCCCAAGGACACCGAGTTCTTCCGCCGCGCAAAGAGTGAACTCATCCTGGACAACGCCAGGCTGGTGGCCTTCGGGGCAACCCGCAGGGCCGGAGTGTCCGTCTCCGTCGACCCACAGGTGCGGGCCCTGCTCGCCGCCGAGACCCCCGTGGTGACCCTGGTCGCCAAGAGCCACCCCGCACACGTCGACCGGGCGCTGCGCACCACCCTCGCCGAGAACCTCGCCATGATCGGCTCGACCGTGCGCCACCTGGTGCGGGCCGGGCGGACCGTGTTCCTCGACGCCGAGCACTACTTCGACGGCCACCACGCCAACCGCGAGTACGCCCTGGCCGTCGTCCGGACGGCCGCCGAGGCGGGCGCCTCCACCGTCGTGCTCTGCGACACCAACGGAGGCATGCTGCCCGAGGAGATCGGCGCGGTCGTCGTCGACACCCTCGACCTGACCGGTGTCCCCCTGGGCATCCACTGCCACAACGACTCCGGCTGCGCCGTCGCCAACACCATGGCCGCCATCGACGCGGGCGCGATCCACGCCCAGGGCACCGCCCACGGCTACGGCGAACGCTGCGGCAACGCCAACCTGTTCACGGTCGCGGCCAACCTCGTCCTCAAACGCGGCCGTGAGGTGATCCCGCTGGAGAAGCTGCGCGACCTCGCCGCCACCGGCCGCACCATCGCCGAGATCACCGGCGTACCCGCCTCGCCCGCCGACCCGTACACCGGCTCGTCCGCCTTCACCCACAAGGCAGGACTGCACGCCTCCGCCCTGCGCGTCGACCCCGGCCTCTACCAGCACACCGACCCCACCCTGGTCGGCAACACGATGCGCACCCTCGTCTCCGACATGGGCGGCCGCTCCTCCGTCGAACTCAAGGCCAGGGAACTGGGATACGAGGTCCGGGCCGGCTCCGAGGCGGTGGCACGGGCCGCCGAGCGCATCAAGGAAATGGAGAGCCGCGGCTACAGCTTCGAGACCGCCGACGCCTCCTTCGAGCTGCTGCTGCGCGACGAACTCGCGGGCGGCCGGGCAAACCGCCCCTTCGAGGTCGAGGAATGGAGCGTGGGCGTCAGCCGGGAGCGCGGCGGCGGCACCCGTACCGAGGCGCAGGTGCGACTGCGCGTGGACGGCGTGCCGCTCAGCGCCACCGGCACCGGCAACGGTCCGCTCAACGCCCTCGACAACGCGCTGCACAGCGCCCTCGACCCGTTCTTCCCCGCGCTGGCCCGGCTGGTCCTCGTCGACTACCAGGTACGGCTGCTCAGCGGGCAGACCGGCACCGATGCCGCCGCCCGGGTCCTCATCTCCTACCGCGACGGGCGCGAGCGGCCCAGCGGCGGCCGCAGCTGGAGCACCGTCGGTGTGGACACCAACACCGTGACTGCGGGCTGGCGGGCGCTGCTGGACGCCGTGCACTTCGTCCTGCTCGACCAGGGCACCGCCGTCCCCGCGACCGTCACCTGACCGGCCCCCGCCCACCCCACCGACGTACCGACTTCCGACTGGAGAGCCAGCCGTGCGCGTGGAAGACACCTACATACGGGGAACCTCCGTCCGGTTCCCCTCCTCCCTCAGCATCGCCGACGCCGTCGCCGACGGATCGTGCCCGCAACGCGTCGCCAGGGCGACCGGCATGCTCTCGGTCGCCCACTCACCGCACGAGTCGGCCGCCGAGATGGCGGCGGCCGCGGCCCGCACCGCACTGCAGCGCTCCGCGTCCGGCCCGGGCGACGTCGATCTGCTGCTGCACGCCGACACCTACCACCAGGGACAGGACCTGTGGCCGGTCGGCTCGTACATCCAGCGCGAGGCGGTCGGCAACAGCTCCCCGGCGATCGAGATCCGGCAGATGTCCAACGGCGGACTCGCCGCCCTCGACCTGGCCACCGCCTACCTGAGCGCGGGCCACGGCCACGCGGACGCGCTGCTCACCGCGGCCGACCGGTTCTGCCCGCCCGGCATCGACCGCTGGCTCACCGACCCGGGCACCCCGTACGCGGACGGCGCGTCCGCCCTGGTGCTGTCCCGGCGCGGCGGCTTCGCCCGGCTCAAGTCGGTTGCCGTCCTCGCAGACCCCGACCTCGAACCCATGCACCGCGGCGACGAACCCTTCTCCCGCGCCCCGTTCAGCCACCGCATCCCGGTCGACTTCGAGGAGGCGAAGAAGGCGTTCGTGGGCCGGGTGGGCATGTCGTACGCCATCTCCCGCGCCCACCAGGGACAGCAGACCGTCGTCAAGCACGCCCTCACCGACGCCGGCATCGAACTCGCCGACGCCCGCTGGGTGGTGCTGCCGCACTTCGGACTGCGCAGACTGCGGTCCATCTACCACCAGCCGTTCGGCATCGACGTCTCCCGGACCACCTGGGACTGGAGCCGCACCGTGGGGCACCTCGGGGCGGGCGACCAGTTCGCCTCCCTGGACCACCTGCTGGTGACGGGGAAGGCCGCGCCGGGCGACCACATCGTGCTGATCGGCGTGGGCGCGGGCTACAGCTGGGGGTGCGCGGTGATCGAGATGCTGCGCAGGCCGGACTGGGTACCGGCCGGCTGAGCACCTGGCGGCCCGCCCGGGGGAGCGCCCCGGACGCGTGGCCCGCCGCGCGAGGCCCTGCGCAGGTACGCGGAGGGATCCCCCCCGAGAGCCTGCGCCGGAGTCCTCGACGTACCTCCGCATGAGAACTCCACCCGGGCTCCACCACCGTGCGAGCCCGGTTCTGTCACGCTGTCGTACCGGGCCGCCGGTGCGGCCGTACCGAAGGGAAGTCCACCGTGGCGCCGATCGCTACGCCCATCACGCGCACCACCTCGCACTCCGTGGCTGTGGCCGCCCCGCCCGACGCCGTCTACCGGCTCGTCGCCGATGTGTCCGGCTGGCCGCAGATCTTCGGCCCCACCGTGCATGTCGATGTCCTGCGAGAGGCCCCGGAGACCGGCGGCGAGCAGCTCCTGCGGATCTGGGCCACCGCGGCGGGCCAGGTACGCAACTGGACCTCGCGCCGCGTACTGGACCCGGCGGCCCGCACGGTCGGCTTCCGCCAGGTCGTCTGCGCCGCCCCGGTGGCCGCCATGGGCGGCGAGTGGCGCATCGAGGCCGACGGCGAGGGCAGCCGGGTGGAGCTGCTGCACGACTACCGGGCGGTCGACGACGACCCGCAGGCCGAGGAACTCATCGCCCAGGCCATCGACCGCAACAGCAACGCCGAACTCGGCGCACTGAAGGCGACCGCCGAACTCGGTGCCGCCCGCGCGCAGTTGCACTTCACCTTCCACGACAGCGTCACCGTCTCCGGCGCCGACCCCGGGGACGTCTTCGCCTTCCTCGACCAGGCCGGCCGGTGGCCCGAGAGGCTGCCGCACGTGGCCCGCCTCGACCTCATCGAGGACACCACCGACAGCCAGGCGGTAGTGCAGCACATGGACATGGACACCCGCGGCGGCGACGGCTCCACCCACAACACCGTCTCCACCCGGATCTCCTTCCCCGACCGGCGCGAGATCGTCTACAAACAGTCGCGGGTACCGGCCGCGATGACCGGTCACACCGGCCGCTGGACGATCGTGCCCGACGTGGACGGCACCTTCGAGGTCACCTCCTGGCACACCGTCACCCTCGATCCGCAGGGCGTGCGTACCCTGCTCGGCCCCGACGTCACCCTCGACGAGGCGCGCGCCCTGGTGCGCCGGACGCTCGGGGCCAACAGCTCGGCCACGCTGCGCCACGCTGCGGAGTTCGCCGGCCGGCAGGCGGCCGGAGCGACGGAGGGAGCCCATGGCACGCGATGACCGGTTCCGTGACCCGGATCAGCCGTTCACCGTGATCTACCGGTTCAGGGCGAAGGGGGACCCCCATGACTTCGAGCGGGAGTTCCACGAGCACTCCCAGTTCCTGCGCGGTCGCGACGGCTTCGCCTTCCTGGTCACGGTACGTGTCACCGAGCAGCCGAACGTGTACGTGCACCTCGGCCACTGGCGCTCCAGGCGCGGATTCCTGCGCACCGTCGGGGACCCCGCCTTCCTGGCCCAGGTCCGCAGCCTGGGGCCGATGGCCGAGGTCGAGGCCGACCAGGCGGTCAGCGTGCGACGGGTGCTGCACGACACGGCGGAGGAGGGTGCGTCGAACGTGGTGGTGACCCGGGCGGTACTGCCCTCGGAGAGCGAACGCCCCGCGTTCGAGAGGCGGTTCGCGCAGCTCGGCGACCAGTGCGCGGCCTCCGGCGGGTTCGGCGGCAGCGACCTGCTCCGTTCCACGGTCCACCCGCTGACCTACACCGGCCTCCAGTGGTGGCGGCACGCCGAGGACTGCGACCGCGCGCTCAGCGGCAACGGCTACCGGCAGGAGGTGCGGGCCCTGTCCGAGATCGCCGCGCTCCACACCGAACGCACCAGCCACCTCGCCTACCAGCGGGCCAAGGAACCCACCGACCGCAGCTGACCCCCGCCCGCCGCACCTCCGGGACCCGTCCCGGGGTGCGGCCGCGGCGTGCCTCCGGCAGTGCGGGAGCAGAAGTCCACATCTGCTCGGCCCAGTCGCGTTCCGTACCCGAGGTCGCCTCAAGCAGCTGCGCCCATCCTGCGGGCATGACACACCCACCCACGGAATTCGGTTCCCTCACGGTGGTCCGCGGCTGCCCCGACGACGCCGAACTCGCCGCGGTCACCGCCGCGCTCATCCTGTGCCTGCGCCGCGGCGAACGTCCCGCGCAGGCGCGTGAGACGGCGTTGGCGCACTGGACCGTCAAGGGCGGCGGGCGCCGCCGCACCCCGGCCCGGCCCCGCCCGTGACCACCGCACCGGTCGACGCCGCCGGGAAGACCGGTGCCGCAGGAGAGGGGGACACCATGCACGAGCACCGCACGTTCACCGAGGCCGTCCGGGCCCGGATCGCCCAGACGCCGCAGCGGGCGGCACTGATTCTGCTCTCCGAGGGCGACCCGCGCGGGAGCGGGGCGGGCGCCGCGGCGCCGGACGCCCTCATCGAGGAGACCGTCACCTACGCCGAGCTCGACTCCCTCGCCCGGGAGATCGCCCGCAGGCTGCGCCCGCACGCGGCCGCCGGCGAGCGCGTCCTGCTCGTACAGCCCTCCCGCCGGCTGTTCGCGGCCGGGCTGCTGGCCTGCTGGTACGCCGGGGTGGTCGCCGTTCCGGTGGCACCGCCCGGCGGACCCGGCCACCACGACGAACGGGTGGCCGGCATCGCCAAGGACGCCGCGGCGGTCTGCGCCCTCACCCCGCGCGCCCTGGCACCCGAGGTCTCCCAACTGCTCGCCCGCACCGGGCACGGCGACATCACCTGCGTGCTGAGCGACGGCCCCGGCACGACGGACCCGCAAGGCGAACCGGACCCGCAGCACGTACCGGACCCGCAACTCGTACCGGACCCCCACGGCGTACCGGACCCGCCACTGCCGCAGGCGGGACCGGAGACGGTGGCGCTGCTCCAGTACACCTCCGGTTCCACCCGCGAACCGCGCGGCGTGATCATCACGCACGGCGCACTCCTCACCCACCAGCACGCCCTGTCCGAGGCGTTCGGCACCCGCCCCGGCGAGCGGATCGGCGGCTGGCTGCCGTTCCACCACGACATGGGCCTCGTCGGCCAGCTGCTGCACGCCCTGTGGCTGGGCGGCACCACCGTGCTGCTCACCCCGCAGGCGTTCGTGAAGCGCCCGCTGCGCTGGCTGCGGATGATCTCCGACTACGGGCTGACCGCCTGCGCCGCCCCCGACTTCGCGTACGAGCTGTGTGTGCGCCGCGTCAACGACGCGCAGATCGCCCAACTCGACCTGTCCCGCTGGCGGACGGCGGTCAGCGGCGGGGAGCCGGTGCGCGCGGAGACCCTGCGCGCCTTCGCCGAACGGTTCGCCCCGGCCGGGCTGCGTCCCCACGCGCTCACCCCCGCCTACGGCCTGGCCGAGGCGACCCTTCTGGTGGCCGCCAGGCCCGGCCGGGGCCGCATGCCGTGGCGCACCTTCGACCATCCGGACGGCGGGCCGCCGGTGGTGTCCTGCGGACCGCCTGCCGCGGGCACGGAGGTCCGGATCGTGGACCCGGACACCGGGCGGGCGGTGCCCCCGGGCGCCACCGGTGAGATCTGGGTGCGCGGGGACGCGGTGGCCCCGGGCTACTGGCGGCGGCCGGCCGAGACCGCCGAGGTCTTCGGGGTCCGGCAGGCCGGCGGGGGCGGCCATCTGCGCACCGGCGACCTGGGCATGCTGCGCGACGGCGAGCTCTGCGTCACCGGCCGGCTCAAGGACATGATCGTCGTCGCCGGACGCAACCTCTACCCGCAGGACCTGGAGCGGACGGTGCAACAGGTCAGCTCACTGTTCGGCGCGACCACCGTGTTCGGCGTCACCTGCGGCCGCGAACGGGTCGTGGTGGTACAGGAGTTGCGGGCGCGCAGCCGCTACGACCTGGACCTGGACAAGCTCGCCGCCGCCGTGGAGGGGCGGCTCGCCGAGCAGTACGAGATACGCACCGGCGGTGTCCTGCTGGTGCGGCCGGGCACGATACGCCGCACGACCAGCGGCAAACTCGAACGCGCGGCGATGCGCGGCCTGTTCCTCCAGGGCAGGATCAGCCCGCTGCACCAGCGCCTGGAACCCGAGATCGAACAACTGCAGGCGCCGACGGACACCGCCGGCGCCGCCGGGAGGCGCACATGATCCCTCAGTACCACCAGGCCCGGGGCGGCCCCCGGCAGGACCGGGCCCAGGACCGCATCGACGCGCTGGAACGCGCCTTCGGGCCGCTCGACGATCCGGCCAACCCGCTGGGCGGCGCCGCCCTGCTCGCCGCCGACGCGGTGGGCGAGGTCCCGGCGGAGGCCGAGCGGGTGCTGGACGACCACGGGCTCAACGCGGAGTTCGTGCCGACGGCACTGGGCGGCCGGCTGGAGCGGATGGACGTGCTCGGCCGGGTGCTGCGCCCGGTCTTCCGCCGGGACGCCTCGCTCGGCTTCGGGTACGGGCTCAACTGCTTCTTCGCGGCCACCCCGGTCTGGACCGGCGGCACGGCCGGCCAGCGCGCACAGGTGGCCCGGCTGCTGCTGGAAGGGGAGCGGGTCGCGGTGGCCCGGCACGAGGTCGCGCACGGAAACGACTTCGTCCGGGACGAGTTCACCGTACGGCCGCACCCCGACGGCGGACTGGTCGTCGACGGGTCCAAGTCGGCCATCGCCAACGCCTCCCGGGCGAGCGGCCTGGTGGTGTTCGCCCGCTCCCGGGACGCCGACGCCGGGGCCCGCAGCCACACCGTGCTGCTGCTGGACCGGCGTGACCTGCCGGCTGACCGGGTCCTCGACCTGGACCGGCGCATCACCGACGGGATGCGCAGCGCGGAGTTCGGCGGGCTGCGCCTCACCGACGTGCGCGTCCCCGACAGCGCGGTGGTCGGCGCGCCCGGCGGGGGCTACGAACTCTCGCTGCGCTCCTCACTGATCATCCGCGGGCTGATTCCCTCCATCGTGCTGGCCGGGGCGGACACCGCGCTTCGGACGGTCGCCCGGTTCGCCGCCCGCCACCGCGCCGACGGCCGCTCGTCCCTCGATGTGCAGCACGTGCGCTCCGTGCTCACCGGCGCCTTCCTCGACCTGCTGATCAGCGACTCGCTGGCACTGGTGGCGACCCGGGCGCTGCACCTGATACCGCGGGAGACCAGCGCGTACGCGGCCGGCGCCGCCTATCTCGCGCCGAGGCTCATCGCGGAGGCGATGGACGAGATGTCCGCCGTGCTCGGCGAGGAGAGCTTCGCACGCGACGGCGCGTACGGGATGTTCCAGAAGCAGCTGCGCGATCTGCCCGTCACCTCCATGGGGCACGCCGGCAGCGCGGGCCGTCAGGTCAGCATCCTGCCGCAGCTGCCGCACTTCGCCCGCTCCTCCTGGTTCCGGGGCCCGGCGGCACCCGCCGCACTGTTCGCGCTCGACGGGGAACTGCCCCCGCTGGAGCTTTCCCGGGCCACCCTGCTCGGCGACGGCGACCCGCTGGCCGCGACCCTGGTGGCGGGCGCGGACCGGGCGGGCGGCACCCCGGGGGACGCGGACATCCAAGCCCGCTCGGCACTCTTCGTGGCCGAACTGCACGAGCTGCGGGCCGCGTTCCTCGACGTAAGGCCCGGCGACCGGCGTGCTCTCGCCAGCCCGCACCACCTCGGGCTCGGTGACCGGTACACGCTGGTGACCGCCGCCGCGGCGGTACTCGGAGTGTGGCAGGGGCAGTCCGCCCTGGGCGGGTTCCTGGCCGATCCCGCCTGGGTGTCGGCGGCCCTGCACAGGCTCGCGCGCCGGCTGGGGCTGCCGGTGGGCGAGCGGCCCGCCGCCGCCGAGGAGCGGGTGTTCACCGAAGTGCTGGACCGGCTGCACGGCCGCCGCAGCTACGACCTCCATGCCTCACCACTGGCCTGACGGGCCCCGCACCCGCCCCCTCACAGGATGAAGGACCGCCATGCAGAACTCAGTGCCGACCTCGCCCGACGACCGGCCCGAACACGTCCACTTCGAATGGCTGATGCAACGCCTCACGCACTACCTGGGGCGGCCGGTCGACCCCGATGTGCCGTTCGCCGAGTACGGCCTTGACTCGGTCGCCGCACTCAGTCTCTACGGGGACATCGAGGAGGAGTTCGGCCCGCTCGCCGAGCCGGGCGACATCTGGTCCTACCCCACGGTGAACCAGCTTGCCCGCTGCATGGCCCAGCGGGACGTCCTCGTCTCCGCCGAACGCGTACGGGCGGCCTTCGTCTTCACCGGCCAGGGCTCCCAGCACCCCGGCATGACCTCCGGCCTGTACCTGAACTCCACCGGCTACCGCAGCCACCTGGACGAGGCGGCCGAGGAACTGCGCCCGTACACCAAGGAGTCGGTCGTCGACCTGATCCTCTCCGGCGACCCCCGTGTGCACCTCACCGGCTTCACCCAGCCCGCCCTGTTCGCCGTCGAGTACGCGATGGCCCGCACCTTGCAGGACGCGGGGGTGCGGCCGGTCGCGGTGCTGGGCCACGGCATCGGTGAGTTCGCCGCGGCGGTGGTGGCGGGCGCGCTGACGCTGCAGGACGCCGCCCGGCTCGTCTCGCTGCGGGGCGCCTTCATGCAGCATCTGCCCATGGGCGGCGGCATGATGGCGACCTGCGCGGCCCCCTTCGAGGCGGCCGAACTGATCGCCGACGAGCCCGAGGTGGGCATCGCCGCGATCAACGCGGCCCGCGCGACGGTGCTGGCGGGCCCGGTCGACGCCCTCGCCCGGATCGCCGACCGGCTGTCCGGGCAGGGCCTGGCGTCCCGGATGCTGGAGGTCGCCCACGCCTTCCACTCGCCGCTGATGCGGCCGATGGTCGCCAAGTTCGCCTCGGCGGTGCGCCGGCTGCCCGGCGGTGTGCCCCGGGTGCCGTTCTACTCCACGGTGTACGGCCGGCTGGCCACCGAGCCGCTGTACGCCCCGTACTGGACGGAGCAGGTGACCGCCCCGGTGCGGTTCGCCGACGCGGCCCGCGCGCTGTTCGCCCAGCAGAGCCTCACCCACGTGGTGGAGATCGGCCCGCGCGCCGTGCTGACGCCCTTCCTCAACCGGATGGGCGCCGACGCGGGCCTGCACTGCTTCCCCGTCTGCCGGGGACCCCGGAGCGACGCCGTCGACCTGGCCGGAGTGATCTCCACGCTGGACGCCGGCCCGCTGGCGGCCGTCCTGGCGAGGGGATGAGCGGGGTGGCGGCCCGGCGTACCCGGGTCCTCGCCCCGCACCACGTCCGCGGGCCCGCGGGTCCCTGGGACGTCGTGCCGCGGGAACTGGCGAGTTCCGGAACGGTGCTGGTGCACGCGAGCATGCCGGAGTGGCAGCCGTCCGCGGACGTGTCCCAGGAACGGCTCAGCGCACTCCTGGGCCGTGACTGGCACCGCTACCAGAGCATGGAGCGGCCCCGCATGCGGGAGCGGCTGATGGCCTCGCGGCTGCTGCTGCGGTACGCCGCGGCCGCGGCCATCGGCTCGACACCCGAGCAGGTCGACCTGGCGTACCAGCCGGGCGGCAGGCCCTATGTGCGCGGCTGCGACCAGATCGACGTGAGTCTCAGCCACACCGAGGAGATGATGGTCGTCGGCATCACCCGGCGCGGCCGGATCGGCGTCGACGTGGAGCGCGCCGACCGCAGACTGGCCGGCACCGGCTCGGAGCGGCAGGCCTGCACCCCGTACGAGAAACGGCAGTTGGACGCGGCGGGACCCGCGGTGCGCAACGACCTGATGGTCCGGCTGTGGACGCTCAAGGAGGCGTACAGCAAGGCGCTCGGGCAGGGACTGCGGTTCAGGTTCACCGAGTTCGGCTTCGAACTGCTCGCGGACGGGGCCCGGCTGACCCGCCCGGAGGGCGGGCCGGCCGACCACGGTGCGTGGGTCTTCGGCACCTTCCCGGTGGCGGCGTACGTGGTCAGTGCCGCGGTGCACGACACCGGCTTCGGCGATCTGGCGGACCTGTCCGTCGACACCGTCCTGGACGGCGGGCTGCTCGATGTGCTGCTGGCGGCGGAATCAGGGGATCCAGCCCGCGTCCTCGGCGATGCGCACGGCGTCGATCCGGCTGCGGGCGCCCAGCTTGGTGACGATGGCGGTGAGGTAGTTGCGGACCGTTCCGGTGGAGAGGTAGAGGCATCCGGCGATCTCGGAGGTGTCCGCGCCGCGCGCCGCGAGACGTAGCACCTCCACCTCGCGCGGCGAGAGCGGGATGTCGGGGGAGTCCCAGGCGGACAGGGCGAGCTGGGGGTCGACCACCCGCTTGCCCGCCGCCACGTTGCGCACGGCCGTGGCGAGCTGGTCGGGCGGGGAGTCCTTCAGCAGGAACCCGTGGACCTGGGCGAGGAGCGCCCGGCGCAGGATGCCGGGGCGGCCCAGACTGGTGAGGATGAGGGTGCGGCACTCGGGGAGCCGCTCGTGGAGTTCCATCGCCGCGGTGAGCCCGTCGGTGCCGGGGAGATCGTGGTCGATCACCGCGACGTCGGGTCTGGACTCCAGGGCGGCCTGCACGATGAGGTCCCCCCGGTCGACGGTGGACACCACCTTGAGGTCGGGCTCCAGGTGCAGCAGCGCCACCAGGGCGCCCCGGATCATGTGCACGTCCTCGGCGAGCAGGATGTTCACCATCAGCATCGTTCCCCCGTTTCTTCGCTCACTCTGTGTGCAGCGGCTGTACGGGCCGGGGCCCGCCCCCCGGCTGCGGTACGGATGCCGCGGGCTCCCGCGGCTTCTCCGGCACCCATGCCTCCAGTTGGAAGCGCCCGTCCTCCCGTACACCCGCCCGCAGCCGCCCCCCTACCGCGTGGCAGCGGGTCCGCAGGTTGTCCAGCCCGCTCCCGTCCCGGCTCGGGTGGGAGTCGAGCGCATGTGTCACCCCGTCATTGACCAGGACCAGGCGAATCGATTCGCCCTCCCCGGTGGCGCTGATGCTACAGAACCGGACCCGGCTGTGCCGGAGGACATTGGTAACCCCCTCGCGCAGGGCGGTCGCCAGTACGGTGTCGATCATCGGATGCAACCGGCCGTGGTCCAGGGCCACTTCGGCCCGCACCCCGGCGGCGGACAGCACCGCGGCCACCGCCTGGGCCTCGTCCCGCAGCGACATCTGCCGGTATCCGCTGGCCACCATCCGCACGTCCGCCAGCGCCTGGCGGGCCACCACGAGCAGCGCCTGGATCTCCTCCTGGGCCCGATCCGGATGCCGGGTGATGAGCCGGTTGGCCAGTTCTCCCTTCAGGGTGACCGCCGACAGGCTGTAGCCGAGCAGGTCGTGCAGGTCGCGGGCGAACCGCAGCCGCTCCTGACTGACCGCCATGCGCGCCAACTGCTCCTTGGCGTCGTGCAGTTCCTGCACCATCTCGCTGAGCTTGGACAGCCCGTACAGCAGGATCGAGCACAGCAGTGCCGAGACGGTGAAGTACGCGGCCTCCGCCGGCTGGGTGCCCGCGAGCATCGAGTAGACGGGAATCGCCGCCAGCAGTACGGCGAACGCGGGCCAGGCCAGCCGGCCGGGCAGCAGCAGGAGCAGGGAGGCTCCCATCGGCCCTTCCATGGCTCCCCAGTTCAGCCCGAACCAGATGAACGGGACGTAGGTCAGCAGGAGTTGGGTGACCAGTGCGACGATCCGCCGGTCCGTCGGCCACTGAGCCGAGCGGGGCGAAGTGATCATGAATTGCAGAGTGAAGATCACCGCCACGCACACCAGGCTCGCCGCGACGGTTGGCGAGAATTTCCACGACGCGACGACGTTGAGCATGGTGATCGTGCTGTAGCAGAGCAGGGCCATCACGGCGATGCCCCGTGCCAGCCGCGGGGCGAGCAGTTCCCGTGGCACCGTCCGGCGTCCCACGCCGCCTTCCGGAGTGGATTCCTCAGCGGGGCCTGTCACGGATGCAGCCTCCTGGCGACTGTGGGGGACCGGCCGTATCGTATGTGGGGTCCGGTCCGTCGGCCACCCATTCGGATGCGATGGGCACATCGTATGACGGAACGCCAGAAACGCACTGTTCAGGCGAACATGGGCACCGGATTGACCTCCGACTCCGGTGTACGACGCGTCAGCAGGCCTCTTTCCACCGGTACTTGGAACAGCCGCCCCGGAGCGAAGCGCGCCCAGTAGTGCCGCATCCCGGGCACCACCACCTTGACCACCGGGAGTCCCGTGTCGGGCCTGGTCTGGTCCAGCACCAGCAGTTCCATGCCGCGCTCCGCCACCAGCCGGCCGGCCAGCAGCACGTCGTCGAGCAGGTCGCCGCGTGCGGACGGCGCCCAGTGCCCCGGTGTGCGCGGCACCTGGCCCGGATCGGGGAGCAGGTAGGGCTGGGTGGCCAGCGTCGCCCGGTCCCACCAGCGCGCCACCTCCGGATCACCCGCGTACACCGTCCGGTCCACCTTCGCGTCGGCCGGCGGCAGCAACTGGCTCATCTCCGTCACGGCCCGGCGCAGCGCGAGCCGCGCGTCGAAGTGAGCGCCGAAGCCGAAGCAGATGTCCTCGGTGTGGCCGTCGGTGCGCCGGGACAGCGCCACCACCACCGGAATCCCGAAGTCCGAGGTGAGGTCCAGCGCCCACACCTCGCGCCCGGCCCGGCCGTAGGACCGCCGGGCGGACGCCAGCCACGGTTCGTCGAAGGCGTCCAGGTCGACGGCCGGGTGGCGGGTGCGGTTGTACCACCACAGGGCGACCGCGTCCCGCTCGACCAGTTCCAGGAAGCCCTGCACGAGGGCGTCCTCCAGGCTGCTGCCCGCCGCGTTCCCGTTGGAGTCGGCCCAGGGGGAGTGGGTGCGGCCGTCCCGGCCGGGACCGAAGTACAGCATCGAGGTCGGCAGCAGCCGCTGGGAGCCCGAGGTCAGCGACCACAGCGGCGTCCAGTCCACCGGGGCCAGCGGGTCGAAGGGCTGTGGCACCAGCTGGAACGGCGAGCGGGCATACCGGGTGTTCCAGTCGTCACGGGTGCGCAGCTGGCGCTCCGAGTAGAGCTGGCAGTCGTTGGGGTGCAGCGCCGCGGCCCCCAGCCCGCGCAGGGTGCCCCGCACGGCCGGCTCGTCGCCCTGGCGGGTGCCCGAGAACCGTTCGACGGCCTCGCACAGCGCGCCGACCTCCGCCTCCAGCGCGGTGGTGCCCTTGCCCCCGCTGTGGGTGCGCATACCGCCACGCAGCTCGGCGAGCCCCTGGCCGCCCAGGGCCAGGTTGCGGCCCGACACGTAGTGATAGGTCCCGTCGGGGGTCCGGTCGGCGGGCCGCACCTCGGTGACGACCCCGCTCACCGGGCTGACCAGATGCCGGTACCGCTCCAGTACCGCGGCGGCCGGCAGTGCCCGGTCGTTGCCGCCCTGAGCCCGGTGCTTGGGCCGCGACACGGGGACGACGGGTGCGTTCACCCGCCGGGCGACCAGGGTGGGATCGCCGCAGTCGGGACACTGCGGACGCCGGGACACCGGGTGCAGGTCGGCACTCAGGGAAAGGGTGTCGAACCGGGTCACCCCGCGCTGGGCGGGACCGCGCAGCCCGGCCGCCCACTTCACCGCCTCCAGCACCGCGAGGTGCAGCCCGAGCGCCCCGGTGGGGGCCAGCGCGGTGGCGGGCAGCGGCAGCGCGCCGTCCGGCCCGAGGGTCCGCCGGACCGGCGACTGCGAGGCGCGGTGGCCGCGCAGCCGGTGGGCCAGGCAGGACCAGCAGGCACGCTCCGGGTCGGCGCCGTCGAAGAACGGACCCACCCACAGTTCGCTGCCGGAGATCCGGGCGGGCAGCCAGGGCCGGCCCGCCGCCCGGTGCCCGGCGTCCACCTCGCGCAGCCCCGGATGCAGATAGTCGTCGCACAGCACCAGGGAGAGGGCCGCCGTCCGGTCGGGGCCGGCGACGTCGAGACCGGCGGCCCGGCAGGCCGCACGGGCGGCCTCCGGATCCGTCCGGCCGAGCGCCACCACGTCCACCAGGGTGTCCGCCACCTGCTGCTGAGTGCGCGCGCCGTCCAGCCCGGCGGCGTCCCAGTACGCGTGTGCGGCCTGCTCGGCGGGGCAGTCCACCCGGGTGCGGTAGCCCAGCAGCCCCGACGAGGCGAGCTCGGTGATCGTCCGGCCCGCATCGGCGGCGGGCATCGCGCCCGCCGCCGAATGAAGGACCTCGGCCAGTGAGCGGGTGCCGTCGAGCAGCGGGACCAGCGCCTCGACATGAGCGCCGTGTATCGCGGTGGTCCCGCTCTCGGTCAGCAGATAGACGGCCTCGCCCGCGACCGTTTCGACCCGCAGATGCCTTTTGAATCCGACCGGAAGGCCGCCGGTCGTGGGCGAGAGGGTCATGCCGTCTTCGGAGCGTCGCTGAAGGTGCGCCAGGTCGGCAGCAGCATCGTCGCCGGGCCGGGACGGTCCAGCTCCTCGATGGACACGGTGGCCGAGGAGCCGGCGGAGGTGAAGACGGGCTCCGCCGCGGACAGACCGAACGCGGCCAGGACGGCGAGCGGGTCCGTCGCGTACTGGAGGCTCAGCTCGGGCTCCAGCACGCGGCGAATGCTCAGCATCGCGACGCGCTCCTCCTCGGACAGGACCGGGGAGGCGGCAGGGGCGAAGTTACTCGGGGCAGCAGTGACCGTAGTGCTCATAGGAATCTCCTTGAGACGTGATGGGGTGTGCGTCGAGTGCTCGTCTCGCAGTGAGGATTCTGTGTGCGTCCCGATCAATTGGCCCAGTGTCATCGTCACCATTGGGGCATGCGAACTTCAGGATTCGGGTCATGATTCCCGCACTGGTCTGGCCGTGCGGGGCGGTGCCACTATGGCGCTCCTGTATTCGGGCTCCACCGGGACGTGAAGGGACCGTGTCCATGGACGTGAAAGTTTTGGGACCGCTCACCGTGGACGAGCAGGGCATTTCGATCGTGCCCACCGCAGCGAAGCCACGGCAGATCCTGGCCCTGCTCGCCATGCAGTCCGACCATGTCGTCACGGTGCCGACGCTGATGGAGGAGATCTGGGGCGAGCACATCCCGCGCAGTGCCGCCACCACGTTGCAGACGTACGTCCTTCAGCTCCGGCGCAAGCTCGCCGCCGCGCTGGAGGGCGGTCCCGGCCGGCAGGCCAAGGACGTCCTGGTCACCCGGCACGGGGGATATCTCCTCCAGGTGCAGCCCGGAGTGGTGGACCTCCAGGAGTTCGAGCAGCTCAAGGCGTCCGGCCGCAGCGCCCACGAGTCCGGCGACCACCGGGCCGCCTCCGACCTGCTGGGCCGCGCGCTCGGCCTGTGGCAGGGGCCCGCCCTGGTCGACGTACGCATCGGCGGTGTCCTGGAACTGGAGGTGCTGCGGCTGGAGGAGGACCGGATGGCCGCGCTCGAACTGCGCCTCGACAGCGACCTGCGGCTGGGCCGGCACACCGAGATCGTGCCGGAGCTACGGGTACTGATGGCCCGTCATCCCATGCACGAGAGCTTCTGCTCCCAGCTGATGACCGCCCTGCACCGGTCGGGCAGCGCCTGGCGCGCCCTGGAGGAGTACCAGCGACTGCGCGACACCCTCGTCGACGAGCTCGGCCTGGAGCCCTCCGCCCGCATCCAGCGCCTGCACCAGGCGATCCTCAACGCCGATCCGAACCTGGACCTCGACGACGCGCACGCCGGCGCCGGACGCTGACGAGGCCGCCACCCACCCCCCGGCCCCTCCATCGGGGCTCTAGGCACCGTTCCTACGGTGCGCCGATGACGATCCTCGATGACCACCGGCCCGTCGCCCCCGTCGCCGTCACACCTCCCACCACCCCGCGGACGCCCACCGCTCCCACAGTGCCGCGTCCTCCCACCGCTGCCGCCGCTCCGGTCGCCCCGTGCCCTGCCGCCGCGGAGCCCCCCGACCTGGCCTCCGCCACCGCCGAACTCCGCCGGCTCAAGGAGGAGGTCGGCCGCGGCCCCGACCCGGAGGCCACCCGCCGCCAGCACGCCAAGAACAAACTCACCGCCCACGAACGCCTCCACCTCCTCTTCGACGAGGGCACGTTCACCGAGATCGAGCCGCTGCGCAGGCACCGTGCCACCGGCTTCGGTCTGGAGGACCGCAAGCCGCACGGCGACGGGGTCGTCATCGGCTGGGGGCAGGTGCACGGCCGCACCGTCTTCGCGTACGCCCACGACTTCCGCGTCTTCGCGGGCGCCCTCGGCGAGGCGCACGCCGCCAAGGTGCACAAGGTGATGGACCTCGCCGAGTCCGCCGGGGCCCCGCTGGTCTCCCTCAACGACGGCGCGGGCGCCCGCATCCAGGAGGGCGTCACCGCGCTCGCCGGGTACGGCGGCATCTTCCGCCGCAACGTCGCCGCCTCCGGGGTCCTCCCGCAGATCTCCGTCATGCTCGGACCCTGCGCGGGGGGCGCCGCCTACAGCCCGGCCCTCACCGACTTCGTCTTCATGGTCCGCGAGAGCGCCCAGATGTTCATCACCGGGCCCGACGTCGTGCAGGCCGTCACCGGGGAGAGGATCACCCACAACGGGCTGGGCGGCGCGGACGTCCACGGCTCCGTTTCCGGAGTCAGCCACTTCACGTACGACGACGAACGCGACTGCCTCGAAGACGTCCGCCACCTGCTGTCCTTCCTCCCGGCCAACAACCGCGAGATGCCCCCCGTGGAGCCCACCGCCGACCCCGCGGGCCGCCGCACCGACGCGCTCACCGCACTCGTCCCCGCCGACCCGGGCCGGTCCTACGACATCCGCGACGTCATTGAGGAGATCGTCGACGACGGCGACCACTTCGAGGTCCACGAGGGCTGGGCCCGCAACGTGGTCTGCGCGCTCGCCCGGCTCGACGGCCACCCCGTCGGCATCGTCGCCAACCAGCCCGCCGCCCTCGCCGGGGTCCTCGACATCCACGCCTCCGAGAAGGCCGCCCGCTTCGTCTCCACCTGCGACGCCTTCAACATCCCGCTGGTCACCCTCGTCGACGTGCCCGGCTTCCTGCCCGGCGTCGACCAGGAACACCACGGCATCATCCGGCACGGCGCGAAACTCCTGTACGCCTACTGCAACGCCACCGTGCCCCGCATCTCCCTGGTCCTGCGCAAGGCGTACGGCGGCGCGTACATCGTCATGGACTCCCGCTCCATCGGCGCCGACCTCTCCTTCGCCTGGCCCACCAACCAGATCGCCGTGATGGGCGCCGAGGGCGCCGCGAACGTCATCTTCCGCCGCGAGATCGCCGCGTCCGACGACCCCGAGGGGCTGCGGCAGCAACGCATCAAGGAGTACAGCTCCGAGCTGATGCACCCCTACTACGCGGCCGAGCGCGGCCTCGTGGACGACGTCATCGACCCCGGCGAGACCCGCTCCGTACTGATCCGCTCGCTGGCCGCACTGCGCTCCAAGAAGGCCGAGATACCCGACCGCAAGCACGGCAACCCGCCCACCTGATACCCCCTCGGCAACCGCCCTGAACAGGTACGACGCCCTGTCCACGCGGACGCGAGCGGCTGTCGAGCAGGCGCCCGTTCCATGACGGCACCGGCGTAGGGCAGCACGTCACGAGCGCGCTCCCGTCCGGTCGGACGGCCGGGGCGGCCAGGCCCGATCCCGAACCGCCCCGGCCGCCGTACGGACAGTCGCACCCGACGGAGGAGATTCCACAGTGTCCCGCACCGTTTCACTCAGGAAGTCGAGGTAGCCGCCATGCGCAGAGTCGTCATCACCGGCCTCGGTGTGGTGGCCCCGGGCGGGGTCGGCGTCAAGGAGTACTGGGACCTGCTGACCGCGGGACGCACCGCCAGCCGGCGGATCTCCTTCTACGACCCCTCCCCGTTCCGTTCCCAGGTCGCCGCCGAGTGCGACTTCGACCCGGTGGCCGCAGGCCTCAGCCACCAGGAGATACGCCGCCTGGACCGGGCCGCCCAGTTCGCCGTGGTCTCCACCAGGGAGGCGGTCGCCGACAGCGGTCTCGACTTCGCCGCCCTCGACCCGGGCCGGATCGGTACCTCGCTGGGCAGCGCGGTCGGCTGCACCACCAGCCTGGAGCGGGAGTACGTCGTCACCAGCGACGGCGGACGGCTGTGGAACGTGGACCACACCTACGCGATCCCCGAGCTGTACAGCCACTTCGTGCCCAGTTCGATGGCCGCGGAGGTGGGCAGAGCGGCCGGCGCCGAAGGCCCCGCCGCGGTCGTGTCCACCGGCTGCACCTCCGGACTGGACTCGCTCGGCCACGCCGTCGAGCTGATCCGCGAGGGCACCGCCGACGTGATGATCGCCGGCGCCACCGAGGCCCCGATCTCCCCGATCACCTCGGCCTGCTTCGACGCCATCCACGCCACCACCCCGCGCAACGACACCCCCGAGAGCGCGTGCCGGCCCTTCGACCGGACCCGCAGCGGCCTGGTCCTCGGCGAGGGCGCGGCGATCCTGGTCCTGGAGGAGTACGAGGCGGCCAAGGCCCGCGGCGCGCACATCTACGCCGAGATCGCCGGCTTCGCCTCCCGCGCCAACGCCTTCCACATGACCGGCCTCAAGCCCGACGGCATCGAGATGGCCACCGCCATCGACGCCGCCCTGGCCGAGGCCCGCCTCGACCCCACCTCGATCGACTACATCAACGCCCACGGCTCCGGCACCAAGATGAACGACCGCCACGAGACCGGCGCCTTCAAGCGCAGCCTCGGCGCCCACGCCTACGCCACCCCGATCAGCTCCATCAAGTCGATGATCGGCCACTCCCTGGGTGCCATCGGGTCGCTGGAGATCGCGGCCTGCGCGCTCGCCATGGAGCACAGCCTGCTGCCGCCGACCGCCAACCTCCACGAGCCCGACCCCGAACTCGACCTGGACTACATCCCGTTGACCGCCCGCGAGAAGAGAGCCGACACCGTGCTCAGCGTCGGCAGCGGCTTCGGCGGCTTCCAGAGCGCGATGCTGCTGGCCCGCCCGGAGAGGAGCGCCGCATGAGCGCCACAGCGACCCCTGCCCCGACCGTCGTCACCGGTCTGGGCATCACCGCCCCCAACGGCCTGGGCACCGAGGAGTACTGGAAGGCCACCCTCACCGGCACCTCCGGTCTCACCACCGTCTCCCGCTTCGACGTCTCTTCCTACCCCTCGACGGTCGCCGGTGAGATCTCCGGTTACGTCGCCGAGGACCACATCCCCTCCCGGCTGCTCCCGCAGACCGACCACATGACCCGGCTCGCCCTCACCGCCACCGACTGGGCCATCGCGGACGCCGGCCTCGACCCCGAGACGCTGCCCGAGTACGGCATCGGAGTCGTCACCTCCGCCTCCGGCGGCGCGGTCGAGTTCGGCCAGCGCGAACTGCAGAACCTGTGGAGCCAGGGCAAGGAGTACGTCAGCGCCTACCAGTCCTTCGCCTGGTTCTACGCGGTCAACACCGGCCAGATCTCCATCCGCCACAAGATGCGCGGCCCCAGCGGCGTACTCCTCACCGAGCAGGCCGGCGGCCTCGACGCCCTCGGCCAGGCCCGCCGCCACATCCGCAAGGGCTGCCCGGCGGTCGTCGCGGGCGGCGTCGACGCGATGCTCTGCCCCTGGGGCTGGGTCCCGCAGATCGCCTCCGGGCTGCTGTCCACCGACCCCGACCCGGCCACCGCGTACGCACCCCTGTCCTCCGGGGCCAGGGGGTACGTCCCCGGAGAGGGAGGCGCCATCCTGATCACCGAGGACGCCGCGTCCGCCCGCAGCCGGGGCGCGGCCCAGATCTACGGCGAGATCGCCGGTTACGCGGCCACCCTCGACCCGCCCCCGGGCTCGCCCCGCCCCCCAGGTCTGCGCAGGGCCGCCGAGAACGCCCTCGCGGACGCCGGACTCACCCCCGCCGACATCGACGTGGTGTTCGCCGACGCGTCCGGTGTCCCCGCCCTCGACCGGGCCGAGGCCGACGTCCTGACCGGCCTCTTCGGCCCGGGCGGGGTCCCGGTCACCGCCCCCAAGACCCTGACCGGACGGCTGCTCGCGGGCGGCGCCGCCCTGGACGCGGCCACCGCCCTGCTCTCCCTGCGCGACGGCGTCATCCCGCCCACCGCCACCACCGGCACCCCCCTCCCGGGCCTCGACCTCGTGGTCGGAGCCCCCCGGGAGACCGCCCCGCGCACCGCCCTGCTGCTGGCCCGCGGCCACGGCGGCTTCAACGCGGCCCTGGTCCTGCGCAAGGCGGCCTGACGCTCCACGGGCCCCGCGGCCCCGGCCCACATACCCGACGACCCGACGACCCGACGACCCGACGACCCGACCGAAGTGCTCCTCCACCCAACCGAAAGGCAGAACATGTCCACCACCACCGCCACCGTGACCCTGTCCGACCTGACCCGGATGCTCCGCGAGAGCGCGGGCGAGGAGGAGGGCATCGACCTGGACGGCGACGTACAGGACACCCCCTTCATCGACCTCGGCTACGACTCGCTCGCCCTGCTCCAGGTCATCGGCCAGGTCCAGCGCGAGTACGGCATCTCCATCCCGGACGACGCCATAGTCGACGCCGAGACCCCCGGCGCCCTGCTCGCCCTCATCAACGCGGGCAGCCGGGTCGCGGCGGCCTGACCGCCGCCCCCCCGACGCGGCCGCCCCGAGGTTCCCCCCCGTACCTGGGGCGGCCGCTCCTCCCTCATCCGCGCACCACCCCGCGTCCCCCCGCCCCCCGCACCACCCGCTACTCCCCCCGCCCCACTCGCCGCGAGGAGACAGCCCATGTCGCTCACCGTGCACAGCGCAGTGACCCGGAGACTGGTCGTCAGCCCGGGACCCGCCCCCCAGATCACGCTCCGGGCGACACCCGCCGCCCTCTCCGCGGTGCTGCGCGCCTTCGGCCGCGCACCCGCCGACCTCCCGGTCCGCACGGTCGTCTACATCGGCGACACCCCCCTCCCCGCAGACCCCCTCCCCGGCACCCCGCTCCCCGCCCCCCTCCCCGCCGAGCACGAAGGCTTCGTGGTCCGCTCCACCCCTTCCCCCGGCCACGCCCTGCGCCTGGCCCACCATGAACTCCAGGACCGCACCGCCGACTTCGCCCTGGTGGCCGCCTTCGGCGAACCCGCCGCCGGCACCATCACCGTCTACGCCCTGCGCCGCGCCGCCGAAGCGATCGCGGACGCCGACCCCGTACTCGGCCTGCTGGACCTCGCGGACCCGGCCGGCAAAACCGCCGACCCCACGGCCGTCCCCCCACTGCGCCCCGTCGACCACGGCGCCCGTACCACCTCACCCGACCGCCACCGCCTGCTGCTGTGGTCCGGCAGGGACGCCAAGGACGAGGCCCGGGTACGGGGCGAACTGATGCCCCTGCTCAGCGGACTGCACGAGGAGGCCTTCCCCTCGCTGCCCACCGCCGTTCCCTGCGGCACCCCGCCGGGCCAGGTGCGCGGCGCGGTCGTCACCGTCGCCGCGCTGGCCGCCGCCGCCGTGCACCGGGCGAAGACCGTCACCCACCCCGGCCCCCGCCCCATCGCCCTGCTCTTCCCCGGCCAGGGCTCCCAGCACCACGCGATGGCGGCCGGGCTCTACCGCCACGAGCCGGTCTTCACCGCCGCCGTCGACGCGGTCCTCTCCCACCTGGGCGAGGAGGGCGACCGCATCCGTACCGACTGGCTGAGCACCGCACAGCAGGGCGCGGGCCCCGCCGTCCCCGTCGACGACGTACGCCGCGCCCAGCCGCTGATCTTCGCCGTCGACTACGCGCTCGCCCGCATGGTCATCAGCTGGGGAGTACGGCCCGCGGCCCTGCTCGGGCACAGCGCCGGGGAACTCGTCGCGGCGGTCGTCGCCGGGGCGATCGCCCTGCCCGACGCGGTCGCGATGATGCGCGAACGGGTCCGCGAGGCGGTGAAGATCCCGCCCGGCGGCATGCTCGCGGTGGCCGCCAACGAGGAACAGCTGCGCCCCTACCTCGCCGCCGATGTCGCCATCGCCGCGGTCAACGCCCGCCAGCAGACCATGCTGGCCGGCTCCGTCGCCCCGCTGGCCGCGGTCGAGGCCCGGCTGCGCGCCGACGGATACACGGTGGTCACCGTCCCGGCGACCAGCCCGTTCCACTGCCCTGCCATGGCCCCGGCCGCCGAAGCCATCGAGTCGGCGTACCGCACCCTGCCGCTGCGGGCGCCCACGCTGCCGCTCTACTCCGGCTACACCGGCGAGCTGATGACCGCCGACCAGGCGACCAGCCCCCGCTACTGGGCCAGGCACCTCACCGACACCGTGCAGTTCGCCCCGGCCCTGGAGTCACTGCTCGCGGTCGACGACATGCTGCTCATCGAGGTCGGCTCCCGGCAGACCCTCACCGCCTTCGCCCGCCGCCACCGGGCCGTGCGGCTGGGGGCGAGCGCCGCGGTCCCGCTGCTCCCCGCCCGCCCCGGCACCGCGGAGGCCGACCGGCAGTCGGTGCTGAACGCGGCGGCCCGCCTGTGGACCGAGGGCCACGACCTGGACCAGGTCGCGCTCTCCCGCCTCTGGTCCTGGACCGCCGAACCGGCTCGCACCCCGGTGGCCGCCCACTGACCGAACGAGGTCGCGAGCACCCCTGCGGACCAGGTACTATTTACGAGTCAAGCGCCGCTAGCTCAGTTGGTTAGAGCAGCTGACTCTTAATCAGCGGGTCCGGGGTTCGAGTCCCTGGCGGCGCACTTGATGACTGAGGCCCCCACCGGTTCACCGGTGGGGGCCTCAGTCATGTGACCGTCGGGCGGCCCCGGCGGGCGGCCGCCTCTCACCGCGGTCCACGGCGGCCTACAGCGACAGCGAAAGCGCCATCGGGGTCGCCCGCCGGTTCAGCGCGTCCGCCGCCTGCCGCAGCCGGTGCACGTGCTCGACCGGCAGGGAGAGCGCGAGGCAGCCCACGGCCGCCCCCGCCGTCAGCGGTACGGCGGCGCAGACGGTACCCAGCGCGTACTCCTGGAGGTCCAGGACCGGGACCGTCGGAGGCTGGCTGTCCAGCGTGGAGAAGAGGATCCGCTCATTGGTGATGGTGCGCGAGGTCAGCCGGGCGGTCCTGTGCCGGGAGAGGTGCTCGCGGCGCCCGTCCTGGTCGAGCTGGGTGAGCAGGCACTTGCCGACGGCGCTGGCGTGCGCGGTGGAGCGGAAGTCCACCCACTCGTTGACCTTGGGGGTGAGCGGGCCCTCGGCGACCTGGGTGACCCGGATCTCCCCGTCGACGTACCGCCCGATGTAGACCGCGGCGCCGACCGAGTCACGCAGCTGGTCCAGGGTCTGCTGGAGCCTGAGCCGCAGGCCCTCGCGGCCGGCCGTGCCGGAGCTGGTGACCAGTTCCAGTGCGTCGCCGCCCACATAGGCGCCGTCCACGACCTGGGCGACGTAACCCTCCCTGCGCAGCATCAGGAGCAGTGGGCCCAGGACGGCGGCGGGGAGTGCGGTCTCGCGGGCGAGCTGGACGTCGGTGACGCCGTCACTGTGCCGGGACACCGACTCCAGCACGCGCAGGGCGTACTGCACCGAGTGCTGCGGCGTGGTCGGCTCGGGCTTCAGCGCCACGGTTCCCCCATCGATGGTTGCGACCGTCTGCCATCTGCATGTGCTGTTGTGCTGGATCTGCGTCGTTCTTGCGTCGTACGCCACGATAGCCGTCAACCCCCGCCGTGGGGGCGGGGGTTGACAAAATGGCGTCCGCGCGCATACCGGTCAGAGGGGCGTGAGCTGGGCGACGCCTCCTGTGGCATATGCCAGCGTCAGATCACACTTCACGGGTGCGGGCGGGGTGCGGTCTACAGCACCGCGCCCAGGAACTCCCGGGTCCGCTCGTGCTCCGGGTCGCCGAAGATCTTCTCCGGCGGGCCCGACTCGATGACCCGGCCGGAGTCGAACATCAGCACGTCGTCGGAGATGTCCCGGGCGAAGTTCATCTCGTGGGTGACGCAGAGCATGGTGATGTCGGTGGTGCGGGCGATGTCGCGCAGTACGTCCAGGACGCCCGCCACCAGTTCGGGGTCGAGGGCGGAGGTGACCTCGTCGAGGAGCAGCACCTGCGGGCGCATGGCGAGCGCGCGGGCGATGGCCACCCGCTGCTGCTGGCCGCCGGAGAGCTGGGTGGGCTTGGCGTCGCACCGGTCGCCCAGGCCCACCATGTCGAGCAGCTCGCGCGCCCGCTCGTCCGCCTCGTCCCTGGACAGGCCCAGCACCCGCACCGGGGCTTCGGTGATGTTGCGCAGCACGGTCATGTTCGGGAAGAGGTTGAACTGCTGGAAGACCATACCGATGTTCTTGCGGACCTCGCGCAGCTGCTTCTCGCCCTCGGAGGGGAAGAGCTGACGCCCGCCGACGTGGATGGTGCCCTCCTCGGGCTTCATCAGTGTCATCAGCAGGCGCAGGATGGTGGTCTTGCCGGAGCCGGAGGGCCCGATCAGGGTCACGTGCTTGCCCGGCTTCACCGAGAAGCACAGGTTGTCCAGGACGGTGTTCTTCCCGAACCGCTTCGTGACGTTGTCGAACGTGATCAGGTCGCCGTCGGCGGAGGGGACTTGACGGGTGTCGGTGACTTCAGCGGACAAGGCGACGCTCCAGGACTCGCAGCAACAGGGATGCCGGGTAGGCGATGAGGATGAAGGCGATGCCGACGACGGTCAGCGGCTCGGTGTACTGGAAGGTGGACGCGCTCTCCAGCCGGGCCTGCTGGAGCAGTTCCAGCACGCTGATGCCGGCCAGTAGCGGGGTGTCCTTCAGCATCGAGACCACGTAGTTGCCGAGCGCCGGCACGATGCGCCGGATCGCCTGCGGCAGGATCACCGCGAACCAGGTGCGGTGCATGGGCAGGCTGAGCGCGGTCGCCGCCTCCCACTGGCCGGCCGGGACGGCGTCGATGCCCGCCTTGTAGACCTGTGCGGTGTACGTCGAGTAGTGCAGCCCGATCGCCACGGTGCCGGTGGTGATCGCGGAGAACTGGATCCCCCACTCCGGCAGCACGAAGAACAGGAAGAACAGCTGCACCAGCAGCGGGGTGTTGCGGATGAACTCGGTGACGACGTTCACCGGCCAGCGCACCCACTTCAGCGGCGAGCGCAGCCCGAAGGCCCACACAAGGCCGAGTGAGAACGACAGCAGCGAGCCGAGGGCCAGCACCTGGAGGGTGAGCAGCACCCCGTCCCAGAAGCGCGGCATGAAGTCCGCGACGGCGGACCAGTCCCAGTTGCTCATCGCGTACCCCCGGCGGCCTGGGCCTTGATGTCGATGCCGATGCCGGCCTTGGTCCTGCGCTCCAGGCCCTTCATGCCGCGCGTCAGCAGGAACGCGATCACGAAGTAGATGACCAGGGTGATCGAGTAGATCTGGGCGCTCTCCTGAGTGGCGAGCCGCACCAGGTACGCGGCGAACGAGACGTCACCGATGCCCAGCAGGGACACCAGCGCGGTGCCCTTCAGCAGCTCCACCAGGAGGTTGTTGAACGGCGGGATCATCTCCGGCACCGCCTGCGGCAGCAGGATCAGCCGCATCCGCTGCCACGGGGTGAAGTTGAGGGCGATGCCCGCCTCGCGCTGCGCGGGAGTCACCGAGTTCAGGGCGCCGCGCACGACCTCCGCACCGTACGCACCGTAGGAGAGACCCAGTGCGAGCACGGCGGCCCACATGGGAACGAACGCCCAGCCGATCAGACCCGGCACCACGAAGAACAGCCAGAACATCAGCACCAGTGCCGAGGTCCCCCGGAAGATCTCCGTATAGACACCCGCGAGGAAGCGCACGATCCACAGCCTGTGGGTGCGTGCCATCCCGATGCCGAAGGCGACGACGGTCGCCAGTACGGCGCTGTAGACGGTCAGTTGGACCGTCGTCCAGATCCCCGGAAGGATCCAGTTCACCCAGAGTCCGGAGCTCATCGGCACAGCTCCTTGGCCGTCAGCGTCGTCATCTCCGACTTGGTGAAGCCGAACGGCTGGAGGATCCGGAACAACTCGCCGCTCTTCTTCATCTTGTGGATCTCCACATTGAAGGCGTCACGCACTTCGGCGTCGAGCCTGCGGAAGGCGAACCCGCCGCCGTCGACCTTCTTCTTGCCGTCCACCAGCGGAGCGAAGGGGGCGGTGGCCTCGGCCTTGGTGCTCTTCTTGACCACTCCGCGGCCGGTCAGCGCCGTACCCGCGAACACGTCGACCCGGCCGGACTCGACCGCGTTCAGGCCCGCGACCGGGTCCTGGAGGATCACGAGTTCCTTCTCCGGGATGCCGGCGGCTATCGCGTAGTCGATCTCCGCGTATCCGGTGCCGGTGGCCATCTTGGCGCCCGTGCGCTTGATGTCCTGGTACGAGAGGAGCTTCTTCGGGTTGCCCTTGGGCACGATGAAGGAGTCCAGCATCTGGTACTCGGGGTCCGCGAAGATGACCTGTGCGCAGCGGTCCTTGTTGATGTACATCCCGGCCGAAACCACATCGAACTGCTGCGAGTTGAGGCCGGGTATCAGGGAGGAGAAGTCGGTCGCGACCGGCTGCACCTTCGCGACACCCAGCCGCTTGAAGATCACTTTGGCGAGTTCCACCGCCTCACCGGTGAAGTTCCCCTGGTCGTCGATGAAGCCGTACGGGGCTTCGCCCGCGATGCCCATCCGCACGATTCCCTGCGATCTCAGCCGGGCCAGCGTGTCCCCGGTCGGCACCTTGCTGCATCCCGCGACCCCGAGCGCCCCCGCCGCGCCCAGCGCCGCTCCGCCCATCAGAACCGAGCGCCTGCCTATCGGCCGTCCCGCCGACAGTCCTATCGATCGTCGTCTGCCATTTCCTTGCTCTTCCCTGAAATCTCGTGTGGGAGCCATGGGCGCGCGGCTACCCAGTGCCGTACGGACTACTCCACTCAATTCCAGCCCTTGTTCCGGGAGATGCACCCTTGACGTGAGCGATCTCCGCTGCACGATGGGAAGATGACCGATCGATACGTGGACATATCGCTCGACAAGCGTGGTGTGCACTGCACCGCCCGACTCCTCGACGACAAGGCCCCGATCACCTGCCGCGCGGTCTGGGACGCGCTTCCGCTGTCCGGCGAGGTCTATCACGCGAAGTACGCCCGCAATGAGATCTATGCCCTCTTCCCGTCCTTCGCCGCCGCCGAACCACCCCTGGAGAACCCCACAGTCACCCCCATCCCCGGTGACCTCTGTTACTTCTCCTTCGCGGGTACGGACCTGGCGACCGGCTCCTACGGCTACTCCGCCGATCACGTCCAGCCCGGCCGCCCCGTCATCGTCGACCTGGCCCTCTTCTACGAACGCAACAACCTGCTGATCAACGGCGACCAGGGCTGGGTGCCGGGCATCGTGTGGGGCTCGGTCGTGGACGGCCTCGACCGGATGGCGGAGGCGTGCCAGGACCTCTGGCGGGCGGGGGCGGTGGGGGAGACGCTGAGTTTCCGGCGGTCTGCGGAGTAATCATGCGCTCTGTCCGGTGAGTTGGCGGGAATGCCCGCGCTCCGTACCATCCGCCTCCGGCACGGTGCCGGAAGCCGCAAGGACGGAGTCAGCCAGTGAGCGATGCGACACCCGAGGAGAGACCCGGCGCGGGATCCGGCGCGGGATCCGACGCCGGAACCGGCGAGAGACCCGGCGCGGGATCCGGCGGGAGACCCCACGAGGGACCCCAGGACCCCTCCGCCAGTGACATCGACTGGGCGGCCGAGGTGCGCTGGCACGACACCCGGTCCGCCTCGGCGACGGCGGTGGTCGTCGTCGGATGCGCGGTGGCCGCAGGGGTGTGCTGGGGCACCGGTGGGCGTGGCTGGGAGCGGGTGATGGCGATCGGCCTGGTGCTGTCGCTGTTCATCGCCTGGTTGAACGACCTGACCCTGACGCGGGCCCAGGCCAGGAGCGGCTACTCCGTACGGCAACTGGCGGTGCTGCAACGGCGGCTGCGGCAGGAGCGGATCCCCGCCGATCCACAGGCCCGCCGGGTCATGGCCGACCTGATCCGGATGCAGATCGGAAGGAAGCGGGCCGCCGGAATCTGGAGGGTGGCCGTGCCGGTGTGTCTGATGCTGGTGATCGGCGTCGTCAATCTGCTCCTCGGCCACTTCCTCCTCGGCGCGCTGGTGCTCGCCTTCGCGGGCTTCTTCGTCACCTACTACCGCAGCATGGCGAGTGCGCGCGCCCGTCTCGCCCGGGTGGAGGCGGCGCTGGCGGATCCGGGGCAGCAGACGACGTAACCCCGCCCGTTCGTACGGCACGGGAGTGCGCCCGGCGAGGGCGGGCACCCGGAACTCCGTCACCCCGGCTCCGTCGCCGGGGGCGGAGGAGGTGCGGGGATGAGAACCGAGCAGCCCGGCAGTGCGCAGCGGGCGGACGAGCGGCGGTGGTACGAAATGCCGTGGGCGGGCGTCACCGGCCTGCTCCTGATGTGCGGCCTCCTCTTCCTCTGGCTCCAGTGGATGTGGGAGGACGTCCTGTTCGCCGGGGCCCTCTGCGCCGGCGGTGCGGTGGCCGGCCTGGTGGTGGGGGTGGTCCTCCGCCGAAAGGCGGTCCGCCAGGCACGTGAACTGGGCCTGGAACCGAAGGATCTGCCCCCACTCGCCCGCCGGATCAAGCGGGAGGAGACCCCCGAGGACGAGACGGACCGGCAGCGCATGCTGTGGCTCCTGGAGAAGCAGTTCCGCCCCTTCACCCTTAACCCCCGCTGGCTGTGGCTCGGCCTGGCGGGTCTCTACGCGCTGCTCCTGCTGTCGATGCTCTTCCTCGGGGACGACGGCAGGCAGGCTCCGCTCTGGGGATTCCTGCTCGTCCTCTCCGTGTGGAACCACTTCCACTTCCGCCGCATGCGGGCCCTCCACGACCGCATGCTGCCCCGCCTCCAGCCGGTGACGGGGCAGCATCAGTGATCACGTGGGCCGCACCGGCTACCTCCCGGGCGCCGCCACCCGCGCCCGCGCCCAGCTCCGCTGCTCGTCCAGATACGCGTCCACCACCAGCCCCGCCCCTGCCAGCGCCTCCTCGAACTCCTTCTCCGTCAGCGGGCAGGACAGATACGTCTGCGTCCACTTGGCGTCGGGGAAGTAGTACTCCACATGCAGCGACCGGGACCCCGGCCGGCCCTCGTCCGGCGAGGGCTCGGAGGACACCGCCCGGATCAGCTCGCCGCCCGCCGCCCGCCGTTCCCTGGGCAGCCCCTCGTGCCGCCCGTCCGCCTCCCGCTGCACGATCACCCATCCCTCGTCGGCGACATGGCGGCGGCACGCGTCCAGCATCCCCTCCCGTACCCCTTCCGTTCCCGCGTGCACCAGGAACGACGCCAGCAGGACGACGTCGAAGCGCTCCTCGCCGGTGAGGTCCAGCGACTCGATCGGGCTGCGTACGGTACGGATCCCGGGTACCGCCTCCCGTACCGCGTCCAGCATCTCCTCGGACTCGTCGACCGCCGTCACCTCGAAACCGAGCTCCGTCAGCGGACGCGTCAGCCGCCCCGCCCCCGAGCCGAGTTCGAGCAGACGCGCACCGGGCAGCCGGCCGGCCACCGCTCGGGCCACGATCTCCGGCTCTCCCTCGGCGGATATCCGCCGGTAGAGCTCCACCGCGCACCCGTCCGGGGTGATCGCCCCGGGCCCGGTGCCCTCGTATCCCTCGCGCACGATGTGATTCATGGGGCGTATCGGAGCATGTCGCCCCGGCCAGGTAAAAGGCATTCTCAAGCCATCCACCCGGACCCCGAAAAGCATTCCGCTTGTGGTGATCGTGCGGCTAATCTGCGCAGGTCCACCAGGGGGGTGGGCGTTGCGTGAAGTAGCGGGTGGGGAAGAACGTGAGCGTCGGACGTGCGTGGCGAGTGATCGTCGGAGTCGGTGGCGGACTGTATCTGCTGGGGTCGGGGCTGTCCGGGCTGCACACCCAGCTGACCGGGGTGAAGGGGTACTTCACCCCCGAGTACTGCCATTCCACCGCCGGCCGCCACGGTGACCCGCAGTACAAGTGCGAGGGCTCCTTCGTGGACACGGCCGGGACGTTCATCATTCCCAGGCTGGAGATCGACCAGACCTACTCGGAGCACCCCGGCACGGGCCGCGTCAGTGTCTTCGTCGACGCTCAGGGCTCGGACACCGCCGTGACCGACGACCGGAACGCCTCGCTGGGGATGGCCGGGGGCGGGGCGCTGATCCTGACCGTCGCGGTCGGCTTCGGGGTGCGCTGGGCGCGCAGGTCCCGCCGTGAGGACGAAGCCCGGCAGCGGGCGGCCGTGGCAATGGCCTGAAGATGACCACGCGGGAGGAAATCTCGGCACAAGCCGTGCCCGAAGCCCGTCTCGGTCGTCACGTGGGTAGGCGACTTTCTCATGTGGCCACCGAGATATGGGCATTTGGAGTATTCACCGTGAAGAACGGAATTACCGGAATCGGGCGAAATGTGAAGGTGCGCCGTGCGTCGGCGATCGCCGTCACCGCCGCCACCGCCGGGTCGGTCCTGGCGTCCGGGGCGGCCATCGCCCCGGCACAGGCACTCGCCCCCGAGGCGGTGACCCCCGCCGCGGCGCCGGCCGGGGTGACCGCCGCGCCCAAGGCCCCCACGGTCTCCGCCAGGGGGGCCTTCCTGATGAACGCCGGCACGGGCAGGACCCTCTACGCCAAGGCGGCGGACACCCGGCTGCCCACCGGCTCCACCACCAAGATCATGACGGCCAAGGTGGTGCTGGCCACCAAGGGCCTCAACCTGGACGCCAAGGTCACCATCCAGAAGGCGTACAGCGACTACATCGTCAAGAACACCGCCTCCTCGGCCCGCCTGATCGTCGGCGACAAGGTGACCGTCCGGCAGCTGCTGTACGGGCTGATGCTGCCGTCCGGCTGCGACGCGGCGTACGCCCTGGCCGACAAGTTCGGGGCCGGTAGGACTCGGGACGCCCGGGTGAAGTCCTTCATCGGCAAGATGAACGCCACCGCCAGGTCGCTGGGCCTGAAGAACACCCACTTCGACTCCTTCGACGGCGGCGGCGGAAACGGCAACTACTCCACCGCCCGCGACCTCACCCGCCTGGGCATGAGCGCCATGCAGAGCGACACCTTCCGGAAGATCGTCGCCACCAGGTCCACCAAGCAGCGCACGGTGACGAGGTCCGGCGGACACCGCGACATGACCTGGACCAACACCAACCCCCTGCTGACCAGCTACAAGGGGACGCTGGGCATCAAGACGGGCTCGGGCCCACAGGCGAAGTACTGCCTGGTCTTCGCGACGAAGCGAGGGTCGAAGACCTTGTACGGGGCACTGCTGGGCTCCTCGTCGGACGTGAACAGGGCGAAGGACGCCGGGAAGCTGCTGAATTACGGGTTCGCGCGCTGACCAGCGCTGACAACTGGTGTGCCGGAACCCCGATGCGTTCGGGGTTCCGGCGTGCGCCGGCAGGACTATGCGCCGGTGGTCAGCGAAGCGAGCAGATCGGCGACCGGGAAGAGGGAACCGCGGTCCGATTCCGAGGGCGAAGCCCAGTGTCCGACCAGTCCCACCACGCTGCCGGCGTCTGCGAAGGCGGGCGCACCTGCGATTCCACGCTCGAACTCACCGGCCACCCGCAGCAGCGCTCCCGAGCGCCCCTTGAACATCAACAGGCACGAGAACGGGCCGTTGCGTGCCTCCGTGCTCACCAAGAGCTGACTGCCCGGGACAGGACGCGTATCAATGGCCAGCGGCTGTTCGGGCGCCGGCAGGGGCCCGGAGAGACGCAACACCGCGAAGAGGTTAAGGGCACCCGGGGCCAGATCGGGGAACTCGACCGAACTCGTTTTCACACGGTGGTCACTGCCCCCCGCGAACATGTGGGTGAGTCTGCCCGGCGGCACCACATCCCCGACCGTGACCACTGTCCAGGCATCGACGAGAAGCCCGCTGCCCCGGAGAAACCCTGCCTCGTCGAACACCTGGACGCTCCGTGAGCGGACGTACCCCTCATCGCCCCGCCACCCGTTGAGAGTGTTAGTGATCATGACGTCCCCCGTGATGGTGGTCTGCACCCCCGAGCCCTCACGCGGGAAGATTCCGGCCGGGGCAGTCCCCTCCCGCTCGACCGCCACCGCCACCGCCCCCTCCGCCTCCATCAACTGACGCTCCAGCTGCTCGCAGCGCTCCTCCGCCTCCCGGTGCAGCGCCCGGACCCGGCCCAACTCGTCCTGGAGGTCACGGATCTCCGCCCGCAGCCGGACCTGCTCCGCCGCCGTTCCCTCGTCACCCGCCCCCGAAGCCGGCGGCTCCGAAGCCAGCGGCCCCGAAGACGCCTGGAGTTCCCGGTAGCGCAACTGGAGATCCCGGATGCGGTGCTCACGGTCCTGGAGCGTGTCCTCCAGCATCCGCTCCCGCATGGCCGCCCGCCGTACCTCCTGATCGGCCTGCGCCAGCCGCTGCTCCAGCAACTGGGCGGCATGAACCGGGCTGTTGCCCTGCTGCAACGCCGCGGTGTGCAACTCCCGCAGCATCCCGATCGTCTCCTCGGTGGGCACCGTGCCGCGCTCCTCCGCCACGTCGTGCAGGAGGTTCAGAACGAACTCCCAGCGGGGCATTCGCTGCCCGCCCAGGTACCGGGAGACGGTGGAGCAGTCGTACGAGCGCCGGGCCGCGTACCGGCGGGTGGAGACGCCGAGCCCCAGGAAGAGGTCCCGCAACGCCTTCGCCAGGGCGGCCACTTCGGGCGCCAGCCCCTCGTCGACCCGCTTCAGCTCGGTCATCGCGCACCGTCCCCGCTCCTGCTGCCAGTTGCCCGGCATCACTGCTGCACCTCCCGCAGCACCCCGGGCCCAAGTCATTCTGAACGTACGCCTTCCGAGGCATCCGCACCCACCTCTCCCACCGGAACGGGGACTTCGCCATGCCGCACCACACCAACCGGTTCCAGGACCTCCTCGTCTTCCTCGCCGTGCTCGCCACCGGCACCTTCCTCGTCCTGCGCGGCACCGCGCCGGAGTCCCTCGCCACGATCGCCGTCGCCGTCTCCGGCCTCTACGCCACCTGGCGCGGCACCGGCGGCCGCCGGAACTGAGAGCCCGCGTCTGAGAGCCCGCGCCCCACCCGCAGGAGTTCAGGCCCCGTACCGGGCCACCGGCACGGACCCCGCGACCCCCGCCCCGTACAGCGTGTCCGCCGCCCCCAGCACCACCCCGTCCCGGTGCCGCGCCGCGATCAGCTGGACCCCGATCGGCAGCCCGCCCGCATCCACTCCGCAAGGGACCGTGGCGGCCGCCTGCTGGGTCAGGTTGAAGGGGTAGGTGAACGGGGTCCACCCCGTCCACCGGCGGAGTCCGGCGCCGCGCGGCACCTCGCTGCCCGCCTCGAAGGCGGTGATCGGGAGGGTCGGCGTCACCAGCAGGTCGTACGTCGCATGGAAGCGGCCCATCCGCCGGCCCAGCTCCATCCGGGCGTCCACCGCCGCCAGATAGTCCAGCGCCGAATACCGTGCCCCGATGCCGCAGATCTCCCGCAGGCCCGGGTCCAGTGATTCCCGCTGCTCCCGTCCGAAGTGCTGGACCACCCGGGCCGCCCCGCTGAACCACAGGGTGTGGAAGGCCTCGTAGGGGTCCGCGAAGTCCGGGTCCAGCTCCTCCACGAAGGCGCCCAGTTCGGCCAGCTTCTCGACCGCGCCGCGTACCGCCGCCGCCACCTCGGGGGCGACCTTCACCTGGCCGCCCAGGGTGGGGGAGTAGGCGATCCGCAGGCCGCGCACCCCGTCCCCGAGCCGGGTCCGGGTCTCGCTGTCGTCGGTGACCGGGAGCTGCGACCAGTCCCGCCAGTCCGTCTCGCCGGACATCACGTCCAGCATCAGCGCCGCGTCCGCCGCGTCCCTGGCCATGGGGCCCGCGTGGGCCAGGGTGCCGAAGGGGCTGGAGGGGTAGAGCGGGATCCGGCCGTACGTCGGCTTCATGCCGAAGATTCCGCAGAAGGAGGCGGGGATGCGGACCGAGCCGCCGCCGTCCGTGCCGATGGAGAGCGGTCCCGCGCCCGCGGCCACGGCCACCGCGCTGCCGCCGCTGGAACCGCCGGCCGTCTTCGCCGGGTCGTGCGGGTTGCGGGTGATGCCGTGCCGGGGCGAGTCCGTGACGCCCTTCCAGCCGAACTCGGGGGTGGTGGTCTTGCCGATGAAGACCGCCCCGTGCTCGCGCAGCCGGGCCACCGCGGGCGCGTCCTCGTCCCAGGCGCCCTCGGCGGATATGGACTGCGAACCGCGCAGGGTGGGCGTGCCCGCCTGGAGGAGGAGGTCCTTCACGGTCACCGGTACGCCGTCGAGCAGGCCCCTGGGCTCCCGGCGGCGCCACCGCTCGGCGGACTCCCGGGCCTGGGCCAGCGCGGCCTCGCCGTCGATTCGGACGAACGCGTTCAGGGTCGGCTGGATGGCCTCGGCCCGCTCCAGTACGGCGCGGGCCGCCTCCACGGGCGAGGCCTCGCCCTTCTCGTAGGCGGCGAGAAGCTGACGTGCCGTGAAGGACGCGAGGGCGGTGGGCTCTGCTGTCGGCTCAGTCATGGGAGGGGTCATGGGTGGGGACGTACCCAACATCCTTGTCCACTACATTCGGCAGCGGCTTTCCGCTCTCCCAAAGGTCGTACAACTCCAGGAACTGTGAGCCCAGTTCGTCCCTCCAGCCCACCACGTCACCGCTCATGTGCGGGGAGACGATCAGCCCGGGGACGTCCCACAGCGGGCTTTCCGGCGGGAGCGGCTCCTGCTCGAAGACGTCCAGGGCGGCGCCGGAGATCCAGCGCCCGGCCAGCGCGGCCAGCAGGTCCGCCTCCACCACCAGCCGGCCCCGGCCGACATTGATGAAGTACGCCGACGGGTTCATCGTGTCGAAGGCCCGGGCGTCGAACATCCCGCGCGTCGCGTCGGTGAGCGGGGCGGCCGAGACCACCCAGTCGGCCCGGGCGAGCAGCGGCGGCAGATCCTGGGGGCCGTGCACCCCGGGGCGGGCCCTGCGCCCGGTGACCGCGACCGTCACCCCGAGTGCCTCCAGCGTGCGGGCGATGGACCGGCCGATCGGGCCCGAGCCGACCACCACGGCCCGCGTCCCGGCCACCCGCCGCGTCTCGCGGTGCCGCCAACGCCGTTGCCTCTGGAGCTCGTTGGTGCCGTAGAAGTCCTTCGCGGCGGCGATGACCAGGCCCGCGACGTATTCCGCGATCGGGGCCTCGAAGATCCCCCGCGCATTGGTGACCACGGTGTCCGAGGCGGCCAGCTCCGGGCACATCAGATGGTCCACCCCGGCGCTCGCGGTATGCACCCAGCGGGGGCGCGGACCCTCGCCGGGCCACGCGCGCCGTACCGCGTCCGAGAGGAAGTCCCACACCAGCAGGACATCGGCGAGGGGGAGTTGACTCGCAAACGTCGATTCGTCACCGTGCAGAATGCGGGTGCGTCCGGTCAGGCCGCCAAGACGGGGCGGCGGGTCGGCATCGAGCACCAGAAGGGTCGTTTCGCCGTCTTCGCGAGTTTTGCTGGCATCAGTCATAGTCAGGAAACCGTTTCGCAACGTCGCAGATGTACTGATTGACCACGCTGGTACCTACACCCTACGGTCGTCAACACCCATACCTGGGGGCCGCTTTGGATACTCGCTCCATCGATACCGTGTTTCTCGGTGGGCCACAGCCGCAACGCGGTGTCGGAGTGGTCGCCCCGTTCGACTTCGCTCTGGACAGGGAGCTGTGGCGCTGGGTGCCGGACGGTATCTCGCTCCATCTGACCCGCACTCCCTACGTCCCCGTCGAGGTCAGTCTCGACCTGGCCCGGCTCGTCAGTGAGCACCAGACGCTGCGCGAGGCGGTCCGGGCGCTGATCGCGGTCGAACCGCAGGTGGTCGCGTACGCCTGCACCTCCGGCAGTTTTGTGGACGGCACCGCCGGGGAACGCGCCATGTGCGAGGCGATGTCCCGGGCCGGGGTCACCGAGGACGGCGAACTGCCCTCGGTGACCACCTCGGGCGCCCTCCTGGAGGCGCTCGGCGAACTGGGCGCACGCCGGATCGCCGTGGTCACCCCGTACACGGAATCGGTCACCCAGGCACTGGAGGACTATCTGGCGGAGGCGGGCATCGTGGTCACGGGACGCGAGTTCCTGGGCCTCACCCGGCACATCTGGAAGGTGCCGTACCGGGACGTGGTGGACATGGCGCGGCGGGCGGTGGTCGGCGCGGCCGACTGCCTCTTCATCAGCTGCACCAATCTGCCCACGTACGACGTCATCCCCCAACTGGAGGCGGAACTGCGGATGCCGGTCCTCTCCGCGAACCAGGTCACCATGTGGTCCGCGCTGCGGCGGCTGGAGCTGAACGCGGTCGGGCCCTACCAGCTGCTGCTGATGGCGGCGCAGCGGCCGGGTCCCGTGGCGGAGATCGTTCCGCAGGTACTGGCCGAGCCCTCGGTGCTGGCGGAGCCCTCGGGGTTCACCGAGCCGCCGGTCCTGGCCGACCCCCAGACGCTGGCCGCCGACCCGCCCGTACTCCCACCGCTGCTGCCGCCCCCGCTCCCGCAGTTCCCCGAGCAGGAAGGCCTGAACTGACATGACAGCGATCGGATTCCTCTACCCCGGCCACTCGGCCGAGGACGACTACCCGCGGATGGAGGCGCTGCTCGCCGACGCGGAGGTACGTCTCCCGCTGGTCCACACCGACATCGGCACCGACGCCCACCGGGTGGACGCCCTGCTGGAGATGGGCTCGGCGGACCGGCTGGCGGCAGGCGTCGAGGAGCTGCGGCTCTCCGGCGCCGAGGCCGTCGTCTGGGCCTGTACCAGCGCCAGCTTCGTGTTCGGCTGGGAGGGCGCCCACGAGCAGGTACGCACGCTGGCCGCCACGGCCGGCCTGCCCGCCTCGTCGACCTCCTTCGCCTTCGCCCATGCGGTACGGAAGCTGGGGGTGACCCGGGTCGCGGTGGCGGCCACCTACCCCGACGACGTCGCCGAACTCTTCCGCACCTTCCTCAAATCGGCGGGCGCGGAGGTCGTCTCCACCCGGGGCAGCGGCGTCATCACGGCGGCCGAGGTGGGCACCTGGGGCCGCGAAGAGGTCCTCGCCCTGGCCCGCGCCGGCGACCATCCCGACGCGGAAGCGGTCCTGCTGCCCGATACGGCGCTGCACACCGCCGCCCATCTGACCGAGCTGGAGGCCGAGTTGGGCAAGCCCGTGCTGACGGCGAACCAGGTCACCGTGTGGGAGGGGCTGAGGCTGGCGGACCGCAGGGTGCGGGCGGCGGCGCTGGGGGCGCTGTTCGCCGGGTAGCCGGCAGCCCACCGGCCCCGTCCCGCGGAGGGCTTGACCTCAACCGCGATTCAGGTCGGAGGGTGGACACATGAAGCCGAGCGAAACATCCACGCGCCGTGTCGAGTTCTTCTACGACCTCGTCTGTGTCCACTCCTATCTGGGATTCACCCGGTTCTCCAAGGCGGTCGACCGGTATCGCGAGAACGGCGGTTCGGTCGAAGTGATCTTCCGCCCGTTCCACCTCTCCTCGGAGGAACCGGCCGCCGGACGGCCCCTGTTCGAGGTCCACCGGGCAGCCTTCGGGGAGGAGCGGGCGCAGGCCATCGCCAAGGACCGGAGCTTCGGTGCCGAGGACGGGCTGAAGGTGGACTTCGAACGGGCCATCTTCACCAATACCGCCGCCGCACACCGCCTGGTGCTCGCGGCGGCGGCGGAGGGGAAGGGCGAGCGCATGGCGGAGCGGCTGTTCAGGGCCTACTTCTCCGACGGGGTGAACATCGCCGATTCCGCGACGCTGCGACGGCTCGCGGACGAGATCGGAGTGGTGCGCAGGGACGTGGGGGAGGAGGTGCTGCGTGCGCAGCTCGCCCGCGTCCGTGAGGCGAAGGTGAGCTCGGTGCCGCTGTTCGTCTACGACGACGGCGTCACGATGTCGGGAGCGCAGTCCGTCGAGGCCTTCTCGGACGTGCTGGGCTCGAACGTACTGGGCTCGGACGTACTGGATGCGAACGTGCTGGGGCGGCCCGCGCACAGCGTCTGAGCGAGGGGAGGGGGAGGCCCGGGGAATATCCGGAGCCTCCCTCCTGTTCGTATTCGGGAGTACGCACCAGTACGCCGACGTACGCCCGAAACGCTTGCCCCAGGAGGACCCCCGGTGGAACCGACGCCCGACCCCATCCACGCCCCCACCCACGGCACCGCCCCCACCCCACTCTCCGTCCTGGACCTCGCCACCGTCGGTGTCGGCAGCACCCCCACCGCCTCCCTGCGCACCAGCGTCGACATCGCCAGGCTCGCGGAGGCGCGCGGGTTCCACCGGTACTGGGTGGCCGAGCACCACTCGATGCCCGGCGTCGCCAGCTCCTCCCCGGCCGTGATCCTGGCCCACCTCGCCGCCCACACCGACCGCATCAGGCTCGGCTCCGGCGGCGTGATGCTGCCCAACCACGCCCCGCTGGTGATCGCGGAACAGTTCGGCACGCTGGAAGCGATGGCCCCCGGCCGCGTCGACCTCGGCCTCGGCCGTGCCCCGGGCACCGACGGCGCCACCGCGGCGGCCCTGCGCCGCGGCGACAACCCGCACGAGGGCGCCGACGAATTCCCGCGGCAGCTGGCCGAGTTGACCCGGTTCCTGGAGGACGACTTCCCGGACGGGCACCCCTACGCCCGTATCCACGCCGTCCCCGGACCGGTGCAGGGGCACCGCAACACCCCGCAGATCTGGCTGCTCGGCAGCTCCGGCTTCAGTGCCCGGCTGGCCGGAACCCTCGGCCTGCCGTTCGCGTTCGCGCACCACTTCTCCGCGCAGAACACCATCCCGGCGCTCGACCTCTACCGGGAGTCCTTCCGCCCCTCCGCCGTGCTGGACGCGCCGTACGCCGTCATCGGCGTCTCCGCGCTGGCCACCGACGAGGAGAGCGAGGCCCGCAGGCAGGTCCTCACCGGCGCACTCAACATGCTCCGGCTGCGCACCGGCCGCCCGGGCCTGATCCCGACCCCCGAGGAAGCGGCCGCGTACTCCTTCAGCTCCGTGGAGCGTGAGTTCGTGGACAGCTGGCTGTCCAACGTCATCCACGGCACCCCGGACGCCGTCCGCACCGGCCTGGACGACCTCGCCAAGCGCACCGGCGCCGACGAGCTGATGCTGACCGCCAACGCCCACGGCGGCGACATCCGGGTCCGGAGCTACGAGCTGATCGCCGACGCGTACGGCCTGCCGACGCTCTGAGGCGCGGGCGCTCCGAGGCGCGGGACTCTCCGTGGCGCGGGGTTCGGAGGGCTCCGAGGCAGGGGGGTTTCGCGGTACGGGGCGGGGGGCGTCGTCCTGCGGCGCCCCCCACCTACCCCGCCGCCCGTTCCGCCAGCATCGCCGCGATCCGGTCCGGCGCCTGCGGCCGCGCGTACAGCCACCCCTGTCCGGTGTCGCACCCGATCCGCCGCAGCCGCGCCGCCTGCCCCGCCGTCTCCACGCACTCCGCGGTGACCGTGAGCCCCAGCCGGTGGGCGAGCTGCACCAGCGCCTCGACGATCGTCTCGTCGGCCGGGTTGGGGTGTGCCTCGTCCTGGAAGCCCCGTACGAAAGCGCCGTCCAGTTTGAGGACGGACACCGGCAGGCGGCTCAGATATGCCAGGTTCGAGTAGCCGGTGCCGAAGTCGTCGATGGCGATGTGGACGCCCATGTCGCTGAGCGCCTGGAGGGCCTGCAAGGGCCGTCCGGCCGATCCCATCACCGCCGACTCGGTCAGTTCGAGCTGGAGCAATTCCGGTGCCAGCCCGGTCTCTTCGAGGATCTCCGCCACGTCGCCCACCAGGTCGGAGTCCCAGACCTGGCGCACCGCCACATTCACCGACACGAAGAGCGGCGCGGTGCCCGGGTGATCCTGCTGCCACTGCCGCGCCTGCCGGCAGGCAGTCCGCAGCACCCACCGGCCGAGCTGGACGATCGAGCCGTCCTCCTCGGCGATGGAGATGAACCGATTCGGCGCCAGCGTCCCGAACTGCGGATGACGCCACCGCACCAGCGCCTCCACCCCCTGCACCAGCCCGCCCTCCAGATCCACCAGCGGCTGGTACTCCAGCACGAACTCTCCGCGCTCCAGGGCGGGCCGCAGGGTGGAGGAGAGGGCCTGCCGGGTCATCCGGTGGGCGTTGCGCTCGGGGTCGAAGAGCGTCCAGCGGCCCTTGCCGTCCGCCTTCGCCCAGTACAGCGTGGTGTCCGCGGCCTGCATCAGCCCGGTCGCCGTCGCACCCGCCGCGGGCCGCTCCAGAACCCCGATCGAGGCGGAGACGGACAGCCGCTGCCCCGCCAGGTCGAACGGCTGCTGGAGTGACGTCAGCACGGTCTGCGCGAGATCGGTGAGCTGCTCGGTGCCGGTCGAGTCCTCCACCAGCAGCGCGAACTCGTCACCGCCGAGCCGCGCCACCAGATGCCCGCCGCCCGGGCCGCGCCCCGCCTCGTCCGCACACCGGGTCAGCCGCGTCGCCACCGCCGTGAGCAGCCGGTCGCCGACCCGGTGTCCGAGCGTGTCATTGACCGCCTTGAACCCGTCCAGGTCGAGATAGCAGAGCCCGATCCGGCCGGTCCCGCCGCGTTCGTACGACGAGGACTCCAGCGCCGCGGAGAGCCGCTCGAAGAACAGCGCCCGGTTGGGCAGCCGGGTCACCGGGTCGTGCATCTGGAGATGCCGCAGCCGGGCCTGGAGCTCGCGCCAGTCGCTGATGTCGGACAGGGAGAGAAGGACGTTCTCGCTGTCCGGTACGGGGGCCAGGCCGGCCTCCACCCAGAGCACGTGACCGTCGCGGTGCTTGAGCCGCCGGGTGCAGCGGAACCGGGTCCGCCGCCCGTCGAGCACCTCGCGGTACGCGTGCCAGGTGCGTGCGTCGGCCGCCAGATCCACCAGCTCCGCCGCCTCGGTACCGGGCAGCTCGGCCGGATCGGCGCCGAGCAGCGCACCCAGTGCGCGATTGGCGGCGATCACCGTCCCACCCGGGGTGACCAGGGCCATTGCCAGCTGGGCCGCCCGGAAGGCGGCCCGGTAGTCGCGTGCGTCCGCGTCGTCCCGTACGACCTCGGCGTGACGCTGTGTGACGAAGGGCGGGATGTGCGGGACGGGCGGGACGAGGTCTGAGCCTGAACCGGACTCTTCGGGGATTCCGCTCACCGTGTGCTCCCGGGCGATTGAGTCGTACAGGTGTCGTCGGGTGATGTCGGGGTCCTGATGTTGGCGGTCCTGCGGGTCGGTGGGGAAGGTCGTGGCCGAACGTCGGCCGGTCGGACGAATCAACGGGGAACCGAGCGGAAGCGAGGTCGAATCCGCTGCCCTGGGGCGGATTCCACGCGGGAAAGTGTGCCGATCATAGAGGCTGCCGCAACGGCCGATCCAGCTCCGTCACCGCCGAATCCCGCTCCGGTTCGGGGCCGCCGGGTGCGCGCCCCTCTCTGGTCGATCGTTTCTGCGCGGGTGTGCCTTGACCTGCCACCCTCCTGACCGTTTGTGACTTTCTGTGATCCACCGGGGTGTCGCCGCAGGTTGCCCCGGGCACCCGAGTGGCGCACTGGAACAGGGCGTATCCACCGAAAACCCACCAACGTGGGTGAGGTGTTGCGAATTCCGCGCCCGGACGACCGGGAGGAGCCGGAGGTCCAAGTGCAGGGTCAGTTGACGCCGGGAGAGCCACCGAAGCCAGGAACGAACAGAGGGTCGACGCCCGGCGGGGGCGCGTTCGGCGGCAGTGGGCTCGGAGGTTCCAGGGTCCGGCTGCGCAGTACGGCGGCGTTCTTCACCTCGCTCGCCGCGCTCGCCGCCACCGGACTGGTCGCGGGGCCGGCCGTCGCCGCCGACCAGCCGGTCGGGCAGTGCGCCCTGCCCCGTACCTCCGCCCACCACTCCCTCGGCGTCGACACCTGGAACGACAGCTATCCGCAGCCGGTGAAGAGCCTCAGTGCCGTCATGGTCTTCCTGTCCTTCCCGGACTCCGAGCCCCTGACCACCCCCCAGGAGCTGGCCGCCGACCACTTCCCGGCCACCGAGCAATTCTTCCAGCGCGCCAGTTACGGCAAGTTCAGCCTGCGGCCGCACGCCCTGAAGAACTGGATCCGGATGCCGGCCGACTCCACGACGTACGCGATACAGCGCGACTGGAGTGCCGAGCGGCGCAGCGCCTACCTCCGCGACGCGGTGGCCGCCGCCGACGGACAGGTCGACTTCTCGAAGTACGACATCGTCTATCTGGTCGCCGACCCGGACGCCCCGGGCGTGGACTCCGACGCCACCAAGGTGGTCAACTTCGACACCCCGCTGCGCGCCGACAACACCGACATCCGCCGCATCGTCACCGTCTTCGAGAAGCACCCGCCGGACCGCAACGTCCTCGCCCACGAGACCGGCCACGTCTTCGACCTCCCCGACCTCTACCACCGCCCCACCGACGGCAAGGGCGACTGGGACACCCATGTGGGGGACTGGGACGTCATGGGCAGCCAGTTCGGGCTCGCCCCCGAACCGTTCGGCTGGCACAAGTGGAAGCTCGGCTGGCTGGCCCGCGACCAGGTCGCCTGCGTCCCCTGGGGCACCACCACCCGCCTCACCATGGACCCGCTCACCGCGCCCGCCCCGCGCGACGGCCAGCGCGGCGGCACCCGCCTCGCCGTCGTGCGCACGGGAGAGAACACCGCGCTCGCCATCGAGGCCCGCGGCGTCTCGGGCAACGACCGTGGCGCGTGCGTCCAGGGCGTACTGATCTACCGGGTGCGCAACGGCACGGCCTCCGGCGGCGGCCCCATCGAGGTCGTCGACACCCACCCGCGCACCGAGGCCTGCTGGGACCGCTCGGTCTACCCGCCGCTGGCGGACGCCCCGCTCGGCGTCGGCGAGACGTACACGGTCACCGACCAGAACACCCGGGTGAAGGTCGCCGACCGGACCGGCTCGGGGGGATGGGTGGTGCAGGTCACGACGGGCTCGCCACCCCCGGCGACGTAGCACCCGGTGTGGGTACAGACACACGAAAAAGCCCCCGAGCCGAAGCTCGGGGGCTTTTTCCGTCTGTGCGCCGCCAGGGACTCGAACCCCGGACCCGCTGATTAAGAGTCAGCTGCTCTAACCAACTGAGCTAGCGGCGCCTGCTGACGTCGTAGACATTAGCACCCTGATCGGCGGGAGGAAAAATCGATAACCGCGACGCCCGCACGCACGCCCAGAACAGCACTTCCGCCCCCGGCAGCCAGGGATGGCGCACATCCGGCGCCACCACCCAGCGCGGTCCCTTGCCCGCCCCGGGCGCCAGCGCCGGCACGGTCACCGCGTCGCCCGTCCCGTGACACAGGAACGGCGGTACGTCGTCGGCACGGGGCTCCCACTCCAGCAGGGCCGGCAGCCGCTGGGCGGTGCCGGGGGAGGCGAACAGCAGCATCCGCCCCTGCTGCACGGCCACCGGCCCCGATCCCGGCCCCTCCGCCCACAGCGCGTCGAGCATCCGGCGCCCGAAGACCGCGGGCACGTTGACCACGTCGAAGACGGTCCCGCAGGGCAGCACGGCAGGCGCGGTGGGGCGCGCCTCCCAGGCCGACAGGGTGGAACGCGGATACGAGGACGCGGAGACGAGCCAGGCGGCACCGGGGGAGGTGACGTGGTCGAGCGGGCTGCTCTGCGAGTGGCTGTACCGGGGGGCCGCGGGTGTGGGGGCGTGAGTGGTCATACACCCAGGTCTACGGGGGGTAAGGGTTCCGTTTCTGTGAGTTGCCGGAAACCGGGACAAGGCGGGGTGCGGGGGAGTATCTTGCCGCTCGCGCATATGCCAGCCGCTTTTCTCCGGTGGCGCTTGCCCTCGCGGCCCCTGCCCGGAGCCCCCTCTCGAAGCCCCTCCCCGGAGCCCCTCCTCAAGCCCCTCCCCGGGTGCTCTTCCCGGGAACTTCCTCCCCGCCCTACTTCGGCGGCTGGCAGCGCAGCAGATCGCGTCCGAAGTCGACCATCTTCATCGCGTAGTCCTCGGTCCAGGCCGCACGCTCGGCGATGTCCGCGGGTGTCAGCCGGTCGAACCGCTTGGGATCCGCGAGCTGCGCCGCCGCGATCGCCTGGAACTCGACCGCCCGGTCGGTGGCCGCCCGGAACGCCAGCGTCAGCTCGGTGGCCCGGGACAGCAGCTCCCTCGGGTCCTCGATCGACTCCAGATCGAAGAAGTGCTCGGGATCGGCGGCCGCCTCCTCGGGTTCGAAGAGCAGCGGCACGGGTCGCAGCCGCCGCTCGGGCCGCTCGGTCTCCGCCATGTGTCGTTCCTCCCTCTCTCGGCCACCCTGGGGGCGAATGGCCACCCTCCATTGTCCGGGTCGGCGCAAGTGGGCATTGACGGGTGCGGAACGCACCCCGCGCCGTGCCGCCGGCTACCGGTACCGCACCCGATGCTCCGAAAGGTGCTCCAGCACGGAGTGGTTCGCCTCCCATCCGTCAGGGAACTTCACCGTCACACCCAACTGCACCGGCTCCGTCGACGGATGCTCGTCGAGGAGCTCCCCGACGCCCTCCCGGCACACCACGATGCACGCGTGACGGTGACGCGAGGCGAGGACGCACAGCCGCCCGGTCTCCAGGTGGAACGCCGTCGCGTCGGGGCGGCCCGACAGTGGGTGGAGAACGACGGTGACGTCGAACTCGCGGCCCTGGAGGCGGTTGGCGGTGTCCACCGCGACGCCGGTGACGCCGAGTGCGGCCAGCGCGGCCCGTACCGCCGCCGCCTGGTCGCGGTGGGCGGTGCCGACCGCGATGCGGTCCGCGGTGAGGGGCGTGGGGTCGGCGGAGCGTTCGCTCACCGCGGCCCCGCCCCGGTCGAGCAGACGTCGTACGACCAGAGCCAGCGCCCCGACGGCCTCCGGGTCGGTGCGGGGGGTGTGCCGGGCGGGCAGTTCGAGCAGACCCCACCCGGAGTGCGCGGCCTCGTCGGCCACCCGGTCCACCGCCGACCCGTCCGACGGAACACCGAAGGTCAGCCGCCGGTCCCCGGGACCGGTGCCGCTGCGGAACGGCGTGTACGGGTAGAACGCGTCCGACACCAGCGGCGCCGCCGAGGCCGGCAGCCGCCAGGACACCGGCAGCCGGTGCTGCGGCAGCTCCGGATTGTGGGCGAGGAGGGTGGAGACCGCGCTCGCGGACGGGTCGTAGGCCAGCCCGGCCCACTGGTCGGCGCCGACGACGGAGAACGGGTCGAGCTGGCCGGGGTCGCCGACGAACAGCGCCCGCTCGAAGAGGCTCGCCACGGCGAGGAGCGCGTCCGAGCGCATCTGGTACGCCTCGTCCACGATCGCGTGCCGCCACGGCTCGACACCCTTGACATGGGCCCACTTCGCCGCCGTCGACAGCACGATGTCGAGTCCCGCGAGATCGGCCGCCTTCGCGGACTTCTTCACCTGGGTCAGGTCGTCGAGCGCCTTGTCGTACGGGTCGGAGTCCGAGCTGTGCAGGCGGCCCACGGGGAGGTCCGGCTGCTTCTCGGCGAGGCGCAGGACCAGGTCGTCGACCTGCGCGTTGGTCTGCGCGACGACCATCAACGGGCGCCCGGCGGCTGCCAGTTCGAGGGCGGCACGGACCACCAGGGTGGACTTGCCGGCTCCGGGCGGGGAGTCCACGACCACACCCCGGTGGGTGCCGTGCAGGGTGTCGTGCAGGATCGCGGCGGTCGCCCGGGCGGCCTCGGCGCCGGGGTCGAAGTCGGGGCCGGAGTACGGGGAGGGGCGGTTCACAGGATGTCCTCGGGGTGCTCCGCGGATACGGGGAGGGGCCGGGCGGCGGCTTCGGCGTCCGGCGGCCCGCCGTGGGTCCACGGGGTGTCCTGTGGGTCGGGGAGCTGGGGGCCACCGCGCTGGTCGTGCTCGAAGAGGGTCCAGCAGATGCGGTCGCCGCGCTCGGGGACGGTGCCGGGGGCGGGGTCCTTGGAGCGGCCCATCCCGTTGAGGACGCGCAGCACCAGGGCGCCGCCGGGCGTCCGGGTCACGAACTCGGCGTGCTGCGACTTGCCGTCGTCCGTCGCCCGGAACACCTTCACGCCCTCGTCGGCGAGCTGCGGAGAATCGTCGGTGGTGACGGTGACGAGGGGACGGGGGCTGGGGCGCCTGGTCTCGGTCCAGGTCATCTCGACGTCGATGACCTCGCTGGTGAAGGCCTCTCCGGCCAGTCGCCGGGAGGCCATGACGAGCGGATCGTCGAGTGCCTCCTGGGCCTCCAGCCGACCCTGTTCGGTCTCCCGGGCGGCGAGCTTCTGGGCGGCGCCGACGGCGTTGTCGATCGCGGGCTGCGGGGGCTCGCCCGCACGGACCCGGTCGCGGTGCCCGGTGAACGACCAGCGGTCGCGGTCCCAGCGGGCGGTGGCGCGGGGGCCCTCGGGGAGGGTGCGCAGCAGGTCGAGGGAGCGCCAGGTGGCGTGCCAGGTGGGGAGGAGCTGGGCGGCGAGGAGGTCGCGGATGTGGCGTTCGGCGGCGGTGAGCTGACCCAGGCGTAGATCGGCGGACTCGCCGTCCTCGGCGGCGGCGAGGTTCTTGCGGGCCAGGTCGTAGGCGTCGATGGCCGGGGCGAGGAGGTGGTTGTCGAAGGCGGGGTCGGTGGCGGGTCCGGCCGGCGGGCACAGGAGCTGCCCGTGCTCGTCCCTGCCGGTCTCGGCGCGGCGGGCGGCGTCCGTGCCGCTCTCGCCCTCCGGCGGGTCGACCCAGGCCAGCAGCGCGCCCAGGTGCAGGTCCTCCAGGCTGCTCTGGCCGGTCGCCCAGTGCCGGGCGAGGAGGTCGGTGGCGGCGAGGAGGAGGGAGGCGCCGGGGACGCGGGCGCGCTCGCCGTAGTGGGTGAGCCAGCGGCCGAGGAGGGGGATGTGGGGAGGGGCCGGGTAGGGGGTGTCGGGGTCCTGTTCGGCGGTGCGGCGGAAGCGGGTGGAGCGGCCGAGGAGGCGGAGGTAGTCGATACCGGCCCGGCTCGGGACGATCAACTGGGGTGCGTCCAGACAGAGTTCGACCTCCACCTTGACGCGCTTGCCGGTCTCCGGGTCGGTCTCGTTGCGCTCGGCGGGCTCGACGTGGTCCGCATAGGAGTCGACGTACGGCAGGACGGCCTCGGCCAGCTCGGCGAGGAACGCGAAGCGGAGGTCGCGATCGCGGGGCTGGGCGACGGCGAGCAGCCGGGGCTTGTCCCGGTCGGTCCCGACCAGCGCCCCGAGCGGCGCCCCGGCCTCGCCCGCCGTGGTCAGCGGCACGACCACCATCGGCCGCTCGGACAGATGCCGATGCCGGACAGTCGCAAGCACCTGCGCGCGCCCACTACGAGTGGCTTCGAGCCGCGCAAGCGTGTTGATGAGGGACATGAAGTGGATCCGGGTCCTTCCTCTTACCGAGGGTGAGGTGGGGTGGAGTTGTTACCGGGAGCCCTGTCGCACTGGTGCCGGACACAGCCCCACGTGGCCCTGTGGGCGCTGGTGCCGCCCTCAAGGGGCGGGACGGGTGGGCGCGGGGCGGCCCCGGCGGACGCCGCCCCCTCGTTCCCGCCCCGCCCCCGTAACCCCGCCCTCCTAGGACCGCCCCGCCGGCCCCAGCACCTCCGCCCGAAGCCCCGCCGCCCGCCGCAACGCCGCCACCGTCGGATCCGACGGATCCCCCGCGCGCCCCTGGGCCGCGTCCAGCACCGCCTCGACCGTCGTCAGCCCCCCCAACTCGCCCCGCACACTCCGCCCCAGCGACTCCACCGCCCCCGCGTCCCGCGCCTGCTCACGGCAGTGGAACGCCAACTCGCAAGCCGCCAGGCACTCCGGCGCATACGCCGCGTCCACCGCGGAGACCGCCTCCGTCAGTTCCTCCGGCCCGCACGCCGGATCGAAGGTGGTCCCGGGCGGCAGTGCCGCGGCCAGCTCCTCCACCCTCCGCATCCGGCCCAACTGCCTCCGTGTCACAGACAGTTGCTTGCGTACGTCCACCGCGGACCCGGTCGGCAGGTTCGAGAAGTCCTTGGGGCAGACCAGCAGCACCCGGTGCCCCACCTCCGCCCCCGCCACCTGCGCGGCCACCCGCTCCAGTGCCAGCACGTACACCGCCGCCTGCCGGGCCGCCGCCCCCACCTTCGCCGGGTCGGCCGAACCGTCCAGCATCGGGAAGGACTTGATCTCCACCACCGTCCAGTGCCCGTCCGGATGGACCACCACCGCGTCCGGCTCCAGATACACCGGCGTACCCGCCACCTCCAGCGCCAGCATCGGGTGGTCCAGCAGCGTCCACGCCTTCGCCGCCGTCGCCTCCCGCAGTGCGAGCGCGGTCCGCGCCGTACGTCCCTCGGGGCCCGCCGCCGAGACGTCCGGGGTCAGCGCCCCGGCCGGGTCCTCGACACCGAGCAGCCGCAGCAGTTCCGTACCCCCGTCCGACTTCACCCGCGCCTCGAACGCGTTGCCGCGCATGAACGCGAACTGGGACTGCCCGAAGGGCGCGGGCGAGCCCAGCGCCTGCGCAAGGACCGCCTTGTTCACCCCCGCCCCGTCCAGCAGAGCCCGCCGCTCACACCCCGGATTGGCCGCCAGCGCGGCCAGCGCGCGGGCGTCCAGCGGGTGCGGGGCGACGGTCGGACCGCGCAGTTCGGCCAGCCGCTGCCGGACCGGAACAGCCCTTTCGCCCAGGTGCTGACCTTGTGCGTGCGGAGGTGTGGGTTCGGGTCCGCTGCCCAGGGATGCGTTCACCCTCGGAAGTCTCGCATCCGCCACTGACAACACCCCCGCATCCGCAGTTTCCGCCCGTGGGCGATGATGGGAAGCGCCGGACCTCAAACCGGATGCTTCACCTCATATCGATTCATCTTTTCGCACCCCATATCGCTCAGCGCCCAGGGAGAGAACGCCATGGCACCCCGCATCCTGCTGGCCCGGCACGGTCAGACGGAGTGGTCGCTGTCCGGAAAGCACACCGGACGGACGGACATCCCGCTGCTCGAAGAGGGCCGCCGCGGCGCGGGGCTCCTCGGCGAACGCCTGCACCGCGCCCCCTGGAACGGCCTCCCCGGCGTCGAGGTCCGCTCCAGCCCCCTGGTCCGCGCCCGCGAGACCTGCGACATCGCCGGGTTCGGCGACCGCGCGCAGAACTGGGACGCCCTGATGGAGTGGGACTACGGCGCCTACGAGGGCCTCACTCCGGACCGGATCCACGCGCAGCAGCCGGGCTGGATGATCTGGCGGGACGGCGCCCCGGACGGCGAGACCCTCGCCGATGTCACCGCCCGCGTGGACGGGGTCATCGAGTGGGCCCGCTCCGCCGACCGCGACGTCCTGGTTTTCGCGCACGGCCATGTGCTGCGCTCCATCGGCGCCCGCTGGCTGGGCCTCGGCATCGGCTTCGGCGCGCACATCCGCCTGGAGCCGACCTCGCTCTCGGTCCTCGGCTGGGCGTACGGCGAACCGGCCGTCGAGCGCTGGAACGACACCGGCCACCTCGACGCCCAGGCCTGAGACCGCCAGGGGCCCGCACGAGATCCAGGATCCCCGTCCCCGCCCGGGAATCGCGTCCCCCGGAAGGCAGGCCCTCAGCCCCGCCGCACCACATTCGCGTGCCGGGACAGGAACGCCCCGATCTCCGGTGAGCGCCGGTGCGGCAGCAGGGTGCGGATCGTCCCGGCGAGCATGGTGTGCACCCGGGAGGACTGGACCTGTTCGAGCAGGTCCAGGACCCGCTGGCCGACTGCCGCCGCCTCGTCGGGGACGCCGGAGCGGGCGAGGTCGTCGGCGAGTTCGGCGTTGTAGAGCGCCAGGTTGCGGGCGAAGTGCGGGTCCTGGAGTTCGGCCGCCCGGTGCGCGTACCGGGCGGCCCGCCGCCAGTTGCCCAGGGCCGACCAGCACTGCGCCTCCAGACCGGCCAGTTCGGCGGGCCCGAAGAAGGACATCCACTCGGGGTCGTCGTCACAAGCCCCGCACTGGAACAGCGACTTGGCCCGCACCAGCGCCTCGACGCAGGCCGTACGGTCGCCGAGCGCGGCCCAGCCCCCCGCCTCGCGCAGCGTCAGCAGGGACATCAGCCGCATCGAGCCGAGCCCGCGCGCCACCCGCAGCCCGGCCTGCGCCGACCGCAGCGCCTCGCGCGGCCGGCCCGCGTCCCTGGCCAGGAACGCCATGTTGCAGAAGGCGTGCGCCTCAAGTCCGCCGTCCCCGGCCACCCGTGCGGTGGCCAGCGCCTCCGCGTAGTGCGAGCGCGCCTCGTCGAACCGCCCCGAGTCGTGCGCCAGCCACCCCACCGACAGCGCCAGTTCACCCGCGCCGGAGTGCAGTTTGTCGGAGACCGTGCGGCGCACCGTCCCCGCGTCGAGCAGGGCGTACGCCGCCTGGAGGGGCTTGTTGGCGTGCCGGTAGAGCGCGTCGGCGCCGTGCCGGTCGTCGAGCAGCCGGATCTGCCGCACCGCCCCCTCCACCGCGAAGGCCTCGCTCTCGCCGCCCCGTCGCCATGAGGGGGCCGGTCCCGGCCCCGGCATGGTGATCGAATGATCCTGGTGCCTCGGATGTCCGGGCGTACCCGCCCGGGCGGGGCCCATTGAGCCGAGCGTGGCGGCACTCGCCACGGTGGCGGAGCCGCTCGTCATGAATGCGCGACGCAGCACGTCGCTCTCCTCGTCGATATGGGACATGGTGGTTCGGCCGGGCGCGTCACCGGGCGGTGCACCGAACCGCGGCGTACCGGGGCTTGGTGTACCGGGGTGCGGTACGGGCGCCTGGACGCTTTTGCGCGCCCTCCGTCCCCGTACCGCCTCCCTGGCGGTGAACCCGAGTTCCGTCAGCGTCAGGCCGGGGAACATGTGCAGGAAGACCCGCTCGTACGCGTAGTTGGGGCAGCGGATCTCGCCGGCCTCCACCCGCCCGATGTACCGGGCGTCGCAGGCCACTTGCTCATTGATCTCGCGGGCGGCCCTGCGCACCGCGGCGGCGAACTCCCCCGGCGAGCGGTGTCCCCGCAGAGCCCGGAAGGCGAGGTTCGGTTCGGTCGGCCGAAGATTCGTGGGTGACGACGCCATGGCCTGGCCCTCTCTGGCGGATGGTGCTGCCGGGGCGGATGCGTGACGAAGCAGGCTCTGACCCCGGACGGGGCACGAACGTACCGGCTGTGACGGGTTGAACACGCGGAGTTTGCCTACAAACCGGATATCTCATCCGTGATCTGCCATGAACTGCCATCCTTTGCGGCGACGCGTTGCCGTAGCCGTTGACGCCGTCGCCGCGTTGACAGGGGACGGAGGGGGTGCGGCTCCCTCCCGAACGAGGAGGATTCCCTTGTTGGAGGCCGGCACGGAGATCGTGGAAGCCAGCCCGCAGCCCGCGGCGACATGTGTTCCGCGCGACTCCGCACCACCCACCTCGACGGGCCCGGCGCCCCGCGCGACCGCCGCCCCCCGCACCTCGACCGCCCAGCACAGGCCCACCCACGACTTCAGCCCCGCCCCCGACCATGGCCGGGCGCCGGGCCCCGCCGAACCGCTGGACCTGGTCACGGTGCCGGCCCGGCAGGGACTGGAGGCGGTCGACATCCTGCAGCGCGCGGCGGCCACCTCGATGTGGTCCGGCGCGGCGGGGGCGGAGACGTTGGCGGCCGGGCCCACAGTCGGACCGGTCCTGCACGACGGACCGTGCGACACGCTCGGCTTCCTGGTACCGCCGGGCACGGCGGACTGCTGGGACCTGCCGGGGAGCGCGTGTACGCAGACACTGGGACGGGGCGTCTCCTTCGGGAACCCGGGGCCGGGCGGTCCGGGGGACGCGGGCGGCCCCACGCCGGTCGCGGCGGGCAGGCCCGCAGGCGCCCCGGAGTCCGCTCCTCCGGTTCCCGAGCCTCCGGTCAACGGCACGGGCTGGCTGCTGCCCCCCACGGACACGGATCACGTCACCGACCCCATGGTGCTGCGCCGGGCGCTGGGCGAGGCGGCCAGGCTGATCGAGGCGGCGGACCGCTGCCGCTGACGGGGGCGCCCGACAGCGGCCGGCGGGGGGCGCCGGCCCGGCGCCCAGCGGGCCGGGGGTGGCACGGCGACGACGGCGCCCCCGCGCACGCCGGGCCACCAGGGGGCCCACCAGGAGTGGGACCCCCACCAGGCCACCTCCGCCCCTCGCCCCGATACTGGCCAAGTGGCGAAGAAGAGCACCAGCAGGCGGCGTGACCGCGCATCCTCCCCCGAGGCGGTCGTCGAGAAGGTCGACGGCGGTCTCGCCGAGCTGATACCCGACCGGGACCGCCCCCGGGGCTGGACGCTGCTGCTGGACGGGGCGCCCCAGTCGCACGTCGACCTCGACGACCCCGCCCATCTCGACTTCGCGTACCAGCGCCGCCTCGGTCACATCGTCGACCTGATCGCCCCGCCCAAGCAGCCGCTTCAGGTGCTGCACCTCGGCGGTGGCGCCTTCACCATGGCGCGATACGTCGCCGCGACCCGCCCCCGCTCCGCCCAGCAGGTCGTGGAGATCGACGGGCCGCTCGCCCAACTGGTGCGCCGTGAGCTGCCGTTGGACCCGAATGCCCGGATCAGGGTGCGCGGCGCGGACGCCCGCGAGGGGCTGGCGAAGCTGCCCGACGGCTGGGCGGACCTGATCATCGCGGATGTGTTCAGCGGGGCCCGCACCCCGGCCCATCTCACCAGCGCCGAGTTCCTCGCCGACGTACGGCGGGTGCTGAAGCCGCAGGGGCACTACGCCGCGAATCTCGCCGACGGCCCCCCGCTGGCGCATCTGCGCGGCCAGATCGCCACCGCCGCGGTCGTGTTCCCGCAGCTGGCACTGGCCGCCGACCCCGCCGTACTGCGTGGCAAGCGGTTCGGGAACGCCGTACTCCTCGGCTCCGAACTGACCCTGCCGCTCGCCGAGTGGACCCGGCGGGTGGCTACCGACCCGCACCCCGGGCGGGTCGAGCACGGGCGGGACCTGGCCGACTTCACCGGGGGAGCGACGGCCGTGACGGACGCGCGCGCCCGGCCCTCGCCGATGCCGCCGTCGTCCGTATTCAAGTGACGCAGCGGCACGTGACTGGCGTCAAGTGACGTAATCCGTAAGAGGGTTGTTCGCGCGTGTGCGCACGCGTCCAAGCGACGCACATCGCCTCAGGACTTGATGATCTCGACCGCCGGCGGATGGTCGTGCCAGGTGCAGAACACCGACAGCTTCGCCGCGCCCGCGGTGAACTCCACCCGGATCCACGACGGGTTGTTCCACACCTGCATCGCCCACCCGGCGGCCGGAATCGCGTACACCAGCTTGGCCGAGTCCTTGCCCATGGAGAAGACCACCCGGCCCGCCTCCGTGTTGACCACCTTGACCTGGCCGGACGGCTTGGGTGAGGCGGGCAGGGCGGGGGTGCGGGAGGGGGACCGCGGTGGGGTGCGGCCGGCCGGCGTCTTCGAAGGGGACGGCTTCTCCGCGGTCGGGGTCCGCGAGGGGCGGTGGGTGGAGGAGGACTGCGGGCTCGCCGACTGAGCCGTACCGTCGCCGCTCCCCATGGCGGGCAGCGAGCGGCCGGAAGGGATCGGCAGGGCGCGCGGCGGGTCGTACGCGGTCCCGGCCATCACCGTGTGCACGCCCCACCACGACAGGGTGACCGCTGCGCCGGTGGCGAGCAGCCAGGCACCGGAATGTATGAGTCCTCGTCGCATTCACGCCATCCTGCCCCACGCGCACCACCGCTGTCCCACGGGGAGGAGAGGGGAGGCGCCGCCCCCGGGGATGCCGGGGGGCCGAATGGCGTACGGTGCCGTTCCATGGCAAGTGTGCTCGTGGTCGAGGACGACCAGTTCGTGCGCTCCGCCCTCATCCGGCACCTGACCGAGGCCTCGCACACCGTGCGGAGCGTCGGAACGGCCCTGGAGGCGCTGCGCGAGGTCGCCCATTTCCGCTTCGACGTGGTGATCCTGGACCTCGGTCTGCCGGACCTCGACGGGTCCGAGGCGCTGAAGATGCTGCGCGGAATCACCGACGTACCGGTGATCATCGCCACCGCGCGGGACGACGAGGCGGAGATCGTACGGCTGTTGAACGACGGCGCCGACGACTATCTGACGAAACCTTTCTCGGTGGAGCACCTGTCCGCGCGGATGGCGGCCGTACTGCGCCGCTCGCGGGCCTCCGCGGGCGCCGAGCCGCCGCCGCGGGAGATCCGGGTGGGCGGGCTGGCCATCGACCCGCTGCGCCGGCAGGCCGAACTCGACGGCATCCGACTGGATCTGACCAGGCGGGAGTTCGACCTGCTCACTTTCCTTGCGGGTCGGCCCGGGGTGGTCGTACCGCGCAAGGAACTTCTCGCAGAGGTCTGGCAGCAGAGCTATGGCGACGACCAGACTATTGATGTGCATTTGTCGTGGCTCCGTCGCAAGTTGGGTGAAAACGCCGCCAACCCCCGCTATCTGCACACCCTTCGGGGGGTCGGAGTGAAGCTCGAACCACCGGGTGCCCTCGGGTGAGGTGGGCGCTGGTCAAGGTGTGCCTGGCCGTCACGGCGATGGTCGTGGTGGCCTTCGCGGTGCCGCTCGGGCTGGTCATCAAGGAGATGGCGGAGGACCGCGCGTTCTCCGGCGCGGAACGGCAGGCGGCGTCCATCGGCCCGACCCTCTCCATCACCACCGACCGCGAGGAGCTGGAACGGGCGATCGCGATCACCGAGCCGGGCGGCAAGGGCTGGATGGCGATCCATCTGCCCGCCGTGCGCGAGACCGACAGGGGCGTGCAGGCGCAGGAGGTCGGCACCCGCCGTGCCTCGGTCGCGGACGTGGCGGCCACCCGGCGGATCGGCCGCGCGTACACCGCGCAGGCCCCCGGCGGTTCCGTCCTGCTCCAGCCGACGGCCCTCGCCAGCGGCAGCATCGCGGTCGTCGAGGTCTTCGTCCCCGAGGAGAGCGTCAGCAACGGGGTCGGCACCGCCTGGCTGGTCCTGGCGGGCGTCGGTCTGGCGCTGATCGTCGGTTCGGTGGCGGTCGCCGACCGTCTCGGTGTACGGATGGTCCAGCCCGCCCAGCGGCTGGCGGGCGCGGCCCAGGACCTGGGCGAGGGCAGGCTCGGCGCCCGCGTCCCCGAGGACGGCCCCACCGAACTCAAGTCCGCCGCCGTCGCGTTCAACTCGATGGCGGACCAGGTCGTCCAGCTCCTGGCCAACGAACGCGAACTGGCCGCCGACCTGTCCCACCGGCTGCGCACCCCGCTCACCGTGCTGCGCCTCAACGCGGCCTCCCTCGGCGAGGGCCCCGCCGCCGATCAGACCCGCGCCGCCGTCGAGCAGCTGGAGCGCGAGGTCGACATCATCATCCGTACCGCCCGCGAACAGCGCCCGCAGACCCAGCCCGCGACCTCCCCGGCCGGTGGCTGCGACGCCTCCGAGGTCATCCGCGACCGGATGGCGTTCTGGTCCGCCCTCGCCGAGGACGAGGGCCGCGAGGTCCGTCTCGCGGGGGTGGATCGCCCGGTCCGCATCCCGGTCGCCCGCCCCGATCTGGCCGCCGCCCTGGACGCGCTGCTCGGCAACATCTTCCGGCACACCCCCGAGGGCACCCCGTTCTCCCTCGACGTCCACAACGGCGAGGACGCCGTGATCGTCCTGGTCTCCGACGCGGGCCCCGGCATACCCGACCCCGAGGCCGCCCTCGCCCGCGGCAACAGCGGCGAGCGGGCCGGCTCCACCGGCCTGGGCCTCGACATCGTCCGCCGCGTCGCCGAGTCCACCGGCGGTGACGTCCGCCTCGGCCGCTCGGTCCTCGGCGGCACGGAGGTCCGGGTCTGGCTGGCGCTGCACGGCGGCCGCACGGGCGAACGACGGGGCCACCGCGTGGTCCGCCGCCGGAGGCCCTCGGCCCGGAAGGTCGCGGGCGCGTCCTGAGACGGCCCCCGTACCCCCGCTCCCGGTGACGCACCGGACCGCACTCCGCACGACGTACTCCCGCTCCACACCCCCGAAGTGCTTGCCGCATCCCGTCGTAACCCCTATAACTGGTTACGGAATTCCTGCCGCAACTCGCCCCCGGTCCGTGTCACTTGGAGCCCGCCGTGCCCGCAGACCCCACCCCCGCCGTCGGCTGGAAACTCGTCGTCGACTGCGCCGACCCCCACGCCCAGACCGCCTTCTGGTCCCAGGCCCTCGGATACGTCACCGAGGAACACGGCGCACTCATCGACCAGCTGCTCTCCGCCGGGCAGATCACCGAGGACCTGACCCTCACCACCCCCGACGGCGGCCGCGCCTGGCGCGCCCTGGCCGCCGTCCGCCACCCCGAGGACCCCGTCCAGGACTTCACCGGCATCGGACTCGGACGCAGGCTGCTCTTCCAGCAGGTGCCCGAGCCCAAGCAGGGCAAGAACCGCCTCCACATCGACCTGCATTTCGGCCCGGAAGGACGGGACGCGGCGGTGACCCGGCTGGAGGGGCTCGGCGCGAAGGTGCTGCGCGAGGTACAGGAACCGGGTACACACCACGTCACGATGGCCGACCCGGAGGGCAACGAGTTCTGCGTGCAGTGACCGGCGTCCCCGATCAACTGTGTCCCCGACAACCAGCGTCCCCGGCAGCCGGTGTCCCCGACAACCAGCGTCCCCGGCAGCCGGTGTCCCCGACAGCCGGCGTCCCCGACAGCCGGTGTCCCCGAGAAGAAGCCCCACCCGAGGAAGTGAGCACCGTGCGCCTCGACCACACCTTCCCCACCGCCTCCGGCGAAGTGCGCTGGGCCCGCCTCGGCGACCCGGCGGGCCCGCCGGTGGTGCTGCTCCACGGGACCCCGTTCTCGTCGTACGTCTGGCGGGCGCTTGCCCGCACCCTGGCCGCGCGCGGGCACCAGGTGTACGTGTGGGACATGCCCGGCTACGGGCAGTCGGCGATGTACGAGGGCCAGGACGTCTCCCTCGGCGCCCAGGGGCGCGTCTTCGCCGACCTGCTCCGGCACTGGCAGCTGCCCGCCCCGCCCGATGTCGTCGCCCATGACTTCGGCGGCGCGACCGCCCTGCGCGCCCACCTCCTGCACGGTGCCCGCTACCGCCGCCTCGCCCTGGTCGACCCGGTCGCGCTCGCCCCCTGGGGTTCCCCGTTCTTCCGGCTGGTCGGTCAGCACGCCGACGTGTTCGACCGGTTGCCCCCTCATCTGCACGCGGCGCTGGTACGGGAGTACCTCGGCACCGCATCGTCCCCGGGCCTCCACCCGGCCGTCGCCGAGCAGCTCGCCGCCCCCTGGCTCACCGAGGCCGGGCAGTCCGCCTTCTACCGGCAGATCGCCCAGTCCGACCAGCGCTGGACCGACGAGATCGAGGGCCGCTACGGCGAAATCACCGTGCCCGCCCTGGTGTGCTGGGGTGAGGACGACAGCTGGATCCCGGCCGAGCGCGGACGCGCTCTGGCGGCCCGCATCCCGGGCGCCGCGTTCGTACCGGTTGCGGGCGCCGGCCACCTCGTACAGGAAGACGCCCCGGCCGAACTGGCCGGGGCGCTGCTGGACTTCCTCACCCCGCCCCAGAGGGCCGGACGGGGTCACCCGCTCACGACGTGAGGTGATGTGCCGCCGCGTCCTCCACCAGCCGCTTGAACTGGCCGAGGTCGTAGTTGGTGAGGGTCTTGTCCAGGTTGGTGAGTGCGCCGAGGTGTTCGATGAAGCCGTGCGGCTCGTACTCGATCTGGAGCGTGACCCGGCTGGTGGTTGCGCTGAGGCGGTGGAAGGTGACGACGCCCGCGTGCTTGACGCCGGCCGTGGTCTTCCAGGCGATCCGGTCCTCCGCCACCACCTCGGTTAGTTCGGCGGTGAAGGCCTTGTCGGCGCCCGGCAGCGAGAGCCACCAGGTGAAGGTGTTGGCGTCGATCGGGTCCACCCGCTCGACGTGCGAGAGGAAGGTGGGCCACTGCGTCACATCGCTCCACAGTGCCCAGCTGTCCGACACCGGGGCGTTGACGTCAATGGTCTCGACGATCGAGGACGACATGGGTGCTTCCCCTCCTGAGAATTCTGCGAACTCTGTGACCTGCGATGATCTGCGTTCCCGGGGCGAGTACCCGAACAAAGTGACCAAATTCCTCGCGTAATCAGAAACACCTGGGGCACACGAGAACTCCACAGGATGCCGAAAAGCCGGCTTCCTCAGGGAGGGAATACACACCATGTTGCGAGACAAGAACGGTCTTCGGGTGGGCGCCTTGGGTATCGCGGGGGTTCTCGCCTGTACGTCACTCGTCGCCTGTGGAAGCGACACCAAGAAGGATCCGGGGGCCAGGTCCGCCGAGTCCTCCGGTGCGCCGAAGAGCCCCGGCGCCTCCGAGGACGGGACCAGCGCGGTCCGTTCGGCCTCGGACAAGACCACCGAGGCGGGCAGCGCCAGGATGGTGATGCGCACCCAGGTCAGCAGCCAGGGCAAGACCGTCTCGGTGGACGGCCAGGGCGTGCTCGACCTGAAGTCCGGTACCAGCGCGATGAGTCTCACCGCCGAGGGCGAGAAGATCGAGCAGCGCGTGGTGGACCAGGTGCTCTACCAGAAGCTCCCGCCGAAGGCGCAGAAGGACTCCGGTGGCAAGCCCTGGATCAAGGTCGACCTGAAGAAGCTCGGAACCCAGAACGGCTCCAACCCCCAGGTCAGCGACCCTGCCGCGAACACCGCCTTCGCCAAGAACATCATGGACAAGGACGTCAGCAAGGTTGGCACGGAGAAGATCGGCGACGCCAACACCACGCACTACAAGGTGAAGGTGGACGTCTCCAAGCTCCAGGGCGGCAGCGAGCTGAAGAAGATGGTCGGACCGACCCTGCCGATGGAGCTGTGGATCGACGACGAGGGCCGGATCCGTCGCCAGCAGATCGATATGACGATGACCGTTCCCAAGGGCCAGGGCGCCGACTCCGCCACCCAGGAGAAGGCCACCTCGCGCACCGTCATCGAGTTCTCCGACTTCGGTACGAAGGTGGACGCCCAGCCCCCGGCCGCCGCTGAGACCACCGACATGACGGACAAGATCGCCCAGCAGCAGGGCAAGAAGGCCTAGCCCTCAGGGGTACGCCGGGGGGCGGCCAGGGGTACGCCGAGAGGGTGCGCCCCCCCGTACCGCGCCCCCCCGGCCCCGCCCGGGCCGCTACTCCGCAGCCTCCTCCTCCGGCAGCACGCCCGTCCGCGCCACCTCCGCGTACCACCGTGCGCTCGACTTCGGGGTGCGGACCTGCGTCTCGAAGTCCACATGGACCGCACCGAACCGCTTGCCGTAGCCGTACGCCCACTCGAAGTTGTCCATCAGCGACCACAGGAAGTAGCCGCGCACATCGGCCCCGACCGCCAACGCCTTCTGCACGGCGGCCAGATGGGCCCGGAGATAGGCGATCCGCTCCGGGTCGTGGACGACGCCCTCCGCGTCCGGCTTGTCGTCGTAGGCGGCGCCGTTCTCGGTGATGTAGAGCGCCGTGCCGGGGGCCTCCTGCCCGTACCGCACCAGGAGTTCGTACAGTCCCGACGGGTCGATCGACCAGTTCATCGCCGTCCGCTCGCCGGGCGGCTGGTGGAAGGCGACGCTCTCGGCGGCCGGCCAGGGGGAGTGGTCGCTGGCGCCGTGGCCGTCCGAACGCGGGGCGTCCGGGTCCGCGGCGTGCGAAACCACCGCGGGTGTGTAGTAGTTGATGCCCAGCATGTCCAGGCGCTGGTGGGCGAGAGCCTCGTCGCCCGGCTCGACGAACGACCAGTCGGTGAGTGACGCCGTGTCCGCGAGCAGGTCCTGCGGGTACGCGCCGTGCAGCAGCGGCCCCGAGAAGATCCGGTTGGCGAGCGCGTCGATCCTGCGGGCGGCGTCCGCGTCGGCCTCGGAGGAGGTCAGCGGGCGGACCACGCTCGGGTTGAGGCTGATGCCGACACGGGCCCGGGCCGGCAGCGATGCGCGCAGCGCCTGGGTGCCAAGACCGTGGGCCAGGTTGAGGTGGTGGGCGGCCCGCAGCACCGAGACGTGGTCGGTGCGGCCCGGGGCGTGGACCCCCGAGCCGTACCCCAAAAACGCGCTGCACCACGGCTCGTTGAGCGTGGTCCACAGCTCGACCCGGTCGCCCAGCGCCTCCGCGACCAGCCCCGCGTACTCCGCGAACCGGTAGGCGGTGTCCCTGGCCGGCCAGCCGCCCGCGTCCTCCAACTCCTGGGGGAGGTCCCAGTGGTAGAGGGTGAGAGAGGGGGTGATGCCGCGGTCGAGGAGGTCGTCGACCAGGCCGCGGTAGAAGTCCAGGCCGCGCTGGACGGCAGGGCCCCGGCCGGTCGGCTGGACGCGCGACCAGGAGACCGAGAAGCGGTAGGCGCTGAGGTTGAGGTCCGCCATCAGCGCGACGTCCTCGGCCCGCCGGTGGTAATGGTCGCAGGCCACGTCCCCGGTGTCACCGTTCTCGGTGCGGCCCGGGGTGTGGCTGAAGGTGTCCCAGATGGACGGCGTACGGCCGTCCTCGCGCGGCGCGCCCTCGATCTGGTAGGCGGCGGTGGCCGAGCCCCACAGGAAGCCCGCCGGAAAGCTCGCAGCAGAAGGCATGGTTCAACTCCCGGAAGAGAAAAGGTGGTTGAGAAGAGATACGGGTCAGCCCTTGACCGCGCCCTGCATGATCCCGCCGACGATCTGCTTGCCGAACAGCACGAATGCGATCAGCAACGGCAGGGTGCCCAGCAGCGCGCCCGCCATGATCACCGACTGGTCGGGGATGAAGCCCCGGCCGAGACCGGTCAGCGCCACCTGGACGGTCGGACTGCCGTTCTGGGTGAGGGCGATGATCGGCCAGAAGAAGTCGTTCCAGGCCATCACGAAGGTGAGCATCCCCAGCACCGCCATCGCCGGCCGGGCCGCCGGGAAGACGATGTGCCACATGACCCGGATACTGCTCGCCCCGTCCACCCGGGCCGCCTCGATCAGCTCGGTCGGCAGTGCCTCGTGAAGGTACTGCCGCATGAAGAACACCCCGAAGGCGCTCACCAGCGTCGGCAGGACGACGGACTGGAGCTGGTCGGTCCACTCCAGCTTCGCGATCATCATGTACAGCGGTACGACGCTGAGCTGCGGCGGCACCATCATGGTGCCGATCACCAGCAGCAGCATCAGGTTCTTGAAGCGGAACCGCAGCTTGGCGAAGGCGAAGCCGGCGAAGGTCGAGAAGAGCACCGTGCCCAGGGCGACCGAGCCCGCCACAATCGTGGTGTTGAGCAGGGCCGTGCCCATGTTGGCGTCGGTCCACGCGATACCGAGGTTCTTGAACAGGTTCCCGCCGAACCAGAACGGCGGCGGGGTCTGCGCGAGCCGGGTGTTGTTGCGGGACGCGGCGATCGCCGTCCACACCAGGGGAAAGAGCGAACCGACCGTGAAGACGATCAGGATCGCGTACGTCAGCTTCCCCGCGTACCGCTGCCGCCCTGCCTGGTGGACCCCGCGGCTGCCACGGCCCCCGCGTCCTTTGCGGGCACGCTTCGGCTCGGCGTCCTCGGGCTCGCGCACCTCTCGTACGGCCGTCGTGCTCATGACCGCGATCCCTTCTCGCTCTTGGTCAGGCGTCGCGAGATCAGCCAGTTGACCAACCCGATCAGCACCAGGATCAGGAACATCGTCCAGGCGATGGCCGAGGCCCGGCCCAGGTGCAGGTTCACCCACCCCTGCTCGTACAGGTACAGACCCAGCGTCTGGAACTGGTGTTCCGAGCCGCCTGTGGCCCCCGCGCTGCCGCTGAACAGCAACGGCTCACCGAAGAGCTGCGTCGCGCCGATCGTGGAAACGACCACCGTGAACAGGATCGTCGGCCGCAGCGAGGGGATCGTGACGTGGCGGAACTGCTGCCAGCGCGAGGCCCCGTCCAGCTCCGCCGACTCGTACAGGTCGGGGGAGATGGCCTGCATGGCGGCCAGGTAGATCAGCGCGTTGTACCCCGTCCACCGCCAGATGACGATGGTGGAGACGGCCAGTTGCGAGGTCCAGTTGCCGTTCTGCCAGTCGACGGGATCGATGCCGAGCATCCCGATCGCCCAGTTGATCATTCCGTAGTCGCGTCCGAAGAGGAGCACGAAGACGAGGGTGGCCGCGGCCACGGACGTGGCGTACGGGGTCAGGACCGCGACCCGGAAGAACGAGGAGCCGCGCAGTTTGAAGTGCAGCAGATGGGCGATGCCCAGGGCGATCACCAGCTGCGGGACGGTGGACAGGATGCCGATGGTGACGGTGTTGCGCAACGCGTTCCAGAAGAACTCGTCGCTCATCAGCCGGCTGAAGTTCCTCAGCCCCACCCAGTTCATGTCGGTCGGCGCGGTCAGCTCCACCTGGTGGAGTGACGCCCAGCCGGTGTAGAGGAGCGGGAAGAGACCGAAGGCGACGAAGAAGACGAAGAACGGCGCCACATAGGCGTACGGACTGAACTTCATGTCCCAGCGGTAGCGGCGGCTGCGCCACGCGCTGTGCGCGGGGGCCTTGGAAGCGCGCCGGGCGGCCCCGCCCTCCTCCCCCTCGGCGGAGGGGGAGGACGGGGCCTGGACGGACTGACTGCTCGGGCTGCTCATCACAGGTGTCCGCTCACTGGTCGAGTGCGTTGTCGATCGCCTTCACCGCCGCGTTCCAGCCCTCCTCGGACGAGCGGCCCTTCTGGTCGACCTGAAGCATGCCGATGTCCGCGAGGTTCTGCGCGATGACGAGGTCCTTCGGGCCGAGGATCTGCACCGGCACGCCCTTGGCGGCGGTCGAGAAGATCGTCCCGATGGGCGCGTTGTTGAAGTACGCGTGCTTCGCCCCGGACACCTCGGGCATGTCGTACGCCGCCTGGGCGCTCGGGAAGCTGCCGCGCTCGGCGAAGAACTTGGCCTGCTGCTTGGGCGCGGTCAGCCAGGCGGCCAGCTTCGCGGCGGCCTCCTTGTTCTTGCCCGCCTCAGGAACGGTCAGGAACGCCCCGCCCCAGTTGGAGGGCTTCGGTGCGGCCGCCACGTCCCACTTGCCCTTGCCCGCGTCGCCGGCCTTGTCCTGGATGTAGCCGAGCATCCACGGCGGGCAGGACACGGTGGCGAACTGACCGTTGGCGAAGCCCTGGTCCCAGCCCTTCTGGAACTGCTGGTGCTTGGCCGTCAGCCCGGCCCCGGCGGCCTCCGCCGCGATGTCCCAGGCTTCCTTCACCACCGGGTTCGACTTGTAGATGACCTTGCCGTCGGTGTCGTAGTACCGCTTCTCGGAACCGCCGGTGACGGCCGCCATCAGGCCGGACGCCGAATCGAGGAACTTGGTGCCGTCGGGAGCCTTGGCCTTGTACTGCTTGCCGGCCTCGATGTACTTGCGCCAGTCACCTGCCCACAGCTTGCCGACCGCCTCACGGTCGGTGGGCAGCCCGGCCTTGGCGAAGAGGTCCTTGCGGTAGCACATGCCCATCGGGCCGACGTCCGTGCCGAGCCCGACCGTCTTGCCGTCCTTGCTGGTGCCCTGCGCCCACTTCCACGGCAGGAACGCGTCCTTCTGCACCCCCGCGACCTTGCCCAGGTCCATCAGCTTCGCGGACTGGGTGGCGGTGATCTCGGCGATGTTGTTGATCTCGACGGCCTGGATGTCCGACAGGCCACTGCCGCTGGTCAGGTGATTGAGCAGCTGCGGGTAGTAGTTCTCGTTGCGCTCGATCGAGTTCTGCTCGATGGTGACGTCGGGGTTTTCCTTCATGTACTGATCGAACAGACCGGCCTCCTTCAAACCGAAGGCACCGAAGACCCCGATACGGAGTACGGTCTTCCCCTTCTGCCCGGCGGCCGTGCTGCCGCCCCCGGTGCTGCCTCCGGCCCCCGGATCGTCCGAGGCGCAGCCCGAGAGCAGTGCGCCGCCGAGAAGTGCGACGGCGGTGGTGAGAGCAAGTGAGGTCTTACGTGACGCGAAGATCTGCATTGCGGCCCTCCTGAAGCCCGATGGGTCAGGTACGGTGGGAGCGCTCCCACGAGTGATGTGTTGAAGGGTCGCGGCTCCCCGCTGGGGTGTCAAGGCACTGGACGGCGAGACTTGGCGTCAAAGACGTGGTTGTGTACACGCGGCGTGCTGGGAGGAGTCGATTCAATTGGCGATACGGGAAACGGGCAGCCGGAGCCCGCGTGGTGCGGGCCGCCCCACCCTCGAAGAGGTGGCAGCCCGAGCGGGCGTGGGCCGCGGAACGGTGTCCCGGGTGGTCAACGGCTCGCCAAGAGTCAGCGAGCGGACCCGTGAGGCGGTCGAGGCCGCCGTCGCCGAGCTGGGTTATGTCCCCAATCGGGCGGCCCGTGCGCTGGCCGCCAACCGCACGGACGCGATAGCCCTGGTGGTCCCCGAGGCCGAACACCGCTTCTTCGTCGAGCCGTACTTCTCCGACATCCTGCGAGGCGTCAACACCGCCCTCGCCGACACCGAGATGCAGCTCCTGCTGACCATCGTCGGCAGCGACCGCGAACGGGGCCGGCTGGCCAACTACTTGGCGGGCCACCGCGTGGACGGCGTCCTGGTGGTCTCCCTCAGCGCCGACGACCCGCTCCCCGACCTCCTCACCGAGCTCGGCATCCCCGCCGTCATCAGCGGCCGCCGCGCCGCCGACGAGCCCCTCCCGTGGGTGGACGCCGACAACGTCGGCGGAGCCCGTCAGGCGGTCGCCCACCTCGCCGCCCGCGGCCACCGCCGGATCGCCACCATCACCGGCCGCCTCGACATCTACGGCGCCCAGTGCCGCCTGGCCGGCTACCGCGACGCCCTCACCGAGGCGGGCCTGCCGCCGGACGAGTCACTGATCGCGCCCGCCGACTTCACCGAGGAGGGCGGCCGGGCCGCGATGGAGGTCCTGCTGACCCGCGACCCGCTCCCGGACGCCGTCTTCGTCGCCTCCGACGTGATGGCGGCCGGCGCCCGCCAGGTGCTGCGCGCCCGGGGCATCCGGGTCCCCGAGGAGATGGCCATGGTCGGCTTCGACGACTCCTCCATCGCCCGCCACATGGAACCGCCGCTGACCAGCGTCCGCCAGCCGATCGAGGAAATGGGCCGGGTGATGGCCCACACCCTGCTCGGCGAGATCGCCCGCGCGGGCCTCCCGGTGGGCGCACCGCGCCCGCCGCAGCCCCAGCTGATGCTGCCGACCGAGCTGGTCGCGCGCTCCTCGTCGTAACGTCGCCGCGAACGGTGCCGGGGCGACGGCCCCGGCACCCCGTTCCGGAAGGCCGCCCCGGCACCACCTCGGAGAGCCGCCCCGGAAAACACCGAAGGCCCCGACTCTTTCGAGTCGGGACCTTCGATTCACAGGGTGAGTGACGGGACTTGAACCCGCGGCCACCTGGACCACAACCAGGTGCTCTACCAACTGAGCTACACCCACCGTGACCGGTCTTTTTCCCGACCGGCTGAGAAAAAGTGTACAGGGTTCGCGAGGGTGCTCGCGCCCAGGTTTACGAGGGCCCTTCCGAGGCCCTCCTCAGGCCGCTGTCATCCCCCCTCACCAGGGGCGGAGAACTTCGCGGCGATCTTCTTCGCGGTGTCCGAGTCGGGCCCGGGATGGGGCACGAACACGGCCTCGCGGTAGTAGCGCAGCTCGGTGATGGAGTCACGGATGTCGGCCAGCGCGCGGTGGTTGCCGTTCTTGTCCGGGCTGTTGAAGTACGCCCTCGGGAACCAGCGGCGGGCCAGCTCCTTCACCGAGGACACATCCACGATCCGGTAGTGCAGGAAGCCTTCGAGCTCCTGCATGTCACGGGCCAGGAAGCCACGGTCGGTGCCGACGGAGTTCCCGCACAGCGGGGCCTTCTTCGGTTCCTTGATGTGTTCCCTGAGGTACGCCATGACCTGTGCTTCGGCGTCGGCGAGGGTGGTGCCGCCCGCCAGTTCGTCGAGGAGACCGGAGGAGGTGTGCATCTGGCGCACGATCTCCGGCATGGTCTCCAGGGCTGCGTCCGGCGGGCGGATCACGATGTCCACGCCTTCGCCGAGCACATTGAGCTCCGAGTCGGTGACCAGTGCGGCCACCTCGATAAGTGCGTCGTCCGTCAGCGAGAGCCCGGTCATCTCGCAGTCGATCCACACCATGCGATCGTTCATGCCGTCACCCTATGGGGTGGGGGACGCTTCGGGGCCCGCCCGGGCCGGGTGGCCTTGGCGCGCGGACGCGCCGGGAACGCCAGGGGTACGGCAGAGGGGGGCGGGAAGCCCGCCCCCCTTGGGACCGTCACGCGAAAGCGGAACCGCCTACCGGAACCGCCCCGGTACGAACGCGTCCGCCCCCGGCCTGCCGTTCTCCGCCCCGCCGCCGACCGGCGAAGTGGCACCGCCCGCCGGAGCGTGCGCCGCCGCTGCCCGCCGTATCTGCTGCGGCACCGCGTCGGCCATCGCCGAGGACCCCAGCGGTACCGGGTCGGACGCCGGGCGCCTGGCCCGGTACGCCGCCCGGTACGCGGCCGGGGACGAGCCCAGCTGGCGGCGGAAGTGGCCGCGCAGCGCCACCGGTGAGCGGAAGCCGCACCGGCCCGCGACCTCGTCGACCGAGTAGTCGGAGGTCTCCAGGAGACGCTGCGCCTGGAGCACCCGCTGGGTGATCAGCCACTGAAGCGGAGCGCTCCCGGTCAGCGAGCGGAACCGGCGGTCGAAGGTGCGTCGGCTCATGTACGCCCGTGCCGCCAGGGTCTCCACGTCGAACTGCTCGTGGAGGTGCTCCAGCGCCCACGCGACGACCTCGGCCAGTGGATCCGCACCGATCTCTTCGGGTAAAGACCTGTCGAGATAGCGCTCCTGGCCGCCACTTCGCCGCGGCGGGACCACGAGGCGTCTGGCCAGTGCGCCGGCCGCCTCCGTCCCGTGGTCGGTCCGCACGATGTGCAGACACAGATCGATTCCGGCCGCCGTCCCCGCCGACGTAAGAACATCTCCGTCGTCGACGAACAGCTCGCGCGGATCGACGTGCACCGACGGATAGCGCTTGGCGAGCGTCGGTGCGTACATCCAGTGGGTGGTGGCCGGGCGGCCGTCCAGCAGGCCGGCGGCGGCCAGCACGAAGGCGCCCGTGCACAGCCCGACGATCCGCGCCCCCTCCTCGTGCGCGCGACGCAGCGCGTCCAGCGCCTCCGCCGGTGGTGGGGAGGTGATGGACCGCCAGGCCGGTACGACGACCGTCCCGGCGCGGCTCATCGCCTCCAGGCCGTACGGCGCGGTCAGTTCGAGGCCTCCGGTGGTACGGAGGGGTCCTTCCTCGCCTGCGCACACCAACAGCCGATAGCGCGGAACCCCGGCGTCCTGCCGGTCGATGCCGAACACCGAGAGCGGGATCGAGCTCTCGAAGATGGGTCCCCCGCTGAAAAGCAGCACCGCTACGATTTCCCGGCGGCGGCGCCCGGAGAGCTTCCGGGTGGCCTCCGACGGAGCGGCCAAGTCCTGGCTCATGGCGCTAAGCCCCCCTCGCTGGTCGCGGCTCCCTGTTCGTGACGGGCCTGTCGATCCTGCACACTGCTCCTCGAAGTCGCAGTCCCTCTAGGTCCTGCACGGTTCCCCCGCCGTCGAATAACCCCATGATCGAATCTACTGTGTCGCGTGGCGCCGCCGTGACAAGTTCCGGAACCGGCGCTATGTCGACATGGCAACTTGGCGCGAAGCATTCGATCAGGAAGCGTTTCACTCCCGGGCGCCGCAGGGAAGTGCGCCTCCCGGTCATGGCCCGTCCCCGTAGGGTGCGCGGGCCGCGAGCGGTCCTTTCCTCGCTGGTGGCAAGGGGGTTGGGGGCGCATTCCGCCAAGGGTTCCGGTGGGCGGGGAAGTTGGCCGAAAAGCTACGGGCGCGCGTGTGCGATCCCGTCACTCACCCGGCGCACCACGCTCCGGGAAGTGGCCGTCGCGATGAATTCTTCACGCGTTGTTCCTGTGAAAATTGAGTGTTTCTCCAGCGCCCTTCGAGCGTTCCTCACGCGTCGGTCTTGCGGCCGCCGCGGTGCGCGCCGCTTCCGGTGCGGCTGTGGCGGCCGCGGTGGGTTCCCGCCTGGTCCTCGGCGAGGTCGCGGGCCGCGGTCCGCTCCGACTGGCGCAGCAGCAGCCGGCAGACGACGGTGACGACGGCCAGCCCGCCGGCCGCCACGGTGGCGCCGCCGACGGAGCCGCCGTAACCGATCAGTACGGCGGGCACCAGCAGACAGCTGAAGGCGGCCCACCGGACGACATCCGCGGAGCCGGATCCCGGCTGGGGGGCCGGTGGGGCCTCGGTGGAGCGGCGGGGTCCGTGGTGCGAGTGGGAGCTGTGAGGGGGGTGGGGGGAGTGGCGGCCGCGGGGGCGGTCGTGGGGCGGGGCGAGGTGCGAGGGGCCGTGCACGGTGCACTCCCTGCGGGGGCGTGGGGGGCGGGGGACTGATCAACGAACGGGAGGGGCGGGGGGTCACGTGGGCGGGGCGGCCGTACGGGGAGGCGGGGACGGGTGTGCGGTGAGGGGGGTGTCGGCAGGGAAGGGGTACGGGGGCGGCGGCAGAAGGCTGTACGGCGCAGCGGGCATTGCGATACCGGTCGGGGTCGTGCATGCTCCTGGAACGCCGAACGCAAGCAGGGGCTGGGCAGCGGAGGAGTGCGGTCGTACCCTTGGGGGTATGGGCTTGGGAAGATGATTCCCGGACAGCTCCACAGCTCCACCGTCGCGTTGTCAGCCCCTCTGAGGATCCAGACGCCGAGATACCGATGGCCGGTCACGAAATTCCTGAACCCGCGGACCGCAAGCAGGTCGCCGATCCCAGTGCGGAGTCGAGCGGCGACCTCTACGCGCTTGAAGAGCCGCACCACTCCTGCGACCCCGCCTTCCGGCACGGTGTCGTCGTCGGCTTCGACGGCTCCACCTCCAGTGAGCGGGCGCTCGCCTATGCCATCGGGATGGCCCGCCGGATAGGACAGGGACTGATCATCGTCCATGTCGCCAACCGGCTGCCCACCACGGTCTGGGCGGGCTGCGAGCCCCCCGTCTTCGTGGACGTCCCGGACCACCGCACCGAAGTGCTCGGGCTCGAACTGGCCTGTGCGGACTACCTCGCCGAGGTGCCGTGGATCCTGGTCGAGCGCGGCGGCGACATCTGCCACGAGCTGGAGGAGGTCGGCCGGGAGTACGAGGCGGACGCGATCGTGGTGGGGTCGACCCAGGGCATCGTCGGGCGGCTCTTCGGGTCGGTGGCGGGGCGGCTGGCCAAGCGGGCGCAGCGGCCGGTCGTGGTCATTCCGTAGGCCGTCGCCCCTGTGTCATTTCCCGTCAGTTCGCGGACAGGGCGCGCCAGTTGGCGGTTCTTCGCTCTTGGCGGTTTTCGGCGGCGGGCCGGGGCGTGACGGCCACCGGCTGATCGACTGCCGTACCCACGGCCGGTGTGGGGCGACACCGGCCTTCCGAGGGGAAGGGCCCCGTACACGCGGTGGCGTGTTCGGGGCCCTTCTCATGCGTACCTGTGAGACGGCGTACGTCCGAAAGCGGCGTCGAGCGCGACTACTCGACCGTGACGGACTTCGCCAGGTTGCGCGGCTTGTCGATGTCGCGGCCCATCGCCAACGCGGTGTGGTAGGCGAGGAGTTGGAGCGGGATGCCCATCAGGATGGGGTCCAGCTCGTTCTCGTTCTTGGGGACCACAATGGTGTGGTCGGCCTTTTCCTGCTCGCGGTGGGCGACCGCCAGGATCCGGCCGCTGCGGGCCTTGATCTCTTCCAGGGCGGCGCGGTTCTTCTCCAGCAGGTCGTCGTCGGGGACGATGGCGACCGTCGGCAGCGCGGGCTCGATGAGGGCCAGCGGGCCGTGCTTGAGCTCGGAGGCGGGGTAGGCCTCCGCGTGGATGTAGGAGATCTCCTTGAGCTTCAGGGAGGCCTCCAGGGCGACCGGGTAGCCGCGCACGCGCCCGATGAACATCATCGACTGGGCGCCCGCGTAGGCCTCGGCGACCTCCTTGATGTGCTCCTCGGACTTGAGGATCTCGGTGATCTGCTCGGGCAGCTTGCGCAGGCCCTCGATGATCCGCTTGCCGTCGGAGACCGAGAGGTCGCGGATGCGGCCCAGGTGCAGGGCGAGCAGCGCGAAGGCGACCACGGTGTTGGTGAAGCACTTGGTGGAGACGACGCAGACCTCGGGGCCCGCGTGGACGTACACGCCGCCGTCGGCCTCACGGGCGATCGCGGAGCCGACCACGTTCACGACACCCAGCACCCGGGCGCCCTTGCGCTTCAGCTCCTGCACGGCCGCGAGCACGTCGTAGGTCTCACCGGACTGCGAGACCGCGATGTAGAGGGTGTCGGGGTCCACGACCGGGTTGCGGTAGCGGAACTCGGAGGCGGGCTCGGCGTCGGCCGGGATGCGGGCCAGCGACTCGATGAGCCCGGCGCCGATCAGGCCGGCGTGGTAGCTGGTGCCGCAGCCGAGGATCTTGATGCGGCGTACGCCACGGGCCTCGCGGGCGTCCAGGTTGAGGCCGCCCAGGTGCACGGTGGAGAAGCGGTCGTCGATCCGGCCGCGCAGCACCCGGTCCACGGCGTCGGCCTGCTCGGAGATCTCCTTGTGCATGTACGTGTCGTGGCCGCCCATGTCGTACGACTCGGCCTCCCACTCCACGGTGGTCGGCGTTGCCGAGGTGGTGGAGCCCTCGGTGGTGTACGTCCGGAAGTCGTCCGCCTTCAGGGTCGCCATCTCGCCGTCGTCCAGGGTGACGATCTGGCGGGTGTGGGAGACCAGGGCTGCGACGTCGGAGGCGACGAACATCTCCTTCTCGCCGATGCCGAGGACGACCGGGGAGCCGTTGCGGGCCACCACGATGCGGTCGGAGAAGTCGGCGTGCATCACGGCCAGGCCGTAGGTGCCCTCGATGTGCCGAAGGGCTTCGCGCACCTTCTCCTCAAGCGTCTCGGCCTGGGCGCGGGCGATCAGGTGGACGACGACCTCGGTGTCCGTCTCCGAGGCGAAGACGACCCCGTCGGCGGTCAGCTTGGCGCGCAGGTCGTCGGCGTTGTCGATGATGCCGTTGTGGACGACGGCGACCTTGCCCTCGGCGTCCAGGTGCGGGTGCGAGTTCTCGTCGGAGGGGGCGCCGTGGGTGGCCCAGCGGGTGTGGGCGATGCCGGTGGTGCCCGCGAAGCGCTTGGGGACCTTCGCTTCGAGGTCACGGACGCGGCCCTTGGCCTTGACCATGCGCAGCTGGCCGGCGGCCTTGGGGCTGGTGATGACCAGGCCCGCCGAGTCGTAACCCCGGTACTCCAGGCGCTGGAGCCCTTCGAGGAGGAGGGGCGCGACGTCACGCTTGCCGATGTAACCGACGATTCCGCACATGTGGTGTTGACCTCCGAGTGGGTGTGACCTGGTGGTTCTCGTACTTCGTGCACTTCTTGTCCTGCGTGTCCTGCGTGTCCTGGGGTGCTCAGCCGTAGACCATGCGGCGCAACTGCCGCAGTGACAGCTCCGGGGGAGCGACCGCGCGGTGCGGCAGCTCGGCCGCGATCCGCTCGAAGATCTCCGCGTTCACGGAGCCACCGGCCTGGAGTTCACGGTGGCGGCGGCGGACGAACTCCTCGGTCGTCTCGTCGAAGTACGCCAGCACATCGAGCACGACCCGGGCTGCCTCGCCGCGCGGCAGCGCGGTGGAGCGGACCAGGTGGTCGACGAGGTCGTCGTGGGACGACGGGGAGGACGTACGGCGTTCGAGCACCCGTCGATACTGGGGGGAGAGGGCGGCCCTACGCAAGAATCCTGCCCGATATCGGGCAGGATTACTCTTGATCGCGTATTGGTACAGACTTTCGGGCTGCACTTCGGGCCCGCTCGGCGCCTCAGAGCTGCTTGAGCACCGCCTGTTTGGCCCTCGCGAACTCCTCGTCGTCCAGGATTCCGGCCCGGTGCAGCTCACCCAGCTCCCGCAGCCGGCGCAGGAGTACGTCGTGGTCCTGATCCGGAGGCGCGGGCGGGGCCGGTACGGCGACCGGCTCGGGGGCGGCCTTCTCCAGGGCCGGGGTGTCGGCGGGGGCCAGCGGGTGCGGGCGGCGGGCCAGTACGGCGGCGGCCACCAGGGCGGCCGCGTACTCCTTGCGGGAAAGCCCCCACAGGGTCAGCGCGTGGGGGTCGTACTTCACGGCGGGGCGTTTGGCGCCGCCCCTGGTGGCCGTGAGGAAGCGGAGGTGGCCGTTCTCCAGGCCGATGGCGGGCAGCCAGTCCACCCCGGTGATCGCGGCGAGCGGGAGGGTGAGGGGGCCCCGGTCGGACTTGGCCTCCTCGGCCTTCCAGCTCCAGGTCAGCTGCACGCTCTCACCGTCGAAAGAGGCGGTGCCGTCCGCGCCGCCGATCGACACAGGCACCGAGGGGCCCGGCAGCAGGAAGTGGTCCACCGGGCCGGCGGGCACCCGGTCGAGCAGGAGGGCGTTGCGGACCTCGTCGGCGAAGTACTCGGCGACGCCCGTGCGGTCGGACTCGACGGCGAGGCGGTAGGGGTCCGCGTTGTCCGGCAGCCTGCCGCCGGCGGCGAGCAGCAGCGGGCAGGCCCCCTCGCGCAGCCTGAGCCGCAGTCCGCCGCCCTTGCGGCCCGGTTCGAAGGCGATGCCCGCCAGTGCGGTCAGCGGGACCTCCAGTTCACCGAGCGCCTGCCGCAGTGGATGGACCCGGCCGCGCCCCGGGACGATCCGCACCGTGTCGCCGTCGAAGGTCCACGTGCCGTCCTTCTGAAGGATTTCCGCCATGCGGGCGATTCTCGCACCGGGGCGGTATTACCGGGACGGCGCGCGCGAGGCACCCTCGCGGGGACGACCGGATCAGTGGTCACATGGGGGCGGGACTGGCCGGGATTGGTCTACACCCTTGACCCGGGCGTTACTTGGACGGTAGCCATGAATCCTGTTACGTACATGCCACAGTCGCGCCGCCCCTTCGAAGGGACCCGCTTGTGAGACACCGTCGTACGATCCCCCGACTCTTCACCCCCCTGCTGCTGGTCGCAGCCGCCGGCTTCACCACCGTGGGCGCCGCCCCGCCACAGGCCCCCGAGCCCCGGACCGCGCCCACCCCGCTCGGCCAGGTGATCCCGGCCCCCGCCTCGGTCAAGGCCGGCGGACCGGCGTACACCCTGAACCACAAGACCTCGATCCGGGTCGAAGGGCACTCGTCCGAGGCGAAGAAGGTCGCGGCGTATCTGGCGGACGTGCTGCGGCCCTCCACCGGCTACGAGCTGCCCGTCACCAGCCGGGGCAGCCGTGACGCCATCACCCTCGAACTCGGCTCCCGCGACAAGTCGTTGGGTGACGAGGGCTACCGGCTCCAGTCCGGCAAGCGCGGCGTCACCATCACCGCGCGCAAGGCCGCCGGCCTCTTCAACGGGGTCCAGACACTGCGCCAGCAGCTCCCCGGCAAGGTGGAGAGCAGAACCAGGCAGCAGGGCCCCTGGCAGGTCGCGGGCGGCACCATCAAGGACGTGCCGCGCTACAGCTACCGGGCCGTGATGCTCGACGTCGGCCGCCACTTCCTCACCGTCGACCAGGTGAAGAAGTACATCGACCAGGCCGCGCTCTACAAGGTCAACAAGCTGCGGATGCACCTCACCGAGGACCAGGGCTGGCGCATCGCCATCAACTCCTGGCCCCGGCTGGCCACTTACGGCGGCTCCACCCAGGTCGGCGGCGGCCCCGGCGGCTACTACACCAAGGCCCAGTACAAGGACCTGGTGACGTACGCGGCCTCCCGCCAGATGGAGGTCATCCCCGAGGTCGACATGCCGGGCCACACCAACGCGGCCCTCGCCTCCTACGCCGAGCTGAACTGCAACGGCGTCGCCCCGCCGCTCTACACCGGCACCAATGTCGGCTTCAGTAGCCTGTGCGCGAGCAAGGACGTCACGTACAGGTTCATCGACGACGTCCTGCGGGAGATCGCCGAGCTGACGCCCGGCAAGTACCTCCACATCGGCGGCGACGAGGCGCACTCCACCTCGCACGCGGACTACGTCAAGATGATGGACTACGCCCAGGACGTGGTCGGCAAGCTCGGAAAGAAGGTCATGGGCTGGCACCAGCTGACCGGTGCCAAGCAGGTGGACGGCAAGGTCGCCCAGTACTGGGGCTACGACAAGACCGGTGCCGCCGAGCGCAAGCAGGTCGCCGACGCGGCGAAGGCAGGCACCAAGCTGGTGATCTCGCCCGCCGACCGCACCTACCTCGACATGAAGTACCACAAGGACACCCCGCTGGGCCTGGCCTGGGCCGGTTACGTCGAGGTGGACCGCGCCTACGACTGGGACCCGGGCAGCTACCTGGAGGGCGTCCCCGCGGAGTCGGTCCTCGGTGTCGAGGCCCCACTGTGGACCGAGACGCTCGCCACCAGCGATCAGCTGGAGTTCATGGCCTTCCCCCGTCTGCCCGGCGTCGCCGAGCTGGGCTGGTCCCCGAAGGCCACCCACGACTGGAACACCTACAAGGTGCGCCTCGCCGCGCAGGCCCCGCGCTTCGAGGCGCTGGGGATCGACTACTACCGCTCGGTGAAGGTGCCGTGGCCGGCTGAGTAGTGGGGCTGTGGTGACGCCTTACGGGGGAGGGGGGGGGGGGGGGGGGGGGGGGGGGGGGGCGCGCCCCCCCCCCCCCCCCCACCACCCGCCCCCCCCCCCCCGCCGCGCGCACGCAGCACGCCCCAAACAACACCCCCAGCCACCCACAACA
>NZ_JBITDM010000020.1:0-163220 GCF_044454195.1 Streptomyces sp. NPDC051561 | reverse complement strand
GTGCCCCCGGCAGGATTCGAACCTGCGACACCAGCTTTAGGAGAGCTGTGCTCTATCCCCTGAGCTACGGAGGCGGGGCCTTGCGTAGAACGTGGCGGAGAACTCTGGCGAGTTCGCCCGGTCGCAGCAAGGGTTTGGACCGCTATTGGTGCGGCGGCCCAGGACAGCGTAGCCGATGAGGTGGGGCGGTGTGCGGCGGATGTTTCGTGGGTGGGTTGAGCCTCAGGAGCGGGTGATGCGGATCCGGTGGTTCCCGGTGGCGTTGTTCTGGTCGAGGACGTCGATGCGGACGCCGCGTTCGCGGTCGGTGAAGGAGGAGCCGGGGGCGAAGGGGGCGTCGGAGAGTTCCAGGTGGACGTTGGGGCGGCGGGTGCAGCCACCGCTGTCGCGCTCGCTGTCGGCCACCGTGATGGGGCCGTTGCCGGTGTCCACGTCGGCGTCGACCCGGTAGATGAGAACGCCCGGCTTGCAGACCGCGTCGTCGTTGCCCGCACGGGTGCGCACCTCGACGGCGTAACCCGACTTGTCGGAGAGCGGGACGAAGGCGAGCTTGCGGCCGCCGGTGGGGGAGGCCAGCGGGGCGAGGGTGAGGTCGGTGGTGCCGCGGCGGACGGCGCAGCCGATCTGCCGGCTGTCGAGCCAGCCGAGCTTCCACTTGTGCCAGCCCAGGAGATCGTTGTTGGCCCCCCAGTCCTCGGACATGATGTCCCAGTGCCCGACCGAGCTGCCGCCGTCCGCGGTGTAGAGGTCGGGCAGGCCGAAGACATGGCCGTTCTCGTGGGGGAGCACCCGGAAGCCGGTCTCGGCGTAGCTGCCGGAGCCGTCGTCCTGGCGGCTGTAGACGAACGAGGTGTTGGCGAGCGGCACGCCGTCGGCGACCGGCGCCTCACTGTTGCCGGAGAACGTCACCGACAGAACGGTGTCCAGGGCGGAGGGGCCCGCGTTCGGGGTGACCAGGATGTTCACCAAGTCGTATGCCGAAAAGTCGACTTGGGGGTCGGCGAGCGACACGATGTCCTGGACCAGCCGCTGATAGCCGGGCTCGAAGGGGGCGCCGCGCTCTATCCCGTAGTCGGCGAAGGCCAGCGGCATCCGCAGCCAGTCGGTGATCGGCGCCTGCGGGACGTAACGCAGCCGCCCGTAGCTGCTGGCGTCGAACCAGGCGGCGGTCTGCGGGGCGAACTCCTGGAAGCGTTCCAGTGCGGTCCCCTCACCGGGGGCGTCCGAGAAGTCGATCATCAGGTTGAGGGCGCGCACCTCGCCGGTGGAGCGGGTGTAGCCGGGCGGGGTCGGCATGCCCTCCGACATCTGTACGCCACGGGTGCCGGTGATGCGGCACGGCTGCACGGCCGCCTCGATGGCCTCCAGTGAGCCGGGCGGACCGGCGGGTTCCGGCTGTACCTGCACGCGGCCGGGGCTGTCGGCGGTGTGCGCGGCGCGCAGGGTTCCGGTCGGGCCGCCCGAGGAGTGGCCCGGGCCGGCCAGCGGGGTGCTCGCGCTGGTCACAGCGGAGAGGGTGAGGGCTGCCACGGCGGCGAGAGAGAGAACGCGGCGGGGGGTGCGGGTGTGGCGGAGGGGGCCGGCGTGGCCGGTGGGGCCGCCGGATATGCCGGGGCGGGGGCGCGGCTGCTGCATGGGGAAACGCCTTCCGCTCCACGCAGCCCTGTCCGGTCCGTCCCGGTCAGTCCTGACTGCTCCTGTTCGATCACCCTCCTGTGATGTGTGGGGGCCCGCGCGTTGGGTGGGCCGATGGTGGGTTGTGTTGTGATTCGGGTCACATGGGAGCGGTGGGGCGACGGGGTGATGGGGCGGGTGTGGGAGTGCGTGAGGGGGTGTCCCTGTGCGGCGTACGGCTCGGTTTCCTGTGCGGCGTAAGGCTCGGTTTCCTGTACGGCGTAAGGGTCAGCTTCCTGTACGGCGTAAGGGTCAGCTTCCTGTACGGCGTAAGGGTCAGCTTCCTGTACGGCGTACAGGCAACTTCCTGTACGCCGTACAGTCCGGCGCGCTCAGCGCAGCCACGGCAGGTCCGCACCCGTGCCCGTCGGCTCCAGCCCCTCGGCGAGGCTGCGCATGATGTCGCCGAGCTGCTGCACCTGCTCCTCGCTCAGCCGGTCGAAGAGGGCCCTGCGTACGAGTGACACGTGTCCTGGGGCGGCAGCTTTGAGGACCTCGAAACCCTCTTCCGTGAGGAACGCGTTCTGTCCGCGCTTGTCCGAGGTGCAGTCCTGCCGCCGCACCCAGCCGTTCTTCTCCAGCCTGGCGACCGCGTGCGAGAGCCGGGAGCGGGTGATCTTCATGTTCTTGGCCAACTCGGTCATCCGGAGCTTGCGCCCCGGTGCCTGGGCGAGCTGGACCAGTAGCCCGTAGTAGATGTGCGGCATGCCCGCGTCCCGCTGCAACTGGCGGTCGAGGGTGTCGTCGAGGAGGGTGGTGGCGTGGATGTACGCGCGCCAGACGCGCTGCTCCTCGTCGCTGAGCCAACGCGTGTCCGTGACGGTGGTGCCGGCCGACGCCTCGGTCCTGCGGCCCGCCTTCTTCTCTGTGCTCATGCACTCCACTGTAAAGCTTCTCCTTGAAAGTTAAACTAGACGCATGACCGATACAGCCATGACCGGCACCACCGCGCGCATGCCCGCCCTCTACCTCAGCCACGGAGCGCCGCCGCTCGCGGACGACCCGATCTGGCCGGGACAACTCGCGGCCTGGTCCGCCGACCTGCCCCGGCCACGCGCGATCCTCATGATCTCCGCCCACTGGGAGGAGGCCCCGCTGGCCCTCGGCGCGACCCGCACGATGCCTCTCGTCTACGACTTCTGGGGCTTCCCGGAGCACTATTACGCGGTGCGTTACGCCGCCCCGGGCGCCCCTGAACTGGGCGATTCCGTACGGAACCTGTTGCGCGGCGTCGGCCTGCCGGTCCAGGACGTGCCGGACCGGGGGCTCGACCACGGTGCGTACGTCCCGCTGGTGGAAATGTTCCCGGACGCCGACATCCCGGTGCTCCAGGTGTCGATGCCCACGCTCGATCCCCAGCAGCTCATGGCGATCGGCCGCAGGCTGGCACCGCTGCGCGACGAGGGCGTACTGATCGTCGGCAGCGGCTTCTTCACCCACAACCTGGCGGCACTCAGGCACACCGGGCCGGGGGTGCCCGCCTGGTCGGCCGAGTTCGACGACTGGGGGCAGCGCGCACTGGCCACCGCTGACGTGGATGCGCTGCTCGACTTCGAACGGAAGTCACCGGCCGGCGCCCTGGCCCACCCGCGCACCGAGCACTTCGCGCCGCTCTTCGTGACGCTCGGGGCGGCCGAGGATGAGCTCAGCAGCGCGCGCAGTGTGATCGACGGGTTCTGGATGGGGCTGGCGAAGCGGTCTGTGCAGTTCGGCTGACGGTGGCTGTGGGATCGCGGTGGCTGCGCGGTGCCGGTGACTGCCGCGTGACGTGTGACGTGCATTGACGTGTGACGTGCATTGTCGACATGGTGACCGTCGCGCGAGGGTGACCGTCACCGCCGCGCGACGTACGCCCCCCCCGCACCTCACGTCATCGGCACGCTCAGTTCTACGGCGTACAGGACGGCCGACAGCGCCTGCTCGTCACCGACGTCGAGCGCGGTGTCGGCGAACTTCACCACGTGCTCGTCGGCATGTGCGTCCGCCCGCTCGAAGACCTCCTCGGCGGTGAGACCCGCCGCTCGCGCGCGATGGGCGACCGGCTCGTCGGGTGCGTACATCGCGGTGACCGCTGCGGACGCCGTCCACGCGGCGTGCAGGCTGGCCGCCCACATCTCCTGCGGCAACGCGGGCAGGGTGCGCAGTACGGCATTGGGCGCGGTCGAGGCGTGCACCAGCATCGTCTCCTCGCCGTGCCCGTGGGTGGCGTACCGGTGCACGGCCGCCCGCACCAGCTCGGTCAGCTTCCCGCGCGCCTCCTCGGGCGTCGCCGCAGCCGCCGCCCACTCGGGCAGCCGCGCCACCTGCGCGAGCCGGTCGGGGAAGCCGCCCTCCCGGACTCCGATGGGCGGTACGGCGTCCAGCGCGCCGGCGGCGGTGACCGCTCCGGCCGACGACGCGACCTCCGGGGCGAGGTGGTGGCGGGCCGCCCAGTAGCCGAGCCCGTGCGCCAGCTCCGTCAGCCGGGGGCCGGCCGGGTTGTCGCCGGCCGTCAGCAGGCTGCGTACCGCGTGGCCCACCCTGATCACCGGATGGGTGGAGCCGCCGTACATACCGAGCAGCAGCCGCGGCCACCACTCGGCGAGCACCTCGCGCCACGGCCGCTCGGCGAGCTTCTCGCCGAAGTACGCGATCCAGTCCGCCGCCCGACGCGGATCGCCCAGCGCCTCTGGCCAGTTCGCGTCGGTGACGCGCGTGTGGCCGGACGGGAAGTTCTCCAGCTTTACGGTGTACAGGTCCAGCCACCGGTGCACGGAGCGGGCCCGGCCGTGGGCGGCCAGGGCCTCGACGGCCATCGGCGCGTGATTGGTGAGCCGGCCGAGCCGTTCAGGTCCGGTGGCGTGGAGGCGGGTCAGCGCTTCGTCGTAGATCCCCGTGGTGTCCATGCGTCGGACAGTAGGTGCGCGGTAGTTGATCCGTAACGGGCTCGGGACCTACTCCGCGAGGCGGAGGGGACGCGGGTCTTCCGGCGCATCGCGCCCCAGGTCCTTCTCGTACCAGGCGACGTCCCAGTACCGCCCGAACTTGCGGCCCACCTCCCGGTGGACGCCCACCGGGGCGAAGCCGAAGCGGGCGTGCAGTCGGGCCGATGCCTCGTTGGGCTGGGTGATTCCGGCGTAGGCGCGGTGCACGTCCTCCTTGGCGAGGGCGGCGAAGAGGGCCTCGTAGAGGAGGGTGCCGATGCCGCGGCCGCCCGCGTCCGGGGCGCAGTAGACCGTGGTCTCGACCGAGGTCGCATAGGCGGCCTTGGGCCGGAAGGCACTGCTCGTCGCGTACCCCAGAATCCGGGCAGTTCGGTCATCCTGAGCAACCAAGAGGCGGTGGGGGCCGTCTTCAGGGTGGGAGAGCAGCCACGGACGACGCTCGTCGGGCGTGAAGGGGGCTGTGTCGAAGGTGATCGACGTCTCACTGATGAAGTGGTTGTAAAGGTCGGTGAGCTCCCGCAGATCGGCCTCTGTACCCGGCCTGACCTGCGCTTTCGTGGTGATTTGGGACAAGTTTCCTCCTGGGTGGGGCGACAGGGTACTGCAAGATCACGAAATTGAGTGCGGCTGAGGGGAATTCTGTCCGGATTCCAGCCGTTGGATTCATTGGAAGCGGGGAACCCGAGAGGAATCCCGGCAGCCACAGCCACACCAGCGACCTACTCACGCAAGGGAGCACCAAGCATGGCAACCCGTGCCGTCGCCCGTCGGTCCTCAACCGGATCGTCCCGGGCAAGCAGCGTTCGCGCCGTAGGCGGCGAGATCGCCGACCGCGACCTGGTCGGCATGTATCTCGACGAGATCGCACGGACGCCCCTGCTCGACGCCGCCAAGGAGGTCGAGCTGTCCCAGACCATCGAGGCCGGAGTGTATGCACGCCGGATTCTGGACGGCGAGGCCGAGTCCCCGCAAGCGGGCGACTCCCAGCAGGCCGGTGCCGCCTCGCGTGAGGAACTGGAAGAGCTGTACGAGGCGGGGGAGCGCGCCAAGGACCTGTTCATCCGGTCCAACCTGCGCCTCGTCGTCGCCGTCGCCCGCCGCTACCCGCGCAGCGGTCTGCCTCTGCTCGACCTGATCCAGGAGGGGAACGCCGGCCTGGTCCGCGCGGTCGAGAAGTTCGACTACGCGAAGGGCTTCAAGTTCTCCACGTACGCGACCTGGTGGATCCGCCAGGCCATCACCCGCTCCATAGCCGACCAGTCGCGCACCATCCGCCTGCCCGTCCACCTTGTGGAGGAGCTGGGCCGGATCCGTCGCGTCCAGCGCGAGTTCAACCGGGAGAACGGGCGCGATCCCGAGCACGCGGAGATCGCCGCCGAGCTGGAGACCAAGACCCAGCGCGTCAGCGACGTCCTGGACTGGGCGCGCGACCCGGTCTCGCTCAACATGCCGGTCGACGACGGCGGCGAGACCCAGTTCGGCGACCTGCTTGAGGACACCTCCGCGGTTTCCCCGGAGCAGTCGGTGCTCTCCATGCTGCGCAGCGAGGAGCTGGAGGACCTGATCGGCAAGCTCGACGGGCGTACCGCCTCGATCATCAAGATGCGGTACGGCATCGAGGACGGCCGGGAGCGCACGCTGACCGAGGTCGGCAAGGAGCACGGGTTGACCCGCGAGCGGATTCGGCAGATAGAGAAGCACGCACTGCTGGAGCTCAAGAAGATGGCCCACGACACGGGATTCGACGCGGCGGCCTGAACCGGCCACGCACTCCGGGCCCTTCACGGAACACCCACCACAGAACCACGACGCGGGGGCGCCCCAGCCGCTGCGTCCTACCAGGGAAGAAGCCCCGGCGCACTCCCCCCGGCGCCGGGGCTCCCCATCAACTTGCCCATGCGACCCGGGGGTTGCTCCACTCGTGTACGAGAGCCGGGGGTTACTCCGTCGCTGAAGTGACCGCGCGTGTGATCCGCGTGCCCAGTGACGACAGGTAAGTCACCAGCTCCGGCGGCGCCTGAACCGTGAACTCGCAGTCCACCATGGCCAGACGGACCCCCAGCCACTCCAGCGAGTCCGTGATGTCCGCCTCCAGCCGGCAGCTGTGGTCACCGGTCGCCACCGGCACCCCCGTCGAAGCCGGCAGCCGCGCCGCCACGAACTCGGCGGGAGCCTCGAACGTCGCCACCAGCCGGAACGGCTCCTCCCGCCCATTGCCCAGCGCGCGCATCGACTGCCGGATGAAGTCGGCGGCATTGCCCGTCGGCAGCCCGCGCGGCACGAATCGCGCCCCCGTCGCGAACGGCTCGCTCACCCGGTCCACCCGGAACGTCCGCCACTCCTCACGGTCGATGTCGTACGCGACCAGGTACCAGCGCCGACTGGTGCTGACCAGGCGGTACGGCTCGACCAGGCGCTTGGACGCCGTACCGTCGCCCGAGCGGTAGTCGAACCGCAGCCGCTCATGCCCGGTCGCGGCCCCCGCCATCACCGTCAGCGTCTGCGGATCGATGCTCGCCCCGTCGCCACTGGTCAGCGGCGTCGTCGCGGCCTGGAGGGTGGACACCTGGTGGCGCAGCCGGGACGGAAGTACCTGCTCCAGTTTGGCCAGTGCCCGCACCGACGCCTCCTCGATGCCCTCGACTGCATGCCCCGCGCCGGCCCGCAGCCCGACCGCGATGGCCACCGCCTCCTCGTCGTCGAGCACCAGTGGCGGCATCGCCTTGCCCGCGACCAGCCGGTAGCCGCCCTCCGCGCCCATCGTCGCCTGCACCGGATAGCCCAGGTCACGGAGGCGGTCGATGTCCCGGCGTACGGTGCGGCGCGACACTTCGAGCCGATCCGCGAGTTCACTGCCCGGCCATTCGCGGGGTGTCTGGAGCAGCGAGAGCAATTGCAGCAGCCGTGCGGGTGTGTCCGTCATAACACCCAGCATGAGGCCGATGTGGGACACAGTGTGTCCTACATCAGGACTAACGTCTTCGGTATGACTTCAGCACCCCCGTCGGGGACATCCGCAAGGTCTCCGATACCTGCCGCACCCTCCGCCGCCGTACCGGACACCACCCACGTCGCCGCGCCCCACGACCGCCGTCGCTGGTTCGCCCTCGCCATCGTGATGACCGCCGCCTTCATGGACCTGGTGGACGTCACGATCGTCAACATCGCGATCCCCAGCATCCAGGGCAGCCTGGGCGCGACCTTCAGCGCCATCCAGTGGATCACCGCGGGCTATGCACTCGCCTTCGCCGCCGGGCTGATCACGGGTGGACGACTCGGTGACATCTACGGCCGCAAGCGGTTGTTCCTGATCGGTATGGCTGGCTTCACGATCGCTTCGGCGCTCTGCGGGTTCGCCGCCAACCCGGACATCCTGGTCGCTTCCCGCATCCTCCAGGGTGCGACGGCGTCGCTGATGGTCCCGCAGGTGCTGTCGATCGTGCACGCGACCTTCCCCGCCCACGAACGCGGCAAGGTCTTCGGCCTGTTCGGCGCGATCGTCGGCCTCGGCGCGGTCACCGGACCGCTGCTCGGCGCGCTGCTCACCGAATGGAACCTCTTCGGTCTGGAATGGCGGCCGATCTTCCTGATCAACCTGCCGGTCGGCATTGCAGGCCTGATCCTCGGCGCGAAGTTCATCACCGAGTCCAAGGCCCCGCGCGCGCTGCGCCTGGACCTGCCGGGCGTCGTGCTGGTCACCCTCGCGCTGCTCGCGCTGATCTACCCGCTCATCCGGGGCCGCGAGCTGGACTGGCCGGTGTGGGGTTACGTGTCGATGGGATGCAGCCTGCTGGTGCTGGCGGTGTTCGTGGCGTACGAGAGGTACAAGACGCGCCGCGACGGCTCACCGCTGGTGGAACTGTCGCTGTTCAAGGTGAAGAGCTTCGCCGCCGGTATCGCTGTGCAGCTCACCTTCGGTGTCTTCAGCGGCATCTTCTTCATGGTGTGGACGCTGTACATGCAGATCGGGCTCGGCTGGAGCGCGCTGCGTGCGGGCGTCACCGGTATCCCGTTCTCGATCGCGGTGTCGGTGGCGGCCGGCGTCTCGGTCCAGAAGCTGGTGCCGCGCTTCGGTCGCAAGGTTCTGCAGACCGGGGCGCTGACCATGGCGAGTGGCCTGCTGCTCTACATCTGGGAGTCCAAGCAGTTCGGCGCGGACATCACCTCCTGGCAGATGGCGCTGCCGCTGATCGTGATGGGTCTCGGCATGGGGCTGATCGTGGCGCCTCTGACGGACGCGGTGCTGTCCGAAGTGCCCAAGGAGCACGCCGGCTCGGCGTCGGGGCTGATCAACACGACCGGGCAGACGGGCAACGCGTTCGGCATCGGCCTGGTGTCGGTCGTCTTCTTCGGAATTGTCGACAACCGTCTCGCTGACGGGGTGCACTTCGGCCAGCAGCCGGTCGGCCCGGCGTACGTCGAGGCCTTCCAGAACGCACTGGGCTGGGCGGTCGCGGTACTGCTGGTGATCTTCGTGTTGATGTTCGCGCTGCCGAAGAAGGCGCCGGGGCGCGCGGTGCCGGAGGCCGACGGTACGTCCGGCGGCGAGCCGGTCGCCGACGGCCCGGCCGCGACCGGGTCCGCTTCCGGCACCGGAAGCGGAAGTGGACCGGGCGAGACCGGTGGCGTACAGAAGGAGCCCGCGCTGACGGCCTGACCGCCTGGCCGCCTGGCCGTCACGGTCGTTCCGGTTGTCGCCGTTACGTCGCCGAGGGCCCGCCCCGCACTTCTGGGGTGTGGGGTGGGCCCTTTGGTTTATGTGGATGCGGACACCGATGGAAGTCGGTTTATGCCCGACGCGAGTCCGAGTATGTTTACTTACGCGCAATGTGGGCGTAGTCTGCCAGGGAAACCACAGGTTCGGGCATTGATCGGACGTGAACCCACATGTACGCGCCGGAGCGTCAGCAGGAGATTCTGCGCCTTGCCAGGGAGGGCGGGCGGGTGGACGTGCTGTCCCTCGCTGACACTTTCCAGGTCACCGCCGAGACCGTCCGCCGTGACCTCAAGGCCCTCGACCGGGCCGGTCTGGTACGCCGGGTGCACGGCGGGGCGATCCCGGCCGGGCGCCTCGACTTCGAGCCCGACCTCGCCGAGCGGGAGTCCACCGCCGCCGACGAGAAGGACCGCATCGCCCACGCCGCCATCGCCGAGCTGCCCTCCGAGGGAAGCGTGGTGCTCGACGCTGGCTCCACCGCTGCCCGGCTCGCGGCAGGCGTCCCGCTGGAGTGTGCGCTCACGGTCGTCACCCACTCGCTGCCCGCCGCCGCCCGCTTGGCCGACCACCCCGGGATCGACCTGCACCTCGTCGGTGGCCGGGTGCGGCACCGTACGCGCGCCGCAGTCGACGCCTGGGCGCTGCGGGCGTACGGCGAGATCCGTGCCGACGTCGTCTTCCTCGGCACCAACGGCTTCACCCTGGAACACGGGCTGACCACCCCCGACCTCGCCGAGGCCTCCGTCAAGCGGGCACTCATCGCGTCCGGTCGCCGCGTGGTGCTGCTCGCGGACTCCGCGAAGCACGGGCAGGAGCACTTCGCCCGCTTCGGGGGCCTCACCGACATCGACCTGCTCATCACCGACACCGGCCTCAACCCGGCGGACGAGGCGGCCCTCACGGCGGCGGGCGTCGAGGTGCTGTGCGTATGACCCGCGTCTGACCTCACCTGACCGCCACCACCCCGCACTTGCCCCTGTACGGCGTTCAACCCCATACGCCGTACAAGCGCCTCACCGGCGCCGAGCAGGGCACAACGCGCACCGACCCCGAATGAGCCGACGATGATCCTTACCGTCACCCCCAACCCCAGCCTCGACCGGACGTACGAGGTCCCCCTACTGACGCGCGGTGAAGTCCTGCGGGCCACCTCCGACCGGATGGACCCCGGCGGCAAGGGCGTCAACGTCTCGCGTGCGGCGTCCGCCGCCGGTCACCGCACCCTCGCTGTCCTCCCGCTGGGAGGCGCCCCCGGCGCCCTGGTCGCCGAACTCCTGGCGGCCGAGGGCATCGACGTCGCGCCGGTACGGGTGTCCGGGCAGACCCGTTCCAACATCAGCGTCGCCGAGCCCGACGGCACCCTGACCAAGGTCAACGCCACCGGCCCCGAGCTCTCCGCCGCCGAGTCCGAGGCCCTGCTGGCCGCCGTCCGTGTGCATTCGACCGACGCCGACTGGATCGCCTGCTGCGGCAGCCTCCCGCGCGGTCTCTCCCCGCAGTGGTACGCCGACCTGGTCGTCCGCGCCCACGCGGCGGGCGCCCGCATCGCGCTCGACACCTCGGGCCCCTCGCTCCTCGCCGCACTGCGGGAGCGGCCCGACGTGGTCAAGCCCAATGCGGAGGAGCTGGCCGAAGCGGTCGGCCGTCCGCTGAAGACGGTCGGCGACGCGGTCGCGGCTGCCGAGGAACTGCGTGCGCTCGGCGCTGGCGCAGTGCTCGCCAGCCTGGGCGCGGACGGTCAGCTCCTGGTCGCGGAGACCGGCGTGCACTTCGCGAGCGCCAAGGTCGATGTCGTACGCAGCAATGTCGGCGCGGGGGACGCGTCGCTCGCCGGGTTCCTGGCGGCGGGCGGCGAAGGGCCCGAGGCGCTCGCCGCGGCGGTCGCGCACGGAGCGGCCGCGGTTCAGCTGCCCGGCAGTGTGATGCCGACGCCGTCCGACCTGGACCCGGCGGCGGTCACCGTCACCGACGACGTACCGCTGGACCGCGTACTGACGGAACCGGCCGCATGAGCGCCCGGACAGCGCTCCCCGAACCCGCGCTCCCCGAACCCGCGCTCCCTGACCCCGCACCCCCTGAACCCGCGGTACCCCTCACCCCTGCCGTCCCCGTTGTATCTGCCTTCACATCCGTGCAAAGGAGCCCGCGATGGGCCAGATGATCACCGCGGACCTGGTCGACCTCGACCTGGCCGCTGACACCAAACAGGAGGCCGCCCGCCTCCTCGCGACCCGGATGGTCGCTCTCGGCCGGGTGACCGACCTGGACGGGTTCCTCGCGGACGTCGCCGCGCGCGAAGCGCAGATGCCGACCGGCCTGGAGGGTGGCATCGGCATTCCGCACTGCCGCAGCGCGCACGTCACCGAACCGACGCTGGCCTTCGGGCGCAGCGCCACCGGTGTCGACTTCGGCGCCTCGGACGGGCCCGCCGACCTGATCTTCCTGATCGCCGCCCCGGCGGGCGCGGACGACGCTCACCTGACGATCCTCTCCAGCCTGGCGCGACAGCTCATGAACGCGGAGTTCACGGGTGCGCTGCGGTCGGTGGGAACGCCGGAGGAGGCCGCGGCGATGATCCGCGGCGACGAGCCTGTGACGGCCGCACCTGTGACGGCCGCCCCGGTGGCGACTGACGAGGTGGCGACTGCGGATACCGCCCCCGCATCCGTTGCCACGGACACCCCGCCGGCCCCGGCGGCGCCCATAGCCGCAACCGGCGAAGCCCCCTTCCGTATCGTCGCCGTCACCTCCTGCCCCACCGGCATCGCGCACACCTATATGGCAGCCGAATCCCTCGAACAGGCCGGTAACCACGACGGCGTGCAGCTCACCGTCGAGCCGCAGGGCTCCTCCGGCTTCACCCGCCTCGACCCGGCGGTCATCGCCGCAGCCGACGCGGTGATCTTCGCGCACGACGTACCGGTACGTGACCGCGAGCGGTTCGCGGGCAAGCCGACCGTTGATGTCGGGGTGAAGGCGGGCATCAACCGCCCGTACGAGTTGATCGCCGAGGCCAAGGACAAGGCCGCCCGCGGCGAGGTCACCTCCGCCGCAGCCAAGGGTTCACCGGTCGAGGAAATCGGCGAGGCGGGCGAGAGTTACGGCGCGAAGCTGCGCAAGTGGTTGATGAGCGGTGTGAGTTACATGGTGCCGTTCGTCGCCGCCGGCGGTCTGCTGATCGCGCTCGGCTTCGCGATCGGCGGCTACCAAATCGACAAAGCGCCTTCCGTGATGGAGCACTTCGCCTGGGGTGACCACACCAGCTGGGCTGCCCTGATGTTCCAGATCGGCGGGCTGGCCTTCGCCTTCCTCGTGCCGGTGCTGGCCGGATACATCGCCTACGGGATGGCGGACCGGCCCGGTCTCGTACCCGGATTCGTCGGCGGCTCCATCGCCGTGGCGATCAAGGCGGGCTTCCTCGGCGGCCTGGCCGCAGGTCTGATCGCGGGCGCCGTGGTGATGGCGATCCAGCGGGTGCGTGTGCCGGCGGCGCTGCGCGGGATCATGCCCGTGGTGGTAATCCCGCTGATCTCCTCGGTGGTCGTGGGATTCCTGATGTTCCTGGTGATCGGTGAGCCGATCGCCAAGCTGCAGACGGCGCTGACCGACTGGCTCTCCGGACTGTCCGGCAGCAACGCGATCATCCTCGGCGTCGTCCTCGGCCTGATGATGTGCTTCGACATGGGCGGCCCCTTCAACAAGGTGGCCTACACCTTCGCCATCGGCGGTCTGGCCAACCCGAACGACGGCAGTCTCAAGGTGATGGCTGCCGCGATGGCCGCGGGCATGGTCCCGCCGCTGGCGATGGCGCTCGCGACGACCGTGCGCGGCAAGCTCTTCACCCGTACCGAACGGGAGAACGGCAAGGCCGCCTGGGTGCTCGGGGCATCCTTCATCACCGAGGGCGCGATTCCGTTCGCGGCGGCCGACCCACTGCGTGTCATCCCCGCGGCGATGGCGGGCGGCGCGGTCACCGGCGGTCTGTCGATGGCCTTCGGCAGCACCCTGCGGGCACCGCACGGCGGCGTCTTCGTCGTCCCGCTGATCGGCAACCCGTGGCTTTACCTGGTGGCGGTCGTGGCCGGCACGGTGGTCGCCGCGGCCCTCGTCATCCTGTTCAAGGGAATGCGCAGGAAGCCGGTCACCGCCGTGGCACCGTCGGCCGGTGGCGATGCCGAGGCCGACCAGAAGGCGGTGGCCGCGGTCTGAGGCTGCCACCTGGTTATGCGGTGTAGAACCGAGATTCGCGTACGACCACGACCGCGCCTCCTGTACGCCGTATACCCACTTCTCCCGTACGCCGTAGAAGTCCCGCCCCCGCATCAGCGCCACGGGGCGGGACTTCCACGCGTCCGGCCGCAGACGCCCTCAGCCCGCCCGTTCCGGGCGGCGCCTCACCCCACTCGCCCGCGCGGCTCCATCGCCTCGCGCGCGGTCCGCTCCGCGTCGTACACCTCGCACATATGACGGCCGTCGGGTGTCGCCGTGTGCTCGACCTCCCACAGGCTCGCCACGCTGCCGTCCATCAGCAGGAACGCGTGCTCGTAAAGGGTGAAGCCCACCTCCCGCTCCTTGATGCGGTGCTGGCGCCCGTAGACCTGCGTGATCTCGTGGGCGAGGGCGTCCGTGAGGCGGCGCGCGGTCTCCTCGCCCGGCCGGTCCGCGTTCTCCGCACGGCGCAGAACCCGGCGCGCGTGATCGGCGGACCTGTCCGGCACGAAGGCGCGCTTGGCCTCCTTGCGGGGCTGGAGGGCCAACTCGGCCAGGATGTCCGGGCCTTCCGCGTACTCCGGGAAGAGCGGAAGGTCGTCCGCGCGTGAACCGGCCGGTCCGGGCAGCCGGTTCGCGGCAAGCCTGGCGTCGCCGATGTCCGGATACAGCTCGTGCTCGGTGGCGCTGTCACGGCCCGCGCTGTGCACCAACTCCCAGAGGGTGAGTGAGGAACCGTCGGAGAGCAGGAAGGTGTGCCGGTGCAGGGAACGGTGCAGCCCGGCGCTGTGGTGCGAGGAGCGCAGTGAAGAGCTGTGCGCCAGCGCCGATTCCAGCTGCTCGACGGTCTCGTCGGGCAGGTCGAAGGAGTTCAGCGCGCGGCCCAGGAGCTGCCCGAGGTGTTCCTCGGTCGTTTTGAGGCCGTCGCTCTCGTACTCGTCGCGATCGTTCAAGGGCTTCTCCAGGCCATCGCCGCGTGTAACTCGTCCGGTACTCAAAGTAGCCAAAGGGTCTGACATTGCGCCCCGGTTTGGTGAAAACGAAGGACGGCGTACGAGAGGTTCCCGTACGCCGCCTCGAAATTCACGTGAGTCGGAGCATCACTCCGAAACCGGATAGAGGTCCTGGTATGCCGGGAAGACCCCTCCCGGCCCGTCGACCCCCTGCGCGGCCCGGACCGCCTTGACGATCGCCCTGGTCACGACGTCCGCACCGGCCGCCAGCACCTCATTGAGAGCCCCGGCCGCCAACTGCGCCGCCAGCGCCGGGTCCTGACCGTCCGACTGCCCGGCCGGCAGCCCTGCCACCCCCGTGGACAGGGCGAACACCGTGTCCCCGTCCGTCAGCAGGTGCACGGGCCGCAGTGCCCGCGCGAAACCGTCGTGGGCCGTCCCGGCGAGCTTCTGCGCCTGGGCACGGGTGAGTTCGGCATCGGTGGCGACGACCGCGAGGGTGGTGTTCAGCGGGGGGCGTACGGAGTCGGCGTACCGTCGCGCGGACTCCGCGCGAGCCTCCCCGGTACGTCGCAGCGCCTTCTGGTGCACCTCTTCGCGCGGGTAGCCGACCCGCCCCTGGAGGTACTCCCCGTACAGCACCCCGGTCAGCGGATCGACCGCGGAACCAGCCGCGTTGACCACCACCAGCGCCGCCACCGTGACCCCCGCGGCGAGCCCCGACTCCAGCCGTACGCTCGCGGTGCCCACGCCGCCCTTGAGCCCGCCGACCACCGCACCCGTACCGGCACCGACGCATCCCCTCTCCACGGGCGCGCCAACTCCCGAACCCGCGGCGGATTCCACGGCCGCGCGTCCGGTCGAGGCGTCCGGCCTGGCCCGCCAGTCGCCGCCGCGCCCCAGGTCGAACAGGCACGCCGCGGGCACCACCGGTACGACCATCTCGGGGTCCAGGCCGACCCGGTAGCCGCGCCGCTGCTCCTCCAGCCAGCCGACCACGCCGGACGCGGAGTCGAGTCCGTAGGCGCTGCCGCCGGTGAGGACGATGGCGTCGGTGCGCTGGACCAGGTTGCGCGGGTCCAGAGCGTCCGTTTCGCGGGTGCCCGGGCCACCGCCCCGTACATCCACGGCGGTGACCGCGCCGCCCTCGGGAGTGAGGACGACGGTGGTGCCGGAGAGCGCGCGTGCTCCCTCCGCCTGTGCGTGGCCGACTCGCAGGCCGGCCACGTCGGTCAGGGCGTCGTTGGGTCCGGGCTTCTCCGTGAGGTTTGCCATGGGGTCTGCGTATCACGGCGGTTGGGGCCTTGTGGAGGTCATCACCGTGGAGGTCGTGGCAGCGGAGGTCGTAGCTGTGGGGGGCGTAGCTGTGGGGGTCGGTCATGCCTGCGGTGGGCGTGTCTGCGCTGGTCATCTCTGCGGTGGTCGTACGGGAAGGGCAGGCGCTCAGCTCAGCCGCGGTGTGCGCAGGGTGTCGGATTCGGGCCGGGCGGCCAGCAGCGTGCCGATGGTCACGGTCAGCGCCATCGCGAGGCCCGCCGCCAGCACCCCCCAGGTGCCGAGGAAGGTGCAGGCGAGCACCACAACGACGGTCACCGGCATCAGCGCCTTCTCCGCGAGGTCCCGCTTGAAGTGCCTGGCCTGCAAGAACCATCCGGTGAACAGGAACAGCGCGGTCGGAATCGTCACCGCGGCGGTCGCCGCCACCGCCGAGATGTGCGCCTTGCCGACGACGTGTTCCACAGCCACCTCGATGCCCGCCCCGATCGCCGCGGCCGAACCCAGGATGAACAGATGGCCGTAACCCCACTGGATGGCGCGCTTCATGGAGGTGAGGCGTTCCTGCGCGGGGTTGGCGAAGTAGATCCACCAGGCGCAGAAGACGATCAGCAGGCCACCGCCGGCGATGGACAGTAGTTCGCCCAGCTCGTCGTGCTCGTCCAGGCCCTCCTGGACTGCGATGGTCGCGGCGGTGATGGATTCGCCGAGCACGATGATGGTGAACAGGCCGTAGCGCTCGGCGATGTGATGCGGGTGCCAGCTGGTCTCGAAACGCCGCTCGGCGATCGGAGGGACGCTCAACTCGGCGAGTGCGAGAACGGCGAAGACGTACGGGCGTGCCGCGTCCGGTGTGATCAGTACGGCGAGCCACCCGAGCTGGACGATCACGAGCCCGACGGCGTACTTGAGCGCCATGGACCGTTCGGGGCCCTCGTTGTGGCGGGCGACCCGCAGCCACTGGCAGGTCATCGCCAGGCGCATCACCACATAGCCGAGGATGGCGACGGTCCAGTTCCCGTCGTCGAAGGCGCGGGGTACGCCGGCCGCCAGCACCAGGACGCCCGCGATCTGCACCAGGACGGCGATGCGGTAGAACACGTCGTCGTTGTCGTAGGCGGAGGCGAACCAGGTGAAGTTCATCCACGCCCACCAAATGGCGAAGAAAACCAGGGTGTAACCGAGGATTCCCGAGGCGAAGTGGCCCTCGGCGACGGCGTGCACCAGGCGCACCCCGGCCTGGGCGACGGCGACGACGAAACACAGGTCGAAGAACAGCTCCAGGGGAGTGGCCGCGCGGTGCCCCTCGTCCGGGCTGCGCGACGACATCCGGCGGAGCAGGCCGCTGGTGGTCCTCGTCGTCTCAGTCATAGGTACACGACACCAGAAGAGCTGGGGAAGCGCGCGCGAAGCGCTGTCCGACGGGCTTCGGGGGACTCCCACCGCACAACTTTGTGAATGCGTTCACAAGCGAACTAAGGACTTTGGGCCCGAGTGAATATGCAGGTCAGGGGCTTGAAGCTAGCTTCTTCTCGATTGGATTCGGGTCCAAAGGTCCAAGGGTGAGGACCATTGCGGCCCCTCGGGAGCGCCTTTCAGGAGTGGAATGGAGGCAGCGGAATTCGCGACGCACGACAGGCGTCGAGCGAGGCGTCAGACGATCGGAAGGTGTGGTCATGACTGCGACCCAGGCGGAGACGACGGGCGGCACGGAAGCCGGGACTGCCGCGGATGCCGGTGCGTCCGCGGTGACCGCAGAGGCCTGGGACGGGTTCCGGGACGGGCTGTGGGCCGATGCCATCGACGTCCGCGACTTCGTCCAGCGGAACTACACCCCTTACGAGGGTGACGCCGCCTTCCTGGCCGGCCCCACCGAGCGCACCACGGCCGTCTGGCAGAAGCTCCTCGCGATGTTCCCCGAGGAGATCAGCAGGGGTGTCTACGACGTCGACGTGAAGACCCCCTCGCGCATCGACGCCTTCGCCCCCGGCTTCATCGACGCCGACAAGGACCTCATCGTCGGCCTGCAGACCGACGCCCCGCTAAAGCGGGCGATCATGCCCAACGGTGGCTGGCGGATGGTCGAAACCGCCCTCAACGCGTACGGCCACGAGGCCGACCCCGAGGTCCGCGACATCTACACCCACCTGCGCAAGACCCACAACGAGGGCGTCTTCGACGCGTACACCCCCGAGATCCGCGCCTGCCGCTCCTCGGGCATCATCACCGGCCTGCCCGACGCCTACGGCCGCGGCCGCATCATCGGCGACTACCGCCGGGTCGCCCTGTACGGCGTACAGCGACTTATCGACTCGAAGGAAGCCGACAAGGCGCGCCTCGGTGAGCGGTGGGCCACCGAGGACGTCATCCGCGACCGCGAAGAGGTCTCCGAGCAGATCAAGGCGCTGAACGAACTCCAGTCGATGGCCGCTTCGTACGGTTACGACATCTCGGGACCCGCTCGCACCGGCCGCGAGGCAGTGCAGTGGCTGTACTTCGCCTACCTCGCCGCGGTGAAGGAGCAGAACGGTGCGGCCATGTCGATCGGCCGTATCGACAATTTCCTCGACATCTACCTGCAGCGCGACATCGAGCGGGGCCTGATCACCGAGGAGCAGGCGCAGGAGTTCATCGACGACTTCGTCATCAAGCTGCGCATCGTCCGCTTCCTGCGCACCCCCGAGTACAACGAGCTCTACTCCGGCGACCCCACCTGGGTCACCTGGTCGATGGCCGGCATCGGCGACGACGGCCGCCCGCTGGTCTCCCGTACCACCTTCCGCGCTCTGCAGACCCTCTACAACCTCGGCCCGGCCCCCGAGCCGAACCTCACCGTCTTCTGGTCGCGACAACTGCCCGAGGGTTTCAAGTCGTTCGCCTCCCAGGTCGCCATCGACACCAGCGCGATCCAGTTCGAGTCGGACGAACTGATGCGCCCCAAGTACGGCGACGACACCGCGATCGCCTGCTGTGTGTCCGCGATGGCCGTCGGCAAGCAGATGCAGTTCTTCGGTGCGCGGGTCAACGTCGCCAAGGCCCTGCTGTACGCCATCAACGGCGGCCGGGACGAGAAGACCGGCAAGCTCGTCGTCCAGGGTTTCGAACCGCTCACCGGCGACCACCTGGACTACGACGAGGTCGCCCCGCGCTACGACGCGATGCTCGACTGGCTGGCCAAGACGTACGTCCATGCCCTCAACGTCATCCACTACATGCACGACAAGTACGCCTACGAGCGCATCGAGATGGCCCTGCACGACCAGGAGATCCTGCGCACCATGGCCTGCGGCATCGCCGGCCTGTCGGTCGCCGCCGACTCGCTGTCCGCCATCAAGCACGCCCGGGTGAAGGTGATCCGCGACGAGTCCGGTCTCGCCGTCGACTACGAGATAGAGGGCGACTACCCGGCGTACGGCAACAACGACGACCGTGCGGACGTCATCGCCCGCCGCATCGTCCAGGAATTCATGCAGAAGATCCGCCAGCACCCCACCTACCGGGGCGCCGTGCACACCCAGTCCGTGCTGACGATCACCTCGAACGTCGTCTACGGCAAGAAGACCGGCAACACCCCCGACGGCCGCCGCGCCGGGACCCCCTTCGCCCCCGGCGCCAACCCGATGAACGGCCGCGACGAGCACGGCTACATCGCCTCCGCCCTGTCGGTCGCCAAGCTCCCGTACGACGACGCCGAGGACGGCATCTCGCTCACCAACACCATCACCCCCGACGCCCTGGGCCGCACCGCTCAGGAACGTGTCGACAATCTGGCCGGCGTCCTGGACGGCTTCATGGCCAGCAACGGCTTCCACATGAACGTCAACGTCCTCGACAAGGCCATGCTCGAAGACGCCATGGACCACCCGGAGAACTACCCCCAGCTCACCATCCGGGTCTCCGGCTACGCGGTGAACTTCGTGCGGCTGACCCGCGAGCAGCAGCTCGACGTCATCAACCGCACCTTCCACGGCTCCCTGTAGGCCCCCTGTACGGCGTAGGGGAACTGCTCCTCTACGCCGTACAAGAGCTCAGAGAGCCTCCTGTACGCCGTACAGGAGCCCATGAACCGTACGGCGCCGGGGCCGATCCCCCTGACTGCACCCGGTCCCGGCGCCGTACAAAATCCATTCCGCCTCTCCTCCCAGGAGGTCCTGCCATGACCGCCGTACTTCTCGGAACCGGCATTCCGGTGAGGGCCGCCGCCCCTAACGCTCCCGAGGGCGCCACCCCGGCCGGAGCCGCCACCCAGCGCCCCATCAGCGGATCCGTGCACTCCTGGGACCTGTCCACCGGGGTCGACGGCCCTGGCACCCGCTTCGTGACCTTCCTCGCCGGCTGCCCGCTCGCCTGTCTGTACTGCCACAACCCGGACACCATGCGGATGCGCAGCGGCAAGCGTTACGCGGCGGACAACATCGTCGCGGAGGCCGCGAAGTACACGACATTCATCCGTGCGGCCGGCGGTGGCGCCACGATAAGCGGCGGCGAGCCCCTGCTTCAGCCGGTCTTCGCGGGCGAGCTCTTCCACCGCTTCAAGCACGAACTCGGCCTGCACACCGCCCTCGACACCTCCGGCTTCCTCGGCGCCCGCGCCACCGACGCGCTGCTGCGCGACGTGGACCTGGTGCTGCTCGACATCAAGTCGTGGGACCCGGCGACGTACCAGCAGGTGACCGGCCGCGAACTGGCCCCCACCCTGGACTTCGCCCGCCGCCTGGCAGACCTCGGCAAGGAGGTGCACCTGCGATTCGTCCTGGTCCCCGGACTGACCGACGACCCGGCGAACATCGAGGGTGTCGCCGCCTTCGCCGCCTCCCTCGGGGTCGTCTCGCGCGTCGACGTACTTCCGTTCCACAAGCTGGGCGAGTCGAAGTGGGAAGCCCTCGGCAAGAACTTCACCCTGCACGACACCCCGTCTCCCGGCCCCGACCAGGTGGCAGCCGCCCGTGACCTCTTCACGGCGCACGGCTTGTACGCCATCTGAGTCCTCCAACCAGAACTTTCTCCCCATTAGCCCTAATTTGGGCAAGTGACCGAACCTCCCATCGCGCCTCCGGCGGAGCCGCCTCCCGCGTCGTCCCCCGCGTCGGGCCCCGCCACGTCGAGACCAGCGCTCTCCGTGACCCGCCGCGCGAGCCTCACCGCCACCGTCGTCTCCCTCCTCCTTGTGCTGGCCATCTACTTCGGCAGCAGAATGCTGAGGGACTTCGACTCCGCCCTTCTGCCGTACGCGGTGGCCACCATCTTCCTGGCGTTCGGTGTCACCTACCGCTACACCGTGTGGGTCTCCGCCCCCGGCGCCCGGCGGCTCTTCAAGAAGGGCTGGGGAAGCCTCTTCTCCGCGGAGAACTTCCGCCGTGCACCCACTGCGCTGCCGAAGATGATCGCCACGTATCTCGGCTTCCAGAAGTTCCTCGGCGCCCGTTCGCACGCCCGCTGGGCCGCCCACCAGCTCATCTTCTGGGGCTGCATCCTGGCCGCCGCGATCACCTTCCCGCTGACCTGGGGGTGGTTCACCTTCACCTCGGGCAGCGGCTCGGGCCCCGGCTACGAGATGCGGATCTGGGGCATCAAGGTCCTCGGCTTCAACTCCGCGAACATCCTCGGCTGGCTGATGTTCCACGGCCTCGACATCGCCGCCGTCATGGTCATCCCCGGCGCCTCGTACTTCCTCTGGCGACGGATGAAGGACCGCGGTGCGATGACCGGCCAGCGCTTCGCCTACGACCTGGTGCCGTTGATCGCGCTGATCGTCATCTCGGTCACCGGCCTGCTGCTGACCTTCTCGTCGATCTTCCTGCACGGCGGCGGCTACGAGTTCCTGGCGATCCTGCACATGGTGTCGGTGGTGTTCACCCTCATCTACATCCCGTTCGGGAAGTTCTTCCACATCGTGCAACGGCCGGCTGCCGTCGGCATGCAGCTGTTCAAGTACACCGCCCGGCAGAAGGACGAGGTCTTCCACTGCCGCCGCTGCGACACCCCGATCGACACCGCGCCGTACGTCGAGAACCTCGAAGCCACGATGCGCGACCTGAAGCTCGACTTCGCCCAGTGGGCCGAGTACTGCCCGCGCTGCAAGCGCGAACTGCGCGGCAACGCCTACCTCTCGCACGTCAAGAAGGGCTTCAAGTGACGTCCCCGCAGCCCACCTCCGGGCCCGCACCGCAGGTCACCCCGCACAGTCGGCCGCGCATCCCGCTGGACCCCTCCCTCGCACCGCCCGGCACCCGCGGCTTCCGCGACGCGGGCGGCATTCCGGCCGACCGCTGGCACGCCGACCAGAACGGCGAAACGCTCGTCCCCACCCACTGCTGCTTCTGCGGCGTGCAGTGCGGCATGTACCTGCGTGTCGACAAAGGCGGCAAGGTCTTCGGCGTCGAGCCCCGCAACCACGACATCAACCGGATGCGGCTGTGCCCCAAGGGCATCAACGCCTACCAACAGGTCAACCACCCCGACCGGTTGACCGCACCCCTGATGCGCCGCTCCCGCGACGAGGAGTTCCGGGAGGTCTCCTGGGAGGAGGCGCTCGACTTCACCGCGTCCGAGGTGCGTCGTATCCAGCAGACGTACGGCAACGACGCGTTCGGCATGCTCGGCGGTGCGAGCCTCTTCTCCGAGAAGACGTACCTGGTCGGCAAGTTCGCCAGGGTCGCCCTGAAGAGCCGACATGTCGACTACAACGGCCGCCTGTGCATGGTCAGCGCCGCGGGCGCCAACAAGCTCGCCTTCGGCATCGACCGCGCCGGCAACCCCTTCTCCGACATCCTCCTCACCGACTGCCTGCTGATCGCCGGCTCCAACGTCGGTGAGTGCTTCCCGGTGATGACCCAGTACCTGTGGGGAGCGCGTGACCGCGGGGCGACGCTGATCGTCGTCGACCCGCGCGAGACCGCCATCGCGCGCACCGCCGACATCCACGTCGCCCTCAAGCCGGGCACCGACTCGGCGTTCTTCAACGCGGTACTGCACGTCGTCGTACGCGAGAACCTCGTCGACGAGGCGTATCTGGCAGCGTCCGCCACCGGCTGGGACGAGCTGAAGGCCAAGGTCGCCGAGTACCCGCCCGAGCGTTCCGCAGAGATCTGCGGCGTTCCCGGCGCGCAGATCGAGCAGGTCGCCCGGGTCTTCGCGACCGCGGGCAAGGCGATGGCCTGGCACGCTCGCGGCATCGAGCACCACTCACAGGGCGTCGAGAACTGCCTCTCCGTCATCAACCTGTGCGCCGCCACCGGCAACATCGGCAAACCGGGCGCCGGTTACGGCACCATCACCGGCCAGGGCAACGGACAGGGCGGCCGCGAACACGGCCAGAAGTCCGACATGCTTCCCGGCGGCCGCTCGATCCTGAACGACGAGCATCGCCGCCAGATCTGCGAGATCTGGGGCATCGAGGAGTCCGAGCTGCCGGCCGCAGGCACCTCGATGATGGAAATGGTCTGGCAGATGCAGCGCGGCGAGATCCGCGGCCTCATCGGCGTCTGCAACAACCCCTTCGTCTCGCTGCCCAACTACCGGGTGGTCAAGGAGGGGTACGACGCGACCGAGTTCCACGCACAGTTCGACTTCTTCCTCTCCGAGACGGCGGCCAACGCGCACGTCGTCTTCCCCGTCACCACCTGGGCCGAGGACGAGGGCGTGATGGCCAACGCGGAGGCCCGCGTCGTCAAGCACAACAAGGCGCAGGAGCCCCCCGCCGGGGTACGCACCGACACCTGGGTGATGTGCCAGCTCGCCCAGCGCCTCGGCGTCGGCGACAAGTTCGCCTTCGCCGGTTCCCGCGAGGTCTTCGAGGAACTGCGCGTCGCCTCCGCCGGCACCGTCAACGACTACTACGGCATCACCTACGAACGCCTGGAGGAGACCGGCGGCATCGCCTGGCCCTGCCCGGACACCGACCACCCCGGCACCCCCCGCCTCTTCGAGGACGGCCGGACCTTCCACCCGGACGGCAAGATCCACCTCCAGGTCGTGGAGTGGCACCTGCCGATGGACCCGTACGACGACGACTTCCCCATGTCGCTCACCACGGGCCGCACCGTTGCCCACTTCCTCTCCGGCAACCAGACCCGCCGGCTGGGCGCACTGGTCGAGCAGACCCCGCGCCCGTGGGTGGAGGTGCACCCCTCGCACGGCTTCAAGAACGGCGACCCGGTGCGCGTCGTCACCCGCCGCGGCAGCTCCGTCTACCCGGCTCTGGTGACCGAGGCGATCCGCCCGGACACCTTCTTCATCCCGTACCACTGGCCCTCGCCGACGGCCGCCAACATCCTCACCATCGACGCCCTGGACCCCCGCTCGAAGATCCCCGAGTACAAGGTCTGCGCCTGCCGCATCGAACGCGCCGACCACATCGACGAGGTGCCCGCACCACCCGTCGCCCCCGGTCACCAGGCGTACCCCGAGACCCAGGTATCCCGCACCGACCCCCTGCCACCCACCGCCCCACAGGGCCGAGCGACCGCAGAAGAGAGGAGCTGACCAGCCATGATGGGTAAAACGATCTTCATCGATCCGGGCCGCTGCATCGGCTGCCAGGCCTGTGTCTCCGCGTGCCGCGAATGCGACTCGCACCGCGGCAAGTCGATGATCCACCTCGACTACACGGAGCCCGGCCAGTCCGTCGCCTCCCTCCCCACGGTCTGCATGCACTGCGAGGACCCGGTCGCCCCGTGCGCGGAGGTCTGCCCCGCCGACGCGATCCTGGTCACCGCCGACGGCGTGGTGCAGCAGGCCGACACCACCCGCTGCATCGGCTGCGCCAACTGCGTCAACGCCTGCCCCTTCGGTGTCCCCAAGATCGACCTCGAAGCCAAGCTGCAGATGAAGTGCAACCTCTGCTACGACCGCACCGCCTACGGCCTCGCGCCGATGTGCGCCACGGTCTGCCCGACCGGAGCCCTCTTCTACGGAACCCTCGAAGAGCTCCAGGCCGAGCGCCCCGGCGTCCAGGTCGCCGACTCCTTCGCCTTCGGCGACGTGATGGTTTCCACCGGGGTCGCCATGGTCGTCCCCGCCGACAAGGTCCAGTGGCCGGTCCCCGGCGGGCTCCCGGTCGTCGAGGTGAACGGAGTCGACGTCCGATGAGTACCGTCCAGCCCCCACCACCGGAAACCACCGACACCGACGCCCCGGGCAACTCCGCGGACGCCGAGGCCGTCGCCCGCTCCGCCCATTACGACCGGATCAGCGCCGATTCCCTCACCACCCGCCGCGACTATCTCCGCATCGTCGCCACCGTCTCCGGCGGCCTCGCTGTCGGCGGCCTGGCGGTCGCCGGGGGAGTACTGCACCGGCACGGCGACCCCGAAGGTGAGGGCGTCCCGAAGCCGAAGCGCATCGCCGACGCCCTGCCGCCCGGCGAGTCCATCTCCTTCCGTTACCCCGGCGACGAGGACCGCGCCGTAGCAGTCCGCCTGGACGACGGCGCCCTCGTCGGCTACTCCGCGGTCTGCACCCACCTCGCCTGCGCCGTCCTGTGGCGCAAGGACCGCGGCACCGAGGGCGAGCTGTACTGCCCCTGCCACGAAGGCATCTTCGACGCCAGAACCGGCGAGGTCACCGCCGGCCCGCCACCCCGCGGGCTGCCCAAGGTGGTCGTCATCGAGGAGACCGACGGCAGCATCTGGGCGATCGGCACCACCCGCTCCGGCGAGAGCATCGAAGCCGGCCTGTGCCGCCAGCTCCTCGACGAACGCCCTGAATTCGCGGCTCGCGTCGGCTGCCCCGGCGCCGCCGCCCGCCACAAGACCCCCTCCGAGCCCCTCCGCCAGGGGAGGCAGACATGACCGCCCCGACACCGTCCCCCGAGTCGGGCCGGCAGCCCGGACCGGAGAGGGGCTCCGCCACCGGAGTCCCGCCCCGCCCGGAATACCACCCCGGCAGCGCCGTCCCGCGTCTCAACCGCCCCGTCCACGAGCGCTACCCGCAGATCCGGCCCACCAGCGGTTACGGGGACCCCCGGGTCCGTCACACAGGACCCGGCCCCGGCGCGGGCACCGAGCAGGAACCGGAACGCTCCGCCAAGCTCACCGCCCGCCTGGTCCTCGCCATGTCCGTGGTCATCGGCCAGCTCTGGGCCCTCTTCATCACGGTCAACGAATGGATGAAGGGCGACACCGGCACCGCCTGGTGGGGTGCGGGCTTCCTGTGCCTGTCCTTCCTGGCCGTCCTCCTTCTCTGGCTCCTCGACCCCAAGGACCGATGACTCCCATGTCGACAGCAACCCCCGCAGGTACCGGCAGCGGGCCCGGCACCGACACCTACAGACCCGGCACCACCATCAGCGACTGGCGCCCCGAGGACGAGTCCTTCTGGCGGTCCACCGGCCGCAAGGTCGCCCAACGCAACCTGTGGATCTCGGTCCCCGCACTGATGCTGGGCTTCGTCGTCTGGCAGGTCTGGTCGGTCACCGTCGTCAAGCTCGGCGACGTCGGCTTCGACTACTCCAAGTCGCAGCTCTTCTGGCTGACCGCCATCCCCGGCATCACCGGCGGTACCTTCCGCATCCTCTACACCTTCATCGGGCCGATCTACGGCGAGCGGAAGTTCACCGCGTTCTCCACGATCATTCTGATCGCGCCGATGCTCTGGCTCGGATTCGCCCTCCAGGACACCAGCACCCCGTACTGGGAGATGGCCCTGATCGCCGCGGTCTGCGGCCTCGGCGGCGCCAACTTCGCGTCCTCCATGGCGAACATCGGCTTCTTCTTTCCCAAGCGGGAAAAAGGCAACGCCAACGGCATGAACGGTGGCCTCGGCAACCTCGGCGTCTCCATCGTCCAGCTGGTCGCCCCGCTGGTCATCACCGCCGCCGTCCTGTTCGCCCCGGCCGGTGGTCCGCTGAAGAGCAAGAAGACCGGCGAGGACGTCTGGCTCCAGAACGGAGCGTTCCTCTGGGTGCCGCTGCTGATCGTCATGGCGCTGCTCGCCTGGTTCATGATGAACGACCTCAAGGTCGCCGCAGCACCGTTCAGCCAGCAGAAGATCATTTTCAAGCGCAAGCACAACTGGCTGATGACCTGGCTGTACGTCGGAACCTTCGGCTCCTTCATCGGCTTCGCCGCAGCCCTGCCCAACCTGATCAACACCACGTTCACCCCGATCAATCCGGACTACTCGGCGACGACGTACGCCTGGATCGGCCCGTTCATCGGTGCGCTCGCCCGCTGGGGCGGCGGCTGGCTCTCGGACAAGATGGGCGGCGCCCGCGTCACCATGCTGTCCTTCGTGGGCATGGGCATCGCCTTGGTGGTCGTCATCAGCGCGCTCCCGAGCGGCGGCGACCAGGGCAACTTCTGGGTCTTCTACGCCGGCTTCCTGGTGGCGTTCCTCTTCTGCGGCCTGGGCAACGGCTCGACCTTCCGGCAGATCCCGGTGATCTTCCGCGACCAGCACCTCAAGGGCGCCGAGGGCAAGGGCGAGGAGGCCCGGGTGGCGGCGCTCAAGCAGTCCGAGATGGAAGCGGGTGCGGTCACCGGCTTCAGTTCCGGCATCGCCGCCTACGGCTTCTTCTTCATCCCCGCGATGTTCGCGAACTTCCCCGTGGTCAGCTCGCTCTGGGTGTTCGTGGGGTTCTACGTCACGTGCCTGGTCGTCTGCTGGTGGTTCTACGCCCGCAAGGGTGCCGAGGCCCCCAGCTGACCGGGTCCGCGGGCTCGCCGGGCCGGCTCGGTCCCCGCCGTACCCTGGAGGAGTGAACACCTCAGACCACGCCGACCCCGGCCTCGGCCGCCCCGCGCCGACCGAGCGCCCCAAGCCCAAGCTGGTCTTCGACGACCCGCTGGACCAGCAGTCCTCGGACGACACGGACCGGGGCTGGGGCGAGAGGCCGGGGACCGGCGGTACGACGGACCTCGCCCGCTTCCTCGACGAGAAGCCGCCGCACCACGTCTGATTCGCCAGCGGCAGCCGCGGCGTCGTTACGGGTTGCTGTGCCCGGAGCCGCGCTGTGCGACCAGGGCGTCCCTGATCTCCTTCAGCAGCTCCACCTCGGTGGCCTCCATCACTTCGGTGGTCGCCTCCTTCGCCTTTTCCTTCTCGGCGCGCTTGGCCAGGTACTTCGCCATCGGCAGCACCATCAGGAAGTAGACAACAGCAGCGGTGATCAGGAAGCTCAGTACTGCGCTGAGCACCGAGCCCCACAGGATCTGGATGCCGTCGACCGAGCCGTCCGGCAGTTTTGCGCAGGTGCCCTTCAGGCAGGACTGGTAGCTCTCCAGGTCCTTGGTGCCGAACGCGCCGACGAGCGGGTTGATCACGCCCTTGACGATCGAGTTCACGATGTTGGTGAACGCGGCACCGATGACGACGGCAACCGCAAGATCGATCACGTTGCCGCGCATCAGGAAGGCTTTGAAGCCTTCCAGCAGGCTGGTCTTCTCGTTGCTCACAAGTGAGCCTCTTTTCGCATGTGCAGGGGGCGGAGCAAACTCCTCCGAAACCTACGGCAGCACCCGTCGTAGCTGTCCAATCCGTCAACTCGTATCGGTGACCCTCCAGTTCGTCAGTGCAATTCAGTACGTGAGTCAGCACCTGGAACATCAGCACAGAGTCACCGCCAGACGCGACGTTGCGCCTGCACCCGCCAACTCGGCTGCGGTGGCACGCGGAACGGACAGCACCACGAGCGCCCCGTCTTCCGGAGCGGCTTCCCGCGTACCCGGCACGTCGGTCACTCGAACCCCGGACGCCACCACGCGTGCCGATGGACCTCCACGGCCGGTAGGAGAGTTCGCGGCTGCGATCACATCGACCAGGTCGCCGCGCCGCAGCAGACGTACGGTCGCCGCATCCGCGATACGCACCGGTGCCGACACCACCTCGGTTCGGGGAACCGCCCGTTGGCGAGCTCGACCGGTCGCTTCCGTGGCCTCGGCCGCTTCAGTGTGCGCGCCTGTACGGTCCGTGGTGCGCGGCGCCGAGGCGGCCAGCGCGGCCGCGGTCACCGCGAGTCCGGCCGCCATTGCCCGACGCCTGCGCCGAACAGCCCGCCGCAGCCGGTGCCGGCCGCCTCCGCCGCGTACACGCAACGGCGCGAACTCCGGCACCCCGAACGGCTCGGGCGCGGGCAGGGCCTGCGGAAGAGACGGAAGGGGTGGGCCGGGCTGACGGGACGGGGAAGTAAGAGGGACGGGAGACACGGAGCATCACCACCTGATCGCTGGGGGCGTTCTGGGTCCCTCACGATCCACCTTCCGCGCCCATCCTGCTGAGCCTGTGGATAACCCTCAGCCTGGGGGCAACCCGCTCACCCCGGCGGGGCATTCGGAGCCCGCCCTCACCGGGGATTCGCCGTGTGCCCTCATCGGTGGTTCATCGGCCTCCCGCCCACCTCACGGCAGTGCGATGCCCGTCTCGATCCCGTCCAGGGCGTGCGCGCACAGGCAGTCCCGCGACGCGTTCGCCGGCAGCCCCGCCACCGCGTCGAACAGCACCGTGCGCAACCGGTCCACATTGGCGCCGAACACCTTCAGCACCTCTTCGTGCGAGACGCCCTCGCCCGTCTCGGCTCCCGCGTCCAGGTCCGTGACCAAGGTCATTGACGTGTAGCAGAGCCCCAGTTCGCGGGCGAGAACCGCCTCCGGGTGTCCCGTCATGCCGACCACCGACCAGCCCATCGATGCGTGCCACACCGACTCGGCGCGGGTCGAGAAGCGTGGCCCCTCGACGACCACCAGCGTGCCGCCGTCCACCGGCTCCCAGTCGCGCCCGCGCGCCGCGGCCAGCGCCACCTTGCGGCCCTCGGGGCAGTACGGGTCGGCGAAAGACATGTGCACCACCGCGGGCAGCTTGCCGTCGACCGCCGTCTCGCCGTCGTAGTACGACTGAGTCCTGGCCTTCGTACGGTCCACCAGCTGATCCGGCACCAGCAGCGTGCCCGGCCCGTACTCGGCCCGCAGGCCGCCCACCGCGCACGGCCCGAGCACCTGACGTGCGCCCACCGAGCGCAGTGCCCAGAGGTTGGCCCGGTAGTTGATGCGGTGCGGGGGCAGGTGGTGGCTGCGGCCGTGCCGGGGGAGGAACGCCACCTTCCGCCCGGCGACCCGGCCCAGGAACAGCGAGTCGCTGGGACTGCCGTAAGGGGTGTCCACCACTACCTCGGTCACATCCTCCAGGAAGGAGTAGAAGCCCGAACCGCCAATGACGCCGATCTCTGCCTGTGCGTTCACCATGGCCGTCACCCTAGCCGCGCCCGGAAACGCCGAAGTCCCCGCCGTCGATGACGGCGGGGACTTCGGAAAACGCAAGTCACTCAGGCGGCCGAGGACGACCCCGAGGAGCTGCTGGACGAACTCGACGACGTGGACGACGTCGTCGAAGACGCCGGGGACGACGAAGAGGCGGCCTTCGAGTCCGAGCCGCTGGACGCGGTGCCCGACTTCGAGGACGACGACGCCGGCGTGCTGCTCGACGAAGAGCCGCGGCTGTCGTTCCGGTAGAAACCGGAGCCCTTGAAGACGATGCCGACCGCGGAGAAGACCTTCTTCAGGCGTCCCTGGCAGTTCGGGCACTCGGTCAGCGCGTCATCGGTGAACTTCTGCACTGCCTCAAGGCCTTCGCCACATGCGGTGCACTGGTACTGGTAGGTCGGCACTTGATCCTCCTGGCACTCTCACTCGATGAGTGCTAACGACGGTCCATAGTGACGTATTCCGCGGAATCAGTCCACCGTGACCGGCACGCGGTGACCCACACCACGTGCCGCGACCCGCCCGGACGACTGCGGCAGCAGGCTGGAACGCAGGGCGACCAGCACGATCAGCGCCAGCGCCGTACCGCCGAGCGGCACCAGGAATCCGGCGGACGAGCCGTACGCGTCCGTCAGCCGGCCGGCCACCGTCACCGCCATGGCCTGCCCGAACGCCACCGCGCCGGTCAGCCAGGTGAAGGCCTCGGTGCGCGCGGTGGCCGGCACGAGCGTCTCGACCATCGTGTAGCCGGTGATCAACGCGGGTGCGATGCACAGCCCGACCAGCAGCCCCAGCCCGGCGAGCAGCGGCACCGAGTGCACGGCCCACAGCCCCGAGGCGAACAACGTCAGAGCGACGTAGCCCGTCATCAGCCGACGGCGCGGCCCGATCTTCCAGGCGACGGTGCCGCAGACGATGCCCGCCAGCATGTTGCCGCCCGCGAAGATTCCGTACAGCAGCCCGTTGATGCCCGGGTTTCCGGCTTCCGAGGCGAAGGCGGTCAGCGAGACCTGCATGCCGCCGAAGACGGCGCCGATGCCCAGGAACGCGACGGCGAGCACCCGCACACCGGGGATGGACAGCGCGGATGCGTGCTTGACGTGCGCGCCACCGGCGGTGCGGCTCGGCACCGGCTGGGTGCGCTTCTGCGCCGCGAAGAACAGGCCGCCGGCCAGGGTGAGCGTGGCCTCCGCGATCAGACCCGCTGCCGGATGTACGCCCGTGCACAGGGCCGTCGCCAGCACCGGGCCGACCACGAAGGTGAACTCGTCGGTCACGGACTCGAAGGCGGCAGCCGTCGACATCAGCGGCGAACCGTCCAGCTTGGCCGCCCAGCGTGCACGCACCATGGGACCCACCTGCGGCACCGAGGCACCTGCCGGAACGGCAGCCACGAACAGTGCCCACAGCGGTGCGTCCGCGAGCGCGAGCGCGGTCAGCGCACCGACGGAGGTCGCGTGCACCAGCACACCCGGCAGCAGTACCGCCCGCTGACCGAATCGGTCGGCGAGCTTGCCGCTCTGCGGCGCGAACAGCGCCATGGACACACCGGTGACGGCGGCGACGATGCCCGCGCTGCCGTACGAACCGGTGGTGTGCTGCACCAGCAGCACGATGCCGATGGTCAGCATCGCGAACGGCTGCCGGGCCAGGAAACCGGGGATCAGGAACGTCCACACCCCGGGGGTACGCAGCAGCTGCCCGTATCCAGGGCGCTTGCCGTCACGCGTGCCGGAGCTCTTCGTGCCGGAGCCTTCGGTGGCGTCGGTCGTGACCGTGTGCGTCACGGCCCTTGCCTTTCTGCCGCCTGGTGGCGCTCCCCTTGCACGTGGCCACGTTCTACGGTGTACAGGGAATTCCCTGTACACCGTACGTCTACGCCGTACGTGGGCACGCAATCGCGTGCGGGAGCCGCCGAGAGCTGTCCTCTTGCGCAGGACCGGCGGTAGATACCGGACGTCCCCTCGAAACAGGGGAAACAGGCCGCCGTGCGGTCGCGCCAGCTCTGCGTCAGGCAGAGTTGGTCGATCAATTCACCTTCATGCTACAGGGGATCTCGCCGCCAGGGCTTGCGTTCACAGGCTTTTGCGGGTTACGGCCCGTGGAACCGGTTCCCCGCCGGTGCCCAGCCAGTCCGCCAGCTTGCCGCCCTGGCCGACCGCGCGCAGCCGCCGCTCGGCCTCTTCCCGTACCGGATCGGTCGCCACCACCAGCAGTTCGTCACCCCATCGCAGCACGGTCGTCGGCAGCGGTACGAAGCTGGTTCCGTCGCGTACGACCAGGGTGACCGCGGCGCCCGGCGGCAACCGCAGCTCATTGACCTCCACCCCGTGCATCCGCGAGTGCTCCGGGATGGCCACCGACAGCAGATGACCGCGCAGCCGCTCCAGCGGCGCCGACTCGATACCCAGGTCGGCAGCGGCCTCCGGAGCTTCCTTGATGCGCAGCCGACGGGCCACCCAGGGCAGCGTCGGCCCCTGGACCAGCGTGTAGACGACCACCAGCACAAAGACGATGTTGAAGATCTGGTCGCTGCCCGCGACGCCGGCCACCATCGGAATGGTGGCGAGCACGATGGGCACCGCACCCCGCAGCCCCGCCCACGACAGCAGTACCTGTTCGCGCAGCGGCGTACGGAAGAAGAACAGACTCACCAGCACGGACGCGGGTCGCGCCACCATCGTCAGGACCAGCCCGACGATGACTGCCGGCCAGATGTCGTCGAGCAACTCGTGCGGTGTGACCAGCAGGCCGAGCAGCACGAACATGCCGATCTGTGCGATCCAGCCGAGCCCGTCGGCGAAACCGCGAGTGGCAGGCCAGTGCGGCAGCTTGGAGTTACCCATGATCATCGCGGCGAGGTAGACCGCCAGGAAGCCACTGCCGTGCGCCATCGCGCCGGCCGCGTACGCCGTCACCGCGATCGCCATCACCGCGATCGGATAGAGGCCGGAGGCCGGCAGGGCCACACTGCGCAGGCCGAGCGAACCCAGCCAGCCCACCGCGAGACCGATCGCTGCGCCTATCGCCAGTTCAAGGGCTATCTCGCCGATCAGCGCGTACCAGGTGTCCACCGGCCCGGTGGTCGAGAACGCGACGACCAGGATCACCACCGGGGCGTCGTTGAACCCCGACTCGGCCTCCAGTGCGCCGGTCAGCCGCGCGGGCAGTGGCACCTTCCGCAGCACGGAGAAGACCGCCGCCGCGTCCGTCGATGAGACCACCGCGCCGATGATCAGTGATTGTCGCCAGTCGAGGCCCACCAGATAGTGCGCACCGGCAGCCGTGATGCCCACGCTCACCGCGACACCGACTGTCGACATGACGACAGCCGAAGGCAACGCGGGTTTGATCTCCTTCCACTTCGTGCCGAGGCCGCCTTCGGCCAGGATCACGACAAGAGCGGCATAGCCGATCACCTGGGTCAGTTCGGCGTTGTCGAAGGCGACCTTGCCGATGCCGTCCTGCCCCAGCGCGATGCCGATCCCGAGATAGATCAGCAGGCTGGGGAGCCCGCTGCGCGACGAGATGCGGACCGCCGCGACAGCGACGAGCAGCACGACCGCGCAGATGAGCAGGAGTTCATTGAGCTGGTGGACAGTCAGGGGCCGGTCCTTTCCTGGGGCCAGCCGGATCGTTACTGCCGGCGGCGAGGTAATTTCATTACCTTACCTAATCTTTGACGTTTCCTTAACGCCCTTCTCGCACTTGCCCTCACCGCTCCTTCGCGGGGTTCCGGAGACCGAGTCAGGAGCGGTACGGGCCTGCGCCTATGGTTGCTCCAGCACTCCAGGACCACCCTGCCCCTCGAAGGACAGCGATGCCCGCCACCACAACAGCCCCTTCCGGAGCCGCTTCCGGCGGCAAGAAAAAGAAGGGGCGTCGCGCCCGCCTGCTCGTCATCGTGCTGGTGCTGGCGATTGTCGCGGGCGTCGGTTACGGCACGTACTGGAGCGTCAGCACCGTGCGAGCGTCGTTCCCGCAGACCAGCGGCGAACTGACCCTCGACGGCCTGACCGGACCGGTCGACGTCAAGCGCGACGCCAACGGAATCCCGCAGATCTACGCCTCTTCCGACAACGACCTCTTCCGCGCCCAGGGTTTCGTTCAGGCCCAGGACCGCTTCTGGGAGATGGACGTCCGCCGCCACATGACGTCGGGCCGGCTCTCCGAGATGTTCGGTGAGGGCCAGGTCGAGACCGACGCCTTCCTCCGTACGCTCGGCTGGCGCCAGGTCGCCCAGCAGGAGTACGACACCAAGCTGACGCCGGAGACGAAGAAGTACCTCCAGGCGTACGCCGCGGGCGTCAACCAGTACCTCAAGGGGCGCGCCAACAAGGACATCTCGGTCGAGTACGCGGCCCTCGGTTTCACCAATGACTACACGCCCGAGGAGTGGACCCCGGTCGACTCGGTGGCCTGGCTCAAGGCGATGGCCTGGGACCTGCGCGGCAACATGCAGGACGAGATCGACCGTTCGCTGATGACCAGCCGCCTCGACGCGAAGCAGATCAGCGACCTCTACCCGGACTACCCGTTCGACCGGCACAAGCCGATCGTCGAGGAGAACCGGGCCAGGACGTCGTCCGGCGGCACGCGTGCGAATTCGAGTACGGGACCCGACTCCACCGGACGTCCCGGAACCGGCAACTCCGCGGGAACCGGCAACGGCATCGGCACCGGAGCGAACCGCTCCAACGGCACCGCCGGCACCCAGGGCCTCAACACCCAGCTCGCCCGCGTCTCCGACGCCCTCGACGAGATCCCCGCCCTGCTCGGCCCCAACGGCAACGGCATCGGATCCAACTCCTGGGTCGTCTCCGGCTCCAAGACCACCACCGGCAAGCCGCTGCTCGCCAACGACCCGCACCTCGCCCCCCAGATGCCGTCCCTCTGGTACCAGATGGGCCTGCACTGCCGCGAGGTCTCGGCGCAGTGCCAGTACGACACCGCCGGTTACACCTTCTCGGGCATGCCGGGCGTGGTCATCGGTCACAACCAGGACATCGCCTGGGGCATGACCAACCTCGGCGCCGACGTCACCGACCTCTTCCTGGAGAAGGTCGGCGCCAACAACACCTACCTGCTCGACGGCCGGGAGGTCCCCTTCAAGACCCGCGAGGAGACCATCAAGGTCGCCGGCGGCGAACCGAAGAAGATCACCGTCCGCTCCACCGGCAACGGTCCGCTGGTCTCCGACCGCAGTGGTGAACTGGAGTCGGTCGGCCAGAAGGCCCCCGTCAGCAACGCCGCCCCCGACCGCGGCAACGGCTACGCGGTCGCTCTCAAGTGGACCGCTCTGACGCCGGGCAAGTCCATGGACGCCGTGTTCGAGCTCAACAAGGCCAAGGACTTCAAGAGCTTCCGGGCAGCAGCCGCACACTTCGAGGTGCCGTCGCAGAACCTCATCTACGCCGACACCGCGGGCAATATCGGCTACCAGGCCCCCGGCAGCATCCCGATCCGCAAGGGCGACAGGGACGGCCGGCTGCCCGCGGCCGGCTGGGAGTCGAAGAACGGCTGGAAGGGCTACATCCCGCAGGCCGAACTGCCCTACGAGTACAACCCCAGCCGTGGCTACATCGTCACCGCCAACCAGGCCGTGATCGACACCAAGAAGTACCCCTACCTCCTCACCGAGGACTGGGGCTACGGCGCCCGCAGCCAGCGCATCAACGACCTGATCGAGTCCAAGACCAAGGACGGCGGCAAAATCAGTTCGGACGACATGCGGACCATGCAGATGGACAACAGCAGCGAGATCGCCAAACTGCTGACGCCCTACCTGCTGAAAATCGACATTTCCGATCCGTACATCCGCGAGGCGCAGAAGCTCCTCGAAGGCTGGGACTACACCCAGGAGTCCGACTCGGCCGCCGCCGCGTACTTCAACGGCGTCTGGCGCAACATCCTGCGCCTGGCCTTCGGCAACAAGATGCCGAAGGAACTGCGGGTCAAGGGTTCCTGCCTGTACGTCCGTGCCGCCGACGGATCGGGACCGGTCGACGACCTGGCCAAGCCGACCCGCGAGTGCGGCGAGCGCGATGGCGACTCCGCCCAGCCCGACGGCGGTGACCGCTGGTTCGAGGTCGTGCGCGGCCTGGTCAAGGACGAGAAGAACGAGTGGTGGGCCACGCCGGCCTCCCGTACGAACGAGGCCACCACCACCCGCGACCAGCTGTTCGCCCGGGCCATGAAGGACGCTCGCTGGGAGCTGACCGCCAAGCTCGGCAAGAACATCAAGACCTGGAACTGGGGCCGCCTGCACCAGCTCACGCTGAAGAACCAGACTCTCGGCACCGAGGGCCCCGGCTTCATCCAGCACCTGCTCAACCGCGGCCCGTGGAACCTCGGCGGCGGCGAGGCGACCGTCAACGCCACCGGCTGGAACGCGGCCGGCGGTTACGAGGTCGTCTGGGTCCCGTCGATGCGCATGGTCGTCAACCTCGGCAACCTCGACAAGTCCCGCTGGATCAACCTGACGGGCTCCTCGGGCCACGCGTACAGCTCGAACTACAGCGATCAGACCGACCTGTGGGCCAAGGGCGACCTGCTCGACTGGCCCTTCGGAAAGCAGGCCGTCGACAAGGCGACCACCGAAACCCTGGTCCTCAAGCCGGGCCAGGGCGGTGACCAGCCCTCCCAGTAGGGGCTCAGCCGAACCGACGGACGCCGGCCGGCGTCACCACCGCGTGCACGGGGTGGTCGTGGGGTTCCACCGGAACCTCCGCGACCACCTCGTTCTCGTACAGGAGCACCACCAGCCGCGCTCGTCCTCCCGGTGACCGGTCACCAGCGTCCAGTGACTCCTGTACACCGTAGAGCTGCGGCGACTCCTCCTGTACGCCGTACAGCTGGTCCGGCGTCTCCCGTAGGCCGTACAACCCGGCAGACTCCTCCTCTACGCCGTACAAGTCCTCCTGTACGCCGTACAGGCCCCGCGCCTCACCGCGCGTTCCCCCCAGCCGCGCCAGCACCCGGTCGTACGACCCGCCGCCGCGCCCCAGTCGCATCCCCCGACCGTCGACCGCCAGCCCCGGCAGCAGTACCGTGTCCGCCTCCTGTACGGCGTACAGGCCCAATCGCCGACCGGTCGGCTCCAGCAGGCCGCGACCGGCCTTCGCCAGTGACTCCGCGCCCTCGTACGCCGCCCAGTCCAGGTCGTTGTCGGGCATCAGCACCGGCAGCAGAACCCGCACCCCGCGCGCGTGCAGTGCGTCGAGCAGTGCGCGGGTGCCGGGCTCGCGGCCGACCGAGACATACGCGGCGACCGTCCCCGCCGCCAGTTCGGGCAGTTCCAGTGCCCGACGGGCGAGAACCGCGGCCGCCTCCCGCGCGTCTTCCACGGTCAAGAGGCGCCTTCGGTCCAGGAGTTCACGACGCAGCGCCGCCTTTGTCGTCACGAGGGCCGCCATCTCCGCGTCATCCACGGTCACTTCACCTTCACATTTCTCTCGTAACGCATCAAAGGGCCGGAAACCCGATGTTCCGGCTGAGTCAGTCGATATCGTGCGGTCATGACTCAGGATCACCCCAGAATCAGTAAAGCTGTCATCCCGGCGGCGGGGCTCGGCACCCGCTTTCTCCCGGCGACCAAGGCGACGCCCAAGGAGATGCTCCCGGTTGTCGACAAACCGGCGATTCAGTACGTGGTCGAGGAAGCCGCGGCGGCCGGCCTGTCGGACGTACTGATGGTCACCGGCCGCAACAAGCGCCCCCTGGAGGACCACTTCGACCGCAACTACGAACTGGAGTCCGCCCTCACCAAGAAGGGCGACGCGGACCGCCTCGCCAAGGTCCAGGAGTCCAGCGACCTCGCGACCATGCACTACGTCCGCCAGGGCGACCCCCGCGGCCTTGGCCACGCCGTCCTGTGTGCCGCCCCGCACGTCGGCGAGGAGCCTTTCGCGGTCCTCCTCGGCGACGACCTCATCGACCCCCGTGACCCGCTGCTCGCCCGCATGGTGGAGGTCCAGGAGCAGCACGGTGGCAGCGTGATCGCCCTCATGGAGGTCGACCCGGCGCAGATCCACCTGTACGGCTGCGCGGCCGCCGAACCCACCGCCGACGGCGACGTCGTCAGGATCACCGGCCTGGTCGAGAAGCCCGAGACCGCCGAGGCACCCAGCAACCTGGCGATCATCGGCCGTTACGTCCTGGACCCGGCCGTCTTCGGAATACTGCGGGAGACCGAGCCGGGCCGCGGCGGCGAGATCCAGCTCACCGACGCCCTGCAGAAGCTCGCGGTCGACGAGAGGGCCGGCGGCCCCGTTCACGGCGTGGTCTTCAAGGGCCGGCGCTATGACACCGGGGACCGGGGGGACTATCTTCGGGCGATTGTCAGACTCGCGTGCGAACGTGAGGACCTGGGCCCGGACTTCCAGACCTGGCTTCGCAGTTACGTCACCGAGGAGATGTAGCACCGTGAGCACCACCGAAGCACCGCCCGCCACCGCCCCCGACAGCGGCAGCGGCCCCGACCGCGTCTGGTCGGTGGACGAGCACCTGGACGACGTCCTGGGCGCGATCCACCCGTTGGAGCCCATCGAGCTGCAACTCCCGGACGCCCAGGGCTGCGTACTCGTCGAGGACGTCATCGTCCCGCTCGCACTGCCCCCCTTCGACAACAGCTCGATGGACGGGTACGCGGTCCGAGTGGCCGACATCGCCGAGGCGAGCACGGAGTTCCCCGCCGTGCTCACCGTGATCGGCGATGTGGCGGCGGGCTCCGGTGGTGGCTCCGGCGCCCCTGACGGCGAGGACGGTGACCCCGACGGCGAAGACGGCGAGACCGGCGGCGGCGGCCCGCTCACCGTCGGCCCCGGCGAGGCCGCCCGCATCATGACCGGAGCACCGCTGCCCCCGGGTGCCGAAACTGTCGTGCCCGTGGAGTGGACCGACGGCGGCAGCGGTGGCGGCCCCGCCACCACGATGCGGGCCGCGGGCGCCAACCCCGAGGACTCCACCGGCGAGGTCCGCGTCCACCGCCCAGCCGAGGCCCGCGCGCACGTCCGCGCGGCCGGCAGCGACGTCAAGGCCGGTGACACCGCCCTCGAAGCCGGTACGGTGCTGGGCCCGCCGCAGATCGGCCTGCTCGCCGCGATCGGCCGGGCCACCGTCCTGGTCCGCCCGCGCCCCAGGGTGGTCGTCATGTCCACCGGATCCGAACTGGTCCAGCCCGGCGAGAAGCTGGGCCCCGGCCAGATCTACGACTCCAACAGCTTCGCCCTCACCGCCGCCGCCCGTGCCGCCGGAGCCATCGCCTACCGCGTCGGCTCCGTCACCGACGACGCCGAGGTCCTCCGCGCCACCATCGAGGACCAGCTCGTCCGCGCCGACCTCCTGGTCACCACCGGAGGCGTCAGCGTCGGCGCGTACGACGTCGTCAAGGAGGCGCTGTCCTCCGTCGGCGACGAGGACGAGGAGGGCAGCGGAGTCGACTTCCGCAAGCTCGCCATGCAGCCCGGCAAGCCGCAGGGCTTCGGTTCGATCGGCCCCGACCACACCCCGCTCCTCGCCCTGCCGGGCAACCCCGTCTCCTCGTACGTCTCCTTCGAGCTGTTCGTCCGCCCGGTCATCCGCGCCCTGATGGGCCTTGAGGACGTCCACCGGCCGACCGCACGCGCCACCCTCAAGACGGAGAAGGCCCTCAACTCGCCCATCGGCAGGCGCCAGTTCCTGCGCGGGGTGTACGACGCCGCCGCGGGCACGGTCACCCCCGTGGGCGGATCCGGCTCGCACTTGATCGCTGCCCTCGCCCACGCGGACTGCCTGCTCGTCGTACCCGAGGACACCGAGAGCGTCGAAGCCGGCCGGGAAGTCGAGGTGGTCCTGCTCGCCCAGTGAGTGTCCGGTGGCGGTACGGTGTCTGCCGCTGCGCCGTGGCCACGACTGCCAGGCAAGACCGGCGCCGGAACGCGAGGCGGAGTAAATGAGTACGCACAGCAGGCTGACGCACATCGACGAGGCGGGCGCGGCCCGGATGGTCGACGTCTCCGAGAAGAACGTCACCACCCGTACCGCCCGAGCGAGCGGACGCGTGCTCGTCGCGCCGCGCGTGATCGAACTGCTGCGTGGCGAGGGTGTGCCCAAGGGTGACGCCCTCGCCACCGCGCGCATCGCGGGCATCATGGGTGCCAAGCGCACCCCCGACCTGATCCCGCTCTGCCACCCACTGGCCGTCTCCGGCGTCAAGCTGGACCTGACCGTCGCCGACGACGCGGTCGAGATCGCCGCCACGGTCAAGACCACGGACCGTACGGGCGTCGAGATGGAAGCGATGACGGCGGTCACCGTCGCTGCGCTCACGATTGTCGACATGGTGAAGGCCGTCGACAAGGGCGCGATCATCACCGACGTACGCGTCGAGGAGAAGACCGGCGGCAAGTCCGGCGACTGGAACCGCTCATGACCATCTCGCAGTCGGCCACCGGGACCAGGCCCGAAGAGGCCACTCAGCGGCCCGGTACCCACCAGGTCACCGACCTCGCCCCCGACGCGCCGGCCGACACCGACGTCCCCGTGTCCGAGGCGCACGCGCACCCCGACGCCGTGCCGGGACCGGTGTCCGAGCCCGGCTACCTGCCGCAGGTGCCGGGTTCGCCCGCGCACGCGGGGCCCGACGTCCGCCCGTACCGCGCGCTCGTCGTCACCGCCTCCAACCGCGCCTCCGCCGGCGTGTACGCCGACAAGGGCGGGCCACTGGTCGCCGAGGGCCTGACCCGGATGGGCTTCACTGTCGACGGCCCGCAGGTGGTGCCCGACGGTGACCCCGTCGAGGCGGCCCTGCGGGACGGGGTGGAGGTCGCGTACGACGTCATCGTCACCACCGGCGGTACCGGGATCTCGCCCACCGACCGCACCCCCGACGCCACCCGGTACGTCATCGACTACGAGATCCCCGGCATCCCCGAGGCGATCCGCGCGGAGGGCCGCCCGCACGTACCCACCGCTTCCCTCTCCCGGGGGCTGGCCGGAGTCGCGGGCGGCACCACGCTGATCATCAATCTCCCCGGCTCCACCGGCGGTGTCCGCGACGGTCTCGCCGTCCTCGACCGGATCCTGCTGCACGCCGTCGACCAGCTCCGGGGCGGCGACCACCCACGCCCCACCGGACCCACCGGGAGCTTCAGCTGAACGGCTCCGCCTGGCCCGTGGAACTGGTCGACGGCGACATCACCCTCCGCCCGATAAAGCTGCGTGACCAACGGGCCTGGCGCGAGGTCAACCGGCGCAACCGCGACTGGCTCCGCCCGTGGGAGGCGACCGTCCCGCCGCCCACTCCGTTCGGTCCCGTCGCGCATCGGCCGACGTACCGTCAAATGGTCCGCCACCTGCGGTCGGAGGCGAACGCAGGGCGGATGCTGCCGTTCGTCATCGAGTACCAAGGTCGACTTGTCGGCCAGCTGACGGTCGCCGGCATCACCTGGGGGTCGATGTGCTCCGGGCACGTCGGCTACTGGGTCGACCGGGACGTGGCCGGGCGCGGGGTGATGCCGACGGCGGTGGCGCTCGCCGTCGACCACTGTTTCCGCAGCGTCGGACTGCACCGCATAGAGGTGTGCATTCGGCCGGAGAACGGCCCCAGCCGCCGCGTCGTCGAAAAGCTCGGCTTCCGCGAAGAGGGCATGCGGCCGCGCTATCTGCACATCGACGGAGCCTGGCGCGACCACCTCGTCTTCGCTCTGACCTCGGAAGAGGTGCCCGAGGGCGTCCTCGGCAGGTGGCGACGGCGCTCGACGTCCCAGAAATGAAATAAGTGTTCGAATTTGATCGCGGCTGCAATCCCGGACGTCAAAAAAGTTCGGAATATCAGACAGATACGTCCGACACACCGGGCCAATTGGCAGATGGCCCCCTCCAGGCCCCTCTACGGTGTGGGGTGTGAGCAGCAGCGGCCTGATCTACGCAGTCATTGTCGGGGCCTGGGCCGCCTACTTGGTGCCGATGTGGCTCCGCAGGCAGGACGAACTCAACGAGGCCCGTCCGACGGAACGCTTCAGCACCGCCATCCGACTGCTGTCCGGACGGGCGGCCATGGAGCGCCGGTACGCCAAGGAACTCCAGCAGCGCGACTCCGAGCACGCGGACGGTACGGACGGCACCGAGCCCAGTGACTCCGACACCAGCAGTGCGGACCCGGCGACCGATTCGGTCGACGTCCGCGCCTTCGCCGAACCCGGATCCCGGGGTGAACGCTCGGCCGCCAGGGAGCAGCCGCGCCAGCAGGTGAAGGCGCAGGTCCGCGACCAGCAGGTCCGTGGCCACCAGGCCCGTGAACAGGTCGCGCGCGAGCAGGTTGCGCGGGAGCACGTCGTACGGGAGCAGGCTGTACGGGAGGCCGTACGCGACCAGCACCGCGAGCCGGTGGGTGAGCAACTCGCGCATGACCAGCAGGCTCCCCGCGACCAGCAGCCTGCCCGCGACCAGCAACCCCCGCGTGACCAGTCCCGTCGTGCCCGGCCCGCCACCCCCGCACCCCAGTCCCCGGCCTCCGCCGAGCGCGCCCGCCGTACCAAGGTGCTGGCCCGTCGTCGTCGTACCACCGTGATGCTCTTCGCCGCCTTCACCCTGGGCGCGATCGTCGCCGGGGTCGGCGGCCTGCACTACCTGTGGGCGCCGGGCATCCCGGCCGTCCTGCTGAGCGCGTACATCGTGCATCTGCGTGGACAGGAGAAGCGCCGGTTCGCCTTCACCATGGACCGTCAGCGGGCCGAACTCGCCGCCCAGCGGCTGCGCGAGCAGCGCACCCAGCAGGTTCGCCGCCCCACCCCGCAGCAGCAGTCGGCCGCGCCCGACCAGCACTACCGCGCCGAATCCGACGAGCGGCCCGAGCCCGAACCCGCCCCCGCGCTCTCGCCGCAGGAGGCCGGCCGGCGCGCCCTGGTCGAGCAGACCGACCACGCCGAGTGGGTCGACCAGCAGCGGGAGCGAGAACGCGGCGGTGTCCGCGGCGACAGCTGGGAGCCGGTCCCGGTCCCGCTGCCCACCTACGTCACCGCCCCGGTCGCCCCCCGGGCCACCGGCGACCTCGACCTCGGCGCTCCCGGCACCTGGAGCTCCGCCCGCTCCAGCACCGCCGACCCGATGGCCTCCGCCGCGGACGCCCCGGGTTCGTCCTCCTCCTCGCCCTCGGGCTCCGCGGCCCGGCAGCGACCGCAGGCCGGCCGCCGCTCCCGCGACCGCGGTCGCACCCCGCTCTTCGATCAGTACGACGAGGGCGAACGGCCCCGAGCCGCCAACGAGTGATCCGCCGCAGGTGGGGGGCCTCGGAACGGATTTCCAAGCACCCCCGAAGAGGTGCTAGAGTTTCACTCGTTGCAAGGGCCTGTGGCGCAGTCTGGTAGCGCACCTCGTTCGCATCGAGGGGGTCTGGGGTTCAAATCCCCACAGGTCCACAACAACAAGAAAGATCCCGTCCGATCGGAAGATCGGGCGGGATCTTTCGTATGTGCAGCGGCATTTGGGCAGAAGCGCGTGAGTAGTGGTGCGTGAGAAGTAGTCGTACGTGAGCAGTGGGGGACGAGGGGCCGGCCGGGAGGCCGGCCCCTCGTGTGTGTGGTGGGTCAGATGAGGGGCTTGGTGAAGCAGCGGCTTTCTTCGGTGGTGCGGTAGAGGCCGAATCTTTCGGAGTGGAGGGTCGGGGCGTAGCCCTCGGAGGCGTAGAGGGCGATGGCCTCGGGCTGTTCGGTGCCGGTTTCGAGGACCATGCGGGTGCGGCCGACGGTGCGGGCGTCGGCTTCGAGCAGGGCGAGTATGCGGCGGGCGAGGCCCAGGCCGCGGGCGGCGGGGGTGACGTACATCCGCTTGAGTTCGGCGTCGCCGTCGGCGTAGTTCTCCTCGCTCGCCCGCTGGGTGCGCCAGCCACCGGTGGCGACGGGGAAGCCCTCGTCGTCGTACGCGATCAGGAAGAGGCCGAGGGGCGGGGCGAACATCGCCGGGTCGAGCGGGGTGAGGTCCTGCTCGCCGTAACGCTCGGTGTATTCGATCTGCACCTGGTCGTTGAGCTTGACGGCGTCGGGGTGGTCGTAGGCGACGGGGCGGATTTCCATGGGTACGAGCGTACGGAGGGTGGCTGGTGCGGAGGTAGGTAGGGTTTTTGGATGCTGACTGTGACGAGCGTGAACGTGAATGGGCTGCGAGCCGCCGCCAAGAAGGGCTTCGTGCCGTGGCTGGCGGGGACCGATGCGGACGTGGTCTGCCTTCAGGAGGTACGGGCGGAGGCCGACCAGTTGCCGGACGAGGTGCGGGCTCCGGAAGGGTGGCACGTGGTGCTCGCGCCGGCGGCCGCCAAGGGGCGGGCCGGGGTGGCGCTGTACATGCGGCAGGAGCCGGAGCGGGTGCAGATCGGGTTCGGGAGCGCGGAGTTCGACGGGAGCGGGCGGTATGTGGAGGCTGACCTGCCGGGGGTGACGGTGGCGAGTCTCTATCTGCCGTCGGGGGAGGTCGGGACCGAGCGACAGGACGAGAAATATCGCTTTATGGATGAATTCATGCTCTATCTCGTCGGGCTGAAGGCGCGGGCGGCCGCGGACGGGCGCGAGGTGGTGGTGTGCGGTGACTGGAACATCGCGCACCAGGAGGCCGACCTCAAGAACTGGAAGGCGAACCGGAAGGCGTCCGGGTTCCTGCCCGAGGAGCGGGAGTGGCTGACCAGGGTCTTCGAGGAATGTGGATATGTCGATGTGATGCGTCAGCTGCACCCGGGGGTGGAGGGGCCGTACTCGTGGTGGTCGTACCGGGGGCGGGCGTTCGACAACGACAGCGGATGGCGGATCGACTATCAGGTGGCGACCGGCGGTCTGGCCGGGCGTGCGGTGAAGGGATGGGTGGAGCGGGCGGCCAGCCACGGGGAGCGGTGGAGCGATCATGCGCCGGTGACGGTGGCGTACGGGCACTGAGGGGTGAGGGGCATGAGGTGCGTGAGGGGCCGGAGGTGCGAGGCCTGAGAGGGCGGGTCAGAAGGCGGGGCGGGCGGTGACCACTGAGCCCCGCTGCCAGATGGCCGCGCCTGCGGCGGTGGTGCCGCGCCAGGACTCCGTGCTGCCCGCGGTGGCCCGGTAGCGGGCGTTGCCGGTGGTGCGGTCCAGGGCGATGACGGTGGCGGCGTCGTCCACGGGCACGTACACCCCGCCGGCCGCGAGGAGTGGGGTGGCGGAGTCCAGCGGATCGACGCTGTCGTGCGACCAGACGTCCTTGCCGTCGGCCAGGTCGAAGGCACGTATCTCAGAGTTGTCGACGAGGTAGCAGCGGCCGTCGGCGGCGGCGGGCGGGCCGAACGGGGACGGCACGAAGGGGCCGGCGCCACCGTTGGCCTCGGCGGTCCACTTCTGGGTGCCCGTGAGGAGGTCTCCGGCCCACAGGAGCTTCCCGGAGAGCAGGGCCAGGGTGCCCGCGATGCAGGGCTGCTGGGGTTCCTCGGTGCTGGTCCGGTGTTGCCAGACGGGGCGGCCGTCGGTGGTGTCGAAGGCGTGTACGCGGCCGTCCTTGGCGGCGACCAGGAGACGGGTGCCGCCCGCCGTGGCCAGGGCGGTGCCCGCGGGGGCCGTGTACTGCCAGCGGTGGGTGCCGTTCTCGGCGGAGATGGCGACGATGCGTTGTGTACGGGTCAGGGCGTAGACCGTGTCCTGGTCGGCGGCCAGGATGCAGGTGAGGCCGGAGGGGGTGTTTCTGGCGTCCTGCTCCTGCCAGTGGGGCTTGCCGGTTTCCGGGTCGAGACGGACCAGGCGGGACGAGGAGTCGAGGACGTAGGGGTGGGGCGCGGGCACGGGGGCGCCGCCCGCGCCGTAGCGGTACGTCCAGCGCTGGGCGCCGGTCAGGGGGTCCAGGGCGGCGACGGTACGTCCCGTGCGGGCGATCAGGACCAGGTTGCCCGTGGTGGTCGGGCCGAACTCGGCCTTCGGGTCGGCGTGTTCGTCCTGCCAGGCGGCGGGCGGGACGGTGTCCTGGGCGCCCGTCCAGAGGGGGAGGGTGGCGGGGGCGTCGTCGGGGAGCAGACGGACGGTGGCGGTTCCGGCGGCGGCCAGCAGGGCGGCGGAGCCGAGGCCGATGAGGAGTCCGCGGCGGGTCAGGGGATGGCGGGCGCGGGTGTCGCCGGGGCGCAGACCGGTGACCTCGACGGTGCGGGTCTCCAGGGCGGCGATGTCCTGGGCGACGCCGGCCGGGAGCCAGAGCCTGGGCTTGAGCTCGGGGAGTTGCTCGCTGAGTTGGCGGGCAGTGGGGCGGGCGGCCGGGTCCTTGGCGAGACAGGAGGCGAGGAGCGGGCGCAGGGGGTGCGGGACGCGGGAGAGGTCCGGTTCCTCGTGGGCGATGGCGAACGCGGCGATGGAGAAGTCGCTGCCGAACGCGTGATGGCCGCCGGCGGCGTACGCGAGGAGCGATCCGAGGACGAATACGTCGTTGGGAGGGCCTATTTCGCCGCCGAGGACCTGCTCGGGGGACATGTAGCCGGGGGAGCCGGGGTTCTGGCCGGTGACGGTGAGGGCCGTGCGTTCGCTGGTGCGGGCGATGCCGAAGTCGACCACGCGGGGGCCGTCGGAGGCGAGGAGGACGTTGGAGGGTTTCAGGTCGCGGTGGACGACGCCGGCCTCGTGGAGGGTGGCCAGCGCGCGGGCGAGGGCGGCGGCGAGGGCGCGGACGGCGGGCTCGGGGAGGGGGCCGCGGGAGTCCACGGCGGTGGAGAGGGTGGGGCCTGGGACGAACTCGCCGGCGAACCAGGGGGGTTGGGTGGTGAGGTCGTGGGCCAGGACTTTGGCGACGTACGGGCTGCGTGCGGCGGTGGCGGCTTCGATTTCGCGGCGGAAGCGGGAGAGGAGGTGGGGGTCGCGGGCCAGCTCGGGGCGGAGGGTTTTTACGGCGGCGAGGTGAGGGGGGCGGAGGCTGGTGGGGGTGTGGGTGCGGCCCAGGTAGACGGTGCCCATGCCGCCGGCGCCCAGGACTCCTAGGAGTTGGTAGGGGCCGAGGTGGGTGGGGTCTTGGGGGGTGAGGGGGGTGGTGAGGTTCATGGGGGCCGCCGGGGGTGGGGTGGGGGCTGTGGGGGTGTTACGCGGGTGGTGTGGGACGGGGTGGGGGTGGGCCGGGGTGGGCGGCCCCGCTGGCCCAAGGGGCTGCCCAAGGGGCTGACGGGGTGAGTGGGGTTATGGGCGGTCCAGGGGGAGGGCTGTGGTGGATTTGGGGGTGTGGAGGTAAAGGGTGGTGGAGTCGCTGGTGAGGTGGCGTTGGGTGCCGGACTGGGAGGTGGGGACGGTGTGGGTCCAGGTCACCTTGTGGGTGCGGGTGTCGATGGCGAGGAGGGCGGCCGAGTCCTTGCCGGTGAGGTAGACGCGCTCGCCGCGGATCACGGGGCGGCCGCCCAGGTAGTCGACGTCGGTCAGCATGTCGCAGGTCCAGGACGGGGTGCCGGACTCGGCGTCGTAGGTGAAGAGGCGGGTGAGGGTCTTGCCGGGGCCCACCGACTTGAGGGAGGGGGCCAGCACGTACACGGTGCCGTTGGCCACCTCCGGGTTGCCGAAGGTGCCCCATCTGCCGGGGCCGGGCGTCTTCAGCCGCCACACCACCCTGCCACGTGCGGTGTCCACCGCGACCAGCCCGCTCCGGCCGCTGAGGTAGAGGCGTTGGTCGTCGGCGGCGGACGGTGTTGGGGAGTACTCCTCGGGCGCGTTCCCGGTGTCGACGCGTTGCAGCAGCCTGCCCGTGTCCGGTGCGTAGAGATCCACCGAGGGGCCGCGTACGAGAGCCAGCCGCCCGCCGGTGAGGTGGGCCGGCGGGGTCGGGTCGGAGAGCGGGTCCGCGCCCTTGTAGGGGGCGACGGTCGACCGTATGCGCCACAACTCCCGCCCGTTGGCGGTGTCGTACGCGGCAATCGTCCTGAGGTCCTTGTCTCCGAGGTACAGGACGTGGTCGGTGCAGGTCAGCAGGTGTACGGGGTCCAGTGGCGGCTTGCCGAGCGGGCCGAGGACCGTCGGGGAACCGTCCTTCGGGTCCAGTGCCGAAAGCGGGGCGGGTGCGGGAGCGGAGGCGGGGTCGGCGGCGAACTCGTACCTGTGCTTGGTCGCGAGCAGCCGTTCGCCCCCGGCGCCCCTCTGTCCGGTGCCGCCCACGCGGGCCAGCAGGCTGAACGACTCGCGCTGCCAGGCGCTTTCGCCGGTCTTCGCGTCCAGTGCGGTGATCCGGAAGCTGATCGGGTCCAGATAGGCCAGCACTCCGCCCGCCGCCACCGGCACACCACGGAAGAGGTTGTCGACGCCGTGCGCCCGGTTCCACAGGGCGGTGGGCGGGGTGCCCGGCGGGCGTTTCGTCGGGCCTGCCGGGGCGGGCGGGGCCTTCGGGTCGTCCTCGCGGGCGTACACGTACCAGCCCGTCCCCAGCACTCCCGCGCCCAGCACCGCCCCGCCCAGCGCGAACAGCCGACGTCGCGACGGGCCCGGCGCCGAGGAGTCGACGACGGTCACCGGGGCCGACGGTGGCGGTGCGGGCAGCCGGGCCGTACGTACAGTCCAGACCTCGGACGTGCGGCGGCCGATCTCCGCCAGTACCGGATCGGGGAGTACGTCGCCGAAGGCGGCCGTCGGCCCGGCGCGCAAGGCGGCCGCGAGGTCGGCCGGGCGGGGTCGTTCGGCGGGGTCCTTGGACAGGCAGGACAGCAGGGTGGCGTGCAGACCTGGGGAGAGGGAGGTGGCGAACCGGGGTTCCCCGTAACGGATTTGATAGAGGATCTCGGCGGCGGAGCCGGTGCCGAACGGTGGCCAGCCCGTCGCCGCGCACACCAGTACCGACCCCAGTGCGAAGACGTCGCCGGGGCCGTCGTGCTCGCCGCCGCCCGCCTGCTCGGGGGACATGAACTGCGGGGTGCCGACGGCCTGTCCGGTGCTGGTCAGGCGGTTCGCGCCGAGGGCGCGGGCGATGCCGAAGTCGATGATGCGGGTGCCGGAGGCGGTGAGGAGGATGTTGGAGGGTTTGAGGTCGCGGTGGACGATGCCGACGCGGTGGATTACTTCGAGGGACTCGGCGAGGAGGGCGCCCGCCGCCCTTACCGTCTCCTCGGGCAGGGGGGCCTGGAGGAGTTGGAGAGCGTCGTCCAGGGACGGGCCGAGCAGGTACTCGGTGGCCAGCCAGGGGCGGGCGCAAGCCGGGTCGCAGTCGACGACCTGTGCGCCGTGGGCGGCGCCGATGGAACGGGCGGCCTCCGCCTCCAGCCGGAACCGGGTACGGAACTGCGGTTCGCGGGCCAGTTCCTCGTGCACGGTCTTCAGGGCGACCGTCCGTCCGCCCCGGGTGCGGGCGAGATAGACCGTGCCCATGCCGCCGCTGCCGAGCCGGCCGACCAGGGTGTGGCCGCCGATCTCCTCGGGATCGTCATGGGTCAACGGGGCGATCACAGACATCTGTTGGCCTTCGTCCGTCGGTGGACTCGCGTTCGGCGGGTGGGTTGTGGGTGTGAGGTGGTGACCATCAGTCGAGGGCGAGTGCGTAGATGTTGCGGCCGCGGAAGGCGATGACCGTACGGCCGGCGAGACGGGCGCCGTACACGGGGAACCTGCGTCCGGTGTCGCCCTTCACCGACTCGCCGATGTCCGTGAACTTCCAGCGCAGGGTGCCTTCCCGGGCGTCGAAGGCGGTGAGCTGGCCGGCGCCGAGCGACACGACCGTGCGGCCCGAGTCGCTGACGCTGACCGCGTTGATGCCGTTGCTGGGCTCCTCGGTCGGGTGGGACCAGCGCAGGGTGCCGGTCGCGGTGTCGAGGGCGAGGACGGTGGTGGAGTTGCTGCCGATGTAGAGCGTGGAGCCGTGCACCTTGCCCGCGCCGAAGCCGAACGGTTCGATGAGGTTGCCCCGGGGGGTGGCGGGGGCGCGCCACAGGCGTTTGCCGGTGGTGAGGTCGAGGGCGTCCAGGTTCTCGTTGACCGCGGCGTACAGGGGACCGGTCGGGGCGATCGTGAGGCCGGCGTTCTCGCGTACGCCCGCGAACTCCTTTGCCCAGAGCTTCTTTCCGGTCCTGCGGTCCAGGAAGAACAGGTGTTGCAGGCCCTTGCGCTTCTTGCGCACCGCTTGATCGACGGAGTAGGGCACCTCCTTGAGGATGATCCCCTCGGGACGGACCGCCACCGGCGCCAGGGTCACGGGCGCCGCGCGCTCGGTGACCAGGGAGCGCCAGAGTTCCTTGCGCGCCACCATGTCGTACGCGACGACGTACTGTCCCGCCTTCTGCTGGAGGGCGGAGCTGACCGAGATGCTGAGCCAGACGACGGGCCCCTCGGAGACGAGCGTGTCCTGCACGCTGACGAAGGTGTCGCCCAGGGCGGTGTCCAGGGGGATGCGGCGCTTGACGATGCCGTCCCGGGCGCCGAACCAGATGAGGACGCCCTTGTCCTCGTCGATCACGAAACAGTGTTCGGTGTCGGCGGCGCGGGCGGCCGAGGGGACGTTCAGCGTCTTCTGGGTCCACAGGACCCGACCGGTACGGATGTCGATACCGGTGGCGGGCTGGTCCCGGCCGGTGAGGACGAGGACCTGGTTGCGCCAGACGCAGGTCTGCATGGAGTCCGACATTCCGGTGTCGGCGGGGTCGGCGGCGAGGGAGTAGCGGTAGTGCCAGAGGGGGTCGGGGCTGGTGCCGGGCAGCTTCGGCCTGGGTGCGGGGGCGGGGGTCATGCCGCGGGAGTCGCCGGAGGTGAGGGCGTAGACGGAGCCGCCGCCGACGGCGAGACCTGCTGCGGCGCCGATGAGGCCGGTGAGGAGGGAGCGGCGGGTGGGGCTCAAGGTGGTGGGGGTGGGTGATGTGGGTGGGGCGGGTGGTGTGGTGGGGGTGGATGGGCCGTGATCCAGGGTGGTGGGGGGAGGGGACGCGGGGGAGCCGGCGGGGTGGTGGGGGCCGGAGTCCGGGGTGGTGGCGGGGTGGGGTGTGAGTGCGGGCGCGGCATTGGGGTGCGAGGTGGGGGCCGAGGTGGGTGGTGCGGCCGGAGGGGCGGATTCCAGGGCTTGTACCGCTGACGCCCGGTCGGCCAAGGGAGACGACTCCAGCGCCAGTACCGCCGAGGCCTGTGCGGTCACCGCGGACAGTATTCGGCCGGGCAGCCAGCCGTTCGCGGCCAGTTTCGCCGGGCCCTCGGGGGCGAGCCGGTCCGCGATCTCCGTCGGGTTCGGGCGGTCCTGAGGGTTGCGGGCCAGGCAGTGGACGAGCAGGTCGCGGAGCTCCTCGGGGGCCGGACGCAGATCGGGCGCGGCGTCCCCGAGGCGGCCGGTGCCGGAGCCCGGGAAGGGGGATGTGCCTGTGGCCGCGTACGCCAGCAGGTGGCCGAGCACGAAGACGTCGGACGCGGGGACCGGGCGTGCGCCGGACGCCTGTTCCGGGGTCAGATAGCCGAGCTGTACGGAGAGCCGGCCCTGGGGGCCGGGGCGGGCGGAGGCCGCCGCGCCCAGTGCGCCGAACGCGGTGAGCCGGGGCCCGTCCGCCGCCAGCAGCACCGTGTCGGCAGCCAGCCCCTGATGCACCGCGCCCGTGGCGTGCACCCGGGCCAGCGTCTCGGCGAGGGCCGCGCCCAGCACCCGTACCGCACGTACCGGCAGCGGACCCGCGAGCGCGACGGCCTCGCCGAGAGTGAGGGCGGGTACGTACCCGCGCGCGGTCCACAGGTCCTCGCCGGTGGTGCGGGAGTCGAGGAGGGTCTGCACCCAACCGCCCGCCAGCTGCCCGCCGGTGTGCGCCTCGGCGGCGAACTGTCGTTGGAACGCGGTCAATTTCGACAGCTCGGGCCGGCCGCGGGTGATGACCGCCGTACTCCCGTCGGGCGCGTGGGCGAGGTACTGGAGGGAGCTTGCCGTCTCACGGAAGCGGACCAGCGTCCGGTACGGGCCTATGTGTATCGGATCGTCCCGGTGCAGTGCTTCCATGTCGTACTCCCCCAACTGTCACTGTCGCCCCAGTCGTTGTTACGGACCGCTTCAGGCACAGGAGTTCGATCTTAGGGGAGGGGGTGTCCGGCGTCGGTGGGGCCCGGGGGTGCGGTCGGTGGTGCTGCCGGGGGCGCTGTCGGGTGGTGGCCCGGGTCTGCTGTGCGGTGGGACAGGGGCAGGTGGCGGTCGAGTGCCATTGACAGTTCGGCCTCGACGACGCTCTTGGCGAGCGGGCGCAGTTGCTGCGGGTCGGCGTCGTGCGCGGTGAGCAGGCGGATGAACATCTGCGCCAGTACGTCCGCGTGTTCACGCACCTGGAGGCCGACGGCCATTACCTCGGAGAGCGGCACACCCTCGCGGACCAGGGCGGCGGAGACGTCGAGCAGCCGGCGGCTGATGTGCACGATCTCGTCGCCGTCGATCGCGAGATAGCCGAGCGCCATGGCGGAGGCGAGGTTCTCGGGAGTGACCTCGCCCTCGAAGTAGTCGGCGAGCTGCTCGGGGGTGAGGCGGACCGGAATCTCCTCGGTGGGCTCGCCCGGGGTGCCGAGTGCCAGGAGGGCGCCGACGTCGCGGCCGCTGTCGAAGGTGGAGGCGAGGTCGGCGATGCCGGTGAGGGTGTGGCCGCGCTCCAGCAGGGCGGTGATGGTGCGGAGCCGGGCCAGGTGGTGGTCGTTGTACCAGGCGATGCGGCCCTCGCGGCGGGGCGGCTGGATGAGCTTGCGCTCGCGGTAGAAGCGCAGGGTGCGGACGGGGATGCCGGCCGCATCGGCGAGCTCCTCCATGCGGTACTCGCGGAGGGTGGGGGTGACGGGTTGGTGCTGGCTGTTTTGCGGGTGCGGGTGCGGGTGCGGGATCGGGCTGCCGGGGGGTCGGCGGGCCGCGCTCGATGCGTCGCTGTCCGCGCCCCGTTCGCCGCTGTCCGCGTTCTGTTTGCCCAGTTCTGCGGGCCGGTCTTCCTCGTCCACGCCGGGCAGCCTATGTCGTACCACCGGTAACTTGTCGCGTCGTACCCCTACCGATCAGTACGCGACTGGCTTACGCTCCGAACCGTGCCAGTGATTGCTGGCAGAGTCGTGAGTTGAGCAAGTGAGTGCGGGAGGCGTCGGGCATGGCCGAGTTCGAGCACGAGCATGTACGAGTGGCGGTGATCGGGTCCGGATTCGGTGGCCTGGGGGCCGCCGTCCGGCTGCGCCGCGAGGGGATCACCGATTTCGTCGTCCTGGAGCGGGGCGACTCGGTCGGGGGGACCTGGCGCGACAACAGTTACCCGGGATGCGCGTGCGACGTACCGTCACACCTCTATTCCTTCTCCTTCGCGCCCAACCCCGAGTGGCCGCGCACCTTTTCGGGTCAGGAGCACATCAGGGCGTACCTGGAGCGCGTCACCGACACCTTCGGGCTGCGGCCGCACATCCGCCTCGATCACGAGGTGACGATGATGACGTGGGACGCCGACAAGCTGTGGTGGAAGGTGGAGACGGCGAACGGGAAGACGCTGGTCGCCGATGTGGTGGTCTCCGCGACCGGGCCGCTCTCCGACCCGAAGGTCCCCGACATCCCGGGCCTGGACACCTTCCCCGGCAAGGTCTTCCACTCGGCCCGCTGGGACCACGACTACGACCTCAGGGGCAAGCGGGTCGCGATGATCGGAACCGGTGCGTCCGCGATCCAGATCGTGCCGTCGATCCAGCCCGACGTCGACAAATTGACACTTTTCCAGCGCACGCCGGCCTGGGTGATGCCGCGGATGGACCGGGAGATCAGTGGCGCCGAGCGGTGGCTGCACCGCAAGGTGCCGGTGACGGGGACGGCCAGGCGGGGGCTGCTGTGGGGCATCCGTGAGTTGCAGGTCTCCGCGTTCACCAAGCGTCCCGGCGAGCTCGGGTTCGTCGAGAACATCGCCAAGGCGAACATGGCGAAGTCCATCAAGGACCCGGCGCTGCGGGCCAAGCTGACTCCCTCGTACCGCATCGGCTGCAAGCGCATCCTGCTGTCGAGCGCCTACTATCCGGCGCTCGCCAAGGACAACGTGAACGTCGTCGCGTCCGGTCTGAGCGAAGTGCGCGGGTCGACGCTGGTGGCTTCCGACGGTACGGAGGCGGAGGTCGACGCGATCATCTTCGGCACCGGTTTCCATGTGACCGACATGCCGATCGCCGACCGGGTGGTGGGCGCGGAGGGAATCACGCTCGCCGAGACGTGGAAGGGCGGGATGGAGTCGCTGCGTGGCGCCAGCGCCGTGGGCTTCCCGAACTGGATGACGATCATCGGCCCGAACACCGGGCTCGGTAACTCGTCGATGATCCTGATGATCGAGGCGCAGCTCAACTATCTGGCCGACTACATGCGGCAGTTGAACGTGCTGGGCGGACGGGTCGCGCTGTCCGCGCGCCCGTCGGCGGTGGGTGCGTGGAACCGGCGCGTCCAGGAGCGGATGAAGCGCACGGTGTGGAACACCGGTGGGTGCGACAGCTGGTATCTGGATGCGAACGGCCGCAATACGACGGTGTGGCCTGGGACCACTTCGGAGTTCCGGAGGGCGACGCGGGAGGTCAACCTGGCGGAGTACGAGGTGGTGCGGGGGCCGGGGGCGGGTTCGTCTTCGTCGTCGGCGGCTTCGGCGACTTCGGGGGCGTCGGGTTCGGTCGCCGAGGCCGAGGGGGCGGTGGCGTGACTGCGCGGGGAGTGGGGCTCGACGTGCGGGAGTTGACGGTCGACTCCGCGGACGGTGCGCGGTTGCATGTCGAGGTGTACGGAGACGCGAGTGCACCGGCGGTGGTGCTCGCGCACGGGTGGACGTGTTCCATCCGGTTCTGGGACGCGCAGATCCGTGAACTGGCGGGTGAGTACCGGGTCATCGCGTACGACCAGCGGGGTCACGGACGTACGCCCGCGTCGGTCACCTGCTCGACGGACGCGCTGGCCGACGACCTCGAAGCGGTGCTCGCGGCAACCCTCGGCCCCGGTGAGAAGGCGCTGCTGGTGGGCCACTCGATGGGCGGCATGACGATCATGGCGGCCTCGGGCCGCCCTGCGGTCGCCGAGCGTGCGGCGGCGGTGCTGCTGTGCAGCACGGGGGCGTCGCGGCTGGTGGCCGAGGCGCTGGTGCTGCCGATGCGGGCGGGTGGGCTGCGGACCCGGCTGACGAAGGCGGTGCTCGGGGCGCGGGCGCCGCTGGGGCCGGTGACTCCGGTCTCGAAGGCGGTGCTGAAGTACGCCACGATGGGGCGCGGGGCGGCGCCGGAGCGGGTCGCCGAGTGTGCGCGGATCGTGCACGCGTGCCCGAGGGGGGCGCGGGTGGCGTGGTCGCACGTGCTGGCCGGGCTCGAATTGTCGACAGAGATCGGTGAGTTGCGGATGCCGGTGGCGGTCATCGCGGGTGCCGACGACCGGCTGACGCCGCCGGTGCACGCGCGGGAGATCGAGGCCGCGCTGCCGCAGTCGCTGGGGCTGACGCTGCTCACCGGGGTGGGGCACATGTCGCCGGTGGAGGCGCCGGAGGTGGTGACCGGCAAGATCCGGGAGTTGATGAGTGGATATGTCGTCAAAGCTGGCGACATGCAGGCAGGGGACGTGCGGCCCGTGGGCGCGCAGGCTGCCGACGTACAAGCTGCGGACATGGAGGAGGAAGTCGCGTGAGCTACAGCCTTGAGGGTCAGGTCGCCGTCGTCACGGGGGCGGCGCGGGGTGTCGGTGAGCTGCTGGCGCGCAAGCTGTCGGCGCGCGGCGCGAATGTCGCCCTGGTCGGTCTCGAACCCGAGCAGCTGAAGGACGTGACGGGCCGGCTGCACACCGAGTGCGACTGGTGGTACGCGGATGTCACCGACCACGAGGCGATGGCACGGGTCGCCCAGGAGGTGAAGGAGCGGTTCGGAAAGGTCGACATTGTGGTCGCCAACGCCGGTGTGGCGTCGGGCGGGCCGTTCGTCGACTCCGACCCGGAGGCGTGGCGGCGGGTCATCGAGGTCAACCTGGTGGGTGGCGCGGTGACCGCGCGGGCGTTCCTGCCCGTACTGATGGAGAGCCGGGGCTACTTCCTGCAGATCGCGTCGCTGGCGGCGATCACCCCGGCCCCGATGATGAGTGCGTACTGCGCGTCGAAGTCGGGCGTCGAGGCGTTCGCGCACTGTCTGCGGGCCGAGGTCGGGTACAAGGGCGTGAAGGTCGGCGTCGGTTACCTGTCGTGGACGGACACCGACATGGTGCGCGGGGCCGACCAGGACGACGTGATGCGGGAGTTGCGGCAGCGGCTGCCGTGGCCTTCGAACCGGACGTACCCGCTGGGCCCGGCCGTCGACCGGATCGTCGCGGGCATCGAGCGGCGGTCGGCACATGTGTACGCGCAGTGGTGGCTGCGGGGCATGCAGTCGGTGCGCGGGTACCTGCCGGCGGTCATCGGTACGGTCGGGCAGCGTGAAATGCGCCGGTTCGAGCCTCGGTTGAACGGGGTCGGCAAGGGGCTGGTCGGGGCAGGTGGGGCGGCGGACGAGTCGACCCGGCATGCGGCGGGCCCGAGCTAGGGGTCGTACGAGGAGGCAGGCGTCCTGACGGACGAGAGGGGGCGGGGGTGACGTACCCCCGCCCCCTCCTCCGGTTCTCGGCACTTCAGCTTCTCGGCGGCAGCTTCGGTCGGCGCTTGTCCGGGACCGACGAGTAGCCGGGCGGGGTGGCCGCCGGCTGGTTCGCCAGCAGGTCGAGGGCGACCTTGACCGCGTCGTCGAGCTGCGCGTAGCGGCCCTCCGCCCAGTCCAGCGGGGTGCGCAGGGCCTCGACGTCCGGAGTGACGCCGTGGTTCTCGACCGACCAGCCGTACTCGTCGAACCAGGCCGCGTTCATCGGGACGGTGATGACCGTGCCGTCGCCCAGCGGGTGGCGGCCGGTCATGCCGACCACGCCGCCCCAGGTGCGCTGGCCCACGACCGGGCCGAGCGAGAGCAGCCGGAAGGCGGCAGCGATCATGTCGCCGTCGGAGGAGGTGGCCTCGTCGGCGAGGGCGACCACCGGGCCGCGTGGGGCGTTCGAGGCGTACGAGATGGGCTGGGCGTCACGAGTGAGGTCCCAGCCGAGGATGCGGCGGGTGAGCTTCTCGATGACGAGTTCGCTGATGTTGCCGCCCGCGTTGCCGCGTACGTCGACGATCAGAGCGGGGCGGGAGACCTCCAGGCGAAGGTCGCGGTTGAACTGGGCCCAGCCCGAGCCACCCATGTCCGGGATGTGGAGGTAGCCGCATTTGCCGCCGCTCAAGTCCCGTACGACCTCGCGGCGTTTGGCCACCCAGTCCTGGTAACGCAAAGGGCGTTCGTCGACCAGGGGGACGACGGCGACGCGGCGCGGGCGGGCCTCGGCGCCTTCGGGGACCTCGGGGAGGAAGGTCAGCTCGACCGTCGTACCCCCTGCTGCGGACAGCAGGGGGAAGGGCCCGGACAGGGGGTCGACCGGGCGGCCGTCGATGTGGGTGAGGGTCGCGCCGACGCGGATGCCGGTGCCGGCCAGCGGTGAGCGGGCCTTGGAGTCGGAGGAGTCGCCGGGGAGGATCCGGGAGAGGACCCAGTTGCCGTCCTTGGCGTAGAAGTTGGCACCGAGCAGGCCGATGGCGCGCTGGTAGTGGGGCGGGCCCTCGTTGCGGCGGGCGGCGGCGACGTACGCGTGCGACGTACCCAGTTCGCCGAGGACTTCGCGCAGCAGGTCGGCGAACTCGTCGGGTGACGCGACGCGTTCGACCAGGGGGCGGTACTGATCGAGGACGGCGTCCCAGTCGATGCCGCCCATGTTCGGTTCCCAGAAGTACGCGCGGATGATGCGGCCGGCCTCGGCGTACGCCTGCCGCCACTCGGCGCCCGGGTCGACGTCGTGCAGGATGCGGCGCAGGTCGAGGTGGACGGTGGTGTCGTTGTCGGCGCGCTCCGTCGCGGGTACGGCGCGCAGGTCACCGTCCTCGACGATGACCAGGCGGCTGCCGTCGCCGCTGATCGAGAACCACTCCAGGTCGTCGGCGAGTTCGGTCCTGCGGGCCTTGGCCAGGTCGAAGTGTTCGAGGGTGGGACGGCCGGAGGTGTCGGCGGGGTTGGCGAAGGTCTCGCCGAGCGCGCCGGAGATCGGCCAGCGCAGCCAGACCAGGCCGCCGCTGCTCACGGCGGCGAGTGAGGAGTACTTGGAGGCGGCGACGGGGAAGGGGGTCACCCGGTTGGACAGGCCCTCGACCTCGACGGTGACCGTGCCGTCGCCCTCGGCCGCGTCGTCGGGGTCGAGACCGCCGGCGGCGGGACGTCCGTCGGGGGAGAGGGCGAAGGGGGAGGGGGTCGCCGACGACAGGGGTACGAGGTACGGGCGGCAGCCGAGCGGGAAGGAGAGGTCGCCGGTGTGCACGTCGTACACCGGGTCGAAACCGCGCCAGGACAGGAACGCGAGGTAGCGGCCGTCGCTGGTGAAGACAGGATTCTCGTCCTCGAAACGGCCGTTGGTGACGTCGACGATCAGGTGGTGGCTGCGGTTGGTGCTGCTCTTGGTGTCTTCGGTGCCTTCGGTGCCTTCGGTGCCTTCGGTGCTGTGGGTGGTTTTGTTGCCTGTGCTGTCGCTGATGCGCGCCATCTTGATCTGGCGCAGGGAGCGGCCGATGCCGGGGTGTGACCAGGTCAGCCAGGCGCCGTCGGGGGAGAACGCGAGGTCGCGGACCGGGCCGTTGATCGATCGGATCAGTTCGGTCAGGCTCTCCTCGCCCTCGGTGACCTTGAGGAGGAGCAGGCGGCCGTCGTGTGCGGCGAGGGCGATGCGGCCGCCGTCCGGGTCGGCGGTCATCTCGTGTACGCGGCCGAGCTGGCCGGAGGCGAGGCGGCGGGGTGCGCGGGCGCCGGCGGCTCGGGGCAGGTAGGCGATCTCGACGGCGTCGTCGCCCTCGGTGTCGGTCACGAACGCGACCTGGCCGGTGGTGCCCAGCATCTCGGGCAGCCGTACGCGGACCCCCGGGGTGTCGGCGATGGTGCGGGCGGGGCCGTCGCGGTGGGTCAGCCAGTAGAGGCTGCCGCGTACCGACACCGCGCTCGCCCGGCCTGTGGGATCCACGGCGAGGCCGCCGACGTGCCCGGCGGCCGGGATCTGGTAGCCCCGCCGACCGGTGCGGGGGCCGCCGAGACGTACGTCCAGCTTGCGGGGCTTGGCGTCCGGCGACAGGTCGTCGACCAGCCACAGGTCACCGGCGCACTGGTAGATCACCCGCGAACCGTCGGAGGAGGCATGGCGGGCGTAGAACGCGTCATGGTCGCTATGTCGACGTAGGTCACCCCCGTCGGTGCGGCAGGAGTAGAGGTTGCCGACACCTTCGTGATCGGAGAGGAAGGCGATCCGGTCACCGACGAACATCGGGGAGTCGAGATGACCGTTCAGGTCGGGGAGCAGCCGGTCGCCGTGCAGCCACAGGCGGCCGGTCGCGCCGCCCCGGTAGCGCTTCCAGGCGGCGGGCTCGTGGGGCGGTTTTCCGGTGAGGAGGAGGGTGCGGCGTTCGCCGTCGCAGCCGGGCAGCGAGTCGGAGACGGCGATCCCGGAGACCGGGCCCCAGGGGAGCTTGCCGCCGGGGCTGCCGTCGGTGGGCAGTGAGTACGCCCAGGAGAAGTAGGAGAACGGCTGGTTGTGGGACGAGACGGCGAGGATGTGGCCGTCAGGGGTCCAGCCGCAGACGCGGGCGTCGACCGAACCCCAGTGGGAGAGCCGTCGGGAGGGCCCGCCCTCGACCGGAACGACATGGACCTCCGGGTCGAGGCTGCGCCAGGTCGTGTACGCGAGCTGGGTGCCGTCCGGGGAGAAGCGGGGGTGACCGACGCGGGTGCGGTCGATGGTGAGCCGCCAGGCACGGCCCGGGGTCTCGCCGGGGCCCGTGAGGGGGGCCACCCAGACATCGTCCTCGGCGACGAAGGCGAGCGTGTCGCCGTGCAGGTGCGGGAAACGGAGGTAGCCGGCGACGTCGTTCGTGGGCACTCGCATGCCTCAATGCTTTCCGCGCAGCGGGGCACCGGCAACTTGTGGAGGGTGACGTTTTTCTGCGGCGGGAGGTGAGTGCTTGTGCGGCGGCCGGTGGGTGAGCTTCCTGTACGCCGTACAAGGGCGGCGCGGGATTCTCCTGTACGGCGTACGAGAGTGACCACTCTCCTGTGCGGCGCACAGGAGGTGCAGGTTGCTTCCTGTACGGCGTACGGGAGGCGGCGTTGGTGACCTACGCGTAGGTGCGCAGTAGGAAGCGGACCACCGGGGCGCTGTCGAGCTGGACGAGTGCGACCCCGCGCGGGGCGTGCAGCTCCAGCACCGCCTGGACCCGGCCGCACGGCCAGATCCGTACGTCACCCTGCTCGGCGGGGGTGCGCAGGCCCGCTTCGAGGAGGGCCCGGGGGAAGGTCCACTCGGTGCGGCCCTTGCCCTGTTCCGCGCCCGGCCGCAGTGGCAGTACGACGCTGACCGCGCGCGGATCGCTCGCCGGGTCGTGGCGCAGGGCCACCGGGATGAGCGGACTGACGGGCGCGTCGGTGATCAGGCGGCCGCGGAGAAGCGCTTCGAAGGCTGGTTTCCCGGAGTCCGTCACGGTGGGTTCCTTGGCAGTGCGGGACATCTGCCCGCCTCCTTCACGTGGTCGTCCTACACACCAGAAGCTCTTGTTGATCCTATTTGATACTAAATTTCCCATATTTTGCTTCGGGCCAAGGGTGGGTATTTGTCACAGGGGAACTTTTGCAAGTGCTTTGCAATAAGTCCCTATCATCGAACGGTTGCCCATTTCCCAGTGGGAAGACCCGGGGGAGAACCGCCATGCATGTGCCCGACGGAATCATCAACGCACCCGTCTCCGTAGCCGCCGGGGTGGTGGCAGCCGCTGCCGTCGGCGTCAGCCTGCGCGGCGCCCGGCGCGAACTGGCGGACGAACGGGCGGCCCCACTGGCCGGGCTGGTCGCGGCCTTCGTCTTCGCCGTGCAGATGCTCAACTTTCCCGTCGCGGCCGGCACCAGCGGTCACCTCCTCGGTGGTGCGCTCGCGGCGATCCTGGTCGGCCCGTACACGGGTGTGCTCTGCATATCCGTCGTCCTGCTCATGCAGGGCATCCTGTTCGCCGACGGCGGTCTGACCGCGCTCGGTGTGAACATCACGGTCATGGGCGTGGTCACCGTCCTTGTCTCGTACGGCGTATATCGCGGGCTGCTGAAGGTGCTGCCGCGCGGCCGCCGCCGGTCGGTGACCGTCGCGTCCTTCGCCGCCGCACTCGTCTCGGTGCCGGCCGCCGCGGGATTCTTCACGCTGATTTACGCGGTCGGCGGCACCACCGACGTGCCCCTCGGCAAGGTGCTAACGGCGATGGTCGGCGTCCATGTGCTGATCGGTATCGGCGAGGCCGCGATCACCGCCCTCACGGTGTCCTCCGTACTCGCCGTACGGCCCGACTTGGTATACGGCGTACAGGAGTCGGTGTCGGCACCGCTGAAGTTGCGGGTCGGTGGCGAGCTGGTCGACGCACCGGTCGCCTCGCCGGCGGCCACGGACTCCGCGGCCGTCCCGGTCGCCGCGCGTTCCGCCCGCAAGTTCTGGGGAGTCGGTCTGCTGACCGCCCTTGTCCTCGCCGGGGTCGTCTCCTTCTACGCCTCCGCCAACCCGGACGGCCTGGAGAAGGTCGCCGCCGACCAGGGAATCGACAAGAACGTTCGCGACCACGCGACCGCCGACTCCCCGCTCGCCGACTACGGCGTCAAGGACATCGACAACCCCTTCGTGTCCGGCGGCCTCGCGGGCGTCATCGGCGTGGGCGTGACCGTGGTGGTCGGCAGCGGCGCCTTCTGGGTCGTCCGCCGGCGACGTACATCCGCAGCTGTCGAGAAGTCGACTTCTGGCTCCGGCAAGGTCACCGCCTGACATGGGCGCCGGTCACGCACACGCGCTCTACCGGCACGGCCACAGCCCCGTCCACGCGCTCCCGCCGCACTGCAAGCTGGCCGCGGTCCTCGCGTTCGTGGTGCTGGTCGTCGCCACCCCGCGCGAGGCGGTGTGGGCGTTCGCCCTGTACGCCGTAGAACTCGCGGTGGTGGCGTACGCGGCACGCGTACCGGCCCGGCACGTTCTGAGCCGGATGCTGGTCGAAGTGCCGTTCGTGGCCTTCGCCGTGCTGATGCCGTTCGTCGCCCAGGGCGAGCGGGTGGAGGTGGCCGGGCTCTCGCTGAGCGTGTCCGGGCTGTGGGGTGCGTTCAATGTGCTCGCGAAGGCGACGCTCGGCGTCGCCGCCTCCGTGCTTCTCGCCTCCACCACCGACCTGCGTGAACTCCTGATCGGACTCCAGCGGTTGAAGCTCCCGCCGATGATGGTCCAGATCGCGTCGTTCATGATCCGGTACGGCGAGGTGATCACCGGTGAGATGCGCCGGATGTCGATCGCCCGCAGATCCCGGGGCTTCGAGGCCCGGGGCGTACAGCAGTGGGGAGTGCTCGCCAAGACGGCGGGAGCGCTGTTCATCCGGTCGTACGAGAGGGGGGAGCGTGTGCACCTGGCGATGGTGAGCCGGGGGTATACGGGAGTGATGCCGGTGATCGACGAGGTCACCGCGTCACGTGAGCAGTGGAGGTACGCGGCGGTATTGCCGGGGGCGGCGCTGTTGGTGTGCGCGATGGGATGGGTGTTGTAGATGAGTGTTGACGCTGTGACCGGGAACGAGACGTCGCCGACCGCGCCTTCGCTGGCGGTCAGTGGGCTCGCCTACGCCTACCCGGACGGCCACCAGGCCCTGTACGGCGTAGAACTGGCCCTCGGCAAGGGGGAGCGGGTCGCCCTCCTCGGCCCCAATGGCGCCGGCAAGACCACCCTCGTCCTGCACCTCAACGGCATCCTCGCCGCAGGCGCCGGCACGGTGGAGGTGGCCGGCCTTCCGGTCGTCAAGCGGAACCTCGCCGAGATCCGCCGCCGGGTCGGCATCGTCTTCCAGGACCCGGACGACCAACTGTTCATGCCGACGGTGCGGGAGGACGTGGCGTTCGGTCCGGCCACCGCCGGAATGCGTGGTGCGGAGCTGGAGGCGCGGGTGCGGGAGGCACTGGAACAGGTGGGGATGGCGGAGTTCGCCGACCGCGCCCCGCACCACCTCTCCTTCGGGCAGCGCCGCCGGGTCGCGGTGGCGACCGTCCTGGCGATGCGCCCCGAGATCCTGGTCCTCGACGAGCCGTCGTCCAACCTCGACCCGGCGTCCCGCCGCGAACTCGCCGACATCCTCCGTACGTTGGACGTCACCGTCCTGATGGTCACCCACGACCTCCCCTACGCACTGGAGCTCTGCCCGCGAGCGGTCGTCCTCAGCGAGGGAGTGGTCGTCGCGGACGGCCGAACCCAGGACCTGCTCCTGGATGAGGAGTTGATGCGAGCGCACCGCCTGGAGCTGCCGTTCGGCTTTGACCCGGGGTCGGTGAGGGTGGGGTAGGCGGGTGTCCTGTACGGCGTAGAAGCAGGTGATGACGGGGTGTCCTGTACGGCGTAGAAGCAGGCGACGGCCGGGTGTCCTGTACGGCGTAGAAGCAGATGACGGCCGGGTGTCCTGTACGGCGTAGAAGCAGATGACGGCCGGGTGTCCTGTACGGCGTACAGGACGGTGACCTCCGTGCGCACCGTACGGCGTACAGGGCGGCGATGGGTGAACCCCGCGTACGTCCCGGGGGTGGGCCTGCATCGCAGGTCGAAGCGTTGCACCATGGGGGCGGAAAAGTGTCGGTCGGGTTGTGAGCGGGAGTGATGTACGCGTGGACGTCCAGGGCACGGTGGCGGCCGGATTCGAACCGGTCAGGGACGCCTTCGTACGTAACTTCCAGCAGCGCGGCGAACGCGGCGCGGCCGTCGCCGTCTACCGGCACGGTCACAAGGTCGCCGACCTGTGGGGCGGCACCCGTGACGTCGACGGCGCCGAACCGTGGGCGCTGGACACCGCCCAAGTCGTCCGCTCCGCAGGCAAAGGCATAGCCGCCGCGGTCCCCCTCCTCCTTCACCAACGGGGCCAGATCGACCTGGACGCCCCCGTCGGCACCTACTGGCCGGAGTTCAAAACGGCCGGCAAGGAACGCGTTCTGGTACGTCATCTGCTCTCGCACCGCGCCGGACTGCCCGTCCTCGACCGGCCGTTGACCCCTGCCGAAGCGTGCGACGGTGAGTCCGGAGCCCGCGCGGTCGCCGCCCAGGCTCCCGTCTGGGAACCCGGCGCCGACCACGGGTACCACGCCCAGACGTACAGTTTCCTGCTCGCCGAGCTCGTCCGCCGGGTCACCGGCCGCACCATCGGCCGCTGGGTGGCTGAGGAGATCGCCCGCCCGCTCGACCTGGACTTCTGGATCGGCCTGCCCGTCGAGGAGGCCCACCGTGTCGGCCGGATCGCACCCATTGAGGAACCCGCCACCCCCGGTGGCCTCAAGCTCCGCCCCAAGCGCGCGGTCAGCGACGCCTACGCCGACCCCGGTTCGCTCACCCGCCGGGCCTTCGGCGCCATCGACCCGCTCCCCAACGAGAACGACCCCGCCTACCGGGCCGCCGAACTCCCCGCCTCCGGGGCCATATCCACCGCCCGCGCCCTGGCCCGTTGCTACGCCGCGATGATCGGCCCCGTCGACGACGGCCCCCGCCTCTTCGCGCCCGCCACCCTGACTCTCGCCCGTACCGAGGAATCCAGCGGCCCCGACCGCGTCCTGGTGGTGAACACCCGCTTCGGCCTCGGCTTCATGCTGCACGGCTCGGCCTCGCCCCTCCTCGGCCCCGGCTCCTTCGGCCACCCCGGCCGCGGTGGTTCGCTGGGATTCGCCGACCCGGAATCCGGAATCGCGCTTGGTTACGTAACCAATGGCCTGCGCAAGGGCGTTACCGCCGATCCGCGCGCACTGGCGCTGATCGCAGGGGTGCGTGAGGCGCTCCTATAGACGGAGTCCCGTAGACGGAGTCCCATAGACGGAGGGGGCCTTCACCGCTCTACCGCGGTGAAGGCCCCCTCCCATGTCCCACCAGGACTCAGGACTCAGGGCTCAGGAGGACTCAGTGCTCATGGCCCAAGTCCCAGGCCCTGGAACCCAAATCTCAGAGCTTGAAGCCGTAATCCATGATCTTCTTCGCGTCCGCCGTGCGGTTGACCTCATTGGACGAGGCGAGGACCGCGCCGACGACCGTGCGCTTGCCGCGGGTGGCGGCGAAGACCAGGCAGTACTTGGCCTGCTTGCCGGAGCCGGTCTTCACGCCGATCGCGCCCTTGTAACTGCCGAGCAGCTTGTTGGTGTTGGTCCACGCCATGTTGCGGTAGCCACCCCGCTTGGTGGTGACCTTCTGGGTGGTGGACTTCGTGGCGACGATCGAGCGGAAGCTGGGGTTCTTCAGCGTGTTGACGGCGAGCTTGGAAAGGTCGCGTGGCGTCGAGTAGTTGGCGCCGTTGCTGATGCCGTCGAACGAGTCGAAGTGGGTGTTCTTCATGCCGAGGTACTTCGCGACGCTGTTCATCTTCCCGATGAACGACTTCACGCGCGCGGCCCGCGTCTTGCCGACGCCGAACTTGTCGGCGAGCGCGTAGGCGGCATCGCAGCCCGACGGCAGCATCAGCCCGTACAGCAACTGCCGCACGGTGACCTTGTCACCGACGATCAGCCGCGCGGACGAGGCGCCCTTGGCGACGATGTAGTCGCTGTATGCCTTGTCGATCGTGACCTTGGTGTTCAGGTTGACGCCCTTGGTGGCGAGCACCACCTGAGCGGTCATGATCTTGGTCGTCGAGCCCGTGGAGAGCCGGGTGTCGGCGTACTTCCCGAAGTACGTCCGCCCCGAGGCGGCGTCCATCAGGAACCCGCCCTTGGCGACGATCGACGGCGCCTTGGGTGCGGCGGTGGGTGCGGCCTGCGCGGCCGGCGCGACGAGCGCGCCGGTGACCATGACCGACCCGGCGGTGACCAGAGTCGCCGATATGCGACAGACCGCCTTGATGCCTGTATTCAAGGTAGATGCTCCATATGCCCTGAAGTGGCGGCCACATGGGGAGGCCGCCTGCTTGTGGGACATGCGTGAAGAACAAATGGATGCATGGAAACCGAGTTCTTTACCGTTCCCTTACCTAGTTCGTCCTGGGGTTCCTCCTGAGCTCCTCCCGTGCTCCTCTCCTGGGCTCCTCTCCTGGGCTCCTCCCGGGACCGACCGCGCCTGCCGCTGCGAGGATGCCCGCATGGAGACTTCGGCGGAGACGGTACTGACCCGGCAGGAAGCGTCGGACGCGGTCGGCGAGTTGGGGTGGCGCTATCTGTTGGGCGCTCTGCGTACGTCGGTGGCGGTCGCGTCACTGACGCGGGCCGCCGAGGTGGCGGCGGTCGCGGTCGCCGCGTGCGGTGGTGACGGTGACCAACATCTATTTGTCGACCTGCGCCCCACGCACGTGACCCTCACTCTGCAAACCCTCCCGCGCGCCACCGTCACCGCCCACGACGTCACCCTCGCCGCCCGGATCTCCACCGCCGTAAGCGACATGGGCCTACGTACCGGCCCCGGCATCGAGCCGCCGGCGTCACCGCGCTCGGTGCAGATCCTGGAGTTCGCGGTCGATGCGATGGACATCGCCGCCGTACGACCGTTCTGGCGCGCAGTACTCGGGTACGTCGCCGAGCCGGGCGCCGACGGCCCGCAGGACCCCCTCGTCGACCCCCTCGGCCAGGGCCCGGCCCTCTGGTTCCAGCAGATGGACCATCCGCGCCCGCAACGCAACCGCATCCACTTCGACGTCTGCGTCCCGCACGACGAGGTGGCCCACCGGATCGAGGCCACCCTCGCCGCAGGCGGACGACTCGTGTACGAGGCGGAGGCCCCGGCCTTCCGGGTGCTGGCCGACCCCGAGGGCAACGAGGTGTGCGTGACCACGTGGCAGGGGCGGGACTAACGATTGCGGCGCTCAGCGTGCGTCGAAGCGGTGGAGCAGCGTGCCGTCGCCGCCGTAGATGTCGAGGAAGTAGCCGTCGGGTGCCTCCCAGCCCTCCTTCTCCTTCAGGTACGTCTCGATGGCGGGGCGTAGTTCGTTGAAGTGATCGTTGTCGCTCTGGGTGTCGCTGGACCACACGGTGATGCGTGGGACGCCCTCCGCGACGGCTCCGCTGTCGACTCCTTTGATCGCCTTCTCGCCACCGTTCCTGCGGAAGCGTTCGGCTACTTGTGCCGCTTCGGCCGGGACAGGGCCGGCGGTGCGATGAGCTGGGTCCGAGTAGAACTCCGGTGCCCGGTTCGGCGTGCTGCAGCCGGTCAGCAAGAGGGTGGCGGCGACGAGGAGGGCTGCGGCGGTGCCACGCGCGGTGGGCTTCATGTGGCTGAGCGTATGCCGGTAGATGGGATTCCGGTGGGAGTGGTGAAACCGCAGGACCGTGGGGTGGGTGTGGCGGATCTAAGAGCCTGTGTCTAAACCCCGGCCGGGCGCCCGTCGTCTGGCACGCACGCTCGCGGCGTTGCCGAAAGCCCCTAGTAGCTCCTTCCCCGAGCTCTCAACTTCGTTCGAGCAGGGGAGACCCCAGCGAGGACCTTCCAGCGCCTTGCGATCGCACGCACCAGACGACGTTCGCTGATCCGACCGGGGTTCAGACACAGGCTCTAAGCTCGCGGTCATGACTTCACTGAGTGACAACGCGCGCAAGTTGTTGGACGGGCGCAGTTGTGCCGTCCTGGCCACGATCAATCCTGACGGGAGTCCGCAGACGTCCGTGGTCTGGGTGGGGCGGGACGGCGATGACCTGCTGATTTCGACGCAGGCCGGCCGCAAGAAGGAGAAGAACATGCGGAGTGATCCACGGGTCAGTCTGACCATGTACGACGTGGAGAATTCGGACAGTTATGTGGAGGTGCGGGGGCTTGCCGCGGTGAGCGAGGACGAGGGGCGGAAGGTCGCCGTCGCGCTGGCGGAGAAGTACGAGGGGGCAGGTGCGGGGGACGAGTACCTGCAACTGCCGGTGGAGGCGGTTCGGTTGACGGTGCGGATTACGCCGCAGCGGGTGCTGGGGAGTGCGGCGAAGTAGAAGGAGGGGGCGGGTAGAAGGAGGGGGCGGCCGGAGTTCGTGCCCGGCGCCCCCCCCGGGTGCGTACTTCTGCGGAGGGGGTGGACGGCGTCAACTGGTGTGGAGCATCAGGCCGATGCCCACCACCATCAGGCCTGCCGCCGCGATGCGTGGGGCGCCGAAGCGTTCCTTCAGGACGAGGGTGCCGATGGCGGCGCCGACGATGATGCTGGATTCGCGGAGGGCGGCGATGGGGGCGAGGGGGGCGCGGGTCTGGGCCCAGAGGACGAGGCCGTAGGCGATGACGGAGAGGGCTGCGCCGATGAAGCCCCTTACAGCGTATGGGCGGAGCTGGGCGGCGAGTTGGGTGCGGCGTTTGCAGAGGGCGTAGGCCGGGATGGAGATGCCTTCGAGGATCATCAGCCAGGCGATGTAGCCGAGGGAGGTTCCTGAGGCGCGGACGCCGAGGCCGTCGACGGTGGTGTAGAGGGCGATGGCCAGGCCGGTGGCCAGCGCGGCGCCGATCGCGGGCCACTGGGGCTTCTTCCCGGAGCCCCGGATGCCCCAGACGGCCACGCCCACCAGGCCGGTACAGGCGACCGCCACGCCTGCCAGCTGCCAGCCGCCGGGGATCTCGTCGGCGAAGACGGCGGCGAGTGCGGTGACGATGAGGGGCGCGCTGCCTCGGGCGATCGGGTACATCTGGCCGAAGTCGCCGAGGGTGAAGGAGCGCATGAGCAGGAGCATGTACGCGACGTGCAGTGCGGCGGAGAGGACCAGGTAGGGCCAGGCCTCGGCGGCGGGGAGGGGTACGAAGAGCGCGGCCACCGCGCCGATCAGCAGGCCGCCGCCGGAGATCAGGGTGAAGGAGAGCAGCTGGTCCTTGATGTGGTGGGCTATCGCGTTCCAGCTGGCGTGTGTGACCGCGGCGATGAGGACTGCCGCGCAGACGAGAGGGGTCACTTCGCGGCCCCGGGAGCGGTCGCGCCGGGAGCGGTCGCGCCGGGAGCGGTCGCGCCTGGAGTGGTTGCGCCTGGAGTGCCTGCCCCGGCGGCGCCCGCCCCGGGGGTGCCTGCCTCGCGTACGTCGGTGAGGGTGGCACCCGCGTGGGTGATGAGCTGGTCGGGGGCCATGGGGAACACCGTGTGCGGGTCGCCGGCGGCCGCCCAGACGACCGGGTGGGCGAGGAGGCCGCGGTCGGCGAGGACGCGGGTGCGGGTGACATGGCCGAAGGGGGGTACTCCGCCGATCGCGTAACCCGTTGTACGCCGTACAAGAACGGCATCCGCGCGGGTGACCCGCTGGGCGCCCAACTCGGCCCGTACCAGCTCCGGATCGACCCGGGAGGAGCCGTCCATCAGGACCAGTACCGGCACCCCGTCCGCCGCGAAGATCAGTGACTTGACGATCTCGCCGGGAGTGCAGCCGATCGCCTCGGCGGCCTGGGCCGCCGTGCGCGCGCCGTCGGGGAAACGGCGGGTTTCCACGGTGAGGCCGGCTTCGCGGAGGGCCGCCGCGAACAGCGGATGGACTTCTGAAGGCTCGGAAGTGCTCATGGCCCGCACGCTACTGGTCGGCGTACGGGCCACGCGAGTCCGTATCGGAGCTTGAGTCAGGGGATGACTCAAGCGTGATCGGAGGGGGATAAGAGGGGGATTTGGGGTGGATTAGGGGGATGAATGGCTGGTAACCAGTGCTCCGTCAACGGGCGTTGAGGACCCTCGCCACGATGGGACCGGCCGCGTCGCCGCCGTGGCCCGCTGCCGGGACGTACGCCGCCGCGGCCAGTCCGTCGGCGTATCCGGTGAACCAGCTGTCGGACGTCTTCTGGTCGGCGACCTCGGACGAGCCCGTCTTCGCACCCTTGTTGCCGCCGACCGAACTCATGGCCTCGGCCGCCGTGCCGCTGGTGGCGGTGAGCCGCATCATCGAGCGGATGCCGGAAACGGTGGCCGCGGAGAGTGAGGACGGCGCCTGGGCGAAGGCCCGGTCGTCGAGGTCCTTGGCGACGATGTAGGGCTGGTGGAAGGTGCCGGTGGTGGCGGTCGCGGTGATCGAGGCGATGTTCAGCGGGTTGAACTGGGTCTGGCCCTGGCCGATGTACTGGTAGGCGGCCTCGCCCCGCTCGCCGGCCGGGATGTTGCCGTCGAAGGTGGTGATCCCGGTCTTCCAGTCCGCGCCGATGCCGAAGTGGGAGGCGGCGAAGGCGGGGAGTGCGCCGTCGTCGTCGACCTTGGTGATCTGCTTGATGAAGGCGCTGTTGCAGGAGACGGCGAAGGCCCTGGAGAAGGGGATGTTGCCGTAGCCCTTGTGGTTCAGGTTGTCGACCTTGGTGCCGTAGTACGTGACGTCGGGCGGGCACTCGACGGTCTTGTCCGGGGTGACGATGCCCTTCTCCATGAGCATGGCGGCGGTGAGGATCTTGAGGGTGGAGCCCGGGGGCCTGGTGCCGCTGACCGCCGTGTTGAAGCCCTTGGCCGGGTTGTTGGCGAGGGCGCGGATGGCACCGTTCTCGCGGTTGAGGGCGACGACGGATCCGCCCTTGTACCGCGCCACCGCCGTCTCGGCGGCCGCCTGGACGCCCGCGTCGATGGTGGTCTGCAGCTTGCCGGGGACGCCCTTGCTGAGGGTGAGGAGAGTGCGGGCGGGAGTGTTCGGGTCCTCGGACTCGATGAAGAGCTCGACGCCGGGCTTGCCGTTGGACTTCTCGCCGTACTTGTCGCGGAGCGTGTTGAGGACCGGGCCGAGGGAGGGGTACTTCTCCTCCGTCAGCTCCTTGCCGTTGCGGTCCACCGCCTTGATCGGCGGGGTGCTCGCGGTGCCCGTCTTGAGGGTCTCGCCCTTTTTCAGGTCCGGGTGGACGACGGACGGGGACCAGTCGACGCGAGGCTGGCCGGTCGTCTTTCCGCGGACGACGGTGAGGGACGAGGCGTAGGAGAGGGGCTTCTCCACGCCGTCGGCGCTCACCTTGCCGGTGAGGGTGAAGGGGACCTTGGTGCCGGTGGCGGTGCCAGGGGTGATCTTCAGGCCCGAGATGTGGGCTTCCTCGAAGTAGGTGGCGAGGACGGTGGTGGCGGTGGCCGCGTCGTTGGTGAGCTGGGCGGCGGCCTCCGTGTCGGACTTGGCCCAGGCGGTGAGGAAGTTGTTGGCGGTGGTGGTGATCTCGTCCTTGGTGGGCGGGCCGGTGCGGACGGGGGCGGCTTGGGTGCCGGGGCCCTTGCCGTTCTGGCTGCTGATCGCGCCTTCGCCGGAGAGGAGTTGGTAGCCGCCGTAGGTCACGCCGCCGGCGAACAGGACGAATGCGCCGCTCACTGCGGCGACCTTGGCTCCACTGCGCATGTCGCAGTCCCCTCCCCAGGAGTCCCCCCGGAGTCGGTTCCGGTGGGTTATCGGGGAGTGACTCTACGGGGAGGGAGTGGTGGGGGTGGTGTGGCGTTATGCGACTGGTACGTGGGGCTGGGGCGGCCGGAGTGGGGAAGGGAGGTGGATTTTGTGGGGTTCGGCTGTCGGGTGGTGTGCGGGTCGGTGCTGGTGGAGGAGGCAAAAGGGGCGGGGCCGAGGTTGTCTGCGGTGCGGTTGCCCGCCCCTTCCGGGGCCCCTCCGCGGGGCTCAGATCCAGGTGTCCAGCCACATCCGGTGGCGCCATCCCCCGATCGGCATCGTGGTGCCCGTGCAGATCGGCCAGAAGTAGATGAAGTTGTTCCATGCAGGAGCTCTAGGGCGCGGACCTGCCTGCTCAGCGATTCGCTGGGCCTTGCAGGGTCTCCCGGGCCGTCATCGGGCTGTCGTTGGAGATCTGTAGGGCACGGCCGGCCGTTTCGATAAAGGCGGACCTGGCCGCTTGGATGGCGTCCCTAGCGGCCCCGTACTGCTGAGTCACGGCTGTGATGTCACTCGCTCGTCCCTCACGAGTCGCTGCAGACCACTCGACGAGCGCGCTGAACTCCGCCCCGGCTGCCTTGAGCAGCGCTCTGCTGTTGTCGACCAGGTACTGGGGCCCCCAAAGGTCAGCGCGTGCTGAGACTTCCACGAGTTCGACAAACTGGCCCTGGAAACGGAGGTATTCCTCTTCAGCCAACGGATTACCTCCACGCAGCGTTGCTACCCAGTTGATAGCCGTTGTTCGGAATGACGCGTGTGATGCTAGGACGTCACTGCACACCTGGCTGCGCTGATCGAGTATCCAGCGCCTCTGCTGATCGGTGGATTGGCGCTCGGCCTGGATGTGAGTGGCCTCGATGGTCTTTTGTGCTCCGATGCGTGCACCGTAGGCCGTGGCAAGCCCTCCCACCACGGCCCCAATGAGTCCAGACATGCCAGCGACTAGCCCTACGAACTCCTGGTCCATTGCGTCATCCTCCTCCCCGCCGACTTCGAGCTGAAGGGGTTTGGCAACTGGCTTTTTGCCTTGACAGGTTTCCAGCCATTCCCTATTCGCGCTCAACCTGACGGCTGTTTCACCGGTGCACTCGTGGTCGACAAAGACACCCGGTACAAGCTGTCTACAGCTTTCCGAGTGCGGCCCTCGCTGCTCGGCATCAGGTGCGTGTACGTCCGGAGCGTGAAGCCCGGGTCCGAGTGCCCCAAGTACTGGCTCAGGGCTCGGATGTTCTCGCCGCCGCGTACCGCTCAACCCCCCTTGGGCTCCGGAATGATGCCCACGGCCGCAAGAGCGGGTTTCCGCTGCCAACTGTTGAAGTGGCTCACCCGTACGAAGTCGCCGCCGCTCCCGGCGAAGATGAGCGACTTCGTAACCGGCGGCCCGCCGGGCGTACGCCAAGGCAAAGGTGACCCTGACGGGCGGGAAGCGCTCCGGGTGCGCACGGAGCGCGCCGGCGACCTCCTCGGGGAGCGGTACGTCGCGCACCTTGCCGCCCTTCGGTAGGGCGAAGACGTCGCTGGTCAGGGCATGATCGAGGTAGCGGCAAGAGGTAGCGGTAGCGGACGTTTGCCGCTACCGGGGTGCTTGCCGCTACCTCTCAGAGGGCCTCTGAGCTGCCCGGTAGCCGAGGTAGCGGAAGTAGCGGACTCTCAGGCAGGAGGGGGAGGGCAGTACCGTTGCCACGCGCCGTGAAGGTCTTTGGCGTAGTAGCCCTTCATCACGCTCCCCGCGCCGGTCTTGATGTTCCGGGCCGCGACGGGGGTGTTGTCGGCGGTCATGTACTCCCGGAGCATCTTGGCCACTCCCCGGGAGTCCAGCGGGCGGCCTGCCATGTCAGCCCATGGCGACTCGTCCAGGCTGCACAGCCGGTCGAGAACGGCGACTGTGGGAAGCCGGTCGATGCCGCTGAACACCTGGTCCCGCAGGTCGGTGACAGAGATCGAAAAACTGTCTCTCTTGGCACTCCCGTGGCCGCGCACATGCGTACGGGCTACGACGAAGACGATCGGCCGCTACGCGTAATGATCACGATTCTCCCGGGAGACCGTCATGTCATCAGGTACGACGTTTCGGCAGAGTGAACACGCCCTACAGGAGCAAGCAAGAGTGAAGTCCCCTCGGAGCATCGACCCAGAGCTTCCCCGCAACCAGCATCCTGCGCGGGTCTGGTACACGTCCTACGGCTCGAACATGCACCTGGACCGGCTGGCCGCCTACATTCAGGGCGGCCAGCCCCCGGGAGCGTCCAGGTCGTACCCGGGGTGCCGTGATCGAGAGATGCCGACTCGGTCCATCCCGGTCGAACTCTCAGGGAGTCTGTACTTCGCCACGGAGTCCCCGGTGTGGGGCGGGGGCAGGGCCTTTTACGACCCGTACGCCCAGGGGCGAGTACTCGCTAGGGCGCACCTTGTGACCGTCCAGCAGTTCGCCGACATCGCGGCCCAGGAAATGTATCGAGAGCCCGGTACGGATCTCGACCTGACAGACGTCCTGACGCAGGGGCGCGCGGCATTGGGCGAGGGGCGGTACGAAACGCTTGTGTGTGCCGGGCAGGTCGACGATGTGCCCGTGCTGACCTTCACAGCGCCTTGGCGCATGCACGAAGTACCCAGTGTTCCGCCGTCACCTGAATACGTTCGCTTCCTGGCGTCGGGCCTACTGTCGAGCGGCACATGGGGCGTGGGTGCAATCGCCGCGTACGTCGCCGCCAGCCCCGGCGCGGCTGGTCACTGGTCGGAGCAAGCCCTCGTCGACCTCATCCGAGACGACGCTTGAGATCCTTCCACGAGGGTTGCATTCGGTATCTCCACGAGGAGCGGGGGCCGTCTGTGGGCCGTCCGAAGGTGGCCCAAGACCACCGCGACAACGACCAACAACACCCGTGAGGGGCGCGGCCTGAGCCGCGCCCCTCACGGGTGTTCATCCAGCTAGATCCAGGTGTCCAGCCACATCCGGTGGCGCCATTCCCCGATCGGCATCGTGGTGCCCGTGTAGATCGGCCAGAAGTAGATGAAGTTCCAGATGATCAGGAGCACCAGGACGCCCGCGCCGATCGCGCCGACCGCGCGGCGGCGTTCGTCGGAGCCCGGCGGGCCGAGGATGGCGCCGATCATCATGACGACGGCCAGGCAGAGGAAGGGGACGAAGACGACGGCGTAGAAGAAGAAGATGGTGCGTTCCTGGTAGAGGAACCAGGGGAGCCAGCCGGCCACCACGCCCGCCAGGATGGCGCCCGCGCGCCAGTCGCGGCGGAAGAACCAGCGGTAGAGGACGTAGAGGAGCGCGAAGGCCGCCGCCCACCAGAGCATCGGAGTGCCGAGCGCGAGTACCTCGCGGGCGCACTTCTCGGTCTCGGTGACGGGGCAGCCGTCGGTGCCGGGCCCGGGGGACTCGTAGAAGTACGAGACCGGGCGGCCCAGCACGATCCAGGACCAGGGGTTGGACTCGTAGGTGTGGCCCGAGGTCAGCTGGATGTGGAAGGAGTAGACCTCGCTCTCGTAGTGCCAGAGGCTGCGCAGCCACTCCGGGACCCAGCTCATGTCGAACTGCGGGAGCGGGATGCCCAGGACGCGGTCGGGGGAGAGGCCCTCGCGGCCCTTCGCCCAGTCGCGGAAGTACCCCTTGTCGGTGACCAGCCAGCCGGTCCAGGAGGCCAGGTAGGTGAGCAGCGCGACGGGGACGGTGGAGACGAAGGCGGGGAGGACGTCGCGTTTGAGGACCGCCTTGTACGGGTGCCTGGCGCTGGCCGTGCGGCGGGCGGCGACGTCCCAGACGACGGTCAGCAGGCAGAAGACGACCAGGGTGTAGAGGCCGCTCCACTTGGTGGCGAAGGCCAGGCCCAGGCAGAGCCCGGCGGCCAGCCGCCAGGGGCGCAGGCCCAGGCGGAGGGTCTCGGCGAGGCGGGCGTCGGGGCGCAGTACGCCGTCGGCGTCGACGGGCAGCGCGTCGGCGAGCCGGCGACGTGAGTGGTCGCGGTCGACAAGCAGACAGCCGAAGGCCGCGAGAACGAAGAACATCAGGACCTGGTCGAGCAGCGCGGTGCGGCTCATGACGAAGTGCAGGCCGTCAACGGCCAGCAGGAGACCGGCCAGGCAGCCCAGGAAGGTGGAGCGGAAGAGGCGCCGGCCGATCCGGCACAGGATGAGGATGGAGAGTACGCCGAGTACCGCGACGGCCACCCGCCAGCCGAACGGGGTGAACCCGAAGAGCTGCTCGCCCCATCCGATCAGCCACTTCCCGGCCGGCGGGTGGACCACATAGCCGGGGTCGGTGGGGACCGACACCAGGTCCGGGTTGGCCAGCAGCCGCTTGTCGATGTCCTTGGGCCAACTGCCCTCGTACCCCTGGTTGACCAGCGCCCACGCGTCCTTCGCGTAGTACGTCTCGTCGAATATCACCGCCTTGGGGCTGCCCAGCTGCCAGAACCGCAGCAGGGCGGCGACCAGTGTGACCAGCAGCGGACCGCCCCAGGGAGCGATCCGCATCAGCCGGTCGGCGAGGGCCGGGGAGATGTGGAGCATCGACCACAGGTGAGGGCCGGGGGGACGTACGTACGGAGGTACGAGCCGGTCCCGCAGGTCGGCCTGGCGGCGCGGCACATGGCCGAAGCGGCGCAGCCGCCGCTGCCAGGAGGGCGGCTCCTCGTGGGTGGCCTGCCCGTGTGGGGCGTGGGGCGCGGTACTCGTCACCGCGCCATCGTAGGTAACGAGGCTGTGCGCGTCGCCCGTCCACCCTGGGAGGATGGGCAGTGTGACTGGATCGACTGAACCCGCGCCCGCCCCCGAGTCCGCCCCGGCGTCCGCGCCCGCGCCCGACGCCTCCTCCGGCGCCGGGACCCTCGTGCTCGCCGGAACGCCCATCGGGGACGTGTCCGACGCACCGCCGAGGCTGGCGAAGGAGCTGGAGCGCGCCGATGTGATCGCCGCCGAGGACACCCGACGGCTGCGCCGGCTCACCCAGGCGATGGGGGTCTACACGACGGGGCGTGTCGTCTCCTACTTCGAGGGCAACGAGACCGCCCGGACGCCGGAGCTGGTGGAGGCCCTGGAAGGCGGGTCTCGGGTGCTTCTGGTGACGGACGCCGGGATGCCTTCGGTGTCGGACCCCGGGTACCGGCTGGTGGCGGCTGCCGTGGAGAAGGACATCAGGGTCACCGCGGTGCCTGGGCCGTCCGCGGTGCTTACCGCGCTGGCGATGTCGGGGCTGCCGGTGGACCGGTTCTGCTTCGAGGGATTCCTGCCGCGCAAGGCGGGCGAGCGGCTGGCGAAGCTGCGGGAGGTCGCCGACGAGCGGCGGACGCTGGTCTATTTCGAGGCGCCGCACCGGCTCGACGACACCCTCGCGGCGATGGCCGAGGTGTTCGGCGAGGGGCGGCGGGCGGCGGTGTGCCGGGAGCTGACCAAGACGTACGAGGAAGTGAGGCGCGGCCCGCTGAAGGAGCTCGCCGAGTGGGCGGCGGAGGGCGTGCGCGGGGAGATCACCGTGGTCGTCGAGGGGGCGCCGGAGGCCGGGCCCGCCGAGCTGGACGCCGATGAGCTGGTGCGCAGGGTGCAGGTGCGCGAGGAGGCGGGGGAGCGTCGCAAGGAGGCGATCGCCGCCGTCGCCCTCGACGCGGGGCTGCCCAAGCGAGAGGTGTTCGATGCGGTCGTGGCGGCAAAGAATGCGGCTCGGGCAGGGGCAGGTGAGAGTAAAGGAGTGTCTTGAAAAGCAAAGTAAATGCCTGATTCGTGCCTGATTTCCCAGGTCGGCGTCAAATGCTCCTTACGTTTCGACAGGTCTGTCGCGCTTCGGCCCGAATGGGCGTCCACTGGATGGTGAGTGGAAAGGAGCTGGCATGAGCGAGATCGCCGAAAGCGCAGCCGGCAGCGTCACCGCACAGGGCACCGCACAGGCCACCGCACAGGCAGTGGTGGGGACGCAGACATCGGGGCCCCTGGCGGGGACCGTGCAGGAGGCGTACGCCTTCGCCTGTATGAAGTGCGGCCACGGCTGGGAGCAGGCGTACGAGATAGAGCACCACACGGACGGCTCCGGCCACCCCTTCGTCGTGTACCGGGCGAACGGTGAGCGGGTCCCCTCCCCGCTGTCCCGGCCCTCCTGCCTGAACTGCGGCAGCACCGTCGTACGGATCATGCGCTCCGGCCAGGTGTCGTCCATCCAGGAACTCCAGCGCCGCAAGGCGGCTGCGGCCCCCGCGGCCGGACCGGTCGCGGCGGGCGGCACGGAGGTCGCGGACGTCCCCGAGCAGCGGGAGCCGCACCACTGGCACCTCTCCGATCTCCTGCACCCGTTCCACCGGGGCGAGCGCAAGTAAGTAGGGGGCCGGGCGGCTTTCGTAGGATCGACCGCATGAGCGACCGCACCAGCACAGGCAAGAGCGAACGCAGCACCAGCGAGAGCGATCGCAGCAGCAAGAGCGACCGCGCCAAGGAGACCGCGCCGCCGCCGCCCCCGCCGCTCCGTGTCGCGGTCGCCGATTCGCACACCCACCTGGACATGCAGGGCGCCACCGTCGAGGAGGCCGTCGCCGCGGCCGCCTCGGTCGGGGTGGACACCCTGGTGCAGGTGGGTTGCGACGTGAAGGGCTCCCGTTGGGCGGCGGAGACGGCGGCGTCGTACGCGAACATCCACGCGGCCGTCGCGCTGCACCCCAATGAGGCCCCCCGCATCGTCCTCGGCGACCCCGACGGCTGGTCCCGGCAGGGTGCCCGGCCGGGCGGCGGGGACGCGGCGCTCGACGACGCGCTCGCCGAGATCGACCGGCTCGCGGGTCTGGACCAGGTACGGGGCGTGGGCGAGACGGGCCTCGACTACTTCCGTACGGGGCCGGAGGGCAAGGCCGCGCAGGAGCGTTCCTTCCGCGCCCACATCGAGATCGCCAAGCGGCACGGCAAGGCCCTGGTCATCCACGACCGTGACGCGCACGCCGATGTGCTGCGCGTGCTGGAGGAGGAGGGCGCGCCCGAGCGGACCGTCTTCCACTGCTACTCCGGTGACGCGGAGATGGCCGAAGTGTGCGTGTCCAAGGGTTACTTCATGTCCTTCGCCGGCACGGTCACCTTCAAGAACGCCCAACCCCTGCGCGACGCCCTCGCCGTGGCCCCGCTGGAACTGGTCCTGGTCGAGACGGACGCCCCCTTCCTGACTCCCGCTCCGTACCGCGGACGGCCCAACGCTCCGTATCTGATTCCGATCACGGTCCGGGCGATGGCTGAGGTGAAGGGTGTCGACGAGGACGCCATGGCGACCGCCATCTCGGTGAATACGGCGCGTGCGTTCGGATATTGAGCCGCCCGAGGGGCGCGCACGGGCCGTGCGCCGGGCCCTCGGTGGGTGATTGATCCGTACTGGCTCGCATTTCAGCACGTATGCCACTCGTACGGGGGTTCGTCGCGCAACCCTGCGTAGTTGTGCCGCTTTGGAGAGTGACGATTGCTCGGCTAGTGTCCCGGCCCGCAGCTAGGGCGTCCCGGATCATCCGGGGTGCCGGTCGTGCGGACCGGGAGCGACGTGAGCAATACGCAAGGTGGTGCGCTGTCCTACGGGGAGCAGTACGGCGGGTCGTCGTACGTCGATCCGCCGTACGGGAGCGAGTCGTACGGGAGCGAGTCGTACGGGGCGGGGCACGAGCCGTACGGCGGGGCCGGGTACGAGGCGGAGTACTCGGCTCCGGTGGGGTCGGTGGAGTACGACACGTATCAGCCGTCGTACGAGGGGGCTGGGGGGCACGGCGGGCATGCGAGCCACGGGGAGCACGCGGGTCCCGAGGGTTACGGCACGCAGGACGCGTACGGGTCGTACGAGGTGGTCCACGGGTACGGCGCCGCGCAGGACTCGCCGGTGGTGCCGGGGCCGGCGGGGGAGCCGGACCTCTGCGCGTCGGGTGCGGGCCGGGGCCAGGCCCACGGGCCGGACTCCCTGCTGCCCCGGCAGAGCCCTGTCCCCGTTCCGGAGGGAGCGGGCGGCCGGGCCGACGGCCGGCGTGCGGCGCGCCGTCGCAAGGGGGCGCCGGTGGCCCCGGGGGGCGGTCCCGCCGGGGCCGAAAAGCCGGACACCCTGCGGAAGCTGGTCCCCCAGGCGTTGGTGGTGGCCTTCCTGGCCGGTGGCACGTCCGCCTTCATCGCCAACGACAAATCGATCGAGCTGAGCGTCGACGGCGCCCCCCGCACCCTGCACACCTTCGCCGACGACGTCACCGAACTCCTGGAGAAGGAGGGCGTGTCCATCGGTGAGCACGACCTGGTGGCCCCGGGGCGCGGCCAGACGCTGGCCAGCGGGGACGAGGTGGTGGTCCGGTACGGGCGTCCCGTCACGCTCAACATCGACGGGGAGCGGCGCAAGGTGTGGACGACCGCGCAGACCGTCGACGGTGCGCTGCGTCAGCTCGGGGTGCGGGCGGAGGGGGCGTACCTCTCGGCGTCCCGGTCCTCGCCGATCTCGCGTACGGGGCTCTCCCTGGACGTACGTACCGAACGCACCCTGACCCTGATGGCCGACGGCCGCGAGCGCACCATCCGCACCAACGCGGCCACCGTCGAGGAGGCGGTCGAGGAGTCCGGCATCACCCTCGGCAACCAGGACACCACCTCCGTCCCGCTGAGCAGCTTCCCGCGCGACGGGCAGACGGTGACCATCATGCGGATCACCGGCACCCGTGAGGTCCGCGAGGAGCCGATCGACTTCGAGGTGGTGCGCAGGGACGACGCGTCCCTCTTCAAGGGCACGGAGGAGGTGGTGCGGCCGGGGGTCAAGGGCACCCGGCGGGTCACGTATGTCCTGCGGACCGTCAACGGGGTGAAGCAGCGGCCGAAGAAGTTCTCCGAGGAGGTGGCTCGGGAGCCGGTGAACCAGGTGGTCAGGGTGGGGACGAAGGCGATGCCGACGGCGGTGCGGGGGGCGGACGGGCTGGACTGGGACTCGCTGGCGAAGTGTGAGTCCGGGGGGCGGGCCTCGATCACGGACTCGTCGGGGACGTACGGGGGGCTGTATCAGTTCGACCGGCAGACGTGGCAGTCGTTGGGTGGGTCGGGGGCGGCGCATGAGGCTCCGGCGGAGGAGCAGACGTTTCGGGCGAAGAAGTTGTATGTGCAGAGGGGGGCCAGTCCTTGGCCGCACTGTGGGCGGCACCTGTAAGGGGGGTGGGAGGTACGGGGCCGGGGTGGGTGGGGTGCGACTCCGTGGGGCCGCCCCCTTGCCCGCTCGATCCGCCTCAGGGGGGCGGCCCCGCCGCCCAAGGGGGCTGACGAGGGTGGGAGGCGGGAGGTCTTGGGGTGGGGGCGCGTTTACGCTTGGTGGGTGAGTACATCTGAACCTTCCGTCGCTGCGTCCGAAGACCACTCGCAGGCCTCCGCGACCGGCTCCCTCCTCGGGCCCGCCGACATTCGCGAGCTGGCCGCCGTGCTGGGCGTACGCCCGACGAAGCAGCGCGGCCAGAACTTCGTCATCGACGCCAATACCGTCCGGCGCATCGTGCGTACGGCCGAGGTGCGGGCGGACGACGTGGTGGTGGAGGTCGGCCCGGGACTGGGTTCGCTGACGCTGGCGCTGCTGGACACGGCGGACCGTCTCGTCGCCGTCGAGATCGACGATGTGCTCGCCGCCGCGCTGCCCGCGACCATCCAGGCCCGGATGCCCGCCAAGGCGGACCGGTTCTCCCTCGTCCACTCGGACGCCATGCTGGTCAAGGAGCTCCCGGCCGAGCCGACCGCACTGGTCGCCAACCTCCCGTACAACGTGGCCGTTCCCGTCCTCCTGCACATGCTGGAGCACTTCCCGACCATCGAGCGCACCCTGGTCATGGTCCAGGCGGAGGTCGCCGACCGGCTCGCGGCCAAGCCCGGCAACAAGGTGTACGGCGTCCCCTCGGTCAAGGCCAACTGGTACGCCGAGGTGAAGCGGGCCGGGTCCATCGGGCGGAACGTGTTCTGGCCCGCCCCGAACGTCGACTCCGGACTCGTCTCCCTCGTCCGGCGTGCCGAGCCGGTCGACACCACCGCCACCCGCCAGGAAGTCTTCGCGGTCGTCGACGCGGCCTTCGCCCAGCGCCGCAAGACGCTGCGCGCGGCCCTCGCGGGGTGGGCGGGTTCGGCCCCGGCGGCCGAGGCGGCCCTGGTCGCGGCCGGTATCTCGCCGCAGGCGCGCGGCGAGGCGCTGACGGTGGAGGAGTTCGCCCGGATCGCGGAGGCCAAGGCGTGAGCGATACGTCGCAGGGGGCGGCCGCCGCCCCGGGGCCGGTCACCGTCCGCGTCCCCGCCAAGGTCAACGTGCAGCTGGCGGTGGGCGCCCCGCGCCCCGACGGCTTCCACCCCCTCGCCAACGTCTTCCTCGCGGTCGGCCTGTACGACGAGGTGACGGCGACCCCCGCCCCGGAACTCCGCATCACCTGCACCGGCCCGGGCTCGGACCAAGTCCCCCTGGACCGCACCAACCTGGCCGCCCGCGCCGCCCTCGCCCTCGCCGAACTCCACGGCCTGGCCCCCGGCGTCCACCTGCACATCGCCAAGGACATCCCCGTCGCGGGCGGCATGGCGGGCGGCAGCGCGGACGCGGCCGGTGCGCTCCTGGCCTGCGACACCCTCTGGGGCACCCGGACCCCGTATGCCCAACTCCTCGACATATGCGCCGAGTTGGGCAGTGACGTCCCCTTCAGTCTGGTCGGCGGGGCGGCGCTCGGTGTCGGCCGGGGTGAGCTGCTGACGCCGTGGCAGGTGGGCGGCGAGTTCCACTGGGTGTTCGCGGTCGCCGACGGTGGACTCTCCACCCCTGCCGTCTACCGCGAGTTCGACCGCCTGGCCTCCGGCACCGACGTGCCGGAACCGGCCGCCTCCGACGCGCTGCGGACGGCCCTGCGAACCGGAGACGCCACCGCGCTCGCCGCCACCCTCACCAACGACCTCCAGCCCGCCGCCCTTTCCCTGCGCCCCTCCCTCACCGCCACCCTCACCGCGGGCACCGAGGCGGGCGCCCTGGCGGCCCTGGTCTCCGGCTCGGGCCCGACCACGGCCTTCCTGGTGAAGGACGCGGAGGCGGCCGGACGAGTGGCTGAATCCCTGCTCGCCTCGGGGACCTGCGTGGCCGCGCGCCCGGCCGTATCGCCGGCGCCCGGCGCGACGGTCGTCGTCAAGGGCTGAGAGCCTGTGCCTCAACCCCGGCCGGCCGCCCCTTCGCCTGGGTGGACGACGAGCAGAGCGAGCGGGACGAGGCGTATGTGAGCGCCCACCACCGGGCGGACGGGCTGCTCCGTCACGTCAATCCGCGCATCGGCCTGCGCGCGGACGACTTCCGGGTGCTGGCCGGATTCGCCCGGTCCGTGGGCGCCCGGCCTTCGGCTTCCGCCGGTCCGTCGGCCGGCTAGTCCGTCAGCTTCGCCAGGAAGGCGAACAGGTTCGAGCGGGTGCGGTCGATCTGCTGGTCCAGGGTGAGGGACTCCTCGAAGCGGCCGCCCGGCTCCGGGGTCTTCTTGCCGCGGACGTAGAGGGAGCAGGCCATGTCGGTGCACATGTAGATGCCGACCGAGTTGCCCTGACGGCCGGCCAGGCCCGCCTTGGGGGCGGTCATCAGGGAGACGCCGTTGCCGGGGTGGGTGGTCAGGCAGATGGCGCACATGCTGCGGTGCAGGAAGCCGCGCTGGCGGGACGGGAAACGGAAGGTGACGCCGAAGAGCTTTCCGGTGGCCGGGTCCTCGGTGACCAGGTAGCTGCGGTCGGGGGCCGAGAGGTCGCGCCAGCCCATGAAGTCCAGGTCACCCCACGGCCGTTCGGCCAGATCGCGCGGCATGGGCAGCCGCTTGGACTCGCCCTTGGAACAGTTGATGAACGACGACCGGATGTCGTTTTCGGTGGCTTCCTTCATGAGTGCGACGGTACGGCTGCCTAGGTAACCTAGGCAAATGATTAATGGGTGTAGGGGTGGCGTGGAGAGGGTGGTGGTGGGGCGTGGCGGCGAAGGTCGGGCTGACGGCTGAGCGGGTCGTGCGGGCGGCGGCGGATCTGGCGGACGAGGTGGGGTTCGAGCGGCTGACGGTGTCGGCGGTGGCCCGCGGTTTCGGGGTGAAGGACGCGAGTCTGTACTCGCACGTGCGGGGTCTTGAGGACCTTCGGGTACGGGTGGCGCTGCTGGCGGCGGGCGAGTTCGCGGACCGGGTGGGGGAGGCGGTGGCCGGGCGCGCGGGACGCGATGCGCTGATCGCTTACGCGGGGGCCTACCGCGACTTCGCCCGCGAGCGGCCGGGGCGGTACGCGGCCACGCAGGTGCGGGTGCCGGCCGGCGCGGCCGTGGCGGCGGGGGCGACCGGGCCCGGCCGGTGTGCGGAGACGACGTACGCGGTGCTGCGGGGGTACGGACTCCAGGAGCCGGCGGCGACGGACGCGGTGCGCCTGCTGAGGGCGACGTTCCACGGGTTCGCCCAGTTGGAGGCCGGTGAGGGGTTCACGGCGGCACGCGATGTGGAAGCGTCGTGGGCCCGGATCGTGGAAGCACTGCATGTGGCGCTGGAGGGGTGGCCGCGGGAGTGAGGGGGCGGGGCCGCGGAGGGTGAGGGCGGGAGTGGGGGGGCGGGCACGGGTGAGTCCACCGCTCCCGGTACCGCCCCGTGTGGCCGGGCAACCCGAGCAATCCGATGGTCACCCCGTCCGGCGCGGTCAGGGCCGGTGCGGAGCTGGGCGGGGAGCAGGGCGGTGCGAGCGGGCTCGTGCTCGGGGTGGGTGGTGCGGCGCTGCTGGCCGCCACCGGTACCGCCTTCGCCGTACGTCGTCGGCACGCACGCGGCGACCACGGCTGACGGGCGGACCGGGGGAGCACGGGGCGCGGGTGCCCCCGTCCTGCCCGTAAGCCCCCCGCCAGGGGCCCGGCGCCCGCCGTCCACGTCGACGGCGGGCGCCGACTACGCTGGGAGACCTATCCGTCCCCGCCCCCTGGAGCACCCACTCATGGCCGTCAACCTGGTCAATGTCGAGGCAGTCAGCAAGGTGTACGGCACACGTGCCCTGCTCGACGGCGTCTCCCTCGGCGTCTCGGAAGGGGACCGGATCGGGGTCGTGGGCCGCAACGGCGACGGCAAGACCACCCTCATCCGGATGCTCGCCCAGCTCGAAGAGGCCGACACCGGCCGCGTCACGCACGTCGGCGGGCTGCGCCTCGGTGTGCTTACCCAGCACGACTCGCTGGACCCCACCGCCACCGTCCGGCACGAGGTCATCGGCGACATGGCCGACCACGAGTGGGCGGGCAGCGCCAAGATCCGCGATGTGCTGACCGGACTGTTCGGCGGGCTGGACCTGCCGGGGTTCGGGCAGGGACTGGACACGGTCATCGGCCCGCTGTCCGGTGGCGAGCGGCGACGTATCGCCCTGGCGAAGCTGCTCATCGCGGACCAGGACCTGATCGTCCTCGACGAGCCCACCAACCACCTCGACGTCGAGGGCATCAGCTGGCTCGCCAGTCATTTGCGGGCCCGCCGCTCCGCGCTCGTCTGCGTCACCCACGACCGCTGGTTCCTGGACCAGGTCTGTACGCGGATGTGGGACGTGCAGCGCGGCGCGGTGCACGAGTACGAGGGCGGCTACAGCGACTACGTCTTCGCGCGTGCCGAGCGGGAGCGGATCGCCGCCACCGAGGAGTCCAAGCGGCAGAACCTGATGCGCAAGGAGCTGGCCTGGCTGCGCCGAGGTGCTCCGGCCCGTACGTCCAAGCCGCGTTACCGCATCGAGGCGGCCAACGAGCTGATCGCCGACGTACCGCCGCCGCGCGACACCTCCGAGCTGATGAAGTTCGCCAACGCCCGGCTCGGCAAGACCGTCTTCGACATGGAGGACGTGACCATCCAGGCCGGGCCCAAGGTGCTGCTCAAGCACGTCACCTGGCAGCTCGGCCCCGGCGACCGGATCGGCCTGGTCGGCGTCAACGGCGCGGGCAAGACCTCGCTGCTGAAGGCGCTCGCCGAGGCCGCCCGTTCGCAGGACGAGACCCAGCCCGTCGCCGGGAAGATCGTGGTCGGCAAGACGGTCAAGCTGGCGTACCTCTCCCAGGAGGTCGGTGAACTCGACCCCAAGCTCCGGGTGCTGGAGGCCGTGCAGAAGGTCCGCGACCGCGTCGACCTCGGCAAGGGCCGGGAGATGACGGCGGGCCAGCTGTGCGAGCAGTTCGGGTTCACCAAGGAGAAGCAGTGGACCCCGGTGGGGGACCTGTCCGGTGGTGAGCGGCGGCGGCTGCAGATCCTGCGGCTGCTGATGGACGAGCCGAACGTGCTCTTCCTCGACGAACCGACCAACGACCTCGACATCGAGACGCTGACCCAGCTGGAAGACCTGCTGGACGGCTGGCCGGGCTCGATGGTCGTCATCTCGCACGACCGGTTCTTCATCGAGCGGACCACCGACAAGGTGTACGCGCTGCTCGGCGACGCCACGCTGCGGAACCTGCCGCGCGGGCTCGACGAGTACCTGGAGCGCAGGCAGCAGGTCATCGCGGCGGCCGTCGCGGCGGCGCCGGTGACGGCGATGGCGGAGAAGTCCGTGAAGCCCGAGAAGTCTTCGGGCGATCTGCGAGCGGCGAAGAAGGAACTCCAGAAGATCGAGCGGCAGCTCACCAAGCTCTCCGAGCGGGAGACCCAGCTGCACGCGCAGATCACCGAGAACTCCACCGACTTCGGCAAGGTCGCCGAGCTGGACGCGCAGCTCCGCCGACTCGTGGTCGAGCGCGACGAGTTGGAGATGCGCTGGCTGGAGATGGCCGAGGACGCGTAGGGCGCGGGTGCGGACGGTACCCGTGCAAATGGTGCTGCTGTGGACGTAGAGAACACGTAGAGAGCTCATAACGAGCGCATCACGGGCCGGTCCTCCCTTGGGAACAGGGGTGGACCGGCCCCTTGTTCGAGCTGACTCCAGTGATAGAAAGAAGCCCCGCTCGACTGACGTAGATCTGCGGGATCCAAGCCCGATTCGCTCCATTCCAGGAGGTTTTGACCCACTGGGATCGCGGGGGAGTCCGACCGGGCGGCGGACCCCCGTGTGAAGAGGTAAGTGCTGATGTCTCAGCCGCCCAACCAGCCGCCGCAGGGGGGCTACGGCGCTCCGCAGGACCCGCAGAACCCCTATGGCGGGGCTCCGCAGGGACCGCCTTCCGGAGCTCCGCAGCAGCCGCCGACTCCGCCGCAGATGCCGCCGACCCCGCCGCCGGGGCAGCCGGGTTACGGCTACCCGCAGGGTCCGCCGCCCGCCGCCGACAACCCGTACGCACAGCCGACGCCGCCGTCCGGTTACGGCTACCCGGGGCAGCCCGGAACGCCGCCGCCCGGTCAGCCGGGTTACGGCTACCCGCAGCAGGGCCAGCCGACGTACCCCGGAATGCCGGGGCCCGGTGGCAGCGACCCGCAGAAGAAGCAGAAGCTGATGCTGATCATCGGTGCGGCCGTCGCCGCGCTGATCGTGATCGCGGGCACCATCTACCTGGTCTCGGGCGGCAAGGAGGAGACTCCGGTCGCGGGGCCGACCAACACCGCCGCGCCGAAGGGCAGTCCGAGCGTGGACGAGGGCGACGGCAAGGGTCCGGGCGACGGCAAGTCGCGCACCGACGAGGACCTCAACGCGGGCCGCAAGCCGGGCGACTCCAAGGTGCTGTGGGCGAACACCAACGCGGTCGACCTGCCGAAGAACGGTGGCGAGGTCCTGCCGCTGTGGTTCGTGGGGGACACCGTCGTCCAGTCGTACTACCGGACCATGACGGCGTACGGCGTCTCGGACGGCAAGAAGAAGTGGGAACTGCCGTTCCCGAACAAGATCTGCGGTGCGCCCCGACAGGTCGGCGCGGGCAACAAGATCGTCATCGCGGTGGAGGACAACAACACCGAGAAGGCCAAGTGCAATCAGATGCAGCAGGTCGACCTCGGCACTGGCAAGGTGGGGTGGAAGAAGGAGATCCCGCAGGAGAACCTCTTCGACTTCGGCGACCCGGAGTTCACCATCGCGGGGGACACGCTCACCGTGGCTCGCGGTGCGTTCGCCAGCGCCTTCAAGGTCAGCGACGGCTCGAAGCTCTTCGGTGACCAGAAGTTCGGCGCGTGCGCGGCGGACTCCTTCGCGTCCAACGGCACCAAGCTGATCGCGATCGACAGCTGCGGCACCGGTGACAAGACCACCGAGCAGGTCCGCGAGGCCGACCCGACGACGGGCAAGGGCAAGTGGACCTGGAAGGTCCCCGCCGGCTGGAGCGTCAAGCGCGTCTACTCCGTCGACCCGCTGGTCCTCTTCATGGAGAACAAGGAGAAGAAGGCGGGCAACGTCTCCTTCTTCAAGGCCAACGGCCAGCCCGCCGGGCAGATGACCGGCGAACTGCCCGCCCCGCAGTGCGGCTGGGCCATCATGCAGGCCAACCTCCAGGGCTGCACCGGTGTCACCGCGGACGCGACCACGCTGTACATCGCGGGCGAGGCGAAGTCCGGCAGCGTCGGCAGCGGCCGCTCCAACGAGGTGCGGGCGTACGACGTCAACACCGGCAAGCGCAAGTGGGTCTCCACCCTCCAGGGCCGCGTCATGCTGCCCGTCAAGGCGGAGGGCGGCAGCGTCTTCGCGTACACCGAGCCGACGTACGACAAGGCCGGCGGCATCGTGAAGATCCCCGCGGCCGGCGGCAGCCCGGCGCCGGTGCTGAAGAACCCGGAGTCGGTCGCCAGCCTGGAGAGCTCGATCTTCTCCAAGCAGGTCCGCTACGAGGGCGGCCGTCTCTTCCTGGCCCCGGACCGCGTCTCCGGCAAGGACGACGAGAAGCCGAAGACCCTGCTGGCCTTCGGCAACTAGGCCCTCTGCGACAGATGGCGTTTCGCTCCGTCACCCGCACGCGCCGTCGCCCCGCCACCCTCCCGGGGGTGGCGGGGCGACGGCCGCGCGGGCGCCGAGCGGCCCCCCGGCTTCCGGCATCAAGTGCCCTGGTACTCCGCCCAGTTGATCACCACGTCCCCCAGAGGTAGAACTCCATGACCCAGCCGCCCAACGAACCTCCGCAGGACGGGGCCCAGACCCCGGGCCCCTTCTCCAAGCAGCCCCAGACCCCGCCGGGGTTCGGTGCGCCCACGCCGCCGCCTCCCGGCCAGCAGCCCGGGTTCGGGGCGCCGACCCCGCCGCCCCCGGCCCAGCAGCCCGGGTTCGGTGCGCCCACGCCGCCGCCCCCCGGCCAGCAGCCCGGATACGGCTACCCGCAGGCCCCCGGCCAGCAGCCGCAGGGCGCCCCGGCGACGCCGCCGCCCCCGGCGGGCCAGCCTCCGCAGACCCCGCCGCCGGCCGGTTACGGCTTCCCGGGCCAGCAGCCCCCGGCCGGTCAGCAGCCCCCGCCGTACGGCTACCCGGCCCAGACCCCGGCTCCGCCCACCGTTCCGCAGCCCCTCACCCCGAGCGGCAGCACCGGCGGCGGCAGCATCCTGACCACCCAGCTGAAGATCATCATCGCGGCGGTCGTCGCCGTCGTCCTGATCGTCGGCGGTGGCGTCGTCTACAAGGCGACCAGCAGCGACGACCCGAAGGACGTGGCGGGCGGCTCCGCCGGTGGCACCGGGGGAGCCGAAGGCAAGGGTGAGGGCGGGGCCAAGCCGGCGCCCGACGGTGCGGGCAAGGAGCAGGCCCCGGCGAACGTCACCGCCAAGGTCGGCTTCCAGGTCCCGCTGCCGACGGTGAAGGAGATCACCAAGACCAAGGGCTCCTGGGCCACCGACACCATCTACGCCCGCGCGGCCGTCAACAGCGTGGTCGGCTACGACCCGCAGAACGGCACCGAGAAGTGGAAGATCCCGCTTTCCGGTTCGCCGTGCGGCGGCTCCGCACAGATCACCCAGGACAACAAGGCGGCCATCGTCTTCGAGGGCACCAAGGCCCCGGGCGAGAAGGTCGCCCAGTGCACCGAGGCCGGCGTGATCGACCTCGCCTCGGGCAAGCTGCTCTGGCAGAAGAGCTTCCCCGACGGCGACCGCAAGGTCCGGCTCTCGATGGCCACCATCAGCGGCAACACGGTCGCCGTGGCGGGCTACTCGGGCGGCGGCGCGTTCAACCTCGCCGACGGCAAGGAGCTGTGGTCCCCGAAGCCCACCGCCGACCAGTGCAAGGACAAGGGTTACGCGGGCGGCCCCGGCGGCCTGGTCGCGGTCCGCGAATGCGGTGACTACGACAACGAGACGTACTCCATCGAGACGCTCAACCCTGCCGACGGCAAGCCGATCAGCAAGTTCAAGATGCCGGACAACTCGAAGTACGTCTCCGTGCTGTCCGTCAAGCCGCTGGTCGTCGGCGCCAACGTCGGCGAGGCCGGCGAGTACAAGACGAAGGTCAGCGACGTCTTCTCGGTCGACGAGAAGACCGGCAAGCTGCGTGCCCGCATCGGTGTGGACAGCGAGCGCTACCCGTTCGACTGCGACCTCGACGACGTCGGCGGCTGCACCCAGGTCGCGGTCGGCAACGGCAAGCTGTACCTGCCCACCGCCGAGCACCAGGGCCAGGCCGAGACCGGCCGCACCAACGAGATCGTCACCTTCGACCTCGCCACCGGCAAGCCCACCGGCGACAACTACAAGGCGGGCGAGCGGTACCACATGGTCCCGCTGCGGATGGACGGCGGAAACCTGATCGTCTACAAGTTCCCGCCCTACGACAAGGGTGGCCAGGTCGCCAGCATCGACGGCGGCACCGGCAAGGAAACCCTCCTGCTCGACAACCCCGCCGACCGTTCGGTGCGTGATGCCGAGCAGACCATGACCATCAAGATGGACGAGGTCCGCTACCACAAGGGCCGCCTCTACATGGGCACCACGCTGATCAGCGCGGACCCGTCCTCGTCCAAGAAGTACCTGGCTCTGGCCTTCGTACCGGCGCAGTAACCGGGCGGGCAGAGCGAAGGAGGGGGGCCGTGACATCACGTCGCGGCCCCCCTCCGGTTGTCGGCGCAACGACCATGTCGCGCCGACAACAACGCCAGGAACCGGGCGAATTGGCCACTTCGAGCGGAATCTGGCCAGTAAGGGGCGCGCAACGTCGAACAAGCGTGTAGCTTGCCGGGGCAGGAGGCCGGGGGGCCTGTTCCTGGGGGAATATGGGGGTACTTCGATGGGCGTGCGGCTCATGGTGGTCGACGACCACCGCCTGCTCGCCGAGGCACTCGCCTCGGCGCTCAAACTGCGCGGGCACCGGGTGCTCGCCGCCGCCGCACCCACCGCGGGCGCGGCCGAACTCGTGGTCAGCCGCGCGCCGGAGGTCTGCCTCTTCGGTACGGCGACGCCCGCCCTGCCGGGCACCTTCGACCCGATCGTGCGGATCAAGCGGGAGCGCCCCCAGGTGGCGGTCGTCGTCCTCGGGCCGGTGCCGAGCCCGCGTGGCATCGCCGCCGCCTTCGCCGCCGGGGCAGCCGGTTACGTACGGCACGACGAGCGCATAGAAGGTGTCGAGCGGGCCATGGTGAAGGCCAGGACGGGGGAGGCGGCGGTCGCGCCGGGCCTTCTCCAGGGGGCGTTCGCCGAACTGCTCAACCCGGCCGCACAGCCGGACGACGAGGGGCAGCGGCTGCTGCACATGCTGACCCCGCGCGAGGTCGAGGTGCTGGTGCGGGTCGCCGACGGCGAGGACACCCGGCTGATCGCGGCCGGCATGGGCATCGCCCCGAGCACCGCGCGCACCCACGTGCAGCGGGTGCTGATGAAGCTGGGGGTGGGGTCCAGACTGGAGGCGGCGGCCCTCGCCGCCCGCACCGGCCTGCTCGACCGGGCGGCGCTCGCTCCGCAGGAGCAGTAGCAGTAGGCAGCAGCTGGTAGGTGGCTTCAGGGGTGGGAGGCGGTGCGTCGCACGCGGCGCGCCCGGCCCCGGGGGTCAACTCGCGTATGCGCGCGCCCATTTCCGTATCCCTTCGCGGGCCGTCGGCATTGACGCCGCTGTGCACCTGTGGTTTGTTGTGTTTGATTCTGTTGGCGGATGTGCGTGCGTGAGGTGACAGTGAAGAAGACATCGACCCGGCTCGCCGACGGTCGTGAGCTCCTCTATTACGACTTGGCCGACGACCGGGTCCGCGACGCGCACGACCCGCGTCCGCTGGCCCCGGTCGTGACCACCTCCGAGGTCCGCCACGACGTCCTGCTCGACGACCATGTCGCCATCGCCTCGCACCGCCAGGACCGCACCTATCTGCCGCCCGCCGACGCCTGCCCGCTCTGCCCCTCCCGCGAGGGGCACCGGAGCGAGATCCCGGCCGGCAGTTACGACGTGGCGGTCTTCGAGAACCGCTTCCCGTCCCTCGCGGGCGACTCCGGGCGCTGCGAGGTGGTCTGCTTCACCGACGACCACCACGCGGCCTTCTGCGACCTGACCGAGGAGCAGGCGTATCTGGTACTGGAGGCCTGGACCGACCGCACCGCGGAACTGGCCCAACTGCCCTCCGTGGAGCAGGTGTTCTGCTTCGAGAACCGCGGCGCCGAGATCGGCGTCACCCTCGGCCACCCGCACGGCCAGATCTACGGCTACCCCTTCACCACCCCCCGCACCGCCCAGATGCTCCGCTCCCTTCAGGCCCACCGGGACTCGACGGGCGGCGCCAACCTCTTCGACGACGTCGTCGCCCGCGAACGCGCCGACGCCTCGCGCATCGTCCTGGAGGGCGAGCACTGGGTCGCCTTCGTCCCGTACGCCGCCCACTGGCCGTACGAAGTGCACCTCTACCCCACCCGCCGGGTCCCCGACCTGCGCGGACTCGACGAGGAGGCGCGCGCCGAATTCCCGGGCCTCTACCTGGAGCTGCTGCGCCGCTTCGACCGGCTCTTCGGGCCGGGGCAGCCGCCGACGCCGTACATCTCCGGCTGGCACCAGGCGCCCTTCCGGTACGCGTACAGGGACGAATTCGCGCTGCACCTGGAACTGTTCACGATCCGCCGCACCCCGGACAAGCTGAAGGCCCTCGCGGGCTCCGAGTCCGGCATGGGTGCCTTCATCAACGACGTGTCGCCCGAGGCGGCGGCAGCACGGCTGCGAGAGGTGGGACGCGTCAAGTGAAGTACCTGGTGACCGGCGGCGCGGGATACGTCGGCAGTGTGGTGACCGCGCATCTGCTGGAGGCCGGGCACGAGGTGACCGTCCTCGACGACCTCTCCACCGGGTTCCGTGCGGGCGTCCCGGCGGGCGCCACCTTCATCGAGGGGCGCATCCAGGACGCGGCCCGGTATCTGGACGCGACGTACGACGGTGTGCTGCACTTCGCCGCGTTCTCGCAGGTCGGCGAGTCCGTCATCGACCCGGACAAGTACTGGCGGAACAACGTCGGCGGCACCGTGGACCTGCTTGGCGCGATGCGCGACACGGGGGTGCGCCGCCTGGTGTTCTCCTCGACGGCGGCGACCTACGGGGAGCCCACCGCCAACCCCCTCACCGAGGACCTGCCGACCGCGCCCACCAGCCCGTACGGCGCCTCCAAGCTCGCCGTCGACCACATGATCACCGGCGAGTGCGCGGCCCACGGCCTGGCGGCGGTGTCCCTGCGGTACTTCAACGTGGCCGGAGCGTACGGCAGTTGCGGCGAGCGGCACGACCCGGAGTCGCATCTGATTCCGCTGGTCCTCCAGGTCACCCAGGGCCGCCGGGAGGCGATCTCGGTGTACGGCGAGGACTATCCGACCCCGGACGGCAGCTGTGTCCGCGACTACATCCATGTCGCCGACCTCGCCGAGGCCCACCTGCTCGCCGTGACCGCGGCCGAACCCGGGAAGCACCTGATCCTCAACCTCGGCAACGGCAACGGCTTCTCCGTCCGCGAGGTCATCGACACCGCCCGCAAGGTCACCGGCCACCCGATCCCCGAGATCGCCGCCCCCCGCCGCGCGGGCGACCCGGCCGTCCTGGTCGCCTCCGCCGCCCGGGCCACCGCCGCCCTCGGCTGGAACCCGACCCGCACCGACCTGGCGGCCATCATCGGCGACGCCTGGCGCTTCGCCCAGCGCGACCGCGGCAACAACGGCACCAGCGGCGGCAGCAGCCGCACCGAGGGGGAGTAGACAGGCATGGGCATGACCGTGGCTCAACTCATCGCCGAGTTCGAGGAGCTGTACGGCAGCGAGCCGGAGGGCGTCTGGGCCGCCCCCGGCCGGGTCAACCTCATCGGCGAGTACACCGACTTCAACGACGGCTTCGTGATGCCGCTCGCCCTCCCGCACACCGCGCAGGTCGCTGTCGCCCGCCGCACCGACGGCGTCCTGCGACTGCACTCCGGTGACCGTGAGGGGGACGGCGGGGGTGGCGGCAGGAGTGGCGGCGTCACCGAACTCCGGGTCGCCGACCTCAGGCCCCAGGACGCGCCCGGCGAGTGGTGGACCTACCTCGCGGGCGTCGTCTGGGCGCTGCGCGAGCGGGGTTACGCCGCCGAAGTGGCCGGCGGCGCGGACGTACACCTGCGCTCGACCGTGCCCACCGGGGCCGGGCTGTCGTCGTCCGCAGCGCTGGAGGTGGCCCTCGCTCTGGCGCTCGTCGACCTGTACCAGCTGCCGCTCACCCGTGCGGAGCTGGCTCAGCTGTGCCAGTACGCGGAGAACGCCTTCGTCGGCGTGCCGTGCGGAATCATGGACCAGACGGCGTCCGCCTGCTGCGAGGCGGGCCACGCCCTGCACCTGGACACCCGCGACCTCACCCGGCGGCAGATCCCCTTCGACCTGCCCGCCCACGGTCTGACGCTGCTGGTCGTCGACACCCGCGTCCAGCACGCCCTGGGCGACGGGGCCTACGCGGAACGCCGGGCGGGCTGCGAGGAAGGGGCCCGGCAGCTCGGGGTCACCCACCTCCGCGATGTCGCGCACGCCGAACTGGACGACGCCCTGGCCAAGTTGACCGACGAGAGGATCCGCCGGTACGTCCGGCACGTCGTCTCCGACAACCACCGGGTGCGGCAGGTGACCGAGCACCTCGACGCGGGTGACGTCCGCGCCATAGGTGCCGTACTCCTCGAAGGGCACGCCTCCCTCCGCGACGATCTGCGCATCTCCTGCCCCGAACTCGACCTGGTCGTCGAGACAGCGGCGCGCACGCCTGGCGTGCACGGCGCACGGATGACCGGCGGCGGCTTCGGCGGCTCGGCGATCGTGCTGGCGGAAGCCTCCGCGGTGACCGGTCTCGGCGACCGGATCGAGGCGGCGTTCGCGGCGGAGGGCCACCGCGCCCCGCGGGTCTTCCCGGCCACCCCGTCGGCGGGAGCACGCCAACTGGCCTGAAACGGGAGCCACTTGACGAGGGCAAAAGCAGCACCTGAGGGCAGGAACTGCTCATTCCCTCTCTCCTTCCGCCACAACCGGACACAGGAAGCCCACTCCGGGCCCCGACCCCAAACAGTTCGGCAAAAGCCCTTCCCGTTACCGCCCCCGCCCGTACTCTGAGGCTTGAGCACCGGTGGGGGCCGGTGCTGATCAGGGGGCGAGACAGTCGGGTACGGCGCCCGGGGCGGGGTACTGATCAGCACACGGCGGCGGCCGTGCGCAGTGATCGAGGTACCCGGTCCCGGGGGTCGTGTCCGCGTAGGTCCGCCCTCCGACCCATGGGGGTGTCAGAGGCAGTGGTTCGTATCCGGGTCCTGGTGGTGGATGACCACCGAATCTTCGCGGAGTCCCTCGCCGCCGCCCTCGCGGCGGAACCGGACGTGGACGTGGCGGCGGCCGGCAGTGGCCCCGCGGCGCTGCGGTGTCTGGAGCGCGGGGCGGCGGAAGGCCGCAAGTTCGACGTGATGCTCATCGACGCCGATCTCGGCACCGCACTGCCGGGGCAGGGCGGCACCACGCACCACGCGGTGGCGGTCGCCGTCCCCGACAGCGGGGCCGAACAGGACGGTCTGGTCGACGGGATCTCGCTGGTCGCAGGGGTGCGCAGCGGGCACGGGGCGGTGCGCACCGTGGTGCTCGCCGAGAAGGACGACCCGCGCCGGGCCGCCCTCGCCCTCCAGGCCGGCGCCTCCGGCTGGGTCGCCAAGGACTGCTCGCTGCAACGGCTGCTGGCCGTCATCCGCGGCGTACTCCGGGAGGAGACGCATCTGCCGCCCGCACTCCTCACCGGCGTACTGCGGGAACTCACCGCCGCCCGCAAGCACCGCACCGAGAGCGAACGCCTGGTGGAGTCCCTCACCCCGCGCGAGCGAGAAGTGCTGCGCTGCATGGTGGCGGGGCTGGGCCGCAAGGCGGTCGCGGAGCGGCTGTTCCTGTCCCCGCACACGGTCCGCACCCATATGCAGAACGTGCTGGGGAAACTAAGCGTGCACTCCACGCTGGCCGCGGTGGCGCTGGCGCGGCGGGCCGGGGTCGGTCCGGCCGAGCTAACCGTTCCCGGGGATGTTGTCGAACGGGGCGGTCAACTGGCGTAGCAGACCGGCCAGTTCGCCACGCTGGGCACGCGACAGCTCGCCCAGGATCGCCCGCTCCTGCTCCAGCAGTCCGGCCAGCGCCTGGTCGGCGCGGTCGCGGCCCTCGTCGGTCAGCCGGACGAGGACTCCGCGCCGGTCGCTGGGGTCGGGCAGCCGCTCGACCAGGCCTTTCTTGGCGAGCCTGTCGATGCGGTTGGTCATGGTGCCCGAGGTGACCAGGGTCTGCGTCAGCAGCTGGCCGGGGGAGAGCTGGTACGGGGCTCCTGCCCTGCGCAGCGAGGTGAGCACGTCGAACTCCCACGGCTCCAGACTGTGTTCGGAGAACGCGAGACGGCGGGCCCGGTCGAGATGGCGCGCCAGACGGGACACCCGACTGAGCACCTCAAGTGGCTCCACGTCGAGGTCGGGGCGCTCTCGGCGCCATGCTGCGACCAGTCGGTCGACCTCGTCCTCCATGGGGATCAGTGTAGGGGGTCTGTCGATGTGAAGTCTCTTCAGGTCGAGTCTCTTGATTGCGAGAGTTTCTGTATTGAGTCTCTTGACGTCGAGATAAGTGGGCGAGGATGCTGATACCCATGACGACCTCCCCTCCCGTCTGGGACCCGCACCAGTACCTCCGCCACGAGGGCCACCGGACCCGTCCCTTCCTGGACCTGCTGGCCCGGATCAACCCGGCCACCGCTCCGGCCCGCATCGCCGACCTCGGCTGCGGCGCAGGAAACGTCACCACGCTGCTCGCCGACCGCTGGCCCGAGGCCCGCATCACCGGCTTCGACAACTCCCGCGAGATGCTGGCCAAGGCCGAGCAGTACGCGGGCGAGCGCCTCGACTTCGCCCACGCCGAGGCCGCGAGCTGGGCGCCGCCCCCGGCGACGTACGACCTGATCGTCTCCAACGCGCTCCTCCAATGGGTGCCCGGCCACGCGGAGCTGATCCCCGGCTGGCTGGCAGCGCTCACCCCGGGCGGCACCTTCGCCTTCCAGGTCCCCGGCAACTTCGACGCACCCAGCCACACGCTGCTCGCCTCGCTGCGCGAATCCCCGCGCTGGCGCGACCGGCTGAGCGGGGTCGGCGACCGTACCGCCGCCGTCGGGACCCCCGGCGACTATCTGGCCCTGCTCAGCGGGCTCGGCTGCGAGGCGGACGTCTGGGAGACCACGTACCTCCAACTCCTGCACGGCCGGGACCCGGTGCTCGACTGGGTGAAGGGCACCGCGCTGCGGCCGGTGCTCACCGCGCTGGCCGGGGACGAGGAGGCGACGGCGGACTTCACGGCCCAGTACGCGCAGTTGCTGCGCGAGGCGTATCCGGCGAGCGGGGCGGGGGCCGGGGCCGGGGCTGAGGGCGGGACCGTCTTCCCGTTCCGGAGGATCTTCGCGGTGGGGGTGGTCCGGTGATCGCGGCCCTGGACCACGTACAGCTCGCGGCGCCGCCCGGGAGCGAGAGCGCGCTGCGCGCGTACTACGTCGAGGTGCTCGGGATGCGGGAGATCCCCAAGCCGCCGGTGCTGGCCGCGCGGGGCGGCTGCTGGTTCGAGGCGGGCGGGGTGCGGCTGCACCTGGGGATCGAGGAGGACTTCCGGGCGGCGAGGAAGGCCCATCCGGGGGTGCGGGTCACGGACATCGAGGCGTACGCGGAGCGGCTGGCTTCACGGGGTGCGGAGGTCGTCCGGGACGACGACCTGCCGGGGCACCGGCGGTTCTGTTCGAGCGACCCGGTGGGCAACCGGCTGGAGTTCATGGAGCGGAATGACGGCGGGGGGTGACCTGGGCGGGCCGGCCCGGGGGCGTGGGCCGGCTTGGCCGGGGCGCGGTCGGACACGGGCTGACCTGCGCGGACACCGCGCCGGCCAGCGGGACCCGGGGAAACCGGGGCCGCGGCTTCAGGCGGTGGTGTCACATCCGGCTCCGCTCGCTGCGTCGTACCGGTGACAGCGCAACGGCAGAGGCACCAGCCACCGCCCGTGCGTTCTGACCGAGGAGACCGCATGTCCACCACGACCGCCCATCACCCGCCGGACACCTCCGGCAGCAACTCCCGCGCGCGGAGCGGCGGCTCGGCCCTGCTGCCGCCCGTCCTCGCCTTCGCCGCCCTGACGATCGCGTACGTCGTCCTCAACAGCTCCACTCCGCAGCCCACCGCCACAGGCGCCGAAGTCCTCACCTACACCGGCGCGAACGGCACCAAGGTCAAGGTGGGGGCACTGCTACTGCTCGCCTCCGCCATTCCGCTCGCCGTACTCACCCCCGCCCTGCACCGACGGCTGCGGGACCTCGGGGGCAGCGCGCAGGGCGCCGCACTGGCCCTGGTGGGCGGGGTGCTGGGCACGGTGGCACTGGCCCTGAGCGCGCTCTTCGCCTGGACCGGCGGGCGGCTGCCCGCGGACGCCGAACCGGCGCTGGCGCGGGCCGTCGCCGACCTGTCCTTCCTGACCGGCGGGGTGACCTACGCGGTGGCCTTCGCGCTGCTCGTCGGCGCGGTCGCCCTCTCGGGACCGCTGCCGGGCCCGCTCGCCGCCGTCGGCCTGGTCATCGCCGCCGCCGGAATGCTCGGCACCCTCAGCCTGGTCGCCGACGTCTTCGGGTACGCACTGCCGGTGGTCCGCTTCGGCGGTCTGATCTGGCTGGTGTGGGTGGCGGCGGTGCTGTCGCGCAAGCGCTGAGGGGTACGTGCGGTACGGCGGCGGCCCGCACCCCCTGGGAGGGGTGCGGGCCGCCGCCGTACACGGAGTAAGCCGTCCGTCAGTTCTTGCGGTGTCCTATCAGGCGCGGTTTGGCCTCCAGGTTCTCCAGGCCGTGCCAGCACAGGTTCACCAGGTGGGCGGCCACCTCGGCCTTCTTCGGCTTACGGACGTCCAGCCACCACTGACCGGTCAGCGCCACCATGCCGACCAGCGCCTGGGCGTACAGCGGGGCCAGCTTCGGGTCGAAGCCGCGCGCCTTGAACTCCAGGCCCAGGATGTCCTCGACCTGGGTGGCGATGTCGGAGATGAGGGACGCGAAGGTGCCCGTCGACTGGGCGACCGGGGAGTCCCGGACCAGGATGCGGAAACCGTCGGTGTACGTCTCGATGTAGTCGAGCAGGGCGAACGCGGCCTGCTCAAGCAACTCGCGGGGATGGCCGGCCGTCAGGGCGCTGGTCACCATGTCGAGCAGCGAGCGCATCTCCCGGTCGACGACGACCGCGTACAGGCCCTCCTTGCCGCCGAAGTGTTCGTAGACGACCGGCTTGGAGACGCCCGCCTTCGCGGCGATCTCCTCCACCGACGTACCTTCGAAGCCCTTCTCGGCGAAGAGGGTGCGGCCGATGTCCAGCAGTTGCTCACGGCGCTCGGCGCCCGTCATCCGCACGCGGCGGGTGCGCCGCGCCGGGGGACGGGGCTTGCTGCCGCCCGTGCTCGGGGTCGTATTGCCAGTGCTACTGCCGTCGGTCGCCACAGGCTCCATCATGCCGTTTCTGTTGCGTCGGGTTGCCGCGGGCCCGTCACGCCGGTCTGCCGGCGGGAGGCCAGCCGCGAGGCGGTCGGCCAGCGGACGTCGTACGCCCAGCCCGCCTGCTCGAACCAGCGGATCAGCCGGGCCGAGGAGTCGACCTGGCCCTTCATCACGCCGTGCCGGGCGCTGGTCGGGTCCGCGTGGTGCAGGTTGTGCCAGGACTCACCACAGGAGAGGACCGCCAGCCACCAGACGTTGCCCGAGCGGTCGCGCGACTTGAAGGGGCGCTTGCCGACGGCGTGGCAGATGGAGTTGATGGACCAGGTGACGTGGTGCAGCAGGGCGACGCGGACCAGGGAGCCCCAGAAGAAGGCCGTGAAGGCGCCGGTCCAGGACATCGTCACCAGGCCGCCGACCAGCGGCGGGATGGCCAGCGAGAGGATCGTCCAGTAGACGAAGTCGCGGGAGATGCGGCGGATCGCCGGGTCCTTGACGAGGTCCGGGGCGTACTTCTCCTGCGAGGTCTGCTCCTCGTCGAACATCCAGCCGATGTGCGCCCACCACAGGCCCTTCATCAGCGAGGGCAGATCCTCACCGAAGCGCCACGGCGAGTGCGGGTCGCCGTCGGCGTCCGAGAACTTGTGGTGCTTGCGGTGGTCGGCGACCCAGCGGACCAGCGGGCCCTCGACGGCCATCGACCCCATCACGGCCAGCGCGATGCGCAGCGGGCGCTTGGCCTTGAAGCTGCCGTGGGTGAAGTAGCGGTGGAAGCCGATGGTGATGCCGTGGCACCCCAGGTAGTACATGAACACCATCAGGCCGAGGTCCAGCCAGCTCACTCCCCAGCCCCAGGCCAGCGGGATCGCCGCGAGCAGGGCCACGAAGGGGACGGTGATGAACAGGAGCAGCGCGATCTGTTCGATGGAACGCTTGGACTCGCCGCCGCGGGTCGCCAAGGCCGTGGCCTCGTCGTCCCGCTGGGTGGCGGGTTCGTTGAGTAGATCGGGGCTAGTGGTCATGAAGGTCCCCTGTGGGGTGAGGAATGCGGGTGATACCTGGCTACGGTTCCGTAACCTACGGCCTCGTAAGTATGGCAGCGGTGAGGCCCGCTGTACGAGGCCGACGAGTACCCGGATCCGGGGACCCATATCCTGGACCCCGTCGGACAGCGCGGTCCGAGTTCCTGCCTGACGCGTATCCCACTGCAAGGAGCCGCACCTGTGAGCAGTGCCGACCAGACGACCCCCAACACCAGCCCCGAGCTGCGTGCCGACATCCGCCGCCTCGGCGACCTTCTCGGCGAGACCCTCGTACGGCAGGAGGGCCCCGAGCTCCTGGACCTGGTGGAGCGGGTCCGGGCCCTCACCAGGACCGACGGCGAAGCCGCCGCCGACCTCCTCGGTGACATGGACCTGGAGACCGCGGCGCGCCTCGTGCGCGCCTTCTCCACGTACTTCCACCTGGCCAACGTCACCGAGCAGGTGCACCGCGGCCGGGAGATGCGCGAGCTGCGCGCCGTCGAGGGCGGGCTGCTGGCCCGCACCGCCGACCTGCTGAAGGACGCCGACCCGGAGCACCTCCAGCAGACGGTCAAGAACCTCAATGTGCGGCCGGTCTTCACGGCGCACCCCACCGAGGCCGCCCGCCGCTCCGTCCTGAACAAGCTCCGGCGCATCGCCGAGCTGCTCGAAACCCCGGTCATCGCCTCCGACCGGCGCCGCCACGACCGCCGGCTGGCCGAGAACATCGACCTGATCTGGCAGACCGACGAGCTGCGTGTCGTACGCCCGGAACCGGCGGACGAGGCCCGCAACGCCATCTACTACCTGGACGAGCTGCACGCCGGCGCGGTCGGCGACGTCCTGGAGGACCTGGCCGCCGAGCTGGAGCGGGTCGGCATCGAGATCCCGCCGGGCACCCGCCCGCTGACCTTCGGCACCTGGATCGGCGGCGACCGCGACGGCAACCCCAACGTCACCCCGGCCGTCACCCGCGACGTACTGATCCTCCAGCACGAGCACGGCATCACCGACGCCCTGGAGCTGGTCGACCAGCTGCGCGGCCAGCTGTCGAACTCGATCCGCTACACGGGTGCGACGGAGGAGCTGCTGGAGTCGCTCCAGGCGGACCTGGAGCGGCTGCCGGAGATCAGCCCCCGCTACAAGCGGCTCAACGCCGAGGAGCCGTACCGGCTGAAGGCCACCTGCATCCGGCAGAAGCTGGTCAACACCCGCGAGCGTCTGGCGGCGGGCTCCGCCCACCGGCCCGGCTGCGACTACCTCGGCACCAGCCAGCTGATCGAGGACCTCACCCTCATCCAGACCTCGCTGCGCGAGCACCGCGGCGAGCTGTTCGCCGACGGCCGGATGGACCGCACCATCCGCACGCTGGCCGCCTTCGGCCTCCAGCTGGCGACGATGGACGTGCGTGAGCACGCGGACGCCCACCACCACGCGCTCGGTCAGCTCTTCGACCGGCTCGGTGAGGAGTCCTGGCGGTACGTCGACATGCCGCGCGAGTACCGGCAGAAGCTGCTCGCCAAGGAGCTGCGGTCGCGGCGTCCGCTGGCGCCGGTGCCGGCGCCGCTGGACGCGGCGGGGGAGAAGACCCTCGGGGTGTTCCTGACCGTCAAGGACGCGCTGGAGCGCTTCGGGCCCGAGGTCATCGAGTCGTACATCATCTCGATGTGCCAGGGCGCGGACGACGTCTTCGCGGCGGCCGTGCTGGCGCGTGAGGCGGGTCTGCTGGACCTGCACGGCGGCTGGGCGAAGATCGGCATCGTGCCGCTCCTGGAGACGACGGACGAGCTGCGTGCGGCCGACGTCATCCTCGACGAGATGCTCGCCGACCCCTCGTACCGTCGACTTGTCTCTCTGCGCGGTGACGTGCAGGAGGTCATGCTCGGGTACTCGGACTCCTCGAAGTTCGGCGGCATCACCACGTCGCAGTGGGAGATCCACCGGGCGCAGCGCCGGCTGCGTGACGTCGCTCACCGGTACGGGGTGCGGCTGCGGCTGTTCCACGGCCGGGGCGGCACGGTCGGCCGCGGTGGCGGCCCGTCGCACGACGCGATCCTCGCGCAGCCGTGGGGCACGCTGGAAGGCGAGATCAAGGTCACCGAGCAGGGTGAGGTCATCTCGGACAAGTACCTGGTGCCTTCGCTGGCCAGGGAGAACCTGGAGCTGACCGTCGCGGCCACCCTCCAGGCGTCCGCGCTGCACACCTCGCCCCGCCAGTCCGACGAGGCGCTGGCCCGCTGGGACGCGGCGATGGACACGGTCTCCGGGGCCGCGCACACCGCGTACCGCAAGTTGGTCGAGGACCCGGACCTGCCGACGTACTTCCTCGCGTCGACCCCCGTCGACCAGCTCGCCGACCTGCACCTGGGCTCGCGGCCCTCCCGCCGCCCCGGCTCGGGCGTCTCCCTGGACGGCCTGCGGGCCATCCCCTGGGTGTTCGGCTGGACCCAGTCGCGGCAGATCGTGCCCGGCTGGTTCGGTGTCGGCTCCGGCCTCAAGGCGCTGCGCGAGGCGGGCCTGGAGAGCGTCCTGGAGGAGATGCACGAGCACTGGCACTTCTTCCGCAACTTCCTCTCCAACGTGGAGATGACGCTCGCCAAGACCGACCTGCGCATCGCACGTCACTATGTCGACACGCTGGTGCCCGACGAGCTGAAGCACGTCTTCGACGCCATCGAGGCCGAGCACGCGCTCACCGTGCAGGAAGTCCTGCGCATCACGGGCGGCGCGGAACTGCTGGACACCAGCCCCGTCCTCCAGCAGACCTTCGCCATCCGTGACGCCTACCTGGACCCGATCTCCTACCTCCAGGTCGCGCTGCTCAAGCGCCAGCGCGACGCGGCGGCGGCCGGCCAGGACGCCGACCCGCTGCTCTCGCGGGCCCTGCTGCTGACGGTCAACGGTGTGGCGGCGGGACTGCGCAACACCGGCTGATCACCGGCCTCCTGTACGCCGTAAGGGCGCCCACCGGTACTCCGGGGGGCGCCCTTACGGTGTATGGGGTTGTACGGCGTATGGGGTTGTGCGGCGTACAGCGATGCGAGCCGCAGGTTGCTGTACGCCGGAAAGCGACGTACAGCGTATGGCGACCTACGGTGTACAGCCTTCTACGGCGTACAAGAGGCGAGCGTCACGAGTTGTACGTCGACTGCGCCCGTTCCAGGCCCTCGATGACGAGTGCCTCCACCGCGTCGGACGCCCGGTCCACGAAGTAGTCCAGCTCCTTCTTCTCGGTGGAGGAGAAGTCCTTCAGTACGAAGTCGGCGACCTGCATCCGGCCCGGCGGCCGGCCGATGCCGAAGCGCACCCGGTGGTAGTCGGGGCCCATCGACTTGGTCATCGACTTCAGCCCGTTGTGGCCGTTGTCGCCACCGCCGAGCTTCAGGCGCAGCACTCCGTAGTCGATGTCCAGCTCGTCGTGGATGGCGACGATGTTCGCCGTCGGCACCTTGTAGAAGTCGCGCAGCGCGGTCACCGGGCCGCCCGACAGGTTCATGTACGACAGCGGCTTCGCCAGGATCACCCGGCGGTTGTACGGACCGGGCGGGCCGATCCGCCCCTCCAGAACCTGCGCCCGCGCCTTGTGCGACTTGAACTTGCCGCCGATCCGGGAGGCGAGGAGGTCGGCGACCAGCCAGCCCACGTTGTGCCGGTTCGCCGCGTACTCGGGTCCTGGATTGCCCAGGCCCACCACCAGCCAGGGGGTCGAAGGGTCCGGCGCGGGGGCCTGACCCGGACTCGGGGTCGTCATCTGCATCTCTCCTTCATACCGAAAGGCATACCGAAAGGGCCCGCACACACGGCAGCCGCCGCCCCGCACCCCTCGGGCACGGAACGGCGGCTGCACCGCAAAGCTGTGGAGCTACGAGGCTCAGGCCTCGGTGCCCGCGGCGTCGGCGTCAGCGGCCGGCTCCTCGGCCTGCGCGGAGACGACCTGGATGACGACGGCGTCGGCGTCGGTCACCAGCGTGGTGCCCTCGGGCAGCGGGACGTCCTTCGCGAGGATCGAGTCACCGGCGTCCAGGCCCTGCACCGAGACGGTGACGGACTCGGGGATGTGGGTGGCCTCGGCCTCGACCGAGAGGGTGTTCAGCACGTTCTCCAGGAGGTTGGAGCCCGGTGCCAGGTCGCCCTCGGAGATCACGGAGACCTCGACGGTGACCTTCTCGCCGCGCTTGACCGCGAGGAGGTCGACGTGGGTGATGTTGCGCTTGATGGCGTCACGCTGAACGGCCTTGGGGATGACGAGCTCGCTGCGGCCGTCGATGTCCAGGTTCAGCAGGGCGTTGCTGGTCTTGAGCGCCATCATCAGCTCGTGACCCGGCAGCGTGATGTGCACGGTGTCGGCGCCGTGACCGTAGATGACGGCCGGAACCTTGTTGGCACGACGGGTCTGGCGGGCAGCGCCCTTGCCGAACTCGGTACGGACCTCAGCGGTGATCTTGACTTCAGCCATGATTGCGCTCCTCGTAAGTGGCGAAACAAAGGGGGTAGGTCGTCACCCGGCCACACGAACGGCCCGCTGAAGGAGCCTGCTACGAAGAGCGCGTCGATAACGGAGGGCCTGAGCCTCCCTCGCCGAGCAACTTGCACACTGTACCCGGGCCTGCCCCGGACAGCCCAATCGATCTTCCACAGGCACCGGCGGCCCTGCGCCAGCCTTGCCCCGGGCCTTCGTGGGTACGGAAACGGGGCGGCCACCTCAACGAAGGTGGCCGCCCCGTCCCCGTAACGCCTCAGAGAGCTACGACTGCTCCTCGAAGAGGCTCGTGACCGAACCGTCCTCGAAGACCTCGCGCACCGCGCGGGCGATCGACGGCGCGATCGAGAGCACCGTGATCTTGTCCATCTCCAGGTCGGACGGGTCCGGCAGCGTGTTCGTGAAGACGAACTCGCTCACCTTGGAGTTCTTCAGACGGTCCGCGGCCGGGCCGGACAGGATGCCGTGGGTGGCCGTCACGATGACGTCCTCCGCGCCGTGCGCGAACAGCGCGTCGGCGGCGGCGCAGATGGTGCCACCGGTGTCGATCATGTCGTCGACCAGGACGCAGACGCGGCCCTCGACCTCACCGACGACCTCGTGGACGGTCACCTTGTTGGCGACGTCCTTGTCACGGCGCTTGTGCACGATGGCCAGCGGCGCGTCCAGACGGTCGCACCAGCGGTCGGCGACGCGCACCCGGCCGGCGTCCGGGGAGACGATCGTCAGCTTGGAGCGGTCGACCTTCGCGCCCACGTAGTCCGCGAGGACCGGCAGCGCGGTGAGGTGGTCGACCGGGCCGTTGAAGAAGCCCTGGATCTGGTCGGTGTGCAGGTCGACCGTGAGGATGCGGTCCGCACCCGCGGTCTGCAGCAGGTCGGCGACCAGACGGGCCGAGATCGGCTCGCGGCCCTTGTGCTTCTTGTCCTGACGGGCGTAGCCGTAGGACGGCACGATCACCGTGATGGAACGGGCCGAGGCCCGCTTCAGCGCATCGACCATGATGAGCTGTTCCATGATCCACTTGTTGATGGGAGCCGTGTGGCTCTGCATCAGGAAGCAGTCGGCGCCGCGAGCGGACTCCTGGAAGCGGACGTAGATCTCACCGTTCGCGAAGTCGAAGGCCTTCGTCGGCACGACACCGATACCCAGCTGATGTGCGACCTCCTCGGCCAGCTCGGGGTGGGCCCGTCCGGAGAAGAGCATCATCTTCTTCTCGCCGGTCGTCTTGATCCCGGTCACAGCACGGTCTCCTCAGAGTGTTTCTGGCCGCCAGCAGCCTGCGAGCCAGCCGAAATGGTGTGCACTCACGCCGAAATGGTGTGCACCTAACACGGTACGTGGTGCGCGGGGCACCTGTTTCCGGTCAGCTTTCGCCGTCGGTCCTCGGGGTGGCCGACTGAGCGGCCTGGGCGGCGGCGCTGCCCGGACGCTTGCGGGCCACCCAACCCTCGATATTCCGCTGCTGCCCACGGGCCACGGCCAGCGAACCGGCCGGTACGTCCTTGGTGATGACCGACCCGGCAGCGGTGTAGGCACCGTCCCCGACCGTGACAGGAGCCACAAACATGTTGTCCGAACCGGTGCGGCAGTGCGAACCGATCGTGGTGTGGTGCTTGGTCTGGCCGTCGTAGTTCACGAAGACGCTGGCGGCACCGATGTTGGAGTAGTCGCCGATCGTCGCGTCGCCGACGTAGGAGAGGTGCGGGACCTTGGTGCCCTCACCGATCGACGCGTTCTTCGTCTCGACGTACGCGCCGATCTTCGACTTCACGCCCAGCTTGGTGCCGGGGCGCAGGTAGGCGAACGGGCCGACGTTGGCGGCGGCGCCGATCTCCGCGGAGTCCGCGACCGTGTTGTCGACGCGGGCGCCGATGCCGACGGTGGTGTCCTTCAGGCGGGTGTTGGGGCCGACCTCGGCGTCCGCGGCGATGTGCGTGGCACCGAGCAGCTGGGTGCCCGGGTGCACGATCGCGTCCTGGCCGAAAGTGACCGTCGCGTCGATGAAGGTGGTCTGCGGGTCGATGATGCTGACGCCGCTGAGCATCGCGCGCTCCAGGAGGCGGGCGTTGAGCAGGCGGCGGGCCTCGGCGAGCTGCACCCGGTTGTTGATGCCGAGGATCTCGCGGTGGTCGGCGGCGACGGACGCGCCGACCCGGTGACCGGCCTCGCGCAGGATGCCCAGGACGTCGGTGAGGTACTCCTCGCCCTGGCTGTTGTCGGTGCGGACCTTGCCCAGCGCGTCGGCCAGCAGCTCTCCGTCGAAGGCGAACACACCGGAGTTGATCTCCCGGATCGCCCGCTGCTCGTCGCTGGCGTCCTTGTGCTCGACGATCGCGGTGACGGACTGCGTCGCGGCATCGCGCACGATCCGCCCGTAACCGGTCGAGTCGGGAACTTCGGCGGTCAGCACCGTGCAGGCGTTGCCGTCGGCGGTGTGGGTGGCGGCCAGCGCGGTCAGCGTCTCGCCGGTGAGGAGGGGGGTGTCGCCGCAGACCACGACGACCGTCCCGGACGGGCTGCCGCCGAGGGCCTCCAGGCCCATCCGTACGGCGTGACCGGTACCGAGCTGCTGCTCCTGTACGGCGGTGTGGGCATCCGGGTCGATCTCGCCGAGGTGGGCGGTGACCTTCTCGCGGGCGTGGCCGACGACGACGACCAGATCCTGCGGGTCGAGTTCGCGTGCCGCGGTGGTGACGTGGCCGACGAGCGAGCGCCCGCTGATCTCGTGCAGGACCTTCGGGGTGGCCGACTTCATGCGGGTGCCCTCACCCGCTGCGAGGACGACGACGGCTGCCGGGCTATTGGCGCTCACAGTGGTGCCCTTCGGCTACTACGGGGGTGGACTTCCGAAGGATACCGGGGGGTTACGGGGCGGAAACGAGGGCGGGTCCCGACCGGTTGGTCGGGACCCGCATTTCGCCAAGCTCCCCCGTCAGGACTCGAACCCGAACAGATGGCACCAAAAGCCACAGTGCTGCCAATTACACCACGGGGGAATATTGCCCTTAATCCGGACATTGTTTCCGGCCGCCGGATGGGCACCCAACACTATGCCGTACCGAGCCCCCTCGATGCGACGGTAAAGATCGCCTCTTTCACGACTCCTCCGCTTCCGTCCCCTTTACCGGAAGCACCGCCGAGACCCGGAAGCCACCCGGATCCGTGGCTCCCGCGACGAAGACACCGCCCAGCGACTGGACCCGTTCACGCATCCCGAGCAGGCCGTTTCCTCCGCTGGGCAGCCCGGGTTCGGTGGCGGTGTTGTCCGAGGGGCCGTTCTCGATCTGCATCGCGATCTCGGTGCCGCGGTGGGCGAGGCGGACCCAGGTCTTGGCGCCCGGGGCGTGTTTGTGGACGTTGGTGAGGGCTTCCTGGATGACCCGGTACGCGGTCTGCTCGACCAGGGCTCCGCAGGGGACCGCGTCGCCGTCGACGGAGAGTTCGACGGTCATCCCGGCTGCCCGGGACTGCTCGACCAGGGTGTCCACGTCGTCGAGGCACGGGCCGCCCTCGGCCGCTTCGGCGGCGGCAGCGGCGGCGGCACCGACCGCGGCCAGCGGAACCGGGGCCGGTTCGCGGGCCATGGTGGAGGTGACGGGGTCGGAGGAGCGCAGCACGCCGAGCATCTCGCGGAGTTCGGTGAGGGCCTGACGCCCCATGTCGCCGACCAGGGCCGCGTTCTTGACCGCCTTCTGGGGGTCCTTGAGGGCGACCGCCTGGAGGGCGGCGGCGTGCACCACCATCAGGCTGACCCGGTGGGCGACGACGTCGTGCATCTCGCGGGCGATCCGGGTGCGCTCTTCGGTCCGGGCCCACTCGGCCCGCTCCTCGGCCCGGTCGGCGAGCAGCGACAGTTCGCGCTCCAGGGAGTCCGCGCGTTCGCGCAGGCTCTCCATCAGCCGGCGGCGGGCGCCTATGTACAGCCCCAGGAGGAGCGGCGGGGCGGTCATGCCGAGGGCGAGGACGAAGGAGATGACGGCGGTGTAACCCGCGCTGGGATCGAACTCGCCGTCGCTGTCGCCGGCCAGCGAGCGCATCCGTACCAGCGAGACGATCAGCGTCCCGACGAAGGACATGCCCGCGAGCGCGGTGATGACGCGCCGGGGCACCTCGGAGGCGGCCAGGGTGTAGAGCCCCACCAGCCCCAGCACAAAGCCCATCTCGGCCGGTGTGACGGCCAGCGACACCAGCACGACGGCGATCGGCCACCGCCGGCGTACCAGCAGGGTCGAGCCCACCAGCAGGCCGATCAGCGCGCCCAGCGCGGTCGGCAGCCGGGTCTCGCCCGCGAAGCTGATTCCCTCCACCAAGCACTCGGCGGCCGACACCACTGCCAGTCCCGCGTCCAGAACGACGCTGCGTCGTCGCTCCCACCACCAGAAGCGTGGACTGGTCAGGTCCACGTCCATCCGGTCTGCCCCCGTAACGGTCATAAGGACCAGCCTACGGGCGGGGCCGGGCCTTTTTCCTGTGACTTAAGGACCCGGTTCGCCGGGCGCCGGGGAGGGGTGCGGGGCGGTCACGAGGTGCGGGGGAGGGGCTCAGGCGGTGGTGAGGCGGTGCGGCTGGGCGCCGGTGATCAGGGTGGCCAGCGCCTGGTCGAGGGTGTGGCCCAGGAACCAGTCGCCGGTGTGGTCGAGGCTGTAGATACGGCCGCCCGCGTCGATGGCGAGGGTGGCGTGGGCCTCACCGGCGGCGTGGATCTCCTGGCCCAGCGGACAGACCTCGGTGCCCAGGGCCCGGCCGAGGTCGGCGAGCGTGCGGGCCAGGTGCAGGCCGTGCAGCGGGTCCAGGAGTACGGGGGTGGGGGCGACCTGTCGCCCGTGCCCCGGCGGATTGATGTGCAGGCCGCCGAACTCGGCCCAGGCCTCGACCGCCGCCGGGAAGACGGCGTGCCGGTGCCCGGCCGGGGAGGTGTGCTCGCGCAGCAGGTCGGCCCAGTGCTCGGCCTGCCTTATGTCCCAGCGCCCCGGCTGCCAGCCCGCCTCCCGCAGAGCGGCGTCGACCGCGACCGGGAAACGGGTGGTGCTGGTGTTGGGCTGGTGGTGCGTGGGGGGCATAGGGAGCCGGTCAGCCCTTCTCGGTGGTGGGATCCACCGGGCGTACGCCGAAGTGGGAGAGCAGCGGTGCGCAGGAGCGGCACGGCGGGGCGTAACTGCCGTGCAGCGGGTCGCCGTCCTCGCGGATGCGGCGGGCGGTGAGTTTGGAGTGCTTCAGCGAGCGCCGCGCCTCGTTGGCGGTGAGCGGCTTGCGGGCGGCGCGCTTGGAGCGGTCGGCCTCGGCGGCGGAGATGTGCCGGGAGAGCAGGATCGCCTCCGGGCAGCGGCCGGTGAACCGGGTGCGCTGGCCGCTGGTAAGGGTGTCCAGGAAGTCCTGGACCAGGGCGTGCAGCGCGGGCGGCTGGTCGGCCCGGCCCGCGGTGCAGGTCAGGGTGTCCGCGCCGCGCACCGAAAGGGCGGCGGCCACCGTGGGGAGTATGCCGTCGCGGCGATGACGGAGGGTGGGCGGGGCGGCTTCGGTGGGGCTGCTGCTCCAGCTGAGGCGGGGGTCGCCGGGGGTGGGTGCTGGAGATGCGCCCGGGGCCGTTCCCGCTGGGGCCGGGCCGGAGCCCGTGCTCGTCCCCGAACCTGCGGCTGTGCCTGTGCCTGTGCCTGTGCCTGTGCCTGTGCCTGTGCCTGTGCCTGTGCCTGTGCCCGCGACCGGGCCCGGCCCGGCGGGGTCTGTGGAGGCGCTGCCTGTGGTGGATGCGGTCGGTCGGCGGTCCGCCGGTCCTGGCGTCGCCGTCGCTGATCCCGCTGCCGTGCCCGTCGTTGAGCCCGTTGCCGCGCCCGCTGGTGTACCCGTGACTCCCGCCGCTCCTGTGATGTTCGTCGTCCCCGTTGTCCGCATTGACGTCAGTGCGGGCGGTTTTCCTGTTGTTTGTGCAGTGTGCATGGTGGTGCGTTCCCTCCCTGCAATCCCCCGAGTTGCGGGGGACAGCCTGCCAAATGTGCCCGGTAGTGGGGAAGCTGGGGCACTGGTTCGGGCGCGTCCCCCGCAAGTGGGCGGATGGCGGGCGGGGTGCGGGTGCCGTGCGACCGGGGTGCGGGTGACGTGTGGGAGGGGTGCTGGGGCAGGTACGGGTGACCCCCCGTCGACCGCTGGTGGACCGCCCGTTACGGGCCGGTGCCCGAGGCGTCGGGGCGGCCGTGAAGGGGCAGGACCCCCTGTTGCACCACCGCATAGGCTGTGGTGAATCAGCCAGACGCAGCAGGGGGCAACAGCCATGACGACAGGTCGGCTCGGGCAACAGGCCGCGCCACCGAACGCGGCCTACGCCGGGCAGCACGTGAACTTCCCGGACCCGGTCCGGGCCGCCCGCCACCCCCAGGGTGTGCGGGTGGACGGTGACGGCTACCCGCTCTTCGCGCCGTACGCGCGCGCCGCCGCCGAGATCGCCGAACCCCCCGAGGGCTTCGGCGTCGACGAGCTGCGGCTGACCGACTACGTGTCGGCCAACGCCGCGCTGCACGCCGAGGGTCACGAGCTGTGGGAGACCCTCGACCCGGTGGCCACCCCGCACGGCTGGACCTGGCACCACGTGCCGTACACCCGTCGCATGGAACTCGTACCCGTTGAGGTGAAGGCGCTTTTGCGCCACCACGGCGGGCTCGCGACGACGGCCGTGGACCAGGACAAGCGGGGCACGCGTCCGCTCCAGGAGACCCGCCCCGTCCACTTCGGGCTGCCGAAGGGGACCGTGGCCGTCTCGGAGAGTCAGGTGCTGGGTGTCGAGGAGGACCTGGGGTACCGGCTGCCCGGCGCCTACCGGTCCTTCCTGAAGGCGGCCGGCGGGTGCGCGCCCGTCGGGGCCGCGCTCGACCCGGAGCTGGGACTGCTGGTCGACCAGCCGTTCTTCACGGTGCGCGACGAGGCCGGGATCAACGATCTCGTCTACATCAACAAGTGTTTGCGTGACCATCTCACCAAGGACTACCTCGGCGTCACCTTCGTCCAGGGCGGGATCCTGGCCGTGAAGGTGCGCGGCGAGCAGACCGGTTCGGTGTGGTTCTGCGCGTACGACGACGCACGCGACCAGGACGGCTGGTCGGTGCAGGAGCGCGTGGAGCGGCTGTTGCTGCCCTGCGGCGACGACTTCGACGACTTCCTGCAGCGGCTGGCGGGCAGCCCGCCGGAGCTGCAGACGGTCGCGGATCTGATGGTGGACGGCGGCTTCGCGCGCGCCGTCGCAAGCTCGGACGAGGGGTGAATGTCCGATGGTGACTTTCGCGCAGGCTCAGGAACGTGCGGACGAGTGGGTCAACGGAGATGTGCCCGCCTACCAGCACCGGGAGGTGCGGGTGCGGGAGTTCGACCTCGGGTTCGTGGTGTGGGCCGAGGACCGGGAGAACGGTCCGGTCTCCGACGGTGGCCGACAGCGCCTGGTCATCGCCCGCGACAGCGGGGAGGCCACCCTGTGGCCGGAAATGCCGGTCGGTGAGGTGATCCGCCGGTACGAGGAGGAGTACGCCACGACTCCCGGCGAGGCCGAGCCCGCCCCCGCGCCGCCGCAACGGGTTGACCTCCAGCAGACGTCGTTCCTGCTGACGCCGCCGGAGTGGTTGCAGGAGGCGGCGGACAAGATGGGGATTCCGGACCGGCGGGAGGGGGGCTCCGGGGCCGGTGCTTCCGGTCCTTCCGTCGCTGGAGCTGCTGGGGCTGTGTCTGGTTCGGGGCCCGGGTCGGCGTCCGGCTCGGGTTCTGGTTCCGGTTCCGGTTCCGGTGGTACGTCGTGGCCGACCGCGGGGGGCAGTGCCTCCGCCGACTACGAGCCGACGGCGTCCGACGGCGTACCGGCCGCCGCGTCCGCCTCTGCTCCCGGTTCCGGGTCGGGTCCGGGAGGGCCGCCGCCCGCCGGCGGCACTCCGTGGGCCGGTACGGACACCAACTCCGGTGACGCGGGCGGCGTTCCGCTGCCCGCCACCATGTTCGCGCCGCCGCTGGTCGGCACGGACGACGACGACACTCCGCCGCCCGGGGTCGGCCCGGAGGCCAAGACCTCGCTGATCCAGGGGGGCAGCCGGCTGCCGAGCACGGCCGTGTCACCCGCCCTGCCGGATCCGTCGGCGCCGCAGCCGTTGCCGGGTTCCGGTGCTCAAGGCCTGTCGGGCGCCGGTGCCCCCGGTGCTCCTGTGACCCCGGGTGCTCCTGCGGCTCCCGGTGCTCCGGGTGCCCCCGGGGCCTCCGGTGCCGCGCGTCGGCCCGGGCTCTCCGAGGGTGCCGAGGACATCGCCGACGCCGCGACCAGCAAGGCCACCCTGCCGCCCGGCGCCCGCCGCGGCGGTGGCTCGACCACTCCGCCGCCGCCCGGTGCCCCCGGTACGCCGGGTGCCCGGCACGGAGTGGGCACACCGTCGCCGGGAGCCCCGGGCGCGCCCGCCGGAGGCTACGTACCCACGGCGATGGTTCCGCACCTCGGCAATGAGGGTGCACCCGGTGGGCCGGGTGCACCGCAGCCTCCGGGGCCGCCCGGTGCGCCCGGTGCTCCTGCCGGTCCGGGGGCAACCCCGCCTCCGGGTGGGGGAGTCCACCACGCCGCGACGATGCTGTCCCCGCCGAGCCACGGCGGTCAGGGCGTGCCGGGGGCTCCGCAGCCTCCCGGTCCTCCCGGTGCGCCTGGGGCACCCGGTGCTCCCGGTGCGACCCCGCCCCCCGGCGGTGGGGTGCACCACGCGGCGACGATGTTGTCCCCGCCGAGCCACGGCGGTCAGGGCGTACCCGGTGCTCCGCAGCCTCCCGGTCCGCCCGGTGCTCCCGGTGCCGGTGCGACCCCGCCCGGCGCTGGGGGAGCTCACCACGCCGCGACGATGTTCGCGCCGCCGAGCCATGGTGGCCAGGGCATCCCCGGTGGGGCTCCGCAGCCCCCCGGTCCGCCCGGGATGCCGGGTGCGCCCGGCGCCGTACCGCCGCCGCACGCCCAGCAGGCACCGCCGCCGCACATGCCCCCGCCGCACGCGCAGCAGGCGCCACCGGCGAACATGCCGCCGCCCCAGCCGCACCAGGTGCATCAGCAGCCCCCGGCGTACGGCTATCCGCCGCAGCAGCCGTCCGGGCTGCCGACTGTCGGGCCCGGCTATCAGGCCGTGCTGCGCTACCGCGCGCAGGACGGTTCCGAGCAGCAGTTGATCCGCCGCTCGGCGCCCGGTGCCCCGCACCCGGAGTGGCAGATGCTGCACGAGTTGCGGGCGATGCAGGTGCCGCCGCAGCAAGTGCTCGAACTGCACACCGAGTTGGGGTCCTGCGAACTGCCCGGCGGCTACTGCGCACGGATGATCCGGGAGACCTGGCCGCAGGTGCGGATCACCAGCGTCGCGCCGTACGGCACCGATCACGCCTCGCGCCAGCAGGGCATGCAGCACCTGCTCACCCACCAGGGCGAGCTGCACCAGGTGGCGGACGGGCCCGCTCGTCCGGCGCCGGTGCGGGCGCCGCTGCCGAACCCGCCGATGCAGATCCCGCCGGTTCCGCCGGAGGGTGTCGCGCACGAGCTGGTCTCGGCGTTCGGGCCGCAGGCGGTATTCCGCTTCGATCAGCAGGCGGTGTCGCGCCAGGGTGTGCCCGAGGCGGTCGCGGTGACGCTGATGTGGGCCGGTCTGCCGGTCGACTTCGGCCCGTTCTTCTGGGCGCAGGCGGTGCCGGGCCAGCCGGTGCCGACGCTCGCGGAGCTCGCGCAGCAGCGCGGGGTGCAGCCGGCTTCGGACGCGGGCTCGTACCTCGTGATGGGTTCGGACTTCGGCCGGGCGATCTGCGTCCAGTACGGCACGGCGAACATCGTCGCGGTGCCGGTGGAGGCAGGTCCTGGCGGGCAGCCGGTGCCGCCGCAGTTCGTGAACAGCGGACTGCCGGAATTCGTCCGGTCGTTGGCCCTGCTGGGGCGGATGTGGCGACTGAGGTACGGGCTCAACCCGGAGCAGGCGGGCCGCTGGACCGTCGACTTCCAGGCCCAGCTGGCCGGCCTCGACCCGGCGGCGCTGGCGTCGCCGGAGAGCTGGTGGTCGGTGCTGCTGGAGCAGATGTGGGACGGCCTGCTGTAGAGGCTGGGTGATCTGCCGGTACGAGGCCGGGGCGCGCGATCCGTGAACGGGGTCGCCGCCCCGGCCCTCTGCGTGCCCGGCGGTGCGCGACTCCCGCCTGCCCGTGCGTGACCCCTGCCTCCCCGCACCGCCTCCCCGTACGTGACTCCCGGCTGCCGCTGCGTGACTGCGGCCCGCCTCGGCGGGGGCGCCTGCCCGGTGGAGTGTCGCGTTATGGACACTGGAGTCCGATACATCAGGATGTGCCGGAGTTCTTCCGAAGACCGGAGTAAGGGGAAAACAGGATGAGTGCATCGACGTCACCCCACGGCTTCACCACGGTGCGCGGCCGCGCCTACCGCCCCGAACAGGTGGACCACCGGATCGCCGGACTGTCCCTGGACCGCGACCAGGCGTGGGAGCGAGCCGCCAGGCTGACCGTCCTCGCCAAGGAGATGGAGGCGGCGGCGGAGGAACTGCGCGAGCGGGTGGAGCAGCTGCCGCCGCAGACGTACGAGTCGCTGGGCGAGCGGGCCCGGTCGCTGCTGGCGCTGGCGGAGGAGGAGTCGCAGGAGCTGCGGGAGTCCGCCGAGGAGGAGGCGGCTTCGGTACGGGAGGCCGCCGACGCTGCCGCGAGTGCGGTACGGGAGTCGGCACGGACGGCGTCCGGGGCGCGGCTTGGTGAGGCGGAGGAGTGGGCCGCCGGGGTACTGGAAACCTCGCGGGCGACGGCGGACGGGACCCGGGCAGGGGCGCGCGCGGACGCCAAGCAGTGGCGGGACGAGGCGACGGCGGCGCTCAAGGAGATGCGCCGGCACGCCGACGGCATCCTCGCCGATCTCCAGCAGGAGCAGGCCGAGCGGTGGGAGGCGGCCGAGCGGGAGATCGCCGAGGCGGAGGCGGCGGCCGACGCACACTTCGCGGCGCTGACGGTACGGGCGGAGGGCCTCGTCGCCGCCACCAAGAAGTCCCTCTCCGAGGCCGAGGAGGAGGCCCGCCACCGCCAGGAGGATGCGGAGGCCCGTGCCACGGAGCTGATCGCGGAGGCCCGCGTCACCGAGGAACGCACGCTCCGTGAAACCGACCGAATCCTCCGCGAACACACAGAAACCCGCGACGAGATGCAGGCCCACATGACGCACGTCCGCAACAGCCTGTCCACCTTGACGGGAAGGGCGACGGCGGAGGGGTAAGGGGGCGGGCGCTCGCCCCCTCGCTATGCCTCTCCCGCTTGGGCGGCGGGGCCGCCACCTCGTCGCGTTACCCCCGCCCGCTTGGGCGGCGGGGCCGCCCCCCGGGGGCGGGACGGGCGGGCAAGGGGGCGGCCCCTCACGGAGTCGCCACTCTTGCCGTCCCGGCCCGCCTTGGTCCCGGTCACGCCCCCCCGGGAAGGTCACCGCTCGGTGAGCGGCTGCCCCGCCCCCGCGTCACCCCCCACCTCACCCTCCGTCAGGACCGGAAACCGCCGCGGAGCCAGGAACAGCAGGGCCAGCAAGGCGAGAACCCCCGCCGCCGCCGCGCCCACATAGACATGGTCCACCGCCGTGTCCACCGCCCGGCGAAGATAGTCCGCCGCCGCAGCGGGCAACGCCGAGCCCGGATCCGTCAGCGCGTGCGAGACCGAGTCGAGGTCCGTCGGCAGCCCGCCCCGGATGGCATCGGGCGCCTCTGCCAGCCGCGAGGCCAGCGTCGCGTTCGCCACCGACCCGAAGAGGGCCGCCCCCACGCTCTGCCCCAGCTGTCGGCAGAAGAGGATGGACGCCGTCGCCGTCCCCCGCTCCGACCAGCCGACCGTCGACTGCACCCCCACGATCAGGGGCAGCTGGAAGAGGCCCAGTGCCGCCCCCAGCAGCAGCATGATCAGCGCCGGTTGCCAGGCCGCCCCGGGGAAGGGGAGCAGCGGAAAAGCCGCCAGGATCAGGGTGGCCAGCACGATGCCGATGATCGCGGTCTGCCGGAACCCGATCCTCCCGTACACATGCTGGCTCAGCGCCGCGGAGAGCGGCCAGCTCAGCGTCATGATCGAGAGGACGAACCCGGCCGCCGTCGGGTCCAGGCCGAGGACGGACTGGGCGTACGTCGGCAGGAAGACGGTCGGCGCGACCATCAGCAGCCCGAGCGCGCCCAGCGCGATGTTCACCGCGGCGATCGTCCGGCGCCGCCACACCCACCCGGGGATGATGGGCTCGGCGGCCCGCCGTTCGACCAGCACGACGACCACGATCAGCACCGCGCTCGCCGCGAACAGTGCCAGCGACGGGGCGGACAGCCACGGCCAGGCGGTCCCGCCCTGCACCAGCGCCGTCAACAGCAGCCCACCGCAGGCGAATACGGCGAGCGCACCGGGCCAGTCGATACGTGAACGTACGGGAGGGGCACCGAGTTCCCGGACCTTTCCCGGCCCCCGGTTCCTGCCCGGCTCGCGCAGGTACTTCGCGACCAGCCACATCGCGAGCGCCCCGACCGGCAGGTTGATCAGGAAGATCCACCGCCAGTCCGCGTACCCGGCGAGCAGTCCGCCCACCGCGGGCCCGGCCACCGCCGAAACGGCCCAAACGGTGGACAACTTGGCCTGGATCTTGGGCCGTTCCTTGAGCGGATAGAGGTCGGCGGCGATGGTCTGGACGGTGCCCTGGATGGCGCCGCCGCCCAGGCCTTGCACGATGCGGAACGCGATCAGGGCCGGCATGTTCCAGGCCAGGGCGCAGAGCACCGAGCCGAGGAGGAAGAGGGCGATGCCGGTGATGAGTACCGGCTTCCGGCCGAAGGTGTCCGACAGCTTGCCGTACACGGGGAGGGTCACGGTGACGGCCAGCAGATAGCCGGAGAAGAGCCAGGAGAAGACCGTGAACCCGCCCAGATCGGAAACGATCTGGGGGACGGCGGTGGAGACGATCGTCCCGTCCAGGGCGGCGAGTGCCATGCCCAGCATGAGGGCGGCGACGACGGGCCCACGACGGTCTTCCCGTACGGGAGTTGCGGAAGAGGCGGGGGATGAGGAAGGGGGCGGAGGTGCCGGAGGTATGCCTCCCGTGCCCCCGCCGTGCCCCGTGTCCCCGCCGCCGCTGCCGTCCACCGAGATCCCTTCCCTCTGCACGTATTTTCTCGGCACAGCGTCTCATCCGCAGGTCGCGCGGGGGAGGGTGCAGAGCGGGTGGACGGGGACCAGGGGTGCGCTCCACCCACGGGTTGAGGGGCTCTCGGGGTTTCCCCTACTTAGGTGGAGGCGGGCTTCGTACCGTGGGCCGAGGTGTTCGGAAGGGTTTTTCCTTAGCTTGGTCCTACGGGTAAATACGGGACCGCATAAGGGGACTTGGTATGACAACGGCAGTGGGCGTACCCCAGCACGGGGGCACGGGCGAGCGCACGGCCGTGGCGGCCCGCGCACGACAGGTCGTCAAGGCGTACGGAGCCGGGGAGACCCGCGTCGTCGCGCTCGACCACGTCGACGTGGACATGATGCGCGGCGAGTACACGGCGATCATGGGCCCCTCCGGGTCCGGCAAGTCGACGCTGATGCACTGCCTGGCCGGACTGGACACGGTGACCGAGGGGCAGATCCACCTCGCCGACACTGAGCTGACCGGCCTCAAGGACAAGCAGCTCACCCAACTGCGCCGCGACCGCGTCGGTTTCATCTTCCAGGCGTTCAACCTGCTGCCGACGCTGAACGCGATCGAGAACATCACGCTGCCGATGGACATAGCGGGCCGCCGCCCCGAGCCGGGCTGGCTGGAGCAGGTGGTGGAGACTGTCGGGCTCGCCGACCGGCTGACCCACCGCCCCACCGAACTCTCCGGCGGCCAGCAGCAACGGGTCGCGGTGGCAAGGGCGTTGGCCGCCCGACCGGAGATCATCTTCGGTGACGAGCCGACCGGCAATCTGGACTCCAGGGCCGGTGCGGAGGTGCTGTCCTTCCTGCGCCGCTCCGTGGACGAGCTGGGCCAGACCATCGTGATGGTCACCCACGACCCGGTCGCCGCCTCCTACGCGGACCGGGTGCTCTACCTCGCGGACGGGCGGATCGTCGACGAGATGCGTCACCCGACCGCCGAGCGGGTCCTGGACCGGATGCTCAGCCTCTCCGAGGCGGGCAGGGGCACTCCCGTGGCACACGAGCGGGGGCGGAGGGCATGACCGTCTGGAAGACCTCGATGCGCAACTTCTTCGCGCACAAGGGCCGCATGGCGCTCTCCGCCGTCGCCGTCCTGCTCTCGGTGGGATTCGTCTGCGGCACGCTGGTTTTCACCGACACCATGAACACGACGTTCGACAAGCTCTTCGCCACCACGTCCGCCGACGTCACCATCACCCCCAAGGCCGAGAAGAACGACAGCTCGGCGGCGAACTCCGGCCGCCCGCTGGTCCTGCCCGCCTCCGCCGTCGCCACGGTCGGGAAGACGGATGGGGTGAAGGACGCCGAGGGCACCGTCAGCAGCATGTCGGTGACCGTCGTCAACAGCGCCAACAAGAACATGGGCTCCGACACCGGCGCCCCCACCATCGCCGGCAGCTGGTCCGCCAGTGACGCCCGCTCCATGGACATCACTGGCGGGAACTCGCCGCGCGGCCCCACCGAGGTCATGGTCGACGCCGACACCGCCGAGAAGCACGGGCTGAAACTCGGCGACGAGCTGCGCACCATCGCCGTCACCGGCGACTTCACGGCGAAGATCAGCGGCATCGCCTCCTTCCGCACCACCAACCCCGGCGCGACCATCGTCTTCTTCGACGAGCGCACCGCACAGGTGAAGCTGCTCGGTGGCGCCGACCGCTACACCGGAATCAATGTCACCGCGCAAGCCGGCGTCTCCGACGAGCAGTTGAAGGCCAAGGTCGGCACCGCGCTCGGCACCGGGGCGGGCGCGGCCACCGCGACGTACAAGATCCAGACCAATGCGGAGGCGGCCGAGGAGAGCAAGAACGACCTGGCCTCGTTCCTCGACGTGATGAAGTACGCGATGCTCGGATTCGCCGGGGTCGCGCTGCTGGTCGGTGTCTTCCTGATCATCAACACCTTCTCGATGCTGGTCGCCCAGCGCACCCGGGAGATCGGGCTGATGCGGGCGCTCGGCTCCAGCCGTCGGCAGGTCAACCGGTCGGTGCTGCTCGAAGCGCTGCTGCTCGGTGTCATCGGCTCGCTGCTCGGCATCGCGGCGGGCGTGGGTCTGGCGGTCGGGCTGATGAAGTTCATGAGCGCCATCGGAATGAACCTCTCCACGGCCGATCTCACGCTCAAGTGGCCCACCCCCGTCATCGGGCTGGTGCTCGGAGTGGTGGTCACCGTCGTCGCGGCGTATCTGCCCGCCCGACGGGCCGGCAAGGTGTCGCCGATGGCGGCGCTGCGCGACTCGGGTACGCCGGCGGACGGAAAGTCCGGGCGGATCCGCGCGGTGATCGGGGTGACGCTGTCGCTGCTGGGCGGGGGCGGCCTGTATCTGGCCGCGCAGTCGGCGAAGGCGAGCGAGGGCGCGGTGTACCTCGCGGGCGGTGTGGTGCTGACCCTCGTCGGATTCGTGGTGGTCGGACCGCTGCTCGTGTCGTTCGTGGTCAAGGGGATCAGCGCGGTGGTGCTGCGGGTCTTCGGGCCGGTCGGACGGATGGCCGAGCGCAATGCGCTGCGCAATCCGCGACGTACCGGAGCGACTGGTTCCGCTTTGATGATCGGCCTTGCGCTGGTCGCCTGCCTCTCGGTCGGCGCCTCGTCGATGGTCGCCTCGGCCACCGACGAGCTGGACCGCTCGGTCGGCGCCGACTTCACCGTACGGGCGAACAACGGTCAGCCCGTGCTGCCCCAGGCCCAGCAGGCCCTGGCCAAGGCCGACGGGATCGCCCGCGTCACCCACTACAAGCTGGTCGACGCGCAGATCACCACCCCGGACGGCAGGACCGAGCGCAAGGCCCTGACCGCCACCAACCCCTCCTACATGCAGGACCTGCGACGCGAAACGGTCGCCGGTGAGCTGGCCGCCGCCTACGCACCCGGTGCGCTGTCGGTCGGCGAGGACTACGCGAAGCAGCGGAAGGTGAAGGTCGGCGACTCGCTGACGGTGGCCTTCCCCGGTGGTAAGAGCGCGAAGCTCAAGGTCGCGGCGATCACCTCCGACGACGTCAACGCGGACAAGGGGGCGATGTACCTCAACATCACCACCGCCGCAGGACACATACCCGCCGACCGGATGCCGCAGGACCTGATGCTCTTCGCGAAGGCTGCCGACGGCCAGGCGGACAAGGCGTACGCGGCACTGAAGGCGGCCGTCGCGCCCTACCCGCAGTACAAGGTGCTCAACGCGACCGACTACAAGAAGGACCTCAAGGCGCAGATCGACCAGCTGCTCAACATCGTCTACGGGCTGCTGGGCCTGGCCATCGTGGTCGCCGTCCTCGGCGTGGTGAACACCCTCGCCCTGTCGGTCGTCGAGCGGACCCGGGAGATCGGCCTGATGCGCGCCATCGGTCTCTCCCGCCGCCAGCTGCGGCGCATGATCCGCCTGGAATCGGTAGCCATCGCCCTCTTCGGCGCCCTGCTGGGGCTGGGACTGGGGCTCGCCTGGGGCACCGCCGCCCAGAAGCTCCTCGCGCTGGAGGGGATAGCCGTCCTGGAGATCCCCTGGCCCACCATCCTCACCGTCTTCGCGGCCTCCGCCCTGGTGGGTCTGCTGGCGGCCCTGGTCCCGGCGTTCCGCGCCGGCCGAATGAACGTGCTCAACGCCATAGCCACGGAATAGCGGGGTGGACACGGCGCCGGGGCGGGGTGGGCGCGACTCCGTCGGGGGCGGCCCGGCAGCCCAAGGGGGCTGCCGGGGCCGGCCCCGTTCCCGCCCCACCGGCAACCGCTTCCGCCAGCAGCTGTCGGTGTCGCGTCGTAGGCTGGGAGACCCCCGGCCCGTGAGACGTGTCGGGCGGCTCGCGTTGCCCGCTCCGGTCCCGCCCGGCGCCCTCCGCGCGTGCCAACGCCACCACAGAAGAGTTCTCACGCGTTCGGACGGAAGCTTTCATGAGCCTGCACGGCCTGCTGGATGCAGTGGTAAGAGACGCGGCGCTCGCCGAGGCGGTGAAGGCCGCGGTCGACGGCAACCGCATGCACATCGACCTGGTCGGCCCCCCGGCCGCCCGCCCCTTCGCCCTGGCCGCTCTCGCCAGGGACGCGGGACGGCCGGTGCTGGCCGTCACCGCGACCGGCCGAGAGGCCGAGGAGCTGGCGGCGACCCTGCGCACCCTGCTGCCCGAGGACACGGTCGCCGAGTTCCCCGCCTGGGAAACCCTGCCGCACGAGCGGCTGTCGCCCCGCTCCGACACCGTCGGCCGCCGGCTCGCCGTACTGCGCAGGCTCGCGCACCCCAGCAAGGACGACCCCGCGGCCGGACCCGTCAGCGTGGTCGTCGCACCGGTGCGCTCCGTGCTTCAGCCGCAGGTCAAGGGGCTCGGTGAGCTGGTTCCCGTATCCATCAGGTCAGGGCAGAGCGCCGACCTGGGCCGGCTGACCGACGCCCTCGCGGCGGCGGCGTACCAGCGGGTCGAACTGGTCGAGAAGCGCGGCGAGTTCGCGGTGCGCGGCGGCATCCTGGATGTCTTCCCGCCGACCGAGGAGCACCCGCTGCGGGTGGAGTTCTGGGGCGACGACGTCGAGGAGATCCGTTACTTCAAGGTCGCCGACCAGCGCTCCCTGGAAGTCGCGGAACACGGGGTGTGGGCGCCGCCCTGCCGCGAGCTGCTGCTCACCGACGACGTGCGGGAAAAAGCGGCCGCGCTCGCGGAGGCCCACCCCGAGCTGGGCGAACTCCTCCACAAGATCGCCGAGGGGATCGCCGTGGAGGGTATGGAGTCCCTCGCTCCGGTCCTGGTCGACGACATGGAGCTGCTGCTCGACGTGCTGCCCCAGGGTTCGATGGCGGTCGTCTGCGACCCGGAGCGGGTACGCACACGAGCCGCCGACCTGGTCGCGACCTCGCAGGAGTTCCTCCAGGCCTCGTGGGCGGCCACCGCCGGCGGCGGCGTGGCACCGATCGACGTCGGTGCCGCCTCCCTCTGGGGCATCGCGGACGTACGCGACCGGGCGCGCGAGCTGGGCATGATGTGGTGGTCCGTCTCCCCGTTCGCCGCCGATGACGCGGACTTCGAGGACGACACCCTCAAGCTCGGTATGCACGCCCCCGAGATGTACCGGGGCGACACCGCGAAGGCGCTCGCCGATACCAAGGGCTGGCTGGCCGACGGCTGGCGGACGGTGTTCGTCACCGAGGGGCACGGCCCCGCCTCCCGTACGGTCGAAGTCCTCTCCGGCGAAGGCATCGCCGCACGCCTGGCTGTGTCCGATGCGAAGAAGGGCGACCTCGCCGAGATCTCCCCGAACGTCGTGCACGTCGCCTGCGGCACCCTCGACAACGGCTTCGTCGACCCGGCCCTCCAGCTCGCCGTCCTCACCGAGACCGACCTGACCGGCCAGCGCACCGCCACCAAGGAACTCGGCCGGATGCCGGCCCGCCGCCGCAAGTCCGTCGACCCGCTGACCCTCCAGGTCGGCGACTTCATCGTGCACGAACAGCACGGTGTGGGCCGCTACATCGAGATGGTGCAGCGCACCGTCCAGGGCGCCACCCGCGAATACCTGCTGGTCGAGTACGCCCCGGCCAAGCGCGGCCAGCCCGGTGACCGCCTCTACATCCCCACCGACCAGCTGGAGCAGGTCACCAAGTACGTCGGTGGCGAGGCCCCCACCCTGCACCGGCTCGGCGGCGCCGACTGGACCAAGACCAAGGCGCGCGCCAAGAAGGCCGTCAAGGAGATCGCCGCCGACCTGATCAAGCTGTACTCGGCACGGATGGCCGCCCCCGGCCACACCTTCGGCCCCGACACCCCCTGGCAGCGCGAACTGGAGGACGCCTTCCCGTACATGGAGACGCCCGACCAGCTGTCCACCATCGCCGAGGTGAAGGAGGACATGGAGAAGTCGGTCCCGATGGACCGGCTGATCTGCGGCGACGTGGGTTACGGCAAGACGGAGATCGCGGTACGGGCGGCCTTCAAGGCGGTCCAGGACGGCAAGCAGGTCGCCGTTCTCGTACCGACCACGCTCCTCGTGCAGCAGCACTTCGGGACGTTCACCGAGCGGTACGCCCAGTTCCCGGTCAACGTACGCGCGCTGTCGCGCTTCCAGACGGAGACCGAGTCCAAGGCGACCCTCGAAGGGCTCAAGGACGGGTCGGTCGACCTCGTCATCGGCACCCACCGCCTCTTCTCCCAGGAGACCAAGTTCAAGGACCTGGGCCTGGTCATCGTGGACGAGGAGCAGCGGTTCGGTGTCGAGCACAAGGAGCAGCTGAAGAAGCTGCGGGCGAACGTCGACGTCCTGACCATGTCGGCGACCCCCATCCCCCGCACGCTCGAAATGGCCGTGACCGGCATCCGTGAGATGTCGACCATCACCACCCCGCCGGAGGAGCGCCACCCGGTGCTCACCTTCGTCGGCCCGTACGAGCAGAAGCAGATCGGCGCGGCCGTCCGCCGTGAACTCCTGCGCGAGGGCCAGGTCTTCTACATCCACAACCGGGTCGAGTCCATCGACCGGGCAGCGGCCAAACTGCGCGAGATCGTGCCCGAGGCGCGCATCGCCACCGCACACGGACAGATGTCGGAGACGGCCCTTGAGCAGGTTGTCGTCGACTTCTGGGAGAAGAAGTTCGATGTGCTGGTGTCGACGACGATCGTCGAGTCCGGCATCGACATCTCCAACGCCAACACCCTGATCGTCGAGCGCGGCGACAACTTCGGCCTCTCCCAGTTGCACCAGCTGCGCGGACGGGTCGGCCGTGGCCGCGAGCGCGGTTACGCCTACTTCCTCTACCCGCCGGAGAAGCCGCTCACCGAGACCGCGCACGAGCGGCTCGCGACCATCGCCCAGCACACCGAAATGGGCGCGGGCATGTACGTCGCGATGAAGGACCTGGAGATCCGCGGCGCCGGAAACATGCTCGGCGGCGAGCAGTCCGGTCACATCGCGGGCGTCGGCTTCGACCTCTACATCCGGATGGTCGGCGAGGCCGTGGCCGACTACCGGACGGCCGTCGAGGGCGGTGAGCAGGAGGAAGCACCGCTGGAGGTCAAGATCGAACTCCCGGTGGACGCGCATGTTCCGCATGACTACGCGCCGGGCGAGCGGCTGCGGCTCCAGGCCTACCGGGCGATCGCCTCGGCCAACACGGAGGCCGATGTCGCCGCCGTACGCGAGGAACTCACCGACCGGTACGGCAAGTTGCCCGAGCCGGTGGAGAACCTGCTGCTGGTCGCCGGGCTGCGGATGCTGGCGCGGGCGTGCGGGGTCGGCGAGATCGTCCTCCAGGGTCCGAACATCCGGTTCGCACCGGTGGAGCTGCGGGAGTCGCAGGAGCTGCGGCTGAAGCGGCTGTATCCGCGAACGGTGATCAAGGCGGGGGCCCAGCAGATCCTGGTGCCGAGGCCGTCCAGCGGGAAGATCGGCGGGAAGCCGGTGGTGGGACGGGAGCTGCTGGCCTGGACCGGGGAGTTCCTGACGACGATCCTGAGCTGAGGAGCTGAGGGCTTTAACACACCGCCCGCGATGCCGAGTTGATCGGCTTCGCGGGCGGGGGTTCAGGGGGTCCGGCGCAAGGCGGGACCGGCGCGCGGGTCAGGGCGCCAGGTCTTCCTTCTTGTCGCCCATGCCGCGTGAGTCCTCGGCTTTTTGCCGGGCCTGGTCCTTGAACCTGTCGAAGATCCCCATGGGCGGGCTCCTTCCGCAGAAGAATTCTGGACATTCCAGACGCTACGCCGGGGCGTGGGAATGCGCATGCCGAACCTCCGGAGCTGCGCGTTTGTGGACTGGACCACATTTCGGCGGTTTGTCGCGGGTCGAGCGGTTCGTTCGGGGCAGTCATTCCTACGGTGGGGTGTTTTCCGTTTGCAACTCTCGGTGGGGCGGCGTGCCTTGATATCTCGTACGGCCAGGAAGACCTGGAAAGCGTTGACGATCGCGGGACTTGGGGCGGCGGCGGTGCTCGGTTCCGCGGGGTGTGGTGCGAATGACCTGGCGGGGAACGGCGGTACCGGAGGGCAGGGTGGGCCGGTCGGAAAGGCGGGATCCGCGCTGGCCGCCGTGGACGGCCTGACGGTCAAGGGGCGCGCGCCGAAGACCGGTTACGAGCGCTCGGAGTTCGGCCGCGCCTGGGCCGACACCGACGACAACGGTTGCGGTACCCGCGACGACATCCTCAAGCGGGACCTGGAGGGTGTGAGGTTCAGCGACAAGAAGTCGTGCAAGGTCTCCTCCGGGGTGCTGGTCAAGGACCCGTACACCGGCGGCCGGATCGAGTTCGCGCGCGGGCGCAGCAAGATCGACATCGATCACCTGGTCGCCCTGTCCGACGCCTGGCAGAAGGGCGCCCAGCAGTGGAAGCCGGCCAAGCGCCTCGCCTTCGCCAACGACCCGCTGAACCTGATCGCCGCCGAGGCCTCGGCCAACCGGAGGAAGGGCGACGGTGACACGGCGACCTGGCTGCCGGACAACAAGGCCTACCGGTGTGTGTACGTCGCCGGGCAGGTGGGCGTGAAGAAGAAGTACGGGGTGTGGGTGACGGCCGCCGAGAAGGAGGCCATGAAGAAGGTGCTGGGCGGATGCCCGCAGGAGAAGCTGCCCGTCGGGGGGAATCCGACGGAGGCGCGGGTCGGTGGCCGGTAGGCGGTAGGCGGTAGGCGGTACGGGCGGATCGAGTGGAGGTACGACGTGAGCAGGGCCCCGGCACCTTGAAGGTGCCGGGGCCCTGCTCACGGGGTGGCCGGGCGCTCAGAGCTTGAGCTCCCAGTGGGAGGACTTGAAGTCGAGGAAGCCGGGGGTGACCTCGACGGTCAGGTTCTTCGCGGCGGCCGGGGCGTCGAAGGCGTACACCGCGGTGGCCTTCTTGCCCGGCAGGATCGAACCGGTGAAGTCCGCACCTGTCGTTTCGCCGTCGTAGATCTGCTCGGCGGCCGTGCCCTCGGCGCCGGAGCGGGCGTCCACCTGGGAGAGGGCGCTGTCGAACTTCTCGCCTCCCGTGTTCTCGATGGTCACCTTCACCTTGTAGGCCTTGTTGCCCTTGGTGTGACCGATCGCGTACTCGGAGGGCGTGTACGCGGTGGGCGCGCCAACGGTGACCTTCAGCTTGTCCGCGTACTCGGCGGTGGCGCCGCCCGCGAGCGCCTTCGCGCCCGCCTTGCCGGCGCCGTCCCCCTTGCTGTCGCCCTTGCCGTCGCCCTTGGCGTCCGGCTTCGCGCCGGGGGTGGTCGCCTCCTGCCCGGAGAGCGCCTTGTCGACCTCCTTCAGCGCGGAGTCCACCGCGGTGAAGGTGATGACCGCGCCGACCACCGAGAGGATCAGCGCCACCAGGCCCAGGATCGCGCCGGTCAGCGCCACCCCCTTGTTGGTGGCCTCACCGCGCTTGGCGCGGCCCCGGCCGCTGAGGCCCAGGATCAGGGCGATCAGGCCGAGGATGCCGGCCAGCCAGAAGAGCAGCGGGATGACACCGGAGAGGGCGCCGATCACGCCGAGGATCAGTGCCGCGGTGCCCAGTCCGTTGCGGGCCGGGCGGCCGTGGTGCGGCTGGGGTGCCTGCGGGGGCCGACCGTACTGGCCGTCCTGGTAGGAGTCCGCCGGGTGCGGGCCGCCCTGCGGGTACGGCGACTGGTTCGTGTGCTGAGACATGGGTGTCCTCCGACAAAGACAGAGCGGTATCGGTGTCCGGGACTTTCGGCCGCCCCGTGGTGCGATGGGTCAATGACAACAGAAGCTGTGAACCGAGTCAACACGATTCACGAAGGTTCACGAATTCACGCTGTGAAGTCGATTGTCGGGGGGTGCCGTTATGCTCGGGTCCACAGCAGGTGCATCCGCAGGTACCGCGCGATGCAGGGGTACGAAGGGAGAGTGGGCCGGTGTCGGACCACGCAACAGAGGTGACCGCCGCCGGGATCGCCCGGCTGGCCGGGGTCGGCCGGGCCGCCGTGAGCAACTGGCGGCGCCGCCACCCCGACTTCCCCAAGCCCGTCGGAGGCACCGAGACCAGCCCCTCCTTCGCGCTCACCGAGGTCGAGGAGTGGCTGCGCGCCCAGGGCAAGCTCGCCGACGTGCCGCTGCGGGAGCGGGTCTGGCAGCAGGTGGCGGGTCACCCGGCCGGAGCGGCCACCGCCCTCGTACACACCGGCTGTGTACTCGCCCTCGTACAGGACCGGCCCACGGACTGGCTGAAGCTGGCCGCGGTCTCCGACGCGAAGTGCGCCGAGCGGCTGCCGGAAGCGGTGGAGCTGGTGCTCTTCGGCCGGTTCGGGCCCGCGCCCTGGGCCGTACCGGCCCTCACCGCCCACGAGCTCGCCCCGTCCGTGCCGCTGCTGCGCGCCGCCGCCGAGCTGGCCGCCGAGTCGGGAGCCCGCAAGACGTACGAGTTCCTGCTCGGCCGGCACCTCGACGCCAACCCGCGCCAGTACACCCTCACCCCACCCGGTCCGGCCGCGCTCATGGCCGCCCTGCTCGGCCGCCCCCGCACCGCCCTGGACCCGGCCTCCGGCACCGCCTCCCTGCTCTGCGCGCTGGACGCCCCCGACGGCGAGCACCCCACCACCCTGTACGCCCAGGACGCCGACCCCGACCTGGCCGCCCTCGGCGCACTGCGCCTCGCCCTGCACACCGACGCCCGCGCCACCGAGGTGCGCGCGGCCGCCGCCGACAGCCTGCGCACCGATGCGTTCGCGCAGGTCAGCGTCGACGCGGTGGTCAGCCACCCGCCGTTCAACGAACGCAACTGGGGCCACGACGAGCTGGCCTACGACCCCCGCTGGGAGTACGGCTTCCCGGCCCGCACCGAATCCGAACTGGCCTGGGTACAGCACGCGTTGGCCAGGCTGCGCGAGGGTGGCACCGCCGTACTGCTGATGCCGCCCGCCGCCGCGTCCCGCCGCTCGGGCCGCCGGATCCGCGCCGATCTGCTGCGCCGGGGAGCCCTGCGCGCGGTGGTCGCGCTGCCCGCCGGGGCGGCCCCGCCCTACGGCGTACCCCTGCATCTGTGGGTGCTGCGCAAGCCCGACCCGTCCACGCGGCCCGCCGCCGACCTGCTCGTCGTCGACACCGCGGACCTCTCCGCCGCCGGGCGCGACAAGCTCGACTGGGCTGCCCTGCACACCGTGGTCCTCGACACCTGGCAGGCGTTCGAGAAGGACGGTGCTGTCGAGGAACGCCCCGGAGTCTGCCGTTCCGTGCCCGTCGTCGACCTGCTCGACGACGACGTCGACCTCGCCCCCGCCCGTCACCTGCCGCCCCCGGCCCTCGGTGGCGGAACGGCCGAGCTGGCCGCCGTACGGGAACGGCTGGCGGACACCCTGCGCCTGACCGCCGAACTCAACCCGCACCCCGGCACCACCCCCGGAACACCCGCCCACTGGCCGCTCACCACGGTCGGCGAACTCGCCCGGGCGGGCGCGCTGTCGCTCCGCACGGCGGGCACCGGAAACGGCCCGGACGGTGCGCCGGTACTCACCGAACAGGACGTACTGACCGGAGGTGCGCCCTCCGGAACCGCCGTCGCCGCAGGCCCGTTTTCCGGAATTACTGGATCCGGTACGGGTGCGGGTACGCCGCCGGACGCGCCGGACGCAGACACGGTGCTCACCGCCCCCGGCGATGTCGTCGTGCCCGTCCTCGGCGGCGGCGCCGTCGCCCGAGTGATCGACGAGGCGGGCGCCGGAGCGGTCCTCGGCCGCAACCTCCATCTGCTGCGACCCGACCCGGCCGCCGTCGACCCCTGGTTCCTCGCCGGATTCCTGCGCGGCACCGCCAACAACCGCCGCGCCAGCAGCTACGCCTCCACCGCCGCCCGCCTCGACGTCCGCCGCCTCCAACTGCCCCGGCTCCCCCGCGCCGACCAGCAGCGTTACGGCGAACGCTTCCGCACCCTCGCCGCCTTCGAGGACGCCCTGCGGGTGGCGGGACGGCTCGGCGAACAGCTGGTGCAGGGGCTGTACGACGGGCTGGCCGACGGCAGCGTACGGCCGGACTAGCGCCGCCCCCCCCGGGGTGGGGGAGCGAGGTTGTCGCGGAAGTCGTCCGATCCGTACAACCCTGGGGCCGTTGTCGGAGTCGCTGTATACGCTCGATGTACGTCCTTGGCATCCGCCGCCCCAGGTCCCCGTTTCGACGCCGTCCCCCAGGAGCAACCATGCCCGGCCACGGCCACACGCCGCCGCGCAGCCAGCCCAGCCCCGCCGTCCTGGTGACGCTGAGGGTGGTCTTCACCGTGCTCGCCCTGTGCACCTGCGGGTTGTTGACCTGGGCGGCGCCGCTGCGGATCGCGATACTGAGGCAGCGGGCGACGGACTGGGTGATCTTCTCCGCCGTGGCGTTCCTGGGGATAGGCACCCTGATGATCGTCGGCACCCTCGGGGCCCCGCCGCCGCCGGACGGCGGGGAGACCGAGTTCAACACCGTGGACACGGTGGGCATGTTGCTGCTGCTCGCCATGTCTGCCGCCGTGACGGCGTACTACCTGGTCGCGGACATCAAGCACTACCGGACCGCCCGCCCGCAGCCCTGGGGCGAGGCGCCGCGCGGCTGGGGGTCCATCGACGGGCCCGCGCAAGCCGGCCCGTACGCGGGACCGCAGCACTCCAGGCCGACCGGCCCGCAGCACCCCATGGTGGCAGGCCCGCAGCACCCCATGGCGGCAGGCCAGCAGGACCGGCCGACGTACCCGCACCCGCAGCAGCAGAGCCCGGCCCCGGGGCCGTCGTACGGCTACCCGCCCCAGCAGCCGCAGCGGTCCCAGCACCAGCAGCCACCCCAACAGCCGCAATCGCAGCCTCACCAGCAATCGCAGCCGCAACCCCAGACCCAACAGCCGCCCCTCCAGCCCCAGTCGCCCCTCCCGCCCCCGCCCCGCATCAATCAAGTCCGTGCCGAGCTCGACGAGTTGAGTGAGCTCCTCCGCAAGGACAAGCCCGAGGACCAGCACGGCGCCGGAGGGCACTCCCGGTGAACGGCCGTGTCATCGCCGCCCGTTACGAGCTCTCCACCCTGATCGGCCAGGGCGGCATGGGCCAGGTCTGGACGGCGTACGACCAGCGCCTGGACCGTCGCGTCGCCGTCAAGCTGCTGCGCCCCGACCGGATGGCCGCCGCCACCGAGGCCGAGGACATGCGCCGCCGCTTCGTGCGCGAGTGCCGGGTCACCGCGCAGGTCGACCACCCCGGACTGGTCACCGTGCACGACGCGGGCAGCGACAACGACGACCTCTACCTGGTCATGCAGTACGTCGAGGGCTCCGACCTCGCCGATCACCTCGCCGAACACGACCCCTACCCCTGGCAGTGGGCCGTCTCGGTCGCCGCCCAGCTCTGCGCGGTGCTCTCCGCCGTGCACGCGGTGCCGATCGTCCACCGCGACCTCAAGCCCCGCAACGTCATGGTCAAACCGGACGGCACACTGACCGTCCTCGACCTCGGCGTCGCCTCCGTACTCGACACCGACACCACCCGCCTCACGCACACAGGCACCCCCATCGGCACGCCCGCCTACATGGCGCCCGAGCAGGCGATGGGCGGCGCCGTCGGCCCGTACACCGACGTCTACGCACTCGGTGTGCTGCTGCACGAACTCCTCACCGGAGACGTCCCGTTCGCCGGCACCACCGCGCTCGGCATCCTGCACCGCCACCTCTACGAGCCGCCGCTGCCGATCCGCCAGGGCCGCCCGGAGGTCCCGGAACCGCTCGAAGCACTGGTGCTCGACCTGCTCGCCAAGGACCCCCAGCACCGGCCGGCTTCCGCGCAGGAGGTGTACGAGCGGCTCGCGCCGCTGCTCCCGGCGCGCGGAATGCCGATGAGCGGCCCCCTCGACCCCACGCGCCCCTTCCTGCGTCCGCACGCCCCCTGGCCGGACCGGGCGACGACCGTGCCGCCGCCGGTACAGGTGCCCGCGCCCGGCTCCGTACCCCCGCCACCGCACCACGCACCGGCAGCGCACACACCGCCCCCGCCCACCAGGCCCGATGTCGCGGCCGCCGTCGACGAGGTCAAGCAACTCCTCGGCGAGGGCCGCATCACCCAGGCCGTCGACATCCTCGGCAACATCCTTCCGGCGGCCGCCGCCGAGCACGGCGAACGCTCCCCGGTGGTAAGGATCCTGCGCAAGCAGTACGCGGCGACCCTGCTCGACGACGGCCAGTACCGCCGCGCCCTGCCCGAGCTGCGCCGCCTCGCCGACGACCGCGCGCACGAGAGCGGACCGGCCGATCCGCAGGCGCTCCAGTTCCGGTACGACGCCGCCCAGTGCCTGGAGCAGCTCGGCGAACCCGCCGCCGCGCTCGCCGAATACCGGGCCCTGCTCCCGTACCACGAGAACAGCTACGTCTCCGGGAGCGACCCGTCGCGCGCCTTCGAACTGAGGCTGCGCATCGCCCAGTTGCTGCTCGCGCTGGGCGATCACGCGGAGGCCGCCCGCCTGTTGCAGGGGCTGCTGTACGACGCGGAGCGGGTGTACGGGGCGTACCACCCGCTGGTGACGGAGGTGCGCCGGGCGGTGGAGCGGCAGCATCGGCTGGGGGGTGGCAGGAGGTGAGGCGGACCCGGTACGGCGGGTCCGCCCGGCAGGGCCCCACATCGGCCGCCGGTCTTCCCGGCGAAGCTCCGCACCGTCTGCCGCCCTGCCCGGCAAAGCCCCGCACCTCCCGTCACCCCCGGTTCGTCCCGCCGTCGCCCCAGGGTCATGCCCTCCTCGGCCGGGCCGCATAGCGTCCCGCCCATGCCACTGCTGACCCACCCCCTCGCCCGCCGCGCCCTGCGCCCCTTCGCGGCCCTGGTCGACCAGCGCGTACGCATCCAGACCCGCTCCACCAGCAGCGAGATCGCCGCACTGCGGGCCGAACTCGACGGGCTCAGGAAGCAGAGTTACGCGGTGGGCATGCTGCTCGACCGGACCGGAAGGGGCGCGCACAGGATGCCGTCCGAGGAGCAGATCGCCACCCTGGTCGCGCAGGTGTCCGAGGTCAGCGGCAACCCGCACGCGCGACGGGCGGTCACCTCGGCCTTCCGTACCGTCGTCGCCCTCGAAGCACTCGGTGTCGGGCGCCTCGCCGGCGGTACCTCGAACGTCTGCGGCAAGCTCGCCACCATCCCGCTGCTCGCCCCGCCCAACCCCGACGTGCTCGAAATCGGCACCCTGCACGGCCTGTTCGCCACCGCCCTGACCCGGATGATGCACCGCGAGGGCACCGAGCCCCGGCTGACCGTCGTCGACCCCTTGATCGGCTCGCAGCTCCAGCCGGACGCGGTCCGCGACAACGCCGACCCGACCGGCACCCCGGTCCGTGAGGACGTCGTACGGGCGAACCTGGCGCTGGCCGGGGCCAGCCTGGTGCCGGGTGACGGTGGCAGCCCGACCGCCCGTATCTTCAAGGGGTTCTCGCAGGACCCGGAGATCCGAGCGGCGGCCTCGGACCGGAAGTACGGCGTGATCGTCGTCGACGGGGACCACTCCAGGGACGGGGTGCTCGACGACCTCCGGTGGGTCGAGGGGATCGTCGCCGACGGAGGAGTGGTGGTGCTCGACGACTACGGCGACGCGGCGTGGCCCGGAGTGCGGGAGGCGTGGGAGGCGCACCTCGCGAGCGGGGATACGCGGCTGGAAATGCTGGGGCGGGTGGCGACGTCCGCCTTCCTCAGGCGAGTGTGAACCGGGACGTGCGCGATGCGGTGCCTGCGGGGCGGGAGGGTCGCGAAGGTGGCGAGGGTCGCGAGGGTGGCGTGGCGGTCGGGGAGGGGGTGCCCGGGCCGGCAGCGGTGTCCTCGCGGATGCTGCAGGTGGTGCGTTTCGGCCTGGTGGGGGCGGTGAACACCGGCACCTTCTACGGCTGTTACCTGCTGCTGAACCGATGGCTGCCGTACTACCCCGCCTATGTGCTGGCCTTCCTGCTCAGCATGGTGGGCTCCTTCTTCCTCAACACGTACTTCACCTACCGCACCCGGCCCACCTGGCGAAAGTTCCTGCTCTTCCCTCTCACCAACCTCACCAATTTCACCGTCACTTCGGTGGGCGTGTACGTGCTGGTGGAGTGGTGGGGAGTGGGGGAGGGGGTCGCGCCGCTGGTGGCGGCGGTGGCGGCGATCCCGGTGACGTTCGTGCTCTCGCGGAGGATTCTTACGGGGTAGGGGTAGGGGTAGGGGGCGGGGGTGGGTTGCGCGGTTGTACGCCGTACAGGGAGCCATGTACGGCGTACAAGGCTTCCTGCACGCCGTACAGGTGCCTTGTACGCCGTACAGGTGCGCCGAGCAGCCGCGTCTACGGCGTACAGGTTCCTTCTACGACGTACAGGTTCCTCTACGGCGTACAGGAGCGACGAGCTACACGTCCGGCGGGTCACACGCCGGAGGGGGCGAGGGTGTCCGCCGGGGTGTCGCCCGACGCACCCCCGGTGGGACCCCCGGTGGCGGCTGACGTGCCCCCACCGACGCGCCCCGCACGCCTCTTCCCCCGCAGCGTCACCATGGCCCCCACCACTCCCATCAACCCGACCGATCCCACGCCCACCGCCAGCCCCGCCCGCAGCCCCGGCGGCCGGAATTCGCAGCGGATCTCCCGCGCGCCGCCGCCCAGCGGGACCGCGATCAGCCCCAAGTAGCTGTCGGCGGGCCGCAGGTCACCGCCGTCCGCCGCGCACTGCCACCCCGCGATCCGGGGAACCGCCAGTACGGCAGTACCGGCGGCCGGACCCGCCGGTCCGCCCTCCTGACGTCGGCCGGCCCCCGCGAACACCGCGCGCACCGAACCGTCACCCACCTCCACGGACACCGCGCCGGCCGCCCTCAACTCCCGTACCGCAGCCGACAACCGGTCCTCCCGCAGGCACGCCACCTCCGCCCCACGCTTCCCCGACCCCGTCAGGGCCACCCGCACGCTGCCGTCCGTGCCCGCCACTCCCAGTTGCTGCATGGGTGCCCGCACCCGGCCCCGCTTGGCGTCGAAGTGGATGTCCTTCGCGTCGGTCGCCGCCAGCCGGGCCGTTCCCTTGAACCCCGGCGCCCACAGGAACACCGGCGCGCCCGCAGTGCACGACCCCGCAGTCCCCGACAACCGCTCGTACACCTTGGCCCCCAGCAGCAACTCCTGATTGGCGAACGCCGAACGGCCGAAACGAACCCGGCCGCCACCCCCACTCCGCACCGTCACCAGCGGTGCGGCCTCCCTGCGTACGACCGTGAACTCGGCGTCCGCCCCTTGCCGATATGTCGACCTGAGTCGTACTCCCACTCCGAACAGGGCGTCCGTCACCGGATTGTCCAGACTGTGCGGGGCGCGCCCACTGCCGTTCCAGCCGTCGCCGAGGGCACCCAGGGTCCGGGTCAGAACGGCGGAGGTCATGCTGCTGTAGTACGAGGCGCCCTGGCCGCCGACCACCATCGCGTCGTTGTGCACGGTCTGCGCCCGGCCGGGGTCGGTGCGGTGGCGCGGCCAGTCGTCGTGCGCCGCTATCGTCCGGCTCTGTGCCACCTGCCTTACACCGTATGGTGCGTGATCGTCCTGGGTGGCGACCCGCCGCTTCGCCGCCCAGGCGGTGGTCAGCGCCGACTGCCCGACCGTGCACCCGATCAGCAGCACGGCCGCCCCCACGACGTACCACCGCCGCCCCCTGGCCCCGGACCTCAGCAGCACCAGCCCCCCGACCACCGCCACCAATCCGGCCCCCGCCCCCAGCCAGACCCACCGCCCGCCGTACGGACTCGCCGCCCCCACCACTCCCACCAGCACCAGACACCCCACCCCACCGGCAAGCGACCACCTCCCCGGCAGCGGGGCGCCGGCCGCCCCTTCCCTCGCGGCCTGCACTCCGCGACTCCCCGGGGCCCCGCCACTCACATGCGCCCCACCGCTCAACGACACCCACGCCGCCATCACCAGCACCCCGCTCAGCACGAACGTCTGCCGGTATGGGCTGCCGTTCGGCTCCGCGAAGGCGTGCCACGCCAGATGGGTCGGCCCCCACTGCATCGACACCAGCACCGCCACTGCCAGCGCACACCACCCCACCCGCACCCGTGCCGCGACCCTCCGGTGGAAGGGCAGCGCGAAGGCGAGCACCAGCACCAGCGCAGTCACATACATGGCCGGCGAACTGAAGCCGTACGTCCCCGGAAGCAACCGCGCCAGCACCTCCCCCCACCCGGCCTGCCGGAACGTCAGCCCCATCCCCGGGTACGCCCGACGCGTCCCCGCGAAGACGGTGAACAGCACCGGCGCCGACACCCCGATCCCGAGCGCCACCGCCGCCCCCGCCCGCAGCACCGTCCGCAACCGGTCCCGCACCGGCCCGCCGTCCATCAGCAGCCGTGCCACCAGCACCAGCCCGGCACCGACCGTCGCCATGTACGCCGTATAGAAGTTGGCGACCCACACGAGTGCGACCAGCAGCACCCCGCCCCCGAACCACACCCGCAGCCGGCGCCCCGTACGCACCCATTCCCCCACCAGGCACAGCAACGGAAAGGCGATCAGCCCGTCCAGCCACATCGGGTTGTACGAGGCCTCGATCACCGACCACCCGCACAGCGCATACGCGGCTCCGAGCGCACCCGCCAGCCACCAACCCCCATACGCCGTAGAAGGGTTGTCACCGTCAGCTGCTGTCGACTTATCGCTGTACGCCGTAAGGGGCTTACCCCTGTACTCCGTAAGGGACTCAGTCCCATACGCCGTAGAGGCCCCACTCCCATGCACCGTAGAAGCCCCCCGTGCCCCCCACGCCCCCCGCATCGTCATCAGCAGCCACGCCATCACCGCCGCCGCCGTCGCGATCCGCGCCACCGACGACACGTACACCGCAAGGTCGATCTGCTCGCGTGGGAACAGGGCGACCAGGAACGCGAACGGGCTCGACAGATACGTCCCCATGTCCGGAAGGAAGCTGGAGCCGTATCCGGACTGCCAGTTGATCAGCCAGCCGCCGTCCGCGCGGCCGTGCAGTACGTCCCACAGATGGGCATGGAAGGGGACGAACTGGGTGCCGAGGTCGTTCACGTTCCGGTTCATCGTCCCGAACGGCTGGCTGCCGGCCAGTGCGGAGCCCAGGCAGTGGGTGAAAGCGGCGACGGCGGCGGCCAGCAGCGAAGCCGCCGCGACGGGACGCCGCCGGGAGAGTCCGAGCAGGCGGGGAAGGGGGCGCATGAGGCCGACCGTAAACACCTCGCCAGGCCTTTCACCAGCACTCCGCAATTCCGTTAACCAAATCGCCCTTCGCCGGTCACTCAGGCCCTGAAAGAACGTCATCTGCCCGCGCTGCCATGACTCATGCTCATCTCCCTCGTTGTGCCCTGTTTTCACGAGGCGGACATCGTGCGGCGATTCCATTCCCATGTGGCACGGGAAATCGCCCCGCTCGCCCCCACCGCAGAATTCGAATTCGTGTACGTGGACGACGGAAGTCGAGATGCCACCCTCGGCCATCTCCGCGACATCGCCGCCACCGACCACCGCGTCCGCTACGTATCCTTCAGCCGCAATTTCGGCAAGGAATCCGCCATGCTGGCCGGCCTGCGGCACGCGGAGGGCGACGCGGTGGTCATCATGGACGCCGACCTCCAGCACCCACCCGAACTCATCGGCCGGATGCTGGAACTCCACCACCAGGGCCACGACCAGGTCGTCGCCCGCCGTACCCGCACCGGCGACCGCGTCACCCGCACCCTCACCGCCCGCGCCTACTACCGTCTCGTCAATCGACTTGTCGACGTGGAACTCGTCGACGGAGTGGGTGACTTCCGCCTGCTCTCCCGCCGCGCCGTCGACGCCGTACTCCAGCTCACCGAATACAACCGCTTCTCCAAAGGCCTCTTCGCCTGGATCGGATTCCCGACGGCGACCTTCACCTACGAAAACCTCGCCCGCGAACAGGGTCGCTCCACCTGGACCTTCGGGAAACTCCTCAACTACGGCCTGGACGGCGTTCTTTCCTTCAACAACAAACCCCTCCGAGCCGCCCTCTACCTGGGCCTGCTCTTGCTCGCTCTCGCCTTCGCATACACGGCGTGGATTGTTGGTGACGCCCTCGTCAACGGAGTGAAAACCCCCGGTTATGTGACCCTGCTCGTCGCCGTCACCGCACTCGCCGGCGTACAGATGGTGATGCTCGGAGTCGTCGGCGAATACGTCGGCCGGATCTATTACGAGGCCAAACGCCGCCCCCACTTCCTGGTGAGCGAGACGAACACCAGCCCGCGCCCCGCCCCCGGCGCATCCCCGTATCCCGGCGACTCGTTGGTCGAACCAGTGGCCCGGACCACTCCGGCTGCCTAACATCAACTCCGCAAGGCCAGTTAGCCCACCCGACACTCCACTTCACCGAGCTGCGATCACCGCCCCGGGAGGCACCCTTTGCACCGCCGCACGCGCACCCGCACCACACTCCTCCTCTCTGCCGGACTGCTCGCCGCAGCCCCGCTCCTCACCGCGTGCGGCAGCGACGCGCATCCCGGCGCGGCAGCCCTGGTGGGCGGCGAACGCATCGAGGTGTCGTCCCTGCAGAGTCAGGTCAAGGACGTACGGGCGGCGCAGGCGAAGACCCCGCAGGCGGCCCAGCTGGTCAGCAGCACCGGCCAGCTCGGCCGCGCCAAGCTGCACGGCATGATCTTCGCCATGGTCGTGGAGCGCGCCGCGAAGGACGCGGGGATCACCGTCACCCGCAAGGAGATCCAGCAGACCCGCGCAGCCGCCGTCTCCTACGAGGGCGGCGAGGACAAGGTCGCCGCCAAGCTGCTCGGCCGCGGTTACGCGCCGGACCAGATCGAGGAGGCCCTGCGCCAGGAGATCCTGCTCACCAAGCTCTCCGCCGCCAACCAGGCCGACCTCGCCACCCCCGAGGGCCAGCAGAAGATCACCGCGGTCCTCGCCAAGGCCTCCAAGGCCCTGAAGATCAACGTCAACCCGCGCTACGGCTCCTGGAACAACGAGCAGATCGGCCTCGGCGAGTACCGCACCCCGTGGATCACCCAGAAGACCAAGACCACCGACGACGCCGAGGCGGCGGGACAGCCGGGCGAGGGCCAGGGTCCGGGCGAGGGTCAGGGCCAGGGCCCGGGCGAGGGTCAGGCACCGGAGCCCCAGCAGGCGCCGTAACCGTCCTCGCCCCCCGCCGTCCCCCAGCCGCCCTCCTCCCTCCCGCACCCCACCGCGGCGGGCGTTGTCGGACCCCCCGGGTACCGTCGAAGACGTGACCACCGAAACACCCGACGCCCGCGCCGCCGCCGACGCTCCCGCCCCCGGCCGCATCGTCCTGCTCACCGCCAGTCACCGGGTCGCCCCCGGCCTGCTGTCCTGGCCCGCCTGGCAGACGCTGCGCGCCGCGGACCGGGTGCTGTGCGCCGACACCCGCCACCCGCAGCTGCCGTACCTCCACGAGGCGGGCGTCACCGTCGAGCACCACGTCCCGACGGCCGAGGAACTCGTCGCCTACTGCACCGAGGGCGACCGCACCGCCGTCGTCCTGCCCTCCGGCGAGGGAGACCAGCGTCTCACCGACGGCCTCGCCCGCCTCGCCGGATCCAACCGGGTCCAGATGCCCGACCTGGAGCTGCTCCCCGGTTCGTACGACCTTCCCGGCGCCCGGTTCCTCGACCTGGTCGACGTCATGGACCGGATCCGCCGCGAGTGCCCGTGGTCCTCCACCCAGACCCACCAGGGCCTTGCCAAGTACGGCATCGAAGAGTCCTACGAACTCGTCGAGGCCATCGAGACCGGCGACCGCACCGAACTCCGCGAGGAGCTCGGTGACGTCCTCCTCCAGGTCGTCTTCCACGCCCGCATCGCCCAGGAGGCCTCCGGCGAGGAAGGCGACGAGCCCTTCTCCATCGACGACGTCGCCGCCACCCTCATCGACAAGCTCATCCACCGGCACCCCCATGTCTTCGGCGACGCCACCGCCGAAACCCCCGCCGACGTCAAGGCCCACTGGCTCCGCACCAAGGCGGTCGAAAAGCAACGCGACTCGATCACCGAAGGCATCCCGCTCGGCCAGCCCGCCCTGGCCCTGGCGGCCAAGCTGGCTTCCCGGGTACGCACGGCGGGGCTCGAAGCGCCGCTCCCGAGCGGCGACGGCGGCATCGGCTACCAGCTGCTGGCACTGGCGGCACGGGCCGAGGAGTCGGGGACGGACCCGGAGACGGCGCTCAGGGCCGCCGCCCGCACCTACCGGGACGCGATCGTCGCCGCCGAGCGGGCGGGGGCTGAGTAGGGTCGCCCATGTGGCGCCCAGAAGTCGGCCGTGCTGCTCGGCCGTGTCCTACTGGACCGCACCGAGTGCTGACTGCGCGCCGCTGCCGAGGCGGGCGACCACGAAGCGGCACTCCGGTCGGCCAACCTTCGAGAGCCTTCGGTCCTCGTGGGGCGTGCCTCTTCACGCTCGGCGCGGCGTGAAAGCAACCGGCAGCACCCGAAGCCCCCGCATGATCAACCCACCGCGCCAGCGCAGCTCCTCCGGAGCCACCGCCAACTCCAGGTCCGGCAGCCGGCGCAGCAGCGTGGCCAGCGCGGTCTGGCCCTCCAGCCGGGCTAGCGGAGCGCCGATGCAGTAGTGGATGCCATGGCCGTAGCCCAGGTGCGGGTTGTCCTTGCGGGCGAGGTCAAGGGTGTTGGGGCAGTCGAACTTCGCGGGGTCGCGGTCGGCGGCGGCCAGCACGACGAGGACGGGGTCCCCGACGGCGATCGAGATGCCACCGATTTCGAGGGGTTCCGTCGCATATCGCCACGTGGCCATCTCCACCGGGCCGTCGAATCGGAGCAGTTCCTCGACCCCCGTTTCCAGTAGAGCCGTTTCGCCACGGTCGAGACTCTCCTGGAGAAGGCTCCTCTGTGCGGGGTTCTTCATGAGGGCGAGTGCCCCATTGCCGATGAGATTCAAAGTGGTTTCGAATCCCGCGAAGAGAAGCACGAAGCACATGGCCACGGCTTCTTCCTCGGTGAGGTGTTCGCCGTGATCGCTGGCCCGGATCAATCCGGAGATCAGGTCGTCCTCCGACCCGTCGGCCCCGAGGGTTTCACGTTTACGGTGAATCAACTCGGCAAGGTAATTCCGGATCTTCTTCACGGATCGCGCCACCCCGCCCCGCGGCCCACCCCCGTGGCGAATCATCATTCCGGCCCAGTCGCGGAAGTCGTCCTGGTCCTCACGGGGCACACCCAGGAGATCGCAAATCGCGTAAATGGGCAGCGGGAATGCGTATTCGTGAATGAGATCGGCTTCGCCCTTGGCCACGAACTGATCCAGGAGTTCGTCTGCCAACTCCTGCACCCGGGGCGCGAACTCCGCGACTCGGCGTGGGGTGAACGCCTTGGAGACGAGCCGCCGGAGCCGGGTGTGGTCCGGGGGATCGATGTTGAGCAGGTGCGTCATGAGGTTGGCGCTGCGTTCGCCAGGGATGCCGGTCCTGCTCTTTCCCGCGGCGTCCTCGGCGTGGTGGGCGGGGTTCTTGCTCAGCCGCTGATCGGCGAGCGCCTGCCGCGCATCGGAGTACCGGGTGACCAACCACGCCTCGACTCCGCTGGGCAGGGTGGTCCAGTGGACGGGGGAGTTCTCTCGCAGCCATGCGTACGAGGGATACGGGTCGGTGGCGAACTCCCAGGTGAAGAGTTCCGGCGTGGGATGCAGCGTGTTCACGCCACGACGGTACCCGGCCCGCTGACACGGGGCTTCGGCAGTGCGACGGGCGGCCCACGATGTGCCGTACTCCACGCGAATGCGTTTGTGAGTTCGACCGTATGTGTGGTGTGCGACGTGGGGGATCGGTTAATCAGCTCGCGGCTTCGGTCTCATAGCCCAGGGCGGAATCTGCGAAGGCCGGCTCAAGAGCCACCTTTCAGTCACTCTCTTCGGCAAGTACGTAGAGAAAGCAGTCTCCGGGGCTCTCGAAAGCCGCCCCGGGACGGACCGGCTTGTCGCAGACAGGCCACGGACCGGGGTCGCAGCCATCCCGGTGACAACAGCACGTACGAGCGCCGTGTCATCGAGTTGGGCGAAAGGGCCGCCGAGCAGAGGCGGCGAGGGGCCGGCCGCCATGTCACGTGACGGGCGCAAGGGGCTCTTCGGGACCCGACATCAGGGCACGGCACCCCATCAGGAAACGGCAGTTGATGTCATGGCAGTCGGGGTAGTGGCCCGTAGTCCTGGGCACGCTGGCCCGTGGTCCTGGGCACGCTGCACGCGAGCAGCCGAGGAGTTCCGGCACACCGTCGTCCGGCGATTCCGCCGCTCACTATCGCGGTGCGACACCGCTTTGGGGCTGCTGCGCCCGAAGTTGCCTGATGGGCGCGGCATGGACGGACGTCGCGCGCTTTTCGTACGGCGCGAGGTGGGCTGAAGCACACAGGATCTGACGCTTGTTCAGCAATGTGACCTTCGCGTGATCTGCACTGCATCGACTTGTGACGGGTGTTCGAGTAGGGCTACGTTCACGGGCGACTCGGTAGTCATGGTCCGAAATCCGAGTCGTCGTCAGCTGAAAGGCAACCGCATGCGTTCCGGGAACGGTCGGCACCGTCGTCCGCGTCAGGCACCCGCTCTCATCGTCGCGGCCGGGGTGACCGGGTCCGCGCTCGCGATTCCGCTGCTGGGTGCGACCAGCGCCTCGGCGGCGGATGCGAACACCTGGGACCGCGTCGCCGAGTGCGAGAGCGGTGGCATGTGGAGTGCCGACCTGGGCAACGGGTATTACGGCGGGCTCCAGTTCTCGCAGGAGAAGTGGGAGCAGTACGGCGGCGTGGAGTACGCGCCGCAGGCCGACCTCGCGAGCCGGGCGCAGCAGGTGAGGGTCGCCGAGAAGATGCTCGCGGCCGAGGGCCCGCAGGCGTGGCCCAGCTGTGCGGTCATATCCGGCCTGGCGCCGGGCGGTGGCAATGCCTCCGGTTCCGGTACGGGGGGCGTGGACGCCGCCGACCCGGGCGCGGACGCCGGTACGGATTCCGGTGCGCAGACCAGACCGCCGGCCGGGCACCCGACCGACGGGGACGCCCAGGACGGCACGCCGGACGCGGGTACTCCGTCCGGCGGGGCCACCGCACCGGCCACTCCCACCACTCCCGCCGAGCCCACCCCCGGCTCCAGCGTCTCGCCCAGCACGGGCCCGAACGCGACTCCGGGCGAGGGCACGGACCCGGATGCCGACCCGAGCACCGGGCGGCCCGCTCCGGGTGCCACGCCCGGCACGGAGACTCCCGCCACCCCGGGCCAGCCGGACGCCTCCACGGGCAACGGCAAGCACCGCGGTACGCCGGCCCCGGAGAACTCCCTTCCCGGAACGGGCAGTTCCGCGGATCCGTCGGCCGACCCGTCGCAGGATCCGGCCCAGGACCCGACCCAGGATCCGTCGGCCGACCCGTCCGCCGACCCCACCGCGCCTCCCGGCGCCGACGACCGCGAGTCCGGCCGCCACGCCTCGCGCGGGGGCGGCAAGTCCCCCGCGGGGCCCGGCGAGGAAGCGACGTACACCGTGCGGGCCGGTGACAACCTCTGGCACATCGCCGACGAGGAGAAGGTGCCCGGCGGCTGGGCGGCGCTCTACGAGGCCAACCGTGGCGAGCTGGGTGGCGACCCGGACCTCATCCTGCCTGGCCAGCACCTTGAGCTGGGCGCGAAGTAACCCGTAAGCAACCCGGAAACGTTCACAAAACTCGGGTAGTTCGAGGGTTTATGTCCGGTTTCGTGCGAGTGAGACATGAGTCTCTTCGCCCCAACTGGCGTGTCCCGTCCGGGTGCTCCTGCCGTGGCCCTTCTGACCTGCATAAACGGGCGGTGCGGAAGGGCAAGTAGGGGTGAGATGTCCCCGATGTTCGTCTTTGAACATCGGGGACTTGTGTGTTTACGGTCGTCCTCGTTCGCCACCGGTGAGCACCGGAGCCCGTCACGCCGAATCCTGCCGGCGGGCCTCGGGAGCAGTCGTCGCGTAAGCGCCGTAGGCAGGAGCGGGGGACCCAAGGTAAGTGCCGGGCCCGGACGTCGAAGGACGTGCGAGGAACGGCTTGGGGTGAAGCCGAAGAGTGGAACGCGAGTGCCGGTAAGGCAGTTGCGGGACGCGAAGCGGCCGGGCGAACTCACAGCCCGAACCCGACAGCTCACCTCGAAGGCGTCGGTGAGGGGATATTTCCATGTCGCTTTTCAGCAAGGGCAAGCACCGCCGTGCGTCCAAGGCCACCCGCGTCGCCGCCTACGCCGGTGTCGCCGGTGTGGCGGTAGCCGCTCCGCTGATGGGGGCCACCTCGGCCTCCGCCGCCTCCGTCGACACCTGGGACGCTGTCGCCCAGTGTGAGTCCGGCGGCAACTGGTCCATCAACACCGGTAACGGCTACTACGGCGGTCTGCAGTTCTCGCAGTCCTCCTGGGCCGCCGCGGGCGGTACCCAGTACGCCCCGCGCGCCGACCAGGCCTCCAAGGGCCAGCAGATAGCCGCGGCCGAGAAGCTGCTCGCCATCCAGGGCCCGGGTGCCTGGGCCTGCGCCGGCGCCGGCAACCTGAGCAACGACGGTGTCGACCCGGGCGTCAGCACCGGTTCGGGCTCCGCCAAGCAGTCCGCCCCGAAGGTGGAGAAGAAGCGCGAAGAGGCGCCCGCTTCCCGCAGCGAGACCCGCCAGGCCCCCAAGGTCGAGGTCCCCAAGGTCGAGTCCAAGGCCGGTGGCCAGATCAAGAAGGGTGACGGCGAGTACAAGGTCAAGTCCGGCGACACCCTCTCGAAGATCGCCGAGGCCAAGGGCGTCAAGGGCGGCTGGCAGCACATCGCAGACCTGAATGAGGACGTCGTTTCCAACGCCGACCTCATCTACCCGGGTCAGCAGCTCCACCTGAGCTGACCCCCGTGGGGGCGGCGGCCCACCCCCGCCGACCCCCATGCCGGACCCCGGCCGGGCGCGACTTCCCCCCGTACGCGCCGGGCCGGGGTCTTTTCCGTATCCGCTACGCCTTGATCCGCTGCGTCTCGATCCGCTGCGTCTCGCGGCCCGCATCCGTACACAAGGTGAACGCGCGGGCCACGGAAAGTTGCGACGCACAGAGTCTTTCGTCCTGTATTACAGGCATTCAGGCATCTTTTCGTCCCACGGGACGGTCGATCGGCTGGCCGATGGCCCCGGTCACGTTAGGCTCTTGTCGCAAGGCCGAAAGCGACCCTGCACTGCGCGCCCTCAGCGGGCGCCCCTTACGCGTCACATCCCATAAGGAGATGCTCGTGCCGTCCATCGACGTCGTCGTAGCCCGGGAAATCCTGGACTCCCGAGGCAACCCCACGGTCGAGGTCGAGGTCGGCCTCGACGACGGCAGCACGGGTCGTGCTGCTGTTCCGTCCGGCGCCTCCACCGGTGCCTTCGAAGCCATCGAGCTTCGTGACGGTGACCCCAACCGCTACATGGGCAAGGGTGTCGAGAAGGCCGTCCTCGCCGTCATCGAGCAGATCGGCCCGGAGCTCGTCGGCTACGACGCGACCGAGCAGCGCCTGATCGACCAGGCGATGTTCGACCTCGACGCCACCGAGAACAAGGGCTCCCTCGGCGCCAACGCCATCCTGGGTGTCTCCCTCGCCGTCGCGCACGCCGCGTCCGAGGCCTCGGACCTGCCGCTGTTCCGCTACCTCGGTGGCCCGAACGCGCACCTGCTGCCCGTCCCGATGATGAACATCCTCAACGGTGGGTCGCACGCCGACTCCAACGTCGACATCCAGGAGTTCATGATCGCCCCGATCGGCGCGGAGTCCTTCTCCGAGGCCCTTCGCTGGGGCGCCGAGGTCTACCACACCCTCAAGAAGGTGCTGAAGACCAAGGGCCTGTCCACCGGCCTGGGCGACGAGGGCGGCTTCGCCCCGAACCTGGAGTCCAACCGCGCCGCGCTCGACCTGATCGTCGAGGCCATCACGCAGGCCGGTTACATCCCCGGCGAGCAGATCGCGCTCGCGCTCGACGTCGCCGCGTCCGAGTTCTACAAGGACGGCAAGTACGAGTTCGAGGGCAAGTCCCGCTCGGCCGCCGAGATGACCGAGTACTACGAGGAGCTCGTCTCCGCGTACCCGATGGTCTCCATCGAGGACCCGCTGTACGAGGACGACTGGGCGGGCTGGAAGGTCCTCACCGACAAGCTGGGCGCCAAGGTCCAGATCGTCGGCGACGACCTCTTCGTCACCAACCCGGAGCGTCTGGCCCGCGGCATCGACGAGGGCTCCGCCAACGCGCTGCTCGTCAAGGTCAACCAGATCGGTTCGCTGACCGAGACCCTCGACGCCGTCGAGCTCGCCCAGCGCAACGGCTTCAAGTGCATGATGTCGCACCGTTCCGGCGAGACCGAGGACGTCACCATCGCCGACCTCGCGGTCGCGGTGAACTGCGGCCAGATCAAGACCGGCGCCCCGGCCCGCTCGGACCGCGTCGCCAAGTACAACCAGCTGCTGCGCATCGAGGAGATCCTCGACGACGCCGCGGTGTACGCCGGTCGCTCGGCGTTCCCGCGGTTTCGCTCTGCGAACTAGTCAGGCACAGCGCTCTGCGAACTAGTCAGGCTCAGCGCTCTGCGAACTAGTCAGGCTCAGCGCTCTGCGAACTAGTGACGCAGAGCGCTCTGACAACCAATAGGCGCAGCTGAGGCCAAGACCTCTTAAGCGCCCCGGCTGGCACGCCAGTCGTCCCTACGTCCCCGGCCACGGTCCCGTACCGTGTCCGGGGACGTAGGTGCGTACAGAGGCATCGGGGAGGCGGCAGGCAGTGGCAGGCAAGGACCGGTTCTCCACCACGACCAGGCTTCGGTTGCTCGGCGAGCAGACCGCCGCCCGTGTCTACCGTTCCCAGACCCGCCGGCAGGCCCGCCGTTCCCGGCTCACCGGCCGTGCCGCGCTGCTGGTCCTGGTGATGTGCACGCTGGTGGTGGCGCTCGCCTATCCGATACGGCAGTACTTCTCCCAGCGCACCGAGATCAATGACACCGAGCAGGCCAGGAACGAGGCGGAGCGCCGGGTGGAGCAGCTGCGCGACGCCAAGGCCAGGCTCCAGGACGACGCGTACATCGTGCGGCTCTCCCGTGAGCACCTTCACTATGTGAAGCCCGGCGAGACCGGCTTCACGGTGTACGACCCGAACGCGGGTGCCCCCCAGCGGCCCGGCCACGACGAGGCGGCCGACCAGCCCTGGTACTCCAACCTCTGGGGCGGCGTCGACGAGGCCGACCGCCAGGAGCCGTAGCCCCGGAACGCCGACCGGCCCCCTCCCCGTACCACCGCACCACCCCTCACCGGCAGAACAGAAGCGACAGAAGGCACGCATGGACACCCCGCCCCCGACCACGCCGCGCACCGAGCCCACCGACAGGGACATCGAGGCGTTCAAGCTCCAGCTGGGCCGCCCGCCGCGCGGGCTGCGCGCCATCGCGCACCGCTGCCCCTGCGGCAACCCGGACGTGGTCGAGACGGCCCCGCGGCTGGAGGACGGCACGCCGTTCCCGACGCTGTACTACATGACCTGCCCCAAGGCGACCGGCGCGATCGGCACTCTGGAGGGCTCCGGCCTGATGAAGGAGATGCAGGCGCGGCTGTCCACGGACCAGGAGCTGGCCGACACCTACCGGGCCGCGCACGAGGACTACCTGAAGCGGCGCGACGAGATCGAGGAGCTGGTGGGCTTTCCGAGCGCCGGCGGGATGCCCGACCGGGTGAAGTGCCTGCACGTACTGGTCGGCCACTCGCTGGTCGCGGGCCCCGGTGTGAACCCCTTCGGTGACGAGGCGCTCGCGCTGCTGCCCGAGTGGTGGGCCAAGGGCGCGTGCGTGACCCCTTGTGCCGACAAGTCGACGGAGGGTGACAAGTGACGCGCGTCGCGGCCATCGACTGCGGTACGAACTCGATCCGGCTGCTGGTCGCCGACGCGGACCCCGTGACGGGTGAGCTCGTCGACCTGGACCGGCGGATGACCGTCGTCCGGCTCGGCCAAGGCGTGGACAGGACCGGACGGCTGGCGCCCGAGGCGCTGGAGCGGACCTTCGCCGCGTGCCGTGAGTACGCGGAGATCATCAAGTCGCTCGGGGCGGAGAAGGTCCGCTTCGTGGCGACCTCCGCGTCCCGGGACGCGGAGAACCGGGACGAGTTCGTCAGTGGGGTGCTGGAGATCCTGGGCGTCGAGCCCGAGGTGATCACCGGCGACCAGGAGGCGGAGTTCTCCTTCACCGGGGCGACCAAGGAGCTGGCGGGCAGCGGCCAGGACTATCTGGTGGTGGACATCGGCGGCGGGTCCACCGAGATCGTGGCGGGCCGGGAGTCGGTGGAGGCCGCGCGGTCGGTCGACATCGGCTGCGTACGGCTGACCGAGCGGCACTCGCCCGCCGCTCCGGCGTCCCCGTTCGAGGTGGCCGCGATCCGTGCCGACATCGAGGCGGCCCTGGATCTGGCCGGGCAGAGCGTCCCGCTGGACGGGGGCGGCCGTACGCTCGTCGGTCTCGCCGGGTCGGTGACCACGGTCGCCGCGATCGCGCTGGGGCTGCCCGAGTACGACACCCGGGCCATCCACCACTCCCGGATCCCGTACGAGCGGGTCCGTGAGATCACCGAGTCGCTGATCGCCGCCACCCACGAGGAGAAGGCGTCGGTCGGCGCCATGCACCCCGGCCGGGTCGACGTCATCGTCGCGGGCTCGCTCATCCTGCTCGCCCTCATGGAGCGGACGGGCGCCGGCGAAGTGGTGGTCTCGGAGCACGACATTCTGGACGGCATCGGCTGGTCGATCGCCTGACGGAGGCCCGCCCGGCACCGCGCGGAACGAACTTCGTGAACTTCTTCACAAGGAAAAGGGGCCCATCGGGCCCCTTTTTTACGCGCCTGGGCCACTCGGGCGGGCCGGACGGCCCTAGTGCGTGCATAACGGACGGTTCCGGGCGGGTGGTCGGCGTAGGAAAAAGATAAGTGGTCCAGTGGGCACGAGAGGCCATCGGGCCTGCTGGGGAGCGGTTTTCGGGCCCTCACTGTGTGCAATGGTTCCCCTTCGCGGCATGATCAATGTCACGCGGGCGGCGGAGTGTAGCAGAGGGGGTCGCGGAGCTTGTGAAGGGGCTCACGAGGTACCCCCTCGGAGGGGGTGGATACTCGATTGCATGAGCACCACGGAGCGTCCCAGGATCCTCGTAGTAGGCGGTGGGTACGTAGGCCTGTACGCGGCACGACGCATTCTCAAGAAGATGCGTTATGCGGAAGCGACCGTCACGGTCGTCGACCCGCGCTCGTACATGACCTACCAGCCCTTCCTGCCCGAAGCCGCCGCCGGCAACATCTCGCCGAGGCACGTCGTCGTACCGCTGCGACGCGTCCTCCCCAAGGCCGAGGTGCTTACTGGTCGCGTCACCACCATCGATCAGGACCGCAAGGTCGCCACGATCTCGCCGCTCGTCGGCGAGGCCTACGAGCTGCCCTTCGACTACCTGGTCATCGCCATGGGCGCGGTCTCGCGCACCTTCCCGATCCCCGGCCTCGCCGAGCAGGGCATCGGTATGAAGGGCGTCGAAGAGGCCATCGGTCTGCGCAACCACGTCATCGAGCAGCTCGACAAGGCCGACTCCACGACCGACGAGGACGTCCGCCGCAAGGCGCTGACCTTCGTCTTCGTGGGTGGCGGCTTCGCCGGTGCCGAGACGATCGGCGAGGTCGAGGACATGGCCCGCGACGCCGCCAAGCAGTACAGCAACGTGTCGCGCGACGACATGCGCTTCCTGCTCGTCGACGTCGCCGACAAGATCCTCCCCGAGGTCGGTCCCAAGCTCGGCGAGTACGGCAAGAAGCACCTGGAGTCCCGCGGTGTCGAGGTCTACCTCAAGACCGGCATGGACTCCTGCATCGACGGCGACGTCAAGCTGAACAACGGTGTCGAGGTCGCGTCCAACACCATCGTGTGGACCGCGGGCGTCAAGCCCAACCCGGCGCTCTCCCGCTTCGGTCTGCCGCTCGGCCCGCGTGGTCACGTCGACACCCAGGCCACCCTCCAGGTCCAGGGCAGCGACTACATCTGGGCCGCCGGCGACAACGCCCAGGTCCCGGACATGGTCGGCCGCAAGGCCGGCAACCCCAACGCCTGGTGCCCGCCGAACGCCCAGCACGCGCTGCGTCAGGCCAAGGTCCTCGGCGACAACGTGGTCTCCGGCATGCGGGGCTTCCCGCAGAAGGAGTACAGCCACGCCAACAAGGGCGCGGTCGCGGGTCTCGGCCTGCACAAGGGCGTCGCGATGATCGTCATGGGCAAGATGAAGATCAAGCTCAAGGGCCGTCTCGCCTGGTACGCCCACCGCGGCTACCACGGCATGGCGATGCCGACGTTCAACCGCAAGATCCGGGTGCTGGCCGACTGGACGCTGGGGATGTTCCTCAAGCGCGAGGTCGTCTCGCTCGGCGCCATGGAGACTCCTCGCGAGGAGTTCTACGAGGCCGCCAAGCCGGCGCCCCGTCCGGTCGACGCGGTGAAGGTCCCGGCCGCCGCGCAGCCCGAGAAGACCGAGGCCAAGGCGTCCTGACGCCCCGGCCCCGCCCGTAGTCACGCACGTCCCGAAGGGGCCGCCCGCCATCCGTGGTGCGGGCGGCCCCTTCGGCGTACCGCCGTCCCTTCGCAGGAAACGCCCGCGCACAGTTTTAAATGCACTGGCCATCCACTTTGCCTTCTCGTTGCCGTGAACCGGGATGCGGCAGCCGTCCTCCGGTGTTATTCGAGAGGTACGTCGACGAAGACAACGGAGGTGTGCACCATGGCCGATGCCGCGCAGCGGCTGACCACTCTTGCCGAGGAACTCCTCTCCACCCCGCTCCCGGTCCGCATCCGCGCCTGGGACGGCAGCGAAGCGGGACCACCGGGTGCACCCGTCCTGGTGATACGCGACCGCAAGGCGCTGCGTCGGCTGCTCTGGAAGCCCGGCGAGCTGGGGCTCGCGCGTGCCTGGGTGGCCGGTGAGCTGGACATCGAGGGGGATCTGTACGAGGCCCTGGGCGTCCTCGCCGGGCTGATCTGGGAACGCGACGACGAAGCGAAGGGCTCCGTCCACCCTCTCCGCGACCCCGCCCTGCGCGCCGCCGCCAGGGAACTGCTCAAGCTGGGCGGCCCCCTGCCGCCGCCGCCCGCACCCGCCGAGGAACTGCGCCGCCACACCGGACCGCTGCACACCAAGCGCCGCGACAAGGAATCCATCAGCCACCACTACGACGTGGGCAACGACTTCTACGCCCTCGTCCTCGGCCCGTCCATGGTCTACTCCTGCGCCTACTTCCCCGACGAGTCCGCCACCCTGGAGGACGCCCAGCGCGACAAGCTCGACCTGATCGCCCGCAAGCTCGAACTGGGGCCCGGGCAGAGGCTGTTGGACGTCGGCTGCGGCTGGGGGTCGATGGCGATCCACGCGGCGCGTCAGTACGGCGTCCAGGTCACCGGCGTCACCCTGTCGACCGAACAGGCCGCGTACGCCCGCAAGCGGATCGCCGAGGAGGGGCTCACCGACCGCATCGAGATCCGGGTGCAGGACTACCGCGACGTATGCGACGGCCCCTACGACGCGATCTCCTCGATCGGGATGGCCGAGCACGTCGGTTCGGTGCAGTACGCCGAGTACGCGGCCGATCTGTACGCCCTGCTGAAGCCGGGCGGCAGGCTGCTCAACCACCAGATCGCCCGGCGCCCGGTGGGCGACGAAGGGGCGTACCAGGTGGACGAGTTCATCGACCGGTACGTCTTCCCCGATGGTGAACTCGCCCCGGTGGGGCGGACCGTGGAGCTGCTGGAGGAGGCCGGTTTCGAGGTCCGCGACCTGGAGTCGATCCGTGAGCACTACGCGCTGACGCTGCGCCACTGGGTGGCCCGCCTGGAGAAGAACTGGGACGCCGCCCGCCGCATGGTCACCCCCGGCCGGGCCCGCGTCTGGCGGCTCTACATGGCGGCCTCCGCGCTCTCCTTCGAGCGAAACAAGATCGGTGTGAACCAGGTGCTGGCGGTGAGGCCCGAGTCGTCGGGGACGTCCGGGATGCCACTGCGGGCCCGTGTGTGGAGTGAAAGGAGTGCGTAACCACCTGGGGGAGATACCTTCCTTCCGTTTCTGACACAGATATGTTCAGAGATTGCGGAACTCCGTGCTCCAAGAGTCCTTTCGGGACTCCGGGGCGTGGAGTTCCGTCGTTTCTGGCCTTAACGGGCCGTTTCTGCACACGTCAGAGAAAGAGGGGATGCGACGTGCAGCACCCGAAGCACGCGCGGACGAAGCGGATGTGGCTGTGGGGGGCGGGAGCCGCCGTGGTGGCACTCGCGGTACCGGTCAGCACCGCCTTCGCGGGCGGCGCGCCCGAGGCGGCGGCAGCCGTCACCACCGGCGCGACCTTCAACGACCCGGCCGGCGACAGCGCCGCGCAGAGCCGGATCCGCGACCACGTGAAGAACCTGATCACCGGGGCCCCGGCGGGCTCCACCATCACCGCCGGGCTCTACTCCTTCACCGACACCCAGGTCTCCGGCGCCCTCGCGGACGCCAAGGCGCGCGGCGTCAACGTGAAGATCGTCATCGACAACGCGGCGACCGGTGACGGTGGCCAGTACAACGCCCTGAAGACCGCGCTCGGCACGGACCAGTCCAAGGGCTCGTTCGTCACCAACTGCGGCGTCAACCGCGGCTGCATCGGCTCGCGCGAGCTGGTGTCGGGCTCCGGCGACGGCTCGATCAACCACAACAAGTTCTGGCTGTTCTCCGAGACCGGCGGCACCAAGAACGTGGTCGTGCAGGCCTCCGCCAACATGACGAGCCTGCAGCGCACCGACCTGTTCAACAACGCGGTGACGATCGTCGACGCCGCCCTGTACGGCGTATATCAGAACTACTTCGCCGACCTGTCGAAGCGGCAGGTGAACAACGACTACTACAAGACCCCCTCCGCGGGCGCCTACAAGACCTACTTCTTCCCCCGTAAGGAAGCCGCGGGCAAGAAGTGGAACGACGACGCCTCCACCGACACCGTCTCGCTCATCCTGGGCAACGTCGACTGCGGCGCGGGCACCGAGGTGCGGGTGGCCGCCAACCTCTTCTCGCGCCGTGAGGTCGCCGAGAAGCTGGTGTCGATGAAGTCGGCCGGCTGCAAGGTGATCCTCGCCAACGACGGCGGTACGTCGATGAGCGCGGACGTCTCCTCCATCCTGGCGGGCAAGCTCACCGAGCGCGTCGAGTGCGCGGAGGCCCGCCCTGGCAAGAACCCGGTCGGACTGCACTCCAAGTACGTTCTGGTGAACGGCAGTTACGAGGGCAAGACCGGCCGCAAGCTGGTCTTCACCGGCAGTCACAACTACAGCTACGCGGCGCTGCGCGCCAACGACGAGACGCTGCTGAAGATCGACAACGCGGCGCTCTACGACCAGTTCAAGGCGAACCACGCCCAGATCATGAGCTACTGCAAGGGCTCCTGACCCCGGCGGACACCCGGCGGGACACCCGGCGGACAAAGGAGGCGGCCCCCGCGACGTACGTGTGTGTACGTCGCGGGGGCCGCCCCGTGTCCCGTGTCCCGGGCTACTCCGCCTTGATGGCGGACAGCATGTTCAGCCGGGCCGCGCTGCGGGCGGGCCACATGGCGGCCAGTACGCCGACCACGCCGGCCAGCAGCAGGAAGATGCCGATCCGGTCCCACGGGATGACCAGCGAGTAGCCGACGACCTGGTCCTTGATGGTCTGACCGATGGCCCAGGCCAGGAACGTACCCAGGACCACACCGACGACCGCGCCGAACACCGAGATCACCACGGCCTCCAGGCGGATCATGGTCTTGACCTTGGTGCGGGCCAGGCCGATCGCCCGCAGCATGCCGATCTCCTGCTGGCGCTCGAAGACGGACATCGCGAGGGTGTTGACGACCCCGAGCACGGCGATGACCAGTGCCATCGCGAGCAGGCCGTACATGATGTTCAGCATCTGGTTGACGACGCCGCCGAACACGTTGCGGATGTCGGCGCTGTCCATGAAGACGATCGCCGGGTTCTTGCCGAGCGAGTCGACCAGGGTCTGCTCGTTGGCCGCGCTGGGGCCGCCGTCCATGGCGACGTACACCGAGTAGGTGGGCGGGTCCTGGGAGTGCGCGGTCAGCAGCTTGGTGTCGATCAGCATGCCGGAGACGAACTCGTTGCGGCCGTAGATGCCGCCGATGGTGAGCTTGGTCTTCTTGCCGTCCTCGTAGGCCAGGTCCAGGGTCTGGCCCACCCGGTAGCCCTCGGCCTTGGCGGTCTTCTCGTCGACGGCGACCTCACCGCGGGCCAGAGGGCTCAGCGAGCCGTTGACCACAGGGAGCTTCAGGACCTTCTCGACGTCGCCGGGGGTGACACCGACCGCGTCCTGGTAGGTGTCGCCCGCACCCTTGAGGGAGCCGAACTGCTGCGGGGAGACCGCTGCGACGCCCTTCGTCCTGGCGAGCGTCTCGACGACGGACTTGTCCAGCGAGGAGCCGTTGGCCATGTTGACCATGTAGTCGGCGGTGACCACGTCGGTGGTCTGCTTGTCGATGGCCTGGCCCATGGTCACGCCGAGCACCGTCAGGCCGGTGACCAGGGTCAGGCCGATGGCCAGCGCGGAGGCGGTGGCGCCGGTGCGGCGCGGATTGCGGACCGAGTTCAGCCCGGCCAGCTTGCCGGAGATCTTGAAGACGCGGTGCAGCAGCGGGCGCACCAGGGCGATCACCGGCCGCGACAGCAGTGGGATCAGGATGATGATGCCGATCAGGGCGAGGAACGCGCCGCCGCCGATGAGCAGCCGGCCGGTCTCCTTGCCCACGGCCGCGCCGCCGACGACGGTGACCGCGCCGATGGCGGTGATGATGGCGCCGATGACGTTCCGTACCACCAGGGACTTCATGGACGGGGTGGCGTGCACGCTGTTCATCGCGGCGACCGGCGGGATCTTGGCGGCCCGGCGGGCGGGCAGCCAGGCGGCGAACATGGTGATGAGTACGCCGACGGCGAGCGAGGCGAGCACCGGAGTGACACCGATGACCAGCGGGCCCGAGGGGAGCTGGGCGTCCATGGCGTCCATCACCGGGCCGAGGCCCGCGGCCATGCCCATGCCGATGGCGAAGCCGATCACCGAGGCGATCAGGCCGACGATTCCGGCCTCGGCCAGGATCGAGCGGGTGATCTGCTTGCGGGAGGCGCCCACCGCCCGCATCAGCGCGAGTTCCCTGGTGCGCTGGGCGACCAGCATGGTGAAGGTGTTGGAGATCAGGAAGACGCCGACGAACAGCGCGATCCCGGCGAAGCCCAGCAGGATCTGGGTGAGGGTCTTGGTCGACTCCGCGACGACCTTCTCCTCCGCGTCACCGAGCTGCTTGCCGGTCTGCACGGTGGCGTCCTTGGACACCAGCGGAACGATCGCGTCCTGCAGTGCGCCCTGCTCGGTGCCGGGCTCGGCGGTCACGGTGGCCGAGGAGAAGAAGCCGGGCTTGAGGAAGAGCTCCTGCGCGGTCCTGTTGTCGAACAGCACCAGGCTGCCGCCGGAGTTCACGGTGCCCTGGTCGGTGGTGAAGACACCGGAGAGGGTGTACTCCTTCACCGGGCGGTTGGTGGCGATGCGGATCTTGTCGCCGACCTTGTAGCCGCCCTTCTCGGCGGTCCTGGTGTCCAGGGCGATCTCGCCGGAGTTCGCCGGGCCGTGGCCGCCGGGGAAGGCGTAGCGCCAGTCCTTGCCGTCCTTGCCGGGGTAGAAGTTGCCGCCCTTGTTGGACCAGCCCTGGGCGATGAGCTTGCCGTCGCGGTCGGCGGCACCGGCGAAGCCCTCGACGGAGCCGGTGACGTTGTCGGCGCCGGGCACGGTGGCGATCTTGGTGAGCTGGGCCTGGCTGATGCCGGGGCGCTGTTCGGCGGCGTCGGCGGGGGTGCCGTAGTCGTTGATGCCGACGGCCACCTTTTCGAGCCCCTTGCCCGACTGCTGGCGGAAGGCGTTGTGGAGGGTGTCGCTGAAGATCAGGGTGCCGGAGACGAAGGCGACGCCGAGCATGACGGCGAGCACGGTCATCAGCAGCCTGGCCTTGTGCGCGAGCACATTGCGCAGGGCGGTGCGGAACATGGGAGTTACGTCCTGGAGGGTTCGAGAAGCCTGAGTGGGGGAGGGGCCGGCGCCGATCACGGCACGCGGGTCCCGGGGAGCCGGAGCGGGTGGTCAGCTCGTACGGCCCTTGGGGGGGGGCGGAGCCGGGGTCGGCTCGTGCGGCCCCGGGTGGGCGGAGCCGGGGCCGGCCGGCGGGTGGAGCCGGTCAGCTCGTGCGGCCCTTGGTGTCGAAGTCCTTCATGCGGTCGAGGACGCCGTCGGCGGTGGGGTGCAGCATCTCGTCGACGATGCGGCCGTCGGCGAGGAAGATGACGCGGTCCGCGTAGGAGGCGGCGACCGGGTCGTGGGTGACCATCACGACGGTCTGGCCCAGCTCACGTACCGAATTGCGCAGGAAGCCCAGCACCTCGGCGCCCGAGCGGGAGTCCAGGTTTCCGGTCGGCTCGTCGCCGAACATGATCTCCGGGCGGCTGGCCAGGGCACGCGCCACGGCGACGCGCTGCTGCTGGCCGCCGGACAGCTCGGAGGGCCGGTGCTTGAGGCGCCCGGACAGGCCGACCATCTCGATGACCTTGTCCAGCCAGGCCTGGTCGGGCTTGCGGCCGGCGATGTCCATGGGGAGCGTGATGTTCTCCAGGGCGTTCAGGGTGGGCAGCAGGTTGAACGCCTGGAAGATGAAGCCGATCTTGTCCCGGCGCAGCTGGGTGAGCTGCTTGTCCTTGAGGGTGCCGAGCTCGGTCTCACCGAGGCGCACCGAACCGGAGGAGAAGGAGTCCAGACCGGCGACGCAGTGCATCAGCGTCGACTTGCCGGAGCCCGAGGGGCCCATGATCGCCGTGAACTCGCCCTGCCGGAAGTCGACCGAGACCCGGTCGAGCGCGACGACTTGGGTCTCGCCGTGCCCGTAGACCTTGGAGAGTTCGGTGGCGCGGGCCGCGACCGCCGTGGCGCGGTGCTGCGTGGCATGGGGGTACGTGGTCACGGTGGTGCTCCTGTCGGGACGCTTGGGGGGACGTCTCCCATCCTCACGTCGCTTTTACTTCCGCGAGTCAGCCCGCGTGCCCGTTCCCGGGGCCCTCTCCGGTCGGACCCCAGGAGGTCCGGGTCCTCCTTGAGTATGACGGCGACCCCGAGAGTGGGGGCGGGGTCGGCGGGCGGCCGTGGGAAACGCTTTCTCTCCGTACCGACCCGTGCACAAGAGGGCTACTTTCCGTCATTCCCGTGCATGCACCGACAGCGGGCGGTACGGCTCCCTACCAGCTCGGGCGGGCAGCGAGGCGGGTGACCCATGTATGACGGTCCATCAAGCGCCCATAAAATAAGACAGCGTTGGGGCGATCTGCCGCTGTTCGGGGGATGCCGCCGGATAGGCTCTGAGCCATTGTCGCGGCCCGCGCGCCTTGCCCGGATGGTGGAATGCAGACACGGCGAGCTTAAACCTCGCTGCCCCTCGGGGGCGTACCGGTTCGAGTCCGGTTCCGGGCACATCTTCTGCCTGGCGGCCGGAGGCCGCGGGCGGGCGACCGGCCTGCCGGTGGTGCGTGGGCCCGGGAGTGTTCGTCCCGTCGGGCGCCGCAGCTGCTGAGGTCCCTGACGTTCCCCATGCTCTGCGCCGCCCGACGGGACGTGCGAATGCGGTGGGCCCGGTGCGGAGTGCGGGCGCTCCGCTCAGAGCGCCGTGCCGCGTTCCGCGAAGGAGATCAGGAACTCGCGCAGGTCGACGTCTCCCGGTGCGCTGTCGCCCTGCGCGGCCAGCGCGAACTCGGCCAGCTGGGGCATCGCGACCGGCCATGCGGCGAGCCCGATCAGGGTCAGCAGCAGCTGGTTGGCCATGGCGGGGGAGTAGCCGGTGGTGGTGGCCAGAGCCCTCGAAGCGCTGGTGTACCACTCGGCGCGCGACGAGTCCTGTTCCTGCGGTGTGTTGCCGTGCTGGAGCGCTTCGAACATCAGCAGCCGCAGCAGCGTCGGATCGCTGCGGTGGTAGTCGAAGATCCGCCCGACGTACTCGCCCACCGGCCCCTCGCCCGGCCTCACGGCCTCGGCCAGCTCGGCCATGGCTTCGGCGAGCACCGCTTGGAACAGTCCTTCCTTGCTGGTGAAGTGCCCGTAGATGCGCTCCTTGTTGATGCCTGCGTTCTCGGCGATCCGGTTCACCCGCGCGCCGGCGATTCCGTACTGCGCGAACTCGGCTCGTGCGGCGTCGAGCAGCAGCCTTTTCGTCTTCTCTGTATCGCGTCCCATGTGACCCAGAGTAGGGCCTTACAACCGGTTGGTTGGAATCTTCGTAAAGTTTGCGTCGCGCCTCCACGGGGTGGGCGAGGCGTGTGCGGCGCCCGGGGCCCCCCGGGATTCGTCATGGCTTGGTCAAGGGTTGGCCATGACCAACCAACAGGTTGGACGGTTCCGCGAAGGGTGTGGCAGGATCCCAACCAACAGGTTGGACGGCGAGCCGAAAAGCATGCCAATATCCAACCAACAGGTTGGATGGGTCGCCTCCTCGTGGGGAGTCCTGTGTCCATGAACCAAGGGATGGCTGCCAGTGAAGATCTCGATATCGGGGACGTACTCCGCCGGGAAGACCTCGACGGTGATGGCTCTGTCGCACTACACCGGGGTTCCGCGCACTCTGGCGCGGACGATCCGGGAGATCCTGCCGGAGACGTTCCCCGGAAGGGCGCTCGCCGATGTGGCGCCGGCCGAGTTCCTTCAGCTGATGCTCCGCAGGCACACCGGCCGAGCGGTCCAGGAGGCGCTGCTGGGCGACCGGTTCATCTCGGACGGGTCCTCCCTCCAGGAGTGGCTGTACGGGGCGGGCCGGGTCATTCACGGCATGAACCCCAACGCCACGGCGGACAACGCCGGGGGACGGGCGACCGAACTCTCCGAGGAGATGCGGTTCTTCGGGAAGGTCGTCGAGCAGTACGGCCACGCCCTGAAGGCGCACGTGAAGAACACCTTCGACGCCTATGTCCACCTCCAGCACGAACTGCCCATCGCCGCCGACGGCCACCGCCCGATGAACGAGGGGTTCCGGGCCACCATCGACACGATGCTGCTGCAGACGCTCGATGAGCTGGAGATTCCGTACCACGTGGTCAGCGGCTCGATGCCGGAGCGGCTGCGGACCATCTCCGGCATCTTCGGGCTCACTCCGGTGATGGACGTGGACGAGGCCATCGAGCACGCCTGGCAGGACTACGGGCGCCAGGACTTCCGTATGGAGACCGAGCGGACCGCCGTTCCCGCCTGAGTCGTTTTCTCTTTATTCGAACTGAAGTACGTATTCCAGTGAGGAAGACCATCATGACGAAGAAGCCGCGGGTAGCCATCGCCTACTACTCCGGGTACGGCCACACGACCGTACTGGCGAAGGCGGTCGAGGCCGGAGCGGTCGAGGCCGGGGCGGAGGTCACCCTGATCCGCGTCGACACCATCACCGAGGAGCAGTGGCAGGTGCTGGACGCGGCCGACGCGATCGTCTTCGGCTCTCCCACCTACATGGGCTCGGCAGCCGGAAAGTTCCATGTCTTCGCCGAGTCCACCAGCAAGCGCTGGGTCGCCGAGGTGTGGTCGGACAAGGTCGGCGCCGGATTCACCAACGCGGCGTGCAAGGCCGGCGACAAGCACTCGACCCTGGGCTACTTCGCGACCCTGGGCGCCCAGCACCAGATGAACTGGGTGAATCTCGGCCTGCTGCCGGGCTGGCACACCAGCACCGAGAGCGAGAACGACCTCAACCGTCTCGGGTACTTCAACGGAGCCGCGGCCAGCACCCCGGCAGACCTGCCCCCTGAGGCCGTCTCCAAGGCCGACATCGCCACGGCCGAGTACCTGGGCGAGCGGGTGGCCCGGCACACCGCGGTCGTCCTGGCGGGCCGCGAGGCGCTGGCCGCGACGGCGGCCTGAGCGGCACCGCACTCACGCTTCACCGTACTCACGCTTCACCGCACGCACGTGACTCACGCGTCACCGCATCTGCGCGCCGCCGTATTCACGCGCCGCCGTATTCACGCGCCGCCGTATTCACGCGCCGCCGCATTCACGCGTCCCGCGCTCACGCGCCGACGTGCTCACGCGTCACCGCATCACCCAACGGGAGGGAAACTCATGTCCGTTACTCAGGGCTCCGCCACGCAGGCCACCTCTGAAACCGTCGACGCCTTCTTCGCCGCCTTCGGCTCCGGCGACCTGGAGGCGACCGTCGCGCTGTTCGCCGACGAGGTCGACTTCCGCGTCCTGGGCGCACCGAACGTCCCCTGGACCGGCGTGCGTTCCACCAAGGATCAGATCGCCGAGTTCTTCGGCACCTTCGGCCAGGTCCTCTCGGCGCCGGAGTCGTTCGAGATCACCGGACGGCTGGCGCAGGGCGAGGACGCCGTGGTGATGGCCAGGTGTGTCTTCCAAGTGCTCGCCACCGAACGGAAGTTCACCAATCACTACGCGCTCCACTTCACGATCTCCGGCGGCCGCATCCGCCGCTATCACATGTACGAGGACAGCCATGCCATCGCCGAGGCCTTCGTCGCCCACGCCTGAGATCCAGCGACCGGCCGCACCTCCCACGGAGCCCACCAGATGAAAAACTCAGCACTCCTCGTCCGCACCGGACTGGGGCCGGCCATCGGCGGCACCCTCTTCTTCGTCGCCGCCCACTTCCTGCCGCCCACGCCCTACTGGGACGGCTTCTTCCGGGTACTGCCCGCAGGCATCCTGCTGCTGGCGATCCGCCCCGCGCTGCCCCGCGGCTCGTGGTGGTGGAAGTCGCTCGTGCTCGGCACGCTCAACATGGGCCTGTTCACCGTGCTGCTGCTGATCTCCGCGCAGCGGCTGCCCGGCGGCGTCGCCGCCACGCTGAACGCGATGTCGAGCCTGGTGGCGATCGCGGTCGCCTCGGTGGTCCTCAAGGAGAAGATCCGGCCGCACCACTACATCGCCTGTCTGGTCGGAGTCGTCGGCGTCGCGCTCCTCGTGCTGCGCAGCTCGGCGCAACTGGACGCGATCGGCATCCTGGCGGGCATCGGCAGCGCGTCCAGCATGGGTGTCGGTACGGTGCTGGCCCGCAAGTGGGGTCGCCCGGAGGGGGTGCACAGCCTCACCACGGCGGGCTGGACCCTGCTGGGTGCCGCCGTCTTCCTGCTGCCGCTGGCGTTCCTCTTCGAGGGTGCGCCGCCGAGCTTCTCCGGAGTGCAGCTGGCAGGCCTCGCCTGGGCGGCCTTCGGGGTCGGCGCGCTCGGCTTCGCCCTCTACCTCTCGGGCGTCCAGCGGCTGCCGGTCTCCCTGACGGCGCCGCTCACCCTGATGAACCCGGTCACCGCGGCCCTGCTCGGCTGGGTGGCGGTCGGCGAGCGGTTCACCCCGCTCCAGCTGCTCGGCGGACTGCTGGTCTGCGCCGCGATCATCCTGGTCGCAAACCCGGACATCCTGGGCCGCTTCTTCACCAGGGCCGAACCGTCACCGGCATCCACACCAGCACCGGCACCCACACCAGCACCAGCGGCCCAGTCATGAAGGACGTCGACGTCGTCGTGGTCGGGGCGGGACCGACCGGTCTGGTACTGGCGGGCCTGCTGTCCCGGGCCGGGGTGAAGGTGCTGGCCGTGGAGCGCAGGCCCGACCGCGGCGACCGGCCGAAGGCGGTGGTGCTGCACGCCCCCACGCTGGAACTCCTCGACTCCTTCGGCCTGCTGGACGACGTACGTGCCCGCAGCATTCCCCTGGAGCGGTTCGCCTTCCACGTCAACGGGGCGGACAAGTACGCCGCCGAAATGACCGGGCTGGACAGCTATCTGGACGGGTACCGCAACCTTCCGCAGCCGGTCCTGGAAGGGCTGCTCGAAAAGTACGCGGTCGCCCACGGTGCGCGGATCGATCACGGTGTGGGCTATCTGTCCCACCAGGCCGACGAGGCCGGGATCACGGTCCGCTTCGACGGACGTGAACCTGTTCGCTGTTCCTACCTGGTCGGCAGCGATGGGCCACGCAGCGCCGTCCGGCAGGCGCTGGGAATCGCGATGGCCGGCCGCAGCCTGACCACGAGCTACCTGCTGGTCGAAGGAGTCCCGCAGGAGCTCGTCGGGCGGGACGAGGTCGGGGTGCACGTCGGGCTGACCGGCATGGTCACCATGATGCCGATCCCGGGCGACCAGGTACTCATGGCCGGGCCCGTGGTCTCCGGGCTGTCGCTGGAGCGTGGGGCACAGGTGCCCTGGCGCGAAATCGGCGAGGCCATCGAGACACTGGGATTCGGTGACCGGCTACGACTGGCAAAAGCCACGCGTACGAGCCACTATTCCGTCGAACTGAGGGTTGCAGAAAGATTCGTGGCCGGTAATGTCGTACTGGCCGGTGACGCCGCGCACTTGAATACCCCCGCCGGTGGACAAGGGCTCAACCTCGGTATCGGGGATGCTGTTTCCCTGGCCTGGCGCCTTCTCGAAGCATTGAAGAAAGATGATTCGAGCGTACTCGCCGGATACGATGCCGAACGCCGTCCCTTCGCGGCGGAAGTGGGGCGGACCACTTTCCTCGCACCGCTCGTGGAGCGAATTCGGGCGGGGAACGCGGCGGAGAATGTGCCGGGGAACGGCACGACCGCTTTGACGGTCCAGGACGAAGTCGATGAACTGGCTCTGAGCTGGAGCCAGTTGTATCCCGGCCGGGAGAGCCGCCCCGGCGCCCCTTATGAACTGACCGCCGGGGCGCGGGTGCCCACCCGGATCAGGACCGCCGAGGGAGCGGTTCCGTTCCTCGCCCCGAGTGACCGCATCGACGGTTCCACCCTGCTGCTGTTCGACGGCGCCGAAACCGGAGTGCCGAAGAACGGCTCCTCGATTCCTCCGGTGCGGGACGTGCTCCGCATCCCCCGCCCGGCCGACGGCCGGATCACCGTGCCCGAAGGGGCTCGTGGGCTTCTGGTACGTCCTGACCGCCGGGTCGCGCACGTACTGCGCCACCAGGACGCGACCGTCCCCGCCGCGGCGCACCGGCAGACGGCGTCCGCGCTGCCGTAACCGCACTTCCACTCTGTCGTCATCGGGTTTCCGCACGGTCGTGACCGTGTGGGCTCGCCGTTAATTCTGCGCAACAAGGAGAATCACATGACATTTCCCGCCATGCCCAAGGCTGTTCACCAGTTCTACGCCGGCTCCCAGGCTGCCGATGCCGAGCTCTGGGCCGGGGCGTTCGCCGAGGACGGCCTGTTCCACGACCCGGTCGGCAGCGAGCCCATCCGTGGCCGTGAAGCGATCCTGGCCAGGCTCCGCAAGGTGATTCCGCTCTTCGACCCGTTCCTGGGCATCACCCCGGTCGAGGCTTTCACCACCGGCGGCCAGACCGCGGTGCTCTGGCGCGGAGCGGTCGTCTCCACCGAGGGCAACCCGGTCAACTGGTCGGGCATCACCGTCTACCGACTTGATGACGAAGGCCTGATCGCGGAGGCTTCGGCGTACTTCCACCACGGGGTCTTCAGCGCTCAGCTCGGCAAGGAGCACTGATCCGGACCGTGCCCGGTCAGTGAGTGTTTTCAGAGTGGCCACTGATCGGGTGATGGGCCGGTGTGAGCAACGGACAGGGCTCCCGTGCCGTTGAGGGAGGTGTTCGACGTCTCATC
>NZ_JBITDM010000019.1:0-163223 GCF_044454195.1 Streptomyces sp. NPDC051561 | reverse complement strand
CGGACAAGATCACCGACGACGGCCGCGAGCAGCTGCGGGCGCTGGGCTTCAACGTCTGAGTTCCGCTGTGCATGTACGACGGGGGGCCCCCCGCCCCCCCGCGGGGGGGGGGGCGGGGGCCCGGGGGGGGGGGGGGGGGGGTGGGGGGGGGGGGTGTGTGGGGGGGTTTTTTTTTTTGTGTCGGTTCTTTTGTGTTTGGCTTCTGTTTTTTGGTGGCTTTTGGGCCCCCCCCCCCCCCCCGCGGGGGCGGCCGCCCCCCCCGCCCCCCCCCCCCCCCCCCCCCCCCCACCTCTCCGTTTTCGCTGGTCGGAGCGATTGTCAGAGCCGTCCCCTACTGTTCTCGAAAGATCGGAACAGGCTTTCGGGTGGGGGTAGTTGTGACGGAGGTGACGGCGGACGCGGTCCGGGCGCCCACCTGGCGCGGAGGCTACGGGCGGCTGTTCACGGCTGCCGTGATCTCCAAGTTCGGGGACTCGCTGCGCAGCGCCGCGATGCCGCTGCTCGCCGCCTCGCTGACCTCCGACCCGGTGCTGATCTCGCTGGTCACCGCCTGCGGCTTCCTGCCCTGGCTGCTGTTCGGGCTGGTGGGCGGCGCGGTCGCGGACCGGGTGGACCAGCGGCGGGCGATGTGGGCGGTCGATCTGGTTCGGGGGCTGCTGATGGCCGCCTTCGCGGTGGCCGTCGCCCTGGGACAGGCACCGATCGCCCTGCTGCTCGCGGTGGCCTTCGCCCTCACCACCCTCCAGACCCTCTTCGACAACGCGGCCACGGCCCTCCTGCCGTCCCTGGTACCGGCCCCCGCACTGGGCACCGCCAACGCCCGGCTGATGACCGGACAGATCATCGCTGGCACCTTCCTGGCCGCACCCCTGGTGCCGCTGCTGATGCTGTGGGGCCCCTCGGTGCCGTACGCGGTCGACGCGGCCACCTACGCACTCGCGGCGGTGCTGATCATCTCGCTGCGCACCCCGCCCCCGGAACGGGAGCCCAGGGCCGAGGGGGCGACCCTGCGCCGGGACATGGCGGAGGGGCTGAAGGCGCTCTGGGCGGACCGGTCGCTGCGCGGCCTGTGCGTCTCCGCCGCGCTGTGCAACGTCGGTGTCGGGGCCCTGATCGCGATGCTGGTGCTGCACATCACCGGATGGCTGGACGCCGGCCGGGCGGGGTACGTCGCGGGCATCACCGCGTACGGGGTGGGCAGCCTGGCCGGGGGGCTGGTGGCCGGGAGGCTCGCGCGTCTCCTGGGCCGCATACGGTGCGTGTTCCTCGCCGGGGCCGTGCAGACGGGCTGTCTGCTCGCCATGGGGCTGGTCAGGGAGCTGTGGATGACGGTGGTGGCGCTCGCCGTCTTCGGACTGATGGGCCTGGTATGGAACGCCAACGAGGTGACGCTGATGCAGGAGCGCGCCCCGTCCAGGATGCTCGGCCGGATGAGCGCCGCCTTCCGCACCCTGGCCATCGCCGGCGCCCCGCTCGGGGCGCTGCTCGGCGGTCTGGTGGCCTCCGCCTGGGGGCTCAACACCCCGATGCTGATGGCCGCCGGTCTGTTCGCGCTGTCCGTTGCGGCACTCGTACCCCTGATCAATTAAGTTGGGGGAGGCAGCGGGGGATGCATGCGGATACGAGTAGAAGTGGGCTGATGTCCGAGATGAACGCGATGGATTCGAAGAGCGGCTCGACCGGCGCGAGCGGCGGCCCGAGGCTGAACCGGCTTCCCGAATGGGCGGCCCTGGGCAAGCACCGCGAGCAGTTGGGCGAGACCCATCTGCGCGAGCTGTTCGCCGCCGACCCGGCACGCGGCAGCGGCTACACCCTCCAGGCCGGCGACCTGCACCTCGACTACTCCAAGCACCTGCTCACCGACGAGACGCTGGGGCTGCTGCGCGAGCTGGCCGCCGCCACCGGGGTCGCCGAACTGCGCGACGCCATGTTCCGCGGCGAGAAGATCAACACCACCGAGGACCGCGCCGTCCTGCACACCGCGCTGCGCGCACCGCGCGGAGCGGTCGTCGAGGTCGACGGCGAGAACGTGGTCCCGGCGGTGCACGCCGTCCTCGACAAGATGGCCGCCTTCTCCGACAAGGTCCGCTCCGGCGAGTGGACCGGCCACACCGGCAAGCGCATCAAGACGGTCGTGAACATCGGCATCGGCGGCTCCGACCTCGGCCCCGCCATGGCGTACGAGGTGCTGCGCTCCTTCACCCGACGCGACCTGGACTTCCGGTTCGTCTCCAACGTGGACGGCGCCGACCTGCACGAAGCGGTCCGCGACCTGGACGCGGAGGAGACCCTCTTCATCGTCGCCTCCAAGACCTTCACCACCATCGAGACCATCACCAACGCCACGTCGGCCCGCAACTGGCTGCTGACCGAGCTGCGCGCGGACGAGTCCGCCGTCGCCAAGCACTTCGTGGCGCTCTCCACCAACGCCGGGAAGGTCGCCGACTTCGGCATCGACACGGCCAACATGTTCGAGTTCTGGGACTGGGTCGGCGGCCGCTATTCCTTCGACTCGGCCATCGGCCTCTCGCTGATGATCGCGATCGGCCCGGACGGGTTCCGCGAGATGCTCGACGGCTTCCACCGGATCGACGAGCACTTCCGCACCGCGCCCCCCGAGGAGAACGCGCCGCTGCTGCTCGGTCTCCTGGGCGTCTGGTACGGCTCCTTCTTCGACGCGCAGGCCCACGCGGTCCTCCCGTACAGCCACTACCTGTCGAAGTTCACCGCCTACCTCCAGCAGCTCGACATGGAGTCCAACGGCAAGTCCGTGGACCGCGACGGCAACCCGGTCGACTGGCAGACCGGACCGGTCGTCTGGGGCACCCCGGGCACCAACGGACAGCACGCGTACTACCAGTTGCTGCACCAGGGCACCAAGGTCATCCCGGCCGACTTCATCGGCTTCGCCCGCCCGGTCGGGGACCTGCTGCCGGGCCTGAAGGACCAGCACGACCTGCTGATGGCGAACTTCTTCGCCCAGACGCAGGCGCTCGCGTTCGGCAAGACCCCCGAAGAGGTAAGGGCCGAGGGCGTCGCGGAGGAGCTGGTGCCGCACAAGACCTTCCGCGGCAACCACCCCACCACCACGATCCTCAGCGACGAGCTGACGCCGTCCGTGCTCGGCCAGTTGATCGCGCTGTACGAGCACAAGGTCTTCGTCCAGGGCGCGATCTGGAACATCGACTCCTTCGACCAGTGGGGCGTTGAGCTGGGCAAGGTTCTCGCGAAGAAGATCGAGCCGGTGCTCACCAAGGGCGAGGGTGGTGACCAGCTCGACAGTTCGACTGCGGCCTTGGTCGCCAAGTACCGTACGCTGCGCGGTCGTTGAGACCGGGGGCTGATCAAGGCGAGGGGTAACGGGTGACGGGGACGTCGAGTGTGCGGCTGAGGCCGCCGAACAACGAGCTCGACCGGCGGTCGGTGCGCTGGTGGCAGACGCAGTGGCTGACACTGTTCGTACCGCCCGTCCTCGTCCTCGTCCTCCTCGGCATTCTCATCCCGCCGGCCAGGTTCTGGCTGCTGCTGCCCGCCGTGGTGATCGCGGTGCCGGGGCTGCTGATCTCCTTCCTGCTGCCGCTGTGGTGGTACCGGGTGCACCGCTGGGAGGTCACCGACTCGGCGGTCTACGTCCGTACCGGGTTCTTCTGGCAGGAGTGGCGGATCGCGCCGATGTCCCGGATCCAGACCGTGGACACCGTGCGCGGCCCGCTCCAGCAGCTCTTCGGCCTCTCCAGCGTGGCCGTCACCACCGCTTCCGCCAAGGGCGCGGTGAAGATCGAGGGCCTGGACCACGAGATGGCCGCCGAGCTCGCCGAGCAGCTGACGCAGATCACCGGGGCCACGCCGGGGGACGCGACATGAGTGACGGCGGGGGCGGTGCCGGCGCGCGGGACGTCGGTGCGGGGGACGATGGTGTGAGGGACGTGGGCGTGGGGGAGTGGCAGCAGCTCGACCGGCGGGCCGTTCTCGTCGCCGCGCTGATCATGGGCGGCATCGTCGTCAGCGGCAGCGTGCCCGCGCTCATCGTCCTCACGGTTCCCTTCGGGTTCTGGGCGGCGCTCGGCTGGGTGCTGCTGGGGGCGGTGCTGCTGATCGGTGGAAGCGCCGGCGCCGAATACATACGGTGGCGGTACACCCGGTACCGGATCGGCGACGAACGGGCGGAGCTGCACACCGGGCTGCTGCTGGTGAAGCGGCGCTCGTTGGCCCGCGAACGCATCCGCAGCGTCGACCTCACCGCCCACCCCCTGCTACGGGTCCTCGGCCTGGTCAAGGTGCGCATCGGCACCGGCGAGCACAACGGCGCCTCCACCGCGTCCACCCTGACGCTCAACCCGGTGACCCGCCTGGAGGCCGACCGGCTGCGCCGCGAACTCCTCACCAGGGCCGCCGCCGCCGACGGGGAGCACCCGGACGGCAGGCTCGCCACCGTGGACCCCGGCTGGATCCGGTACGCGCCGCTGTCCGTCGCCGCCCCCGTGCTGGGCCTTGCGGCGGGCGGTGCGGTGATGCAGGTCAGCGAGTGGTTCGGGATGCAGATGGGGGTCATCCAGTGGGTCGGTGACCTGTTCAGCGAGGTCTCCGTGGTCTGGATGATCGCGACCATCGCGGTGGTGCTGCTGGTCGCGGGGGTCATCGGCTCGCTCGGCCTGTTCGTCGAGATGTGGTGGAACTACCGGCTGGACCGCGAACCCGGCGGCACCCTGCGGGTCCAGCGCGGACTGTTCACCTCCCGGTCGATCTCCATCGAGGAGCGCAGGCTGCGCGGCGTGGAGGTGGTCGAACCGCTGGGCGTACGGCTGTCGGGCGCGGCCCGCGTCGATGCGGTGGCGACCGGCCTCGCGGAGGGCGAAGCCGATTCCAAGACCGACCACAAGACGCTGATCCCGGCGGTGCCGAAGGCGCTGGCGGACGAGGTGGCGGCCCGTGTGCTGCGCGAGAGGGTCTCGCCGACTGCGGCGGCGCGCCTCAGCCCGCACCCGGTCGCGGCCCGGGGCCGGCGGCTGCGGTGGTCGCTGACCGCGGTCCTGCTGCCGCTCGTGGTGCTGGTGGTGCTCGGGGTGCTGCTGACGGACGTACTGCTGTACATCGCCGGGGCGCTCGCAGTGGCACTGCTGCCGGTGGCCCCGGTACTGGCGGTGGACGCCTACCGGTCGCTGGGGCACGGGATTTCGGGGCAGTACCTGGTCGTACGGTCCGGGACGGTGCGCCGGGCGACGGTGGCGCTGCGGCGGGACGGAGTGATCGGCTTCACCGTGAAGCAGTCGGTGTTCCAACGCCGGGCCCAACTGATCACCGTCACGGCCACCACAGCCGCCGGCACAGGGGCCTATTCCGCCTACGACGCAGGAACCACCAAAGGCCTGAACTTCGCCGAAGAAGCCGTCCCCGGCCTCCTCACCCCCTTCCTGGAGCGAGCCGGGTAATCCCCCTCATCCCCGCCCCTCCAGGGGCGGGGAACTGCGCGCCCAGAACCAACGATCCCCGCGAAACACCACGGCCCGGCCGCCCCCCTCCCAGGGGAACCGCCGGGCCGCCGCACGAACTCGCGCGCCTGGAGCAATCAGGCCGAGGCCGGCGGATACAGCGCCCGCGGCAACTGAGACGCCGCCGCCGCATCCAGCAGCCACAAGGTGCGCGCACGCCCGTACGCCCCGGACGCCGGAGCCTGCACCTCGCCCGGCCCCGAAAGCGCGATGGCCGCCGCCTTCGCCTTGTCCTCGCCGGCCGCGAGCAACCACACCTCACGCGCCGCCCGGATCGCCGGAAGGGTGAGGGAGACCCGGGTGGGCGGAGGCTTGGGGGCTCCGTGGACGCCGACCACCGTCCGCTCGGTCTCCCGTACCGCCGGGTGCCCGGGGAAGAGCGAGGCGACATGGGTGTCGGGGCCTACGCCCAGCATCAGGACGTCGAAGGTGGGGACCGGGCCGTGGTCCTCGGGACCCGCGGCCCGTGCCAGCTCCTGCGCGTACGCCGCCGCCGCCGAGTCCGCGTCCTCGTACCCCTCGTCGGACGCCGGCATCGCGTGCACCCGGGCCGGGTCCAGCGGGACGGAGTCCAGCAGGGCCTCCCTCGCCTGGGTGTAGTTGCGCTCCGGGTCGTCCCGGGGGACGAAACGCTCGTCACCCCACCACAGGTCGAGCCGCGACCAGTCGATCGCGTCCCGGGCCGGGGAGGTGGCCAGCGCGGCCAGCAGACCGTTGCCGTTGCGGCCACCGGTGAGGACCACCGACGCCCGGCCGCGGGCCGCCTGGGCGTCGACCACCTTGGTGATCAGCCGGGCCGCCGCGGCCTGGGCCATCAGCTCCTTGTCCCGGTGGACCACCAACTGCGGTGCGCTGCTCATCACTTGGAGGCCGCCTTCTTGGCGGGAGCGGCCTTCTTCGCGGGGGCGGCCTTCTTGGCGGGGGCATCGTCCGGAGCAGCGGCCCCGGACTCCTTGCCCTCACCCGTGGCGGAGGCCTCCGCCTCCGCCTTGCCCACCACCGCGCCCAGCCGGTCCACGCCGTACTTCAGCGCGGAGGCGTAGGTGTCGTCCGGGTCGAGCCGGCGCAGCTCCTCGGCAAGGAGCTCCGACGTCTCGCGGCGCTTGAGCGCGACCGCCCGGTCCGGCTGCCCGTACATGCACAGCGTGGCCAGCGAGCCGTCCGCCCGGTCCAGCACGACCGGGCCGTCCGCCGTCTCCATCCGTACGGCCGTGAGACCGGGACCGGAGGAGAGCGTGCGCTTCACCGGCACCCCGAGACGGTCCGCCAGCCACATGGCCAGCAGCTCGCAGCTCGGGTTGAACTCCTCGCCCTCCACCTCGACCGAGGAGACCTTGGTGGGCAGCTGGTCCAGGGCCGCGGCCAGCATCGAGCGCCACGGGGTGATGCGGGCCCAGGACAGGTCCGTGTCGCCCGGCGTGTAGTTCTCGCTGCGTGCCGTCAGCTCGTGGATCGGCTGCTCGGCGGCGTAGGTGTCGGTCACCCGGCGCTGGCCGAGGGCACCCAGGGGGTCCTTGGCCGGGTCCACGGGACCGTTCACCGGCCACCAGACGACGGTCGGGGCGTCCGGGAGCAGCAGGGGCAGGACCACCGACTGGGCGTGGTTGATGACCTCGCCGTACAGCCGCAGTACCACCGTCTCGCCGCTGCCCGCGTCCGCACCGAGCCGCACTTCGGCGTCCAGGCGTGCCTTGGAGCGGTCGCGCGGCGAACGCGAGGGCCGCTTGACGACGATGAGCTTGCGCGAGGGGTGCTCGCGCGATGCCTCGTTCGCCGCCTTGAGGGCGTCGTACGCGTTCTCCTCGTCGGTGACGATGACGAGGGTCAGCACCATGCCCACGGCCGGCGTGCCGATGGCCCGCCGTCCCTGCACAAGTGCCTTGTTGATCTTGCTGGACGTGGTGTCCGTCAGGTCGATCCTCATGGCCGGCGCCAGCTCCGTCCGTCTCGTGCGAGCATGTCGTTCGCCTCGTCGGGGCCCCAGGTACCTGACGGGTACTGCGCGGGCTTGCCGTGCTTGTCCCAGTACTCCTCGATCGGGTCGAGGATCCGCCAGGACTGCTCGACCTCCTCCAGGCGGGGGAAGAGGTTGGCGTCGCCCAGCAGGACGTCCAGGATGAGCCGTTCGTACGCCTCGGGGCTGGACTCCGTGAAGGACTCGCCGTACGCGAAGTCCATCGACACGTCCCGGATCTCCATCGAGGTGCCGGGCACCTTGGAGCCGAACCGCACGGTGATTCCCTCGTCCGGCTGGACGCGGATGACGATCGCGTTCTGCCCGAGTTCCTCGGTGGCGGTGTGGTCGAAGGGGGAGTGCGGGGCGCGCTGGAAGACCACCGCGATCTCCGTGACCCGGCGGCCGAGCCGCTTTCCGGTACGGAGGTAGAACGGGACGCCCGCCCAGCGGCGGTTGTCGATCTCCAGCTTGACCGCCGCGTAGGTGTCGGTCTTGGAGTGGGGGTCGATGCCCTCCTCCTGGAGGTAGCCGACCGCCTTCGCGCCGCCCTGCCAGCCCGACGCGTACTGCCCGCGCACGGTGTCCCGGCCCAGATCCTTGGGGATCTTGACCGCACCCAGCGCCTTGGTCTTCTCCGCGACCAGCGCGTCCGCGTCGAAGGAGGCGGGCTCCTCCATCGCGGTCAGCGCGAGCAGCTGGAGGAGGTGGTTCTGGATGACGTCACGGGCGGCGCCGATGCCGTCGTAGTACCCGGCCCGGCCACCGATGCCGATGTCCTCGGCCATGGTGATCTGTACGTGGTCGACGTAACTCCGGTTCCAGATCGGCTCGAACATCTGGTTGGCGAAACGCAGCGCCAGGATGTTCTGGACCGTCTCCTTCCCCAGGTAGTGGTCGATACGGAAGACCTCGTTCGGCGGGAAGACCTCGTGCACGATCCGGTTGAGCTCCTGCGCGGAGGCCAGGTCGTGCCCGAAGGGCTTCTCGATGACGGCGCGCCGCCAGGAGTTCTCCTTCTGGTCGGCCAGTCCGTGCTTCTTGAGCTGCTGGACGACCTTGGGGAAGAACTTCGGCGGGACCGAGAGGTAGAAGGCGAAGTTGCCGCCGGTGCCCTGCGCCTGGTCGAGCTCCTGGATCGTCGACTTCAGCGTCTCGAACGCGTCGTCGTCGTCGAAGTCGCCCTGGACGAAGCGCATCCCCTGGATGAGCTGCTGCCAGACCTCCTCGCGGAACTCGGTGCGCGCGTGCTCCTTGACGGCGTCGTGCACCACCTGCGCGAAGTCTTCGTTCTCCCAGTCGCGGCGGGCGAAACCGATGAGCGAGAAGCCCGGCGGCAACAGGCCGCGATTGGCCAGGTCGTACACCGCGGGCATCAACTTTTTACGGGACAAATCGCCCGTGACGCCGAAAATGACCAGGCCCGACGGCCCCGCGATACGCGGGAGCCGTCGATCCTGTGCGTCACGCAGCGGATTGCTGCTGGACAAGTGGTCAGCCCTTCGCAGGTGCGAGGCGCTTGAGCTCCGCCTCGGTCGACTTGAGCAGGTCGTTCCAGGCGTCCTCGAACTTGTCGACGCCCTCGGTCTCAAGGAGACCCACGACGTCGTCGTACGCGATGCCGAGCTTCTCGACCGCGTCGAGGTCGGCGCGCGCCTGCTCGTAGGTCCCGGCGATGGTGTTGCCGGTGATCTGCCCGTGGTCGGCGGTGGCCTCCAGGGTCGCCTCCGGCATGGTGTTCACCGTGCCGGGCGCGACGAGGTCGTCGACGTAGAGCGTGTCCTTGTACGACGGGTCCTTGACACCGGTCGAGGCCCACAGCGGACGCTGCTTGTTGGCCTGCGCCTTGTCCAGGGCCGCCCAGCGGTCGGAGGAGAAGACCTCCTCGAACGCCTCGTAGGCGAGACGGGCGTTGGCCAGCGCGGCCTTGCCCTTGAGCGCCTTGGCCTCGTCCGTGCCCAGCGCGTCGAGGCGCTTGTCGATCTCGGTGTCCACCCGGGACACGAAGAAGGAGGCCACCGAGTGGATCTTGGAGAGGTCCAGGCCCGCGGCCTTCGCCTTCTCCAGGCCCGCCAGGTAGGCGTCCATGACGAGGCGGTAGCGTTCCAGCGAGAAGATCAGCGTGACGTTGACGCTGATGCCCAGGCCGATGACCTCGGTGATCGCCGGGATGCCGGCCTCGGTCGCCGGGATCTTGATGAGCGTGTTGGGGCGGTCCACCAGCCAGGCGAGCTGCTTGGCCTCGGCGACCGTGGCGCGGGTGTTGTGCGCCAGGCGCGGGTCGACCTCGATGGAGACCCGGCCGTCCTGGCCGTCCGTCGCGTCGAAGACCGGGCGCAGGATGTCGGCGGCGTCCCTCACGTCCGCCGTCGTGATCATGCGGATGGCCTCTTCGACGGTGACCTCACGGGCCGCCAGGTCGGTCAGCTGGACGTCGTAGCCGTCGCCCTGCGAGATCGCCTTCTGGAAGATCGAGGGGTTGGTGGTGACGCCCACGACGTGCTGCTGGTCGATCAGCTCGGCGAGGTTGCCGGAGGTGATCCGCTTGCGCGACAGGTCGTCGAGCCAGATCGCCACGCCCTCGTCGGAGAGGCGCTTGAGTGCGTCTGTCATGAGTTCTGCATCTCCTCAGTAGTTGTACGGGCGTCAGCGCTGAGCGGCGTTGATCGATTCCTTGGCGGCGGCAGCGACTGCCTCGCCGGTGAAACCGAACTCCTTGAAGAGGACCTTGCCGTCCGCCGAGGCACCGAAGTGCTCCAGCGAGACGATCCGGCCCGCGTCGCCCACGAAGCGGTGCCAGGTCAGGCCGATACCGGCCTCGACCGCGACCCGCGCCTTGACGGACGGGGGCAGGACGCTGTCCCGGTACCCCTGCTCCTGCTCCTCGAACCACTCCACACACGGCATCGAGACGACCCGCGTCGGAACGCCCTCGGCCTGCAGCGCCTCGCGCGCCTCGACGGCGAGCTGGACCTCGGAGCCGGTGCCGATCAGCACGACCTGGGCCTCCGCGGACTCGCCATTGGCCGCCTGCGCCTCGAACAGCACGTAGCCGCCCTTGGCCGCGTCCTCGTTGGCGTCGTACGTCGGCACGCCCTGACGGGTCAGCACCAGGCCGTGCGGAGCGCCCTTGCCGAAGACCTTCGTGTAGCGCTTGAGCACCTCGCGCCAGGCGATGGCCGTCTCGTTGGCGTCCGCCGGGCGGACCACGTTCAGGCCCGGGATGGCGCGCAGTGCGGCGATGTGCTCGACCGGCTGGTGGGTCGGGCCGTCCTCGCCGAGACCGACGGAGTCGTGCGTCCAGACGTACGTCACCGGCAGGTGCATCAGCGCGGACAGGCGCACCGCGTTGCGCATGTAGTCGGAGAACACCAGGAAGGTGCCGCCGTAGATACGGGTGTTGCCGTGCAGCGCGATGCCGTTCATCTCGGCGGCCATCGAGTGCTCGCGGATGCCGAAGTGAATGGTGCGGCCGTACGGGTCCGCCTCGGGGAGCGGGTTGCCCTCCGGGAGGAACGACGAGGTCTTGTCGATCGTTGTGTTGTTGGAGCCCGCGAGGTCGGCCGAGCCGCCCCACAGCTCCGGGATGACCGCGCCGAGCGCCTGGAGGACCTTGCCGGAGGCGGCGCGGGTGGCGACACCCTTGCCGGTCTCGAAGACCGGGAGCTTGTCCTCCCAGCCGGCGGGCAGCTCGCCCGCGGCGATGCGGTCGAACTCGGCGGCGCGCTCCGCGTTCGCGGTGCGCCAGGCGGCGAAGCCCTTCTCCCACTCGGCCTTGGCCTCGCGGCCGCGGTCCAGGGCGGCGCGGGTGTGCGCGATGACCGTCTCGGAGACCTCGAAGGTCTGCTCCGGGTCGAAGCCCAGGACGCGCTTGGTGGCCGCGACCTCGTCGTCGCCGAGCGCCGAGCCGTGCGCGGCCTCGGTGTTCTGCGCGTTCGGCGCGGGCCAGGCGATGATCGAGCGCATCGCGATGAACGACGGCTTGTCGGTGACGGCCTTCGCTGCCTCGATGGCGTTGTACAGCGCCTCCGGGTCCAGGTCGCCGTCCGGCTTGGCAGCCACGCGCTGGACGTGCCAGCCGTACGCCTCGTACCGCTTCAGGGTGTCCTCGGAGATCGCCGTCTCCGTGTCGCCCTCGATCGAGATGTGGTTGTCGTCCCACAGCAGGACCAGGTTGCCGAGCTTCTGGTGCCCGGCCATCGAGGACGCCTCCGCGGAGATGCCCTCCTGGAGGCAGCCGTCACCGGCGATGGCGTAGACGAAGTGGTCGAACGGCGACTCGCCCTGGGCGGTCTCCGGGTCGAACAGACCGCGCTCGTAGCGGGCGGCCATCGCCATGCCCACCGCGTTGGCGACACCCTGGCCCAGCGGGCCGGTGGTGGTCTCGACACCGGTGGTGTGCCCGTACTCCGGGTGGCCCGGCGTCTTGGAGCCCCAGGTGCGGAACGCCTTGAGGTCGTCCAGTTCCAGGCCGAATCCGGCCAGGTACAGCTGGATGTAGAGCGTGAGGGACGAGTGGCCCGCGGAAAGGACGAAGCGGTCGCGGCCCGTCCACTCGGCGTCCGCCGGGTCGTGCCGCATCACCTTCTGGAAGAGGGTGTAGGCGGCCGGTGCCAGGCTCATCGCCGTACCCGGATGGCCGTTGCCGACCTTCTGTACGGCATCCGCGGCCAGAACGCGGGCGGTGTCTACGGCCCGCTGGTCCAATTCGGTCCACTCAAGGTCTGTGGTGGTCGGCTTGGTGCTCACCCTGGGTCAGGGCTCCTCTCCACAATGATTTAGGGCCCGGTGACTATTCGCCGCACCGGGGCGCTGTCGAGCCTACCCCCGTAGGAACGTGCGAAATTTCGACTCCACCCGGACTCCCGCGACGTGGACCGCCCGGTAAATGGGGGCCCTTGAAAAGGCACATGCACCAAGAGTGCGGGCGGGGTGGTGAGTCCGCCCGTCGGCGTACTCCAGGCGAACGCATTTCCGTATACATCCGGACACTACTCCTCACCCGTGCGCACACCGGGTGCGCTCCCTCGCCACTCCCCGGTCGGCTCAACACGGGGCACCCCGACGAAGGGCGACGTATGGGCAACGTCTAGAGTGGCGTGGTACGCGCAAGTCTTTACCGGGCCTTCACGCCCGCAGGGGCTTGCTTCAGGAATTCTCTGTCAGGGGTGTGCGTGACGGCCGTCGAGTCCCGACCCGCAGGGGTCGCTTCGACTCCCAGCCCGGGGGGCCATCGGCCGTTCGGAGCACGGGTCAAGGCGTTTGTGGCGCTGACCAAGCCGAGGATCATCGAGCTTCTGCTGATCACCACCGTTCCGGTGATGTTCCTGGCGGAGCAGGGTGTCCCCGATCTGTGGCTGGTGCTGGTGACCTGCTTCGGCGGCTATCTCTCCGCCGGTGGCGCGAATGCGCTGAACATGTACATCGACCGCGACATCGACGCGCTGATGGACCGCACGTCGCAGCGTCCGCTGGTCACCGGGATGGTCAGCCCGGCCGAGTGCCTCGTCTTCGGCATCTCGCTCGCGGTGATCTCCACGCTCTGGTTCGGACTGCTGGTCAACTGGCTGTCCGCCGCGCTCTCGCTGGGCGCACTGCTCTTCTACGTCGTCGTCTACACGATGATCCTGAAGCGCCGCACCGCGCAGAACATCGTCTGGGGCGGCATCGCGGGATGCCTGCCGGTCCTGATCGGCTGGTCCTCGGTGACCAACTCCCTCTCGTGGGCCGCGCTGATCCTCTTCCTGGTCATCTTCTTCTGGACGCCGCCGCACTACTGGCCGCTGTCGATGAAGGTCAAGGACGACTACGCCCGCGCGGGTGTGCCCATGCTGCCGGTGGTGGCCGGCAACAAGGCGGTCGCCAAGCAGATCGTGCTCTACAGCTGGGTGATGGTCGCCGTCTCGCTGCTGCTCCAGCCGCTCGGCTACACGGGCTGGTTCTACACCGCGGTCGCGGCCGTCACCGGCGGCTGGTGGCTCTGGGAGGCGCACGGCCTGCAGAACCGGGCCAAGGCCGAGGTCACGGGCGCCAAGCTCAAGGAGATGCGGCTGTTCCACTGGTCGATCACCTATGTGTCGCTGCTCTTCGTGGCGGTCGCCGTGGACCCCTTCCTGCGCTAGCGGTCGGTATGTCGCCCGACGGGCGGGACACGTGGTCAAGGCCACGTGTCCCGCCCGTCGCGCATTGGGCTACTCGTCGGTAGCATCCTGCTCATGGCAGACACCAAGCAGGCAGAGCAGGTCGCGGGCGCCCCGGTCGCCAGTGGTTCGGGCGCCGTGAAGTCGGCCGAGCGCAGGACGGTCAAGCTCGCCAAGCAGATCAGCACCTTCGCCGGGCAGCACGGCGGCGCCGAGGGCCAGCTCGCCTACATCGGGCAGCGCGGCACCCGGATCGTCCTGGTCGGCGACGACGGCGCCTGGGGCGATCTGGTGGCCCCGACGTACGACGTGGCGAAGGCCGCCACCGAGAAGGCCGGGATCACCGTCCACGAGGACTTCGACGGGGACTTCGCGGCCAAGGTCGAGACCGGCCCGTACGAGTGGAAGCGGATGGCCGGGATCCAGATCGGCGGCGGCGCGCAGAAGCCGTCGCGTACGGCCGGTCAGTAGCAGGCACCGGGAGCGGGCAGCCGTGCCCGGCGGGCGGGCTCACCCGTTAGGCCCTGTGGAAGCGTCACGTCCACGCAGGGAGCCCGCATGTTCGTCACCCCGTCGTCCCTGGTGGACCAGTACTGCCACGGGGTGCTCCGCACCGAGCTGGGCCTCGGCACCTTCGAGGCCCACCTCGGCCGCACTCCCGCGCCGCCCGCGCCCGGCACCACCTTCTTCGACACCCAGACCGGCTTCGCGGTACGCCGCTGGTGCCCGCCGCTGCTGGGCCTGGAGCCGCACTGCCCGCCCGCCCGGTACCTGGCCAGGCGCCGGGAACTGGGCGGCCCGGCGGCCGGACGGCTGCTGCTGCGCGGCACCGGGATCGCCACCTATCTGGTCGACACCGGGATCCCGGGCGACCTGATGGGACCGGTCGAGCTGGCGGCGGCCGGGGACGCGGAGGCGCGGGAGATCGTACGGCTGGAGCTGCTGGCCGAGCAGATCGCCGACACCTCGGGGACCGCGGAGCAGTTCCTCGCCAATCTGGGCGAGGCGATGCACTCGGCGACCTCGACGGCGGTGGCGTTCACGTCGGTCGCGGGGGTACGGCACGGGCTGGCGCTCGCCGCGCATCCACCGGGCCCCGGAGAGGTGCGCGGGGCGGCGGGGCGGTGGCTGGCCGGACGCAGGGCGGGGGGCCGGCTGACCGATCCGGTACTGCTGCGGCATCTGCTCTGGAGTGCGGTGAGCTGCGGGCTGCCGATCCAGCTGCATGTGGCGGGGGAGCCGGAGCAGTTGAGCGAGTTCGCGGCGTCCAGCGTGGGGCTCGGCGCCGATCTGGTGCTGCTGCACGGCTATCCGTACCACCGGCACGCGGCCCATCTGGCGAGCGTCTTCCCGCATGTGTACGCCGACCTGGGGCCCGCGCTGGCACACACCGGGGCGCGGGCGCCGGACGTACTGGCGGAGGTGCTGGAGTCGGTGCCGTTCGGGAAGCTGCTGTTCTCCAGCGGGGCACGCGGCCTGCCCGAGCTGCATGTGGTGGGGGCGCAGGTGTTCCGGGCGGCGCTGGGCCGGGTGCTCGGCGGCTGGGTGGCCGACGGGGCGTGGTCCAAGGCGGACGCCGAACGGGTGGCGGGGCTGATCGCGGCGGGCAACGCCCGCCGCGTCTACCGTCTCGCCGGGGCCGGCGCGGAGACCGGCTGAGGGTACGTGGGAGGCGGCGGGGTCCGGACTTCCCGCGGGCTCGGACTTCCCGCGGGCTCAGGCTCCCCGCGGGTTTCGGACTTCCGCGCGGGTTCTGACTCCCGCGCGGGCCGAGCGGGTTCAGACTCCCGCGGAGACCGAGGTGTCGGACTGGGCGGGGATCTCCACGCTCTCCACGGCCCGCTCGCGCAGGCTGAGGACGAGCCGGACCACCGCGATCCACAGGAACGCCGAGCCGAGCATGTGCAGGCCGACCAGGATCTCCGGCACGCCGGTGAAGTACTGGACGTAACCGATACCGCCCTGTGCCAGCAGCACCAGCAGCAGGTCGCGGGCGCGCGCCTTGGTGTCGTCGGGGGCGTCGACCATCCGCAGCACCAGCCACATCGCGATCGCCAGCGCGCAGACCACCCAGGCGGCGATGGCGTGCAGATGAGCGGCGGCGGTCCAGTCCCACGGCATCCGCGGTACTTCGCTCTTGTCGCCCGCGTGCTTGCCCGAACCGGTCACCGAGGTGCCGAGGACGATCAGGACCACCGTGACGGCGGCGGTCGCCAGCGCCAGTTTGCGGACCGGACCGGGAACCCGCGGCTTCGGCGGGGCGTCGCCCTCGCCGGTGCGCACCCAGACCACGGTCGCGATGGTCAGCAGGACGTTGGCGAGGAGGAAGTGGCCCGCCACGGTCCAGGGGTTGAGGCCCATCCACACCGTGATGCCACCGATGACGGCGTTGCACATCACGAGCCAGAACATGGACCAGGCGAGGCGGGTCAGCCCGATCCGGCGCGGCTTCACCGACCGTACGGCGATGATCGCCAGACCAACGGCCGCGCACAGCACGTACGTCAGCATCCGGTTGCCGAACTCGACGAATCCGTGGAAGCCCTGTTCGGGCGTCACGAACAGGCTGTCGCTGGTGCACTTGGGCCAGGTGTCGCAGCCGAGGCCGGAGCCCGTCAGCCGGACCGCGCCGCCGGTCACGATGATGAAGACGCTCATCACGACGGCCGTGAGCGCGGCGCGCCGCAGGGCGCGGGGGGTCGGAGTCCATCGCTGGGCGATGAGAGCGAGGGGTGTCAACACGGCAACCATCGTAGGCGGACGCTTGTGCAGGATTTCACGAGGGGGGTGGCGGCGGCCTGTGATGTCACTCCCAGTTGGCCCCCTTTGCTGGTCAGGGGCCGGGGGGAGTTACTCCCAGCGGAAGAACCTCGCCGCCGCGCCGAGGCCCAGGACGGCCCACACCGCGAGGATCCCGAGATTCCCCCAAGGCATCGAGGCACCGTGCTGGAGCACGTCGCGCAACCCGTCGGAGAGCGCCGAGATCGGCAGCAGACCCAGGACCGACTGGACCGCGTCCGGGAACTTCTCCAGCGGCACGATGACGCCGCCGCCGACCAGCAGCAGCAGGAACACCAGGTTCGCGGCGGCGAGTGTCGCCTCCGCCTTGAGGGTGCCCGCCATCAGCAGCCCGAGCCCGGAGAAGGCCGCCGTGCCGAGGACCAGCAGGAGCAGCACCGAGAACGGGCTGCCCTGCGGCGACCAGCCGAGACCGAGGGCGATCGCGGTCAGCAGCACCACCTGCAACACCTCGGTGACCAGCACCGACAGGGTCTTCGCGGTCATCAGCGCCCAGCGGGGCAGCGGCGAGGTGCCGAGCCGCTTGAGTACTCCGTACCGCCGCTCGAAACCGGTCGCGATGGCCTGGCCGGTGAAGGCGGTGGACATCACGGCGAGGGCGAGGACGCCGGGGGCGAGGAAGTCGACGGACTTGCCTGTTCCGTTCGGTGACACAGGCACGGTGATGATGTCGACGGCCGAGAAGAGGACCAGCAGCAGCGCCGGGATGATCACGGTGAGCAGCAACTGCTCGCCGTTGCGCAGCAGCATCCTCGTTTCGAGCGCGGTCTGCGCACCGATCATCCGGCCGAGCGGCGCCGCTCCCGGCTTCGGGGCGTAAGTACTCACGGGCGCAGATCCTTACCGGTCAGCTCAAGGAAGACGTCTTCGAGGGTGCGGCGCTCGACCGAGATGCCGTCCGGCATCACGCCGTGCTGGGCGCACCAGGAGGTGACGGTGGCGAGCAGCTGTGGGTCGATCTTTCCGCCGATGCGGTACGTCCCGGGGATCAGCTCCTCGGCGACGGTGTCGGCGGGCAGCGCCTTGAGGAGGGACGCCAGGTCCAGGCCGGGGCGGCCGGTGAAGCGCAGGGTGTTCTCGGCGCCGCCCCGGCAGAGGCCGGCGGGGGCGCCCTGGGCGATGACCTTGCCGGAGTCGACGATGACGACGTCGTCGGCGAGCTGTTCGGCCTCGTCCATGAAGTGGGTGGTGAGAATGACGCTCACCCCGTCGGTGCGCAGTTCCCGGACCAGGTCCCAGGTGGAGCGGCGGGCGTGCGGGTCCAGGCCCGCGGTCGGCTCGTCCAGGAAGACCAGCTCGGGGCGGCCGACCACGGCCATCGCGAGTGCGAGCCGCTGCTGCTGTCCGCCGGACAGCCTGCGGTAGGCCGTACGGCCGCAACTGGCGAGCCCCAGGCGGTCGATGAGGGCGTCCACGTCCAGCGGGTGGGCGTGCAGCTTGGCCATGTGGCGCAGCATCTCGTCGGCCCGTGCCCCGGAGTAGACGCCTCCGGACTGGAGCATCACGCCGATGCGGGGGCGCAGCTTCGCCGCGTCCGCGATCGGGTCGAGGCCCAGGACACGTACGGTGCCGGCGTCCGGCTTCCGGTAGCCCTCGCAGGTCTCGACGGTGGTGGTCTTGCCGGCGCCGTTGGGGCCGAGGACTGCGGTGACGGTGCCTGCGGCGACGGTCAGATCGAGGCCGTCCACCGCGGTCCTGGATCCGTACCGCTTGACCAGGCCGGTGACCTGGACGACGGGCTCGTGTGACATGGGAGCGAGTCTAGGCGGCGGCCCGGGCGGGCCGGGCAGGGGGCGGAGGTCCCGGTCGGGCAGGGGCCGGAGGCCTTGCGGCAGGTGACTTTTCCGGTCAGGAAGGGGCCAGGGACGGTCGTAGCGTCAACAAGGTGATCAGCATCGCGGAGAACGTCGAGGAGACCGCCCGGCAGGCCGTGCACAAGGCGCACGGGCTGGGACGACCCTCCGGCTACCTGGTCTCCGCGCTGCTGGCCGGCGCGTACATCGCGGTCGGCGAGGTGCTGCTGCTGACCGCCGTCTCGCCGCTGGCCGCGGCGGGCTCGCCGTGGGTGCGGCTGGTGGAGGGCGCGGTGTTCCCGATCGCGCTGACGCTGGTGATGTGCACGGGAGCGCAGCTGTTCACCTCCAATGTGCTGGTGATGCTGGTGGGAGCGTTCACCGGCCGGACGGGACGGCGGGCGCTGGTCGGCACCTGGGCGCTGTGCCTCGTCGGCAATCTGCTCGGCGCCCTCGGTCTGGCCGCCATGGCGCACGCCTCCGGGGTGAGCGCCGCGCCGGCCGCCCGCGCGATGCTGCACGAGATGCTGACGGCCAAGAACGCCCTCGACGGCGGGCAGCTCTTCTGGCGGGCCGTGCTGTGCAACCTGCTGGTCTGCCTCGGGGTGTGGATGTACTTCCGGATGCGCGGCGAGGTCGCCAAGATCCTGGTGCTGTGGCTGCCGGTGCTGGTGTTCGTCGCGGCGGGCTTCGAGCACTGCGTCGCGGACATGGCGCTGTACGCCCTCGGCCTCTTCGAGGGCTTCGCCGCGCCCGGCGAACTCCTGCGGAACCTGGTGTTCACGGTGCCGGGGAACATCGTGGGCGGCGGGCTGCTGGTGGGCGGGCTCAACTGGTACGTGGGCGGAGCGGCCCGCGCCGGGTGAGACGGCCCCGCCCGCGGCGCCCGTCGGGTCCCGGCCCCGGCGTCCGTCAGCTCCGGGGCCGGTGGAGCGGCAGCCACCCCTCGGCGTACGCCACCGCCTCGGCCAGCGGGAACAGCAGGGCCCGTGCGCCGCCCACCCCTCCCCGTACGACCGCACACTCCTTCTCGTACGCGGCCCCCAGCTCCTCGAAGCCCTCGTCGCTGATCGAGGTGTCCCGCACCGTCAGCCACGTCCGCCCCTGCGGTGTCATGGCCGGGAAGGAGTTGTCGACCAGCGGCGAGGAGGTGCGGTACTCGGCCAGGTGGAAGGCGGTGCAGGAGCCGAAGCCCGCGCCGAGCAGCAGCACCCGCGCCCCCGCCTCCTCCAGCCGGGCCAGCGGGCTGCGCTCACCGAGCCGGCAGTCCGGGGCGTGCCCCTCGGTGAGGGCCGACGCGCCCGGGCCGATCGCCGCGAAGGAAGTCTGCGGATGGGCGCTGCGCAGGGCGCCGGGCCAGGTGCGTACCGCCTCGGGAATCACCCCGATGCCCCGGGACGGAGCGGTCGCCGGGTCGTACACCGGCATGGCGGCCCGGATTCTCGGCCACCACTGCTCGGGCACCGGCGGGTGCTGCCACCCGGCGGGATCCGAGTACTGGCCCGAGTGTGCGGGGACGGCCAGGGTTCCCGCCGGTCCGAGCGCGTCCAGCAGCGCCTCGACGACGGCGACCCGCCCGCCGCAGACCAGCCCCAGCGAGCTGAGCGAGGAATGCACCAGGAGGGTTTCGCCGGGGCGTACGCCCAGGTCACGCAGGTCGGCGGCGAGGGAGTCGCGGGTGCACAAAGGGGACCGGGAGGGCGTTGTCGGCATGGTCGTGGAGTCTCCCGCAGCGGGCCCGGCGGCGCCTCCGGGTTTCCCGCCAGTGATCGTTTCCGCAGGTCAGCTTAGGTATGCCTAAGTGACGCAGTGCACCGATCTTGATTCCCGGCCCGGGTTGTCAGGCTCTGAGGAATTACGCAACAATGGCGTTGTGAAATACGTTGGCGAGGTCCCGCAAGAGGACGCGGCAACCGGTGAGCGGTCCACCCGCAACCGGGTCGCGCGCTCCATCCTGGACCACGGCCCGTCCACGGTCGCCGATCTGGCGAAGCGCCTCGGCCTCACCCAGGCCGCAGTGCGCCGCCACCTCGACGCCCTGGCCGGGGACGAGGTGGTCGAGGCGAAGGAGCAGCGCGTCTACGGCGCCCGTACGCGCGGCAGGCCCGCCAAGGTCTTCGCGCTCACCGACTGCGGCCGGGACGCCTTCGACCAGTCCTACGACAAGCTCGCGGCCGACGCGCTCACCTGGATCTCCAGGGCGGCCGGCGGCGGGGAGCAGGGGGAGGCGGCCGTCACCGCGTTCGCCCGCGCCCGTATCGCCGCCCAGGCCGAGGCCTACCGCGAGGCCGTCGAGGCAGCACCCCCAGAGCAGCGCACCGAGGCTCTGGCAAGGGCCCTGAGCGCCGACGGGTACGCTGCTACGGCGCGAAGCGCACCGGTCGGAGAGCAGCTGTGCCAGCACCACTGCCCTGTCGCCCACGTCGCCGAACAGTTCCCGCAGCTCTGCGAGGCGGAGACCGAGGTCTTCTCCGCACTGCTCGGGACCCATGTCCAGCGGCTGGCCACCATCGCCCACGGCGACGGGGTCTGCACGACGTACATCCCGAAGACCAGTCACACCAGCACCAGTGACCTCAGTACCAGTCACACCAGCACCAGCCAGACCAGTCATTCAGCATCAGCAAGCACGGCCGGGAGGAACCCCGCATGACTCTCCCTATCGAGGAGACTGCCCACCCCGAACTTGAGGGCCTGGGTACGTACGAATTCGGCTGGGCCGACCCCGACGTTGCCGGCGCGGCAGCCAAGCGAGGCCTGTCCGAGGCTGTCGTCCGCGACATCTCGGCGAAGAAGAACGAGCCCGAGTGGATGCTGAAGCTGCGTCTCAAGGGCCTGAAGCTCTTCGGTAAGAAGCCCATGCCCAACTGGGGCTCCGACCTCTCCGGCATCGACTTCGACAACATCAAGTACTTCGTGCGGTCCACGGAGAAGCAGGCCCAGTCGTGGGAGGACCTGCCCGAGGACATCAAGAACACGTACGACAAGCTCGGCATCCCGGAGGCGGAGAAGCAGCGCCTGGTGGCGGGCGTCGCGGCCCAGTACGAGTCCGAGGTCGTCTACCACCAGATCAACGAGGAGCTGGAGGCGCAGGGTGTCATCTTCATGGACACCGACACCGCGCTGAAGGAGCACCCGGAGCTCTTCCAGGAGTACTTCGGCACCGTCATCCCGGTCGGCGACAACAAGTTCGCGTCGCTGAACTCGGCCGTGTGGTCCGGCGGTTCGTTCATCTACGTGCCGAAGGGCGTGCACGTCGAGATCCCGCTCCAGGCCTACTTCCGTATCAACACGGAGAACATGGGCCAGTTCGAGCGGACGCTGATCATCGTCGACGAGGACGCCTACGTCCACTACGTCGAGGGCTGCACCGCGCCGATCTACTCCTCGGACTCGCTGCACTCCGCCGTGGTCGAGATCATCGTGAAGAAGGGCGGCCGCTGCCGCTACACGACGATCCAGAACTGGTCGAACAACGTCTACAACCTGGTCACCAAGCGCGCCGTGGCGTACGAGGGCGCGACCATGGAGTGGGTCGACGGCAACATCGGCTCCAAGGTCACCATGAAGTACCCGGCCGTCTACCTGATGGGCGAGCACGCCAAGGGCGAGACCCTTTCCATCGCCTTCGCGGGCGAGGGCCAGCACCAGGACGCCGGCGCCAAGATGGTGCACATGGCGCCGAACACGTCGTCCAACATCGTGTCGAAGTCCGTGGCGCGTGGCGGCGGCCGTACGTCCTACCGCGGTCTCATCGAGATCGGCGAGGGCGCACCGGGCTCCAAGTCCAACGTGCTCTGCGACGCGCTGCTCGTCGACACCATCTCCCGCTCGGACACCTACCCCTATGTGGACGTCCGCGAGGACGACGTGTCCATGGGCCACGAGGCGACCGTCTCCAAGGTCTCCGAGGACCAGCTCTTCTACCTGATGAGCCGTGGCATGACCGAGTTCGAGGCGATGGCGATGATCGTGCGCGGCTTCGTCGAGCCGATCGCCAAGGAGCTCCCGATGGAGTACGCCCTGGAGCTCAACCGGCTGATCGAGCTGCAGATGGAGGGTTCGGTCGGCTGACCGAACGCCCTGTTAGCAGCAACCGACTTCTTGATCCAGAGAGAGAGCGCTACGACAGCCATGGCTGAGGCTCAGAACATCCCGGTGGGCTCCACCACCGCCGGTTCCATCGCGGTCGCGGCGGAGTCCACCGTCGCCACCCGCATGAGTGCGCCGCCGTCCTTCGACGTGGCGGACTTCCCGGTGCCGCACGGCCGCGAGGAGGAGTGGCGGTTCACCCCGCTCGCCCGTCTGCGCGGTCTGCACGACGGCACCGCCGAGGCCGGCGGCGTCCTCACCGTCCAGGTCGAGGCCCCCGAGGGCGTCACCGTCGAGACGGTGGACCGTGACGACGCCCGCCTCGGCAAGGCCACCCCGGTGGACCGGGTCGCGGCCCAGGCGTACTCCTCCTTCGAGAAGGCCTCGGTCGTCTCGGTGCCCAAGGAGCAGGTCCTGACCGAGCCGATCCGCATCTCGGTGCACGGCGAGGGCGGCACGGCGTACGGCCACCAGGTCGTCGAGCTCGGCGCCTTCGCCGAGGCCGTCGTGGTCATCGACCACACCGGCGACGCCACCTTCGCGGCCAATGTGGACTACCTCCTCGGCGACGGCGCCAAGCTGACCGTGGTCTCCGTCCAGGACTGGGACGACAAGGCCGTCCACGTCGCCCAGCACAACGCGCTGGTCGGCCGCGACGCCTCCTTCAAGTCGGTCGTCGTCACCTTCGGCGGCGACGTGGTCCGCCTGCACCCCCGCGTCGAGTACACCGGAACGGGCGGCTCCGCCGAGCTGTTCGGCCTGTACTTCACCGACCAGGGGCAGCACCAGGAGCACCGCCTCCTGGTCGACCACAACGTCCCGCACTGCAAGTCGAACGTGGCCTACAAGGGCGCGCTCCAGGGCCAGGACGCGCACGCCGTATGGATCGGCGACGTCCTGATCCAGGCAGCCGCCGAGGGCACCGACTCGTACGAGATGAACCGCAACCTGGTGCTGACCGACGGCGCGCGCGTCGACTCGGTCCCCAACCTGGAGATCGAGACCGGCGAGATCGCCGGAGCGGGCCACGCCTCGGCGACCGGCCGCTTCGACGACGAGCAGCTCTTCTATCTCCAGTCGCGCGGCATCCCCGAGGGTGAGGCCCGTCGTCTGGTCGTTCGCGGCTTCTTCGCCGAGCTGGTCCAGCAGATCGGCGTCGACGACGTCGAGGAGCGCCTGCTCGCGAAGATCGACGAGGAGCTGGAGGCTTCCGTCTGATGGCGTTCGTGAAGGTGGCCGCGCTGAGCGAGCTGGAGACCGACACCCCCAAGCGGGTCGAGGTCGACGGCACGCCGGTGTCGCTCGTCCACACCGAGGGCGAAGTCTTCGCGATCAACGACATCTGCTCGCACGCGAACGTCTCGCTGTCGGAGGGGGAGGTGGAGGACTGTGCGATCGAGTGCTGGTTGCACGGCTCCAGCTTCGACCTCCGTACCGGCAAGCCGTCCGGTCTTCCCGCGACGCGCCCCGTCCCCGTTTACCCCGTAAAGATCGAAGGGGACGATGTGCTCGTCTCCGTCACCCAGGAGTCCTGAGTACCCCATGGCAACGCTTGAAATCCGCGACCTGCACGTCTCCGTCGATGTCGAGAACGGCACCAAGGAGATCCTCAAGGGCGTCGACCTGACCGTGAAGCAGGGCGAGACCCACGCCATCATGGGCCCCAACGGCTCCGGCAAGTCCACCCTCGCTTACTCGATCGCGGGTCACCCCAAGTACACGATCACCAGCGGCACCGTCACGCTCGACGGCGAGGACGTCCTGGAGATGTCCGTCGACGAGCGCGCCCGCGCCGGCATGTTCCTGGCCATGCAGTACCCGGTCGAGGTTCCCGGCGTCTCGGTGTCCAACTTCCTGCGTACCTCGGCCACCGCGCTGCGCGGCGAGGCCCCCAAGCTGCGTACCTGGGTGAAGGAGGTCAAGTCCGCGATGGAGCAGCTCCAGATGGACCCGTCCTTCGCCGAGCGCAACGTCAACGAGGGCTTCTCCGGTGGTGAGAAGAAGCGTCACGAGATCCTCCAGATGGAGCTCATGAAGCCGAAGATCGCCATCCTCGACGAGACCGACTCCGGTCTGGACGTCGACGCCCTGCGTCAGGTGTCCGACGGCGTCAACCGCGTCCGCGAGACCGGCGAGGTCGGCACCCTGCTGATCACGCACTACACGCGCATCCTGCGCTACATCAAGCCCGACTTCGTGCACGTCTTCTCGGCGGGCAAGATCGTCGAGTCCGGCGGCCCCGAGCTCGCCGACCAGCTTGAGGCCGAGGGCTACGAGAAGTACACGAAGGGTGGCGCAGCCGCGTGACACACCTGCCGGGCCTCCTCGACACGGATGCGATCCGCAAGGACTTCCCCCTGCTGGACCGCATCGTCCACGGGGACAAGAAGATCGTTTACCTGGACTCCGCCGCGACCTCCCAGAAGCCGCGCCAGGTGCTCGACGCACTCAACGAGTACTACGAGCGGCACAACGCCAATGTGCACCGCGGTGTGTACACGGTCGCCGAGGAGGCCACGGCGCTGTACGAGGGCGCTCGCGACAAGGTCGCGGCCTTCATCAACGCGCCGAGCCGCGACGAGGTCATCTTCACCAAGAACGCCTCGGAGTCGCTCAACCTCGTCGCCAACATGCTCGGCTGGGCCGATGAGCCCTACCGCGTGGACCGTGACACCGAGATCGTCATCACCGAGATGGAGCACCACTCCAACATCGTCCCGTGGCAGCTGCTCTCGCAGCGCACCGGCGCGAAGCTGAAGTGGTTCGGTCTCACCGACGACGGCCGCCTCGACCTGTCGAACATCGACGAGATCATCACCGAGAAGACGAAGATCGTCTCCTTCACGCTGGTCTCCAACCTGCTCGGCACGGTCAACCCGGTCGAGACGATCGTCCGCCGCGCCCAGCAGGTCGGCGCGATGGTCTGCATCGACGCCTCGCAGGCCGCGCCGCACATGGTGCTGGACGTGCAGGCCCTCCAGGCCGACTTCGTGGCCTTCACCGGCCACAAGATGGTCGGCCCGACGGGCATCGGTGTGCTCTGGGGCCGCCAGGAGCTGCTTGAGGACCTGCCGCCGTTCCTCGGCGGTGGCGAGATGATCGAGACCGTGTCGATGCACTCCTCGACGTACGCCCCGGCGCCGCACAAGTTCGAGGCGGGTACGCCCCCGATCGCCCAGGCCGTCGGCCTCGGTGCGGCCGTGGACTACCTCTCGGCGATCGGCATGGAGAACATCGCGCGCCACGAGCACGCCATCACCGAGTACGCGGTCAAGCGGCTGCTCGAAGTCCCCGACCTGCGGATCATCGGCCCGGCGACGGCCGAGGACCGCGGCGCCGCGATCTCCTTCACGCTCGGCGACATCCACCCGCACGACGTGGGCCAGGTCCTCGACGAGGAGGGCATCGCGGTCCGGGTCGGCCACCACTGCGCACGCCCGGTCTGCCTGCGGTACGGAATTCCCGCGACCACGCGAGCGTCTTTCTATCTGTACTCCACGCCGGGTGAGGTCGACGCGCTGGTCGACGGCCTGGAGCACGTACGGAATTTCTTCGGGTAGGCGGGTAGCGAACTGTGAAGCTGGATTCGATGTACCAGGACGTGATCCTGGACCACTACAAGCACCCGCACGGCCGCGGGCTGCGCGACGGCGACGCCGAGGTGCACCACGTCAACCCGACCTGCGGCGACGAGATCACGCTGCGCGTCAAGTACGACGGGGAGCGCATCGAGGACGTCAGCTACGAGGGGCAGGGCTGCTCGATCAGCCAGGCCAGCGCCTCGGTGCTGAACGACCTCCTCGTCGGCAAGGAGCTCAGCGACGCGCAGAAGATCCAGGAGACCTTCCTGGAGCTGATGCAGTCCAAGGGCGCGGTCGAGCCGGACGACGCGATGGAAGAGATCCTGGAGGACGCGGTCGCGTTCGCCGGGGTGTCCAAGTTCCCGGCGCGGGTCAAGTGCGCGCTGCTGAGCTGGATGGCATGGAAGGACGCGACCGCCCAGGCTTTGGGCGACGGCGCCAAGAAGGAGACGGCATGAGTGACAACGAGACCCTGACCACCAAGCCGGCCTCCGAAGAAGAGGTCCGCGAAGCCCTGTACGACGTGGTCGACCCCGAGCTGGGCATCGACGTCGTCAACCTCGGCCTCATCTACGGCGTACACGTCGACGACGCCAACATCGCGACCATCGACATGACGCTCACCTCGGCGGCCTGCCCGCTGACCGACGTCATCGAGGACCAGGCGAAGTCGGCCACCGAGGGCATCGTCAACGAGCTCAAGATCAACTGGGTCTGGATGCCGCCGTGGGGCCCGGACAAGATCACCGACGACGGCCGCGAGCAGCTGCGGGCGCTGGGCTTCAACGTCTGAGTTCCGCTGTGCATGTACGACGGTGCCCCCGGCGCCCTCCTCAGGAGGAGCGCCGGGGGCACCGTCGTGTCCGGGCGTCGTGTCCAGGCGTCGAGTCCGGGCGGTACGTCAGTACTGCGGCGGCCCGTACGCCGCCTCCGTCAGGGCCGGCGCGAGGTTCTCCCTGCGGATGCGCTGGTCCACGTAGAGCAGGCCGGTGGCGAGCTGGGGGAAGAAGGTCACCAGGATCTGGCTGACGAAGCCGCCGAGCATGGTGATCAGCAGATAGCCGCCCATGGAGACGAAGATCTGGATCGCCTCCGCCTCCTGGCTCGCGGCGGGGTCGGCATCCATGGAGGGGAACATCGAGAACATCCCCAGGAAGCCGAACGGCAGCTGGATGAGGTAGCCGGCGACCATCGCCATCGCCCACACCAGCAGGGTGATTCCGAAGATCCGCCACCACGAGCCCCTGACCAGTTGGGCCGAGCGCCGCAGCGCCTGAACCGGCCCGGCGGTCTCGAAGACCGCGACGGCCGGAGCCAGGCTGAACAGCACCCAGACCCAGATCGCCAGCGGGCCCAGCACCAGCGCACCCAGCAGCCCCACCGCGGCCAGCACCCAGGCCGTATCACCGCTCTCGCGTGCCAGCACGGTGACCAGCAGGGCCACATATCCGGTCATCAGCAGCGCCATCACCACGAAGGTGATCACCCAGGGCACCAGCAGCACCCCGAGCACCGAGGGCATCCGGCGGACCGACCGGCTCCACACCGCGCCGAAGGTGGTCCGGCGGCCGAGCACCGCCTCCTGGAGCACCACGGGGGAGGCGGCCTGGGTCAGCGCCGTGGCCAGCAGCATGCACACCGTGCCGGCCAGCGCGACGCCACCGAAGGTGAGGGCGATGGTGCCGAAGAGGTCCCACGGCGGCTCGGGGTCGTCCGCGCGGATCGACCGCTCGATGCCCCTGAACTCGTCGGTGAGCGAGGAGACGGCGAGGGCCACGGCGCCGCCGGTGAGCAGCGCGGCCAGCCCGTACACCAGGGCGGCCAGGCCGATGAGCTGCTTCCAGTGGCGGCCGAAGGCCGAGAAGGTGCCGCCCAGGATGTCGCCGACGGAGAGCGGGCGCAGCGGTATCGCCCCGGGCTTGGGCGCCTGGGGCGGTGGCGCCCAACCGCCCTGCCGGCCCGGGGGGCCTGGCGGTCCTGGAGGGCCGGGCGGGGGGCTTCCGTAGGGTCCGCCCGAGAAGTGGCTCACTGTGACTCCGTGGTGTTTGTGGTGTTCGTGGTGTGTGAGGTTCAGGTGGGTGAGGGGCGGCCCACCGTAGCCGGGTTCCCGGGGGCGGCGGAACGGTGTGTGACGGGGACGCTGTGCCACAGGGGCGGCGCCGGGTGTTCTGATCCTGACGGGAGCGTCCTGTCGACCGGTACGGCGACGGGGTGGCGGCCAAGTACCAGGAGCGGCCGGAGTGGAAGAAGGCGCGGGCGGTCACCTTCACGGTGACCGAGTGAGGTGAGTGGCTCAGGGGGTGCGGGCCTTGCCCGTGATCTCCGCCGCGGCCTCCTGGAGTGCCGGGGTGGCCGCCGCGAAGTAGCGCTGGAGGACGCGTAGTTCATCGGTGTCGAAGGTGTCGAGCACCTCGCCCAGCCGTCGGCGTACCGGCCCCAGTGACCGCTGCTGCTCCTCCTCGGTCAGTGGCACCGCCTCCACCAGTACCCGCCGCCGGTCGGCCGGGTCGGGGGTGCGGCGGGCCCAGTCGTTGCGGACCAGGCGGTCGACCAGCCGGGTGGTGGCGCTCTGCGAGAGGCCGACCCGGGCGGCGAGGGCACCGGTGGTGAGCGGGCCGGACTGCTCCAGGGCATTCAGCGCGTGGAAGTCGGTGGGGTTCTGGCCGAGTGCGTCGGCGGCGCGCTGACCGCTGAGAGTCATGGCGGTGAAGTAGGTCCGGTAGCCGGCCGCCAGCCCCCGGAACACCTCTGCGCGGTCGGAGTCGGTCATGGGTCTCCTCGCCTCTTGCCCAATGTTTGCGTGTCTGCATATATTGCATGTGTGCAAGTAATCGTAACCCACTCCTGAGGAGGAAGCCATGACCACCACCGCCGCGGAAGCAGAGTCCGCCGTCCGCGCCCACTTCGAGCGGAACCGGCTCGCCTGGGCCGACACCGGCGCCTACGGTGCGACCTTCACCGAGGACGCCGACTACGTCACCTTCTACGGCGGCCGGATGCGGGGCCGCAGGGGCATCGAAGAGGGGCATCGCGGCCTGTTCGAGGGCGTGTTGAAGGGGTCCCGGCTGTGGTCGTCCGTCGACAGCGTGGTCCTGCTCGCCCCGGACGTCGCCCTGGTCCACTCCCGCGGCGGCGTGCTCAAGGGCAAGCGGGCCGAGCCGTCCGCGCGGGCGCTCTCCGTGCAGACGTACGTCATGGTGCGCGGCGGGGACGGCCAGTGGCTGATCCGCTCCTTCCAGAACACCCGCTACCGCCCGCGCGTCGAGGCCTTCAGCAACCGGCTGGCCAAGTTCGCCCCGAAGCCCGGGCAGGGGTGACGGGGAGAGGGGCAGGGATCGGGGGTGACGCGAGCAGGGATGCCGGAGAGGCGGGGGATAGCTGCGTAGGGCACGCGTACGCTCGGCGGATGCCCTACGTTCTGCTTGCCGCGGCCATCGCGGCGGAGGTGGCGGGTACCACCGCCATGAAATACAGCGAAGGCTTCACCAGGCTCTGGCCTTCCGTGATCACCGTCCTCGGCTATCTGCTGGCCTTCGGCCTGTTGGCCCAGACCCTCAAGACCATGTCGGTCGGCACCGCCTATGCGATCTGGGCCGGGGTCGGCACGGCCGCCGTCGCCTGCATCGGGATGCTCTTCCTCGGCGAGTCGGCCAGTGCGGTAAAACTCGCGGGCATCGTGCTCGTCATCGGCGGGGTGGTGCTGCTCAACCTCGGCGGGGCGCACTGAGGGCCCGGGTCCGGACCAGCACCGCCGCCAGGGCCCTGCGCACACTCTCCTCGACATCGCCGTCCGCCGGGATCACCTCGTGGATCGTGCGGTCCCGGTCGACCACCAGGGTCAGCCGGCGCAGCCGCGTCACCCCGGCCACGTCGAAGACCGGCAGGTCCAGGGCGGTGGCCAGGGTGAGGTCCGCGTCGGACAGCAGGGGAAAGCGCAGCCGCTCCTTCTCCGCGAACGCCCGCTGCTCGTGCGGGGGTTGGGTCGAGACGCCGTGCACGGCCGCACCCGCCGCGCGGAACTCGGCGAGCTGGTCGCGATAGGCGCAGGACTGGCGGGTGCACCCGGTCGCCCCCGGAATCCCGGCCCAGCCCGCCGGATAGGCGGCTCGGCGGGCGTACGCGCCGGGAAGGAAATACAGGACGGTGTACGGGGTGTCCGCCGCGACCGGGTCGCGCGGTGCGCCCCCGTGGTCCCGCAGGCGGAGGTCCGGAATCCGGGTGCCCGGCAGGGCGCGTACCCGGTCCTGCTCTGCTGCCGTACTGCTCATCCGTGCCGCTCCCCGTTTCGTTGACCTTCGGCGGTGATGCTGCCATAGTCAGTTTCGAAAAGGAACTGAGTAACGGGGTGGGGATGTTGGGGACGTTCCGGGACGTGCCGAAGGCCGTCTGGCAGCTGGCCTTCGGACTGTTCTTCAACAGCGCCGTCGCCTTCACCTTCATCTACCTCTTCCTCTATCTGACCGGCGAGCGCGGCCTGCCCGTCGCCCAGGCCGGTCTGATCACCGGCATCGGCGGGCTCGGACTGGTCAGCGGGAACTTCACCGGCGGCTGGTTCGGAGACCGGTTCGGCCACCGCAGGGCGCTGCTCTGTGCGGCCGTACTGGCGGGCTCCACCCTGGTCCTGCTGCCGCTGGTGCCGGTCGTCGCGCTGTACGCGGTGCTGCCGCTGTGCAACTACGCCCAGGGCGCCGTCCGCGCCTGCAACTCGGCCCTGATCGCCGTCACCGTCCCCGACCACGTCCGCCGCCAGGGCTTCGCCGTGATGCGGGCCGCGAGCAACGCCGGATTCACCGTGGGCGCCCCGCTCGGGGCGCTGGTCGCCACCCAGTTCTCGTACACCAGCATCTTCGTCGCCGACGGCATCGGGACCCTGCTCTTCGCGGCGTACGCGGCGAGGGTCCTGCCCGCCCGCGGCAGGTCGAAGAGCCCCGGAGGGACGGCGGCCGGGGGCGGGCGGCGGAGCATCCGGCGGGAGCTGCTGGACCGTCCCGCGGTGATCGTTCTCCTCGTCGCGAGCTTCTTCGCCGACCTCGTCTACCGCCAGCTCTTCTCGACCTTCCCCCTCTTCCTCACCGACCACGGCTTCGACGCCCAGACCTACGGCTGGCTGTTCGCCATCAACGGCGGAGTCATCCTGCTGCTGGAACTGCCCGCCACCGCGGCCCTGCGCAGATTCGCCCCGCTGGCCATCGTCGGCACCGGACTGATCCTGGTCGGGCTCGGGTACGGGCTGCTGGTCCTCGGCGCCGGGATCGCCCTGGCAGCCACGATGATGCTGCTGCTCACCGCGGGCGAGATCCTCTACAAGACCCCGGCCAACGCCTTCGTGGCCGACCAGGCGCCGGAGCACGCGCAGGGCCGGTTCCAGAGCCTGTACGCCGGTGTCTCGGTGAGCGGCGTCGTGCTGGCGCCCCCGCTGGGCGGTGCGCTGTACGTGGCGGCGCCGGGCCTGCTGTGGCCGCTGTGCCTGGGGGTGGCGGTGGCCGCGGGCGTGGCCGTGGTGGTGGCGGGGCGGGTGTGGCCGACGGTTCGGGAGGAGGCCGGGCCCGGCGACGTACTTCCGCAGGATCGGTTGGTCGCGGAGGTGCCGCCGCGGGGCTCCCCTGAGGTGGCGCCGCAGGACTCTCCGCTTCCGGATGTGCATGCTCCGGAGGTACGTCCGCAGGGCCCGCCGGCGTCGGGCGCGAGCTCGCAGGGCGAGACCGGTTCGCCCGCGCGGGCCACCGCCGGTTAGGTTTTCTGCCATGACCGATACGACTGCTACTCGCACCACCGGCGCCGTCGCCGCCGGACTCGCCACCATCGCCGCCGACGGCACCGTCCTGGACACCTGGTTCCCCAAGCCCGAGCTGACCGCAGAGCCCGGCCCGGCCGGCACCGAGCGCCTCACCGCCGAGCGCGCGGGCGAACTGCTCGGCGCCGCCGCCCCCAAGGCCCTGGGCCCCGACACCCGTCGCGGCGTCGAGGTCGTCGCCGTTCGTACGGTCATCGCCTCGCTCGACGACAAGCCGCTGGACGCCCACGACGCCTACCTGCGTCTGCACCTGCTCTCGCACCGCCTGGTGCAGCCGCACGGACAGAACCTGGACGGCGTCTTCGGCCTGCTCGCGAACGTCGCCTGGACCTCGCTCGGCCCGGTCGCCGTGGACAGCCTCGAAGAGGTGCGCCTCAACGCGCGCGCCGAGGGCCTGCACCTCCAGGTGACCTCGGTCGACAAGTTCCCGCGCATGACGGACTACGTCGCCCCCCAGGGCGTCCGGATCGCCGACGCCGACCGCGTCCGCCTCGGCGCCCACCTCGCCGCGGGCACCACCGTGATGCACGAGGGCTTCGTCAACTTCAACGCCGGCACCCTCGGCACCTCCATGGTCGAGGGCCGCATCTCCGCCGGTGTCGTGGTCGGCGACGGCTCGGACATCGGCGGCGGCGCCTCCACCATGGGCACCCTGTCCGGCGGTGGCAACGTCCGCATCACCATCGGCGAGCGCTGCCTGGTCGGCGCCGAGGCCGGCGTCGGCATCGCGCTGGGCGACGAGTGCGTCGTCGAGGCGGGTCTCTACGTCACCGCCGGCACCCGCGTCACCATGCCCGACGGCCAGATCGTCAAGGCCCGCGAGCTCTCCGGCGCCTCCCACATCCTCTTCCGCCGCAACTCGGTGACCGGCGCGGTCGAGGCCCGCCCGAACAACGCGGTCTGGGGCGGACTCAACGAGGTGCTGCACAGCCACAACTGAGTGGCGCGAGTGCGGCGTGACCGCATGGCGCGACCGAGTGGAGCGTCGCCCTCCGTGACCTTTGGGCCGTACGGGTGGTTAAGCCGATCATGGATGCGCCGGTTTTGAATGACAAGCACAAGCTGATCCGTCTGCTCGGAGTCCTCGGGGCGGGCGCCGCGCTCGCCGTCGCGGTGTCCGCCCCGGTCGCGTACGCGGACGAGACGCACCAGAACTCCCACAACGCGCCCCGGGTGGCGTTGCTCAGCACCGGCCAGATCGACGACCCGCTGGAGGACGTGCTGGAACACGCGGCGATCCTCGGCCGGACGTACGTGCTGGAGGGGGCCCAGGCGCCGGATCAGTCCTGAGCCATCAGCTCCGCGTACGCGGCCAGCAGCCCGTCGACCACCTCGGTGGCGGCGGGCTGCAATGGTTCGCGGACCGGGCCGGCCGGGAGGCCGAGCGCACCCATGAGCGCCTTGGTGGTGACCGTGCCGGGGAGGCCCGAGGCCATCATCAACTGGACGAGGGGAAGGGCGAGTTGGTGGTGGCGGGTGGCTGCCGCGACCTCGCCCGCGTCGAAGGCGTCGAGGGCGGCGCGCAGGGCGTGCGGGGCCACGTTCGCCACGGTGCTCACATAGCCGGTGCCGCCCACCGCGCGCAACGGAAGGTTGAGTTCCTCGCTGCCGGAGTAGTAGGCGAGCCGGGTGCGGGCGATCACCCGGGCGCTGGTGAGGAGGTCGTACGAGCAGTCCTTGACGGCGGTGATGCGGGGGTGCTCGGCGAGCCGGAGCATCGTCTCGTACTCGATGCGGACACCGGTGCGGCCCGGGATGTCGTAGAGCATCACGGGGAGGGAGACGGCGTCGGCGACCCGGCGGAAGTGGGCCTCGATGGCGGCCTGGGGTGGGCGGCTGTAGTAGGGGGTGACGACCAGCAGGCCGTCCGCGCCCGCCCGTTCGGCCTCGCGGGCCAGCTCCACGGTGTGGGCGGTGCTCGCGCTGCCGACGCCCGCCAGGACCGGGATCCCCGGCGCGAGGGCCTCGCGCACCGCCCGCAGCAGGGCCGTCTTCTCCGCGTCGGTGGTGGTGGGGGACTCGCCGGTGGTGCCGTTCAGGACGAGGCCCTCGCAGCCGCCGTCGGCGGTCAGCCGGTCGGCGAGCTTCTGGGCGCCGGCGAGGTCGACGGAGTCCCCGGTGGGGGAGAAGGGGGTGATCATCGCGCAGAGGGCGCGGCCGAAGGGGGCCGTGGGCGCGGGGCGCGGGGCGGGGAGGGTCATGGGTGCAGTGTCGGGCGTGCGGACCGTGAAGGTCTACTTAGATTATCTCCGGTCGAATGGCAAGTGATGGTTAAGGGTTGAGGGGTGAGGGCCCGTGCTGCGGGGGATGGCCCCCGGTGCTCTGGCATGATCCCCGCAGGGGAGGCGCGGGGTGGACCGCGCGGGGAACAGGAGTGCGGGCGATGATGATGAGTGTACGGATACGGGCCGCGGCCGCCGTGCTGCTGTGCGGGACGGTACTGACCGGCTGCGACGGATTCCTGGTGCCCTCGGGCGAGGGCGAGACCCGGGCGGCCACGGCGTCCCCGTCGCCGTCGCTGACCCGCACCCCCACCCCTGACGGCGGTGGCGGCGTGCTCGCGCGCCCCACCCAGGCCCCGCCGCCCGCCGGTTCCACCTACAGCCCCCCTCCCACCGAGGGCTGCTCCGCCGGTCTGCGCGTCGACATGGGCGAGATCCAGGCAGCCCTCTCGCACCGGATCGCCGTACTCACCCTCACCAACTGCGGCACCACACCCCACCAGCTCTCCGGCCGCCCCTCCGTGAAGGCGTACGCCTCCGACGGCAGCCTCGTCGACATCGAGGTGAACGTCCGGGAGGAGGGCAAGCGGGCGGACGCGGTGGTGACGCTGCCCCCCGGCGGCATCGCGCACTCCCGGCTCGACTGGCGGCCGTACGACGGTGTGGTGAAGGCGCAGGCGCTGGAGATCGCGGCCGGCCCGGGGCGCGATGTGCGGAGCTTCCCGCTGGAAGGGGACGTGCAGATGGTGGACGCGTTCGACGTGACGCCGTGGGCGTTGACAGCGCCCAAGTGACGTACCGGCTCAACGCGCTTGACCTCAGGGGCGGTTGAGGTTGCAAGGTGATCTTCAGAGCGGTGCCCGGAACGGTCCGGGCGCCCGAGTGGGAGCAGGGACACGGGCTCCGAGGAGGTCGAGATGGCCAAAACCGTCATTCAGCCGCGTACCGCACTTCTCCGTGAAGGGGTGGGTGTGGTCAAGGTGAGTACGTGGGACGTGGGTTCGCCGGAGGGGCAGCGGGCGGCCGTCGACGCCATCGGCACGGCGTGGCTCGCGCGGGAGTGGCCCGAGGCGGGGCCCCTGGCGTACAGCGTGTACGTCGGCGAGGACGGGCGGACGTTGCTGCACTACAGCCAGTGGCGGGACGAGGGTGCGCACCAGGCCTTCTTCCGGCAGGGGCGCGACGAGCGGAACGCGGAGATCGACGCGGCGGTGCCCGGGGTGCGCCGCGTGGGCATTCATGCGTACGAGCGCTATCGCAGCATGGTCACCGAGGGGGACGACCGGCTGCCGGGATGTGTGGCGGTGATCGAGGTGGACTTCGACGGGGCCGATCCGGGGCGGCTGCGGGAGTGGGTTGACGCGGTGTTCGCCGCGTTCGAGGTGGAGCCGGGGGCGGCCGACGGGTCCCTGTCCGCGCACTTCCACGTCGGTGTCGACGGCACCCGGGCGCTGAACTTCGCCGAGTGGACCGACGCCGCGTCCCACCTCGCGATGCTCAACGCCCCCGAGGACGGCGAACCGTCACCCGCGTGGCAGCGCGTGCACACCTTCCCCGGCCTGAAGGGCAGCCGGATCCGGCGCTACGCGCCCGCACTCGGCCTGAGCGCGGGCGCACAGCGGGGAGAGGAAGGTGCGGCGACTACGGCCTGAAGCGGATCACCTGCGGGTCGTGGTCGCTGTTCTGGTCCGCGAACTCGGCGTTGATGTGCACGCTGTCGTAGGCGAAGTCGCGGATGGAGGGGCTGGTCAGGATCTGGTCCAGGACCTGGGCGTTGCCCTGGTAGACGTAGGAGTAACGCTCCGGGCGGGGAAGCGACTTGATGGCCGCGTTCAGTGCGCCGCCCGCCGTCAGGGCCTTGGTGGTGGCGGAGAACTCGAAGTCGTTGATGTCGCCGACGACCAGGACGTCCGCCCGGCGGTCGGCCTTCTGGATGTCCTTCACGAAGGTGTTGACGGCCTGAGCCTGCTGGAGGCGCTTGACCTCCGAGGAGCGGACCGGCGGCTGGTGGTGCGAGGTCAGGGCCTCGTCGCCGCCCTTGGAGCCGAAGTGGTTGGCGATCACGATGACCGGCTCGCCACGGAAGGAGAACTCGGCCGCGAGGGGCTTGCGGCTGTTCTCCCAGGCGGTGTCGGCCGGGGCGATCCGCCCGGGGGAGAGGGTGAGGGCCGCGTGGCCCTTCTCCCGTACGACACCGGTCGGCGTGGTGGCGTCGCCGCCCGCACGGTGGGTGAAGGAGACCCGGGCGGGGTTGTGGAGGAAGACCTGGCGGATGTTGCCGCCGGGCTCGCCGCCGTCCTTGTTGTTCTCCGGGTCGATCGACGTCGCGGAGTAGGCCGGGCCGCCCGCGGCGACGATCGCGTCCGTGAACTTCTTGACCGTGGCGGCGCTGCTCACCGTGGCGTCGTTCTTGGCGCCGTTGTCGTCCTGGATCTCCTCCAGGGCGAGGATGTCGGGCGAGGCGAGGTTGGCGACGACGGCCTTGGCGAGGGCGTCGAACTTCTCCTGGGGGTCGGTCGGGTCGAGGTTCTCCACGTTGTACGTGGCCACGGCCAGCTCGCGCGAGGACTGCTCGCGAGTCTGCTCGCGCTTCAGGCCGCGGTCGACGACGGTGCCCAGGGTGCGGGCGGTGAGCGTGTAGCCGCCGTACTGGTTGAAGTCGAGCGGGCCCTCGGTGGTGCCGGACAGGACGTCGCCGACGTTCGCCTTCGGGAAGGGCTGCTGGGCGAGTGGGGCCAGCTGCTGGATCTGGAGGCGGCCGGTGTTCTGGTCGTCGTACGACCCGTAGACGGTGCCGCCGCGCCGGTTGGGGTTCTCCTGCGGCTTGACGGTCACCCACAGCTCGGCGTGCGCGTCGGTCGCGGTGACCACCCGGGAGGAGCCGATGCGGATGTTGCTGCCTTCGAGGGACTCGTAGTAATCGAGGGCGTAGCGGCGCGGGTTGAGGGTGAGGCCGTTGACGCTGCCGCCGGCCGCCGGGTCGCCCGCGGGGGCGTAACGCCACGGAACCGTTCGGGAGGTGACGACGACCGGGGCCGGCACCGGGTTGCCGGAGGAGACGACGGTGACCGTCGGCTTGGCGATCTGGGTCAGCGACTGGTTGCCGGAGGCGGCACCGCCGGGGACGTACTCGCCTACCGTGCCGGAGACCTTGACGGCGTCGCCGGCCGCGACCGTCGGGTTGGAACTGGTGAAGACGAAGACGCCTTCGCTGGTGGCCGCGTTGCCGTCGCCCCGGGGGTCCTGGAACCAGAATCCCTTGGAGCCGTAGGTGCGGACACCGGTGACGATGCCCTCGACGTCCGTGACCTGCCGGCCGACGAGCGGGGATATCCGGGTGGTGCCCTGGATGTCGTGGATACGGACCGGGGCGGCGGCTCCGTCGCCCGCGGCGGCACTCGTCGCGCCGGTCAGCAGACCGGCGGCGAGGGCGGTGGTGAGGAGGGTGGCGACCGCGGTGGTTCTCGGCAGGCTGGTGCGCTGCAAGGAGAGGCGGGACGTCATCGGGGACTCCGAGGGTGAGAGCAGGGCGCGGAAGGAATGGTTCTACGCGCGTCAATCTCTTGTGTGCGTACGGGTGTTGTCAAGGATCGGGGGATGATCCCCGGATGCACGAAACCTGACGAGTACATGAACCCCATGGGATCGGTGCAAATGCGTCTACGCTGGGTGCCGCTCGACACCCGTACGTCTACGTCCCGCGTGCCCCTGGTCCTGTCTGTCCTGGTCCTGGGTGCCCCGCCGCATCGCCCGAGGAGAACCCCCAGATGTCCGAAGACCGCCCCACCCTGCCGCCGGTGCGGCTGCACTCGGACGCGGAGCTGGCGCGGGACGCGCTGGCCGCACCGCTGTTCGCCCGGGCCGTGAAGCTTGCCCGCTGGGCCTCGCCGGACACCCGGGTCGGCGCGGGCGGCGAACTCGTCGAGGAGCAACTGCCGCTGGCCGCGGCCGCATTGGGGCTCGGCGCGGCGGACGGGGTGGAGGACGCCGAGGACGCGGCCGCGTACGCCAGCGAGGCCTGGCGCACGGCCGTGGACACCGGGCTCGTCGACATCACCGACCCCGAGGACCCCGAGGCTCGGGGTGCGCTGGGGAAGGCCGAGCCCGGTGAGGCGCTCGCGCTGCTCGGCGGCAGCCCGCAGGACATCCTCGGCCTCTGGCTGGAGGCCTTCGAGACCGCCTTCGCGGACGCGACCGCTCCGGTTCTGGACGACCTGGGCGCACTCCTCGGTGAGGACGGCGAACTCGACTTCGGCGCCCTGGACTGGGACCCGCAGCAGGAGGCGGACTTCCTGGAGGGCGTGCTCGGCAACCTGTATCTGCTGACGGTGGCCGACGCGGCATCCGGTGAGGGCCCGGTGCCGCTGCCCGCGCTGGCCGCCTCGATGATCGTCCCCGATGACATGGGCGAGCCCACCGACGACGTACTGGAACAGGTCTCCGACGCGATGATGCGGCTCGACGACCAGTTCCGGGTACTGGAGCCGGTCGGACTGGTGGAGTACACGCCGGTCGACGAGGCGCTGATGGCGGAGGAGGGCGAGGAGCCGGTTTTGTCCGCGGACGGGGAACTCGACGAGGAGGACGTGGCCCGGTACGGAATGGTCAGGCTGACACCGCTGGGGCTGTACGGGATCCGGGCCAGGATGCTGGAGGCCGGGGTGGACGCCCCGGCGGTCGGCGACCTCGCGGACAAGGGCGCGGACGTGCTGCTGGACGGGATCGGCCACTTCCCCGAACTGGCCGCCCGGGCCGAGATCGAGCAGTGGCTCGCACGGCGTGAACCGGCCGCGGCGGCCGACGAGTTGCTGGACGCGGCGCGCGGCGCGGACGAGGGGGGCCCGCTGCGGCGGCTGCGGTGCCAGGAGGCGCTGTCGCTGCTGGGGGCTTCGGGTGCGGCCGCGGAGCCGGTGGTACGGGGACGGCTGGACGACCCGGAGCTGGGAGGGCTGGCCAGGGTGTGGCTGGTGGAGCGGGGCGCGGCGGACGTGCCGGCGCCGCCGCAGGAGATGGTGTTCTGGCTGGCGGTCGACACGATCGCGGCGCAGCTGGACGTGGCGGAGGAATCCCCGGAGCTGCGCGAGCTGGTAGCGGGTCTGACCGGACGCCACGAGGGATTCTTCGAGTCGGTGTGGCGGGTGGAGCACCCCGCCACGGCCGACGTCCTGGAGGCGGTCGGCCGCCTCCACCCGGAGAAGAAGGCAGCGAAGGAGGCCCGCAAGGCGGCGTTCAAGGCGCGGTCGCGGGGGTAGCGCGCACGATCGGGGAGCGTGGCCGGGCCGGGTGCGGGCCCAGGGATGCGGCACCGCCCCCGCACAGCGGGACGAGCGGGCCGGGGGGAGTGGTCCCCGGCCCGCTCGTCCGGGAGGGTCAGACCTCGTAGCGGGTGGTGTGGCGGAACGTCGTCGACGCGCCGTCGAACCCGTACGTGCCCCGGTAGGACGGCGGGTTCTGGTACTCGCCGAGGATGGTGATGGTGGCGGCGCACGGCGTCTGGCTGGTGCGCTTGGCCGTGAGGCGGAGCTGCTGGCCCATGGAGCCGCCGGTGATCTCCCACGGTGCCCCGCAGATCCCGGAGACGATACGGCCGCCGGTGATCACGAAGGGGTAGGTGTTGGGGTTGTAGCGGACTTCCAGCTCGAAGGTGGTCGCCCCGTTGTGGAGCTGCAGCTTCGCGCCGGTCTGCAACGCTTCTGCGTTGATCTCCTGGGACGCCTGGTCGGCGGCGAACGCCTCGTCCCGGGTCTTGACCTCCGCGCCCATCGGGTTCACGAAGCGGTGTTCCTGCTGACTCGACTGGCCCTTGGACGACTTGCGTGCCTGGGTGGTCATGATCGGCTGTCTCCTTCCCTGTCCGTCGGCCGTCAGGCCAGCTGCTCGGCGATCTCGATCCGCAGCAGCCTGCGAACGTTCTCGATGTGGTTGACCACGGTGACGGACTGCGAACCGGCGAAGAGCAGACCGAGCGCCACGTTGTCGAGCGAGGTGACCAGGGAACCCGAGTCGCCGCCCGCCGAGATGTTCGTGGTGAGGATCTGGTCCTTGAAGCGTGCGGTGCCCGCCGTGCCGTAGTTGACGTCGATGGTGGCGTCGACCGCGAGGACCCGGCCGAAACTGATGTTGGTCGTACGGCCGGTCTTCTTGACCTGGTTGCCGACGCCGACGTTGATCTTGCGCCGCCAGGCACGCGGGGCTCCGCTGAAGTACTGCTCGCGGGTCGCGTCCTGGAAGTCGACCGCGCCGAGTGCCGCGTCGACGATGTTGTTGTGCCGCTCCAGCGGAATCTGCGGGGCGAACTGGATCGGGATGAACCGGTCCAGGGTGGCGATCTTGTCGGACGGGTTCTGACCGCCGTCGAAGACGCCGGGCTGGAGGATCGCGCTGCCCGCCGAGGCCCGGTTGGAGTCGGCGAGTACGTGGTTGTTGCTGAGGATGTAGAACTTCGCCGGGGTGCCGAGGCCCGCCACCGGCGGGTCGACGGTCGCGCCGGGCAGGAAGTCGTACACCACACTGCCGAGCGTGCCGGCCGTCACCGCGACATTGCCGACCGAGAAGCCGGACGGGCACGGACGCAGCCGGCGCCTGAGCAACTGCGGCTCGAACGCTCCCTGGCCGCCGAACTCTTCGAGCATCGGCTGCGAGAAGCGCGCCGAGTGTTCGAGACGGCTGCCGTCGGAACCGTACTGGTCCTCCTCGTGACGCATGCCCGCACGCCGCTGGCCCTGCTGGTGCCGCTGCGCGGAGATGTGGCCGACGGCCAGGACGTCGGTGGGCGTACCGTCGTCCATCCGCCGTGGAATGACATCCCGCTCGGGCAGCATCGACTCGGGAACCTTCTGGTTCACCAGGACGAGCAGCGCCGGTTCGCCGGTCGGCTCCCCGTTGACCCACTTCACGCCGTGGCCGAAGCCGACGACGTTGGCCAGCGGGTCCTGCGGGCGCAGGAAGTCGGATATCGCCTGCTGGCGGGAGCTGTCACTGACCTGCCCGCCGGTGGGTCCTCGCATCATCTCGGGCTGGCTCACGCCAGACCACCTCTTCCCCGGTGCGTCAGGGGTGCATGAAGTAAGAGAGAGGGCGCCTGGGGGCGCCGGGGACGCGAATTGCGCCAGGGACTGTTGGTGCGACAGCGTCTGTCGGAGTCAGCGCTTGCCGCCGTCGGTGCCGTCCTGTGCCTCGACCTCGCCGATCGCGAGAACGCGCACGGGCACGCCTTCGACTTCCCTGGGAACCACGTCTTCGGGACGGAGCCGGTCGCGGGGCACGGTCCGGGTCACGAAGACGACGATGACGTCCTCGCCCGAGTACTCGTCCCTGCCGGTGCCGACTCCCGTCACGTTGGCCAGCTGGAGCAGCCGGCTCTCATGAAGGTCACGAGCCTGCCTGGCATCCACATGGCTCGCCCCCTCGCGTCGTTGCGGCAGTGCGTCTGTGCGGTGTCCGTACGGTGTGTCCGCCGGGGGCCTCCCCGGATCCCGGCCGGTAGGGCATGTCTATTGCTGCCACCACCGGGGGTCAAGGCATTCTGCGTGAAATCTTGGGAATGCAGGTAATTCGCCCGAGTTGACCTTGGGTTGGGCGGACCTGGCTCAAGTGCGCAGGTGTGAAGCCCCGTTGAGGTCCAGCACGGTGCCGGAGGCCCACTCCGCGGCCGGTGAGGCCAGCCACAATACGGCCGCGGCGATCTCCTCCGCGGAGCCCACCCGGCCGAACGGACTCTGTGCCAAGATCGCCTCGCCCTCCTCCCCGCTCAGCCGGTGAGCCACCCGCTCCGTCGCGAAGAACCCGGGAGCGACGGACGCCACCGCGATGCCGTGCGGGGCCAGATGTACGGCGAGGGACTGGCCCAGCGCGTGCACCGCGGCCTTGGTCGCCCCGTACGCCGGGTGGTCGGGCTCGCCCCGGAACGCCCCGCGTGAACCGACGTTGACGATGCGGCCACCACCGCCCTGCGCGATCATCCGGTGCGCGGCGAGATGGCTGAGATTGGCCGTGGCCAGGAGGTTGACGGAGACGTGGTCCTGCCAGGTCTTCGCCCAGTCCTGGTACGGGGTGGTGGCGAGCGGGTGCGGCAGGTTCACCGCCGCGTTGTTCACCAGTACGTCGATGCCGCCGAGCCCCAGGTGCACGGCCTCGGCGACGGCGGAGGCCCCTTCGGGGGTGGACAGATCGCCGCCGGCCAGCAGGTGCCCCGCACCGGCGAGGGAGCCGAGGGTCTGCTCGGCCTCCTCGCGACGCGAACCGAAGTGCACCGCGACCCGGTCGCCGTTGGCGGCGAAGGCCTGGGCGAGGGCGCGCCCCAGGCCTCGGGAGGCACCGCTGACGAGGACGCGGCGACCGGTGGGCGGGAAGGGGGTGGTCATGGGCGGGGTCCTCTCGGGTGGGGCGGTGGCCGGTGGGGCGGTGAGGGGGTGGGGCGGTGGCCTGTGGGGCAGCGGGACGGTGAAGTGGCGGGAGTGTCACGATGATCATGCCTGCTTACGGCTCGTCATGCCTCCGCATGCCTCCTCATGCCTGCTCACTCCTCCCCTGTTCCCCCTCACCCGCCGGGCCTGCCGCCCTCCGGCCCCCGCAACGTCAACAGCCGTGTCCCGTACGCTAGATGGACCAGCCCGCCCCCCGCCGCCGCCCGCACCCCCGCCATCCGCTCCACCGGCATCGCCCACACCAGCGCGCCCGTCACCGGATTCAGGGCGTGCAGCCCCCACCCGTCCGTGTGCCGGCCCGGATCGGCGGCCTTCGAAGGGTCGGACCCGGACGCGTAGAGCACCCCGTCGGCCACCAGCGGGGGTGCCTCGTCGGCGGCGTCGATGCGCCGGACATCGGTGCGTACCCACAACTGGCGACCGGTCGAGGCGTCCAGGCCCCGCAGATCGCCATTGGTCCCGGTGTGCACCAGGCCGCCCGTCGCGGTCGGGGTGATGGTCGCCTCGTCGCCCGCCGGGCGGGACCAGCGGCGATTTCCGGTCGCCAGATCGACCGCCGAGACGGCGGATTTGCCCGGGTAGTACCGCGTTCCGGAGACGCCCGCGTGGGCCTCGGGATGCGCCGCACCACCCGGAATCTCCCGCTCCACCGTGCCGTCCCGCTCCCGCAGCACGACCAGTGGACCGTAGGCGCCCTCGCCCGGCGACGGCGCCTCCTCGGCCGTCGCGACCGCGAGCCGACCGCCGCCCTGGTGGACCGCGGGAACCCCGGTCACCGTCCCCGCCCGATGCCACAGCGGCGTACCCCTGCGCGCGTCGAAGCCGTACGCCCTCCAGTGCCTGCCGTGGACCGCGCGCCGCTCCCAGTCGGTGTTGTCGGCCGCGTACGTCACCAGGCAGGCGACCGAGCCGGAGACGCTCAAGTGGGCGGAACCGCCGTCGAGTTCGACGGCACGGGCCGCCGGGTCGAAGGGGCGGAACGGGTTGCGGACCCGCGGCGGACTCTCCCAGCGGACCGCCCCCGAAGTCGCGTCCAGCGCCACGATCCCGGGCTCCAGCAACGGCAGCCGCAGCACGAACACGGTGTCGCCCCGCACCTGCGCATCCGCCAGCTGGCCGGCCTCGTAACGCCACCGCACCGCACCCGTCCGCGCGTCCAGCCGGGTCAGCGCCCCGCCCGCCCGTACGTACAGCGCGTCCCCGTGCCGCAACAGCCCGCCCCCGTAGCCGGGAGAGGCCCCGAGATCCCGCGACCACGCCGTGCGCCCGGAACGCCAACTCGTCACTGGTGAAGGCGCGTTGTTCTGCGCCCTCTTGGGCGACCCGTCGCCGAGCAGCAGCACGGCAGCCGTCGTCGAACCCGACACGACGGTCACCGCCGCCCCCGCCCAGGCCAGAAACCGGCGACGGCGGGGTGCGGGAGGACGGGGTGCGGGAGGGCAGGGTGCGGGCAGGGGGGCGACGGGTGCGGGCGCAGGAGCCGACGCAGGAGCCGACGCAGGTACGTCGACGGGCGCGCGCGGTCTGCGGAAGGCCTCCGGAATCGCGTCCTCCGGTTCGGCGTCCCACTCCGGATCACCCAACTCGCCCTGTACGTCCACCAGTTCGGCCATCGCCGTCCGGTGCTCCCGCACCACCCCGAGGATCACCTCCCCCTCCCACCACGGCTGCGTCGCCTCGGCCCGCCCGGCACACCACTCCCGCGCCTCCTCGACACCCGGCCGCTGTGCGGGGTCCCGCGCCAGGCACCGCCCCAGGAAGCCGGACCACTCCTCGCCCGGCACCCCCACAAGGTCGGGTGCCTCGTGCAGGGTCCGGTGCAGCACCTGTGCGGCGCCGCCGGAGCCGAAGGGGTTGCGACCGGTGCTGGCCAGGGCGAGCAGCGCCCCGAGGGCGAACACATCGGCGGGCGGGCCGACGTCGGCGGGCGGGGCGGCGTCGGCGGGCGGGGCGGCGTCGGCGGGCGGTCCTGCGTCGGCGGGCGGTCCTGCGTCGGCCGCCGGGGCGGAGGTCCCGGGGAGCTGCTCGGGGGCGAGGAAGCCGAGCTTTCCGATGGCGGTGGCAGACGAGGCCGCGGGGGCCGCGCCCTGCGGATGGCCGAAACCGAGCCCCAGCACCTTGGGCCCGTCCTCGGTGATGACCACGTGGGAGGGCTTGAGGTTGCCGTGCACCAGCCCGGCGGAGTGCACCGCGGCCAGCGCTCCGGCGAGCGCGGCACCCAGCGCCCCCAGCCCGGCGGAGTCCAGCGGTCCGTAGGTGCCGATCGCCTCCACCAGGGGCGGCCCGGCGCAGAACTCGCTCACCAGCCACGGGGGTTCGTCCGCCGGGCCGGCGTCGACGACGGCTGCCACGCAGGGGTGCCGGACTGTCCTGGCCGCCGTGATCTCGCGGCCGAAGCGCTGCCCGAAGAGCGCGTCGGCGGCCAGGTGCGGATGCACGGTCGTCAGTGCGACCAGCCGCCCGCCGGGCCCCAGGGCGAGTTCCACCCGCCCCGTGCCACCTTCGCCGAGCGGTGCCACGATGCGGTACTGCGACGGCTCCGCTGCTGATGATGCGGCTGCCATGCCCGTGATCCCCTCCCGTTCGCCCGGCCGACCCCGGACGATGTGTGCGACGCCTGTGAGGGGGCGCGCGGTTGCGGTATCGCACGCGTGGTGACGTACTCCACGCGGGACGCCACCTCGAAGCCTGCCCTGCGTTAATTCCTTGGCGCACACCGGGGTCGTACTCCCATGGACGTGTCCAGGTGCGCAGGCAGGACCTACTTCCACTGCTAATGGGGAGGCCCCGGGTTCGAGTCCCGTCACCGGTATTCGTGCCGGTGTAGCTCAGGGGCCAGAGCACCTCATGTCGGTCCCGCCGGAATGAACTCTGGACACATCACGACTTCCTGCTTCACGCACCTCCCGGTGCGAGGGCAGTGGCTACTTCTTGCACCGAAACCGCCGCTGCCAGCATTGATCTCGGGAGGCCCGGCGCGAGAGGGAAGGGGTGCCCGGTGCGCAGGCAACGGTTACCTCATTGGACCCGACGGTTGCGGCTTCGAAACCCGCCGCCGGTCTTCGACCGGTGTAGCTCAATCGGTAGAGCATCAGGCTGAGTCCGTCGCCGACAATGATCTCGGGCACCCTTTCCCTTTCGCGTTGTGCTTCCCCCAGCGAATTCGGGGGAATTCACCATGGCTCGATTCAACACCCGTAAGCGTGCGGCGACTTCGCCCGTCGCGGCTTCGCCCGTCGCGACGACCGGCGGGACCGTGACCAACCACGAGGGCGGCCACGGTCACCTCCGCGACGCCAAGTCCGAGCTCTTCCTCCTCGCCGTCGAGGATGCGCAGTGGACGGCCGGCCTGCTCGGCTGGCTGCGCGACGAGGGCCACATGCGTACCGCTTCGATCGTCGGCGCCGCCGAGTACGTCAAGGCGCGGCTCGACGCGGGCGTGAGCGAAGGCCCGTCGAACCGCTCGGTGATCGCCTCGGTGCTCCAGCGGCCGGACGAGCCCGGTGAACTCCTCGCGTACTGGACCGCGTCGTACGGCCGCGCCCTCCCCAAGCCCGTGAAGCGCGGGGTGGCGGACGCCGTCCAGCGGCTCTATCACGGCAAGTCGCTGCTGAAGTACGACACCGCCTCCAAGGGGTTCCGCTTCGGTGACGTACTCAACCTGGTGCATGCCGCACCCGACCCGGCGAAGCCGTGGCAGGGCGACCTGTTCCAGTACGCGGTGGACCGTCGGCACCACCCGGAGAACGCCGTCGCACCCAAGTCCGTACCCGTGCTGACCGCGCACCGCGACCTGATGGCGCTGCGGCCCGCCAAGCGGCGCGCCCTGCTGCGCAAGGCGAACGCGGCCGAGCGGCTCGCCGGGGCCGGCATGACCTGGGGGGCCTCGCGGGCTGGCTCCAGGCGGGTACCGCTGGTGAGAGTGGTGCCGCCAACCGAGGTGGGACTCACTCAACAACCCCTTAGGGTTGTTCATGAGGTAGCTCGGTGTGATGAATAGCGATCTGCCCGTCCGCTATCACTACGAGCGAACCCGACGTGGCGGGAACATGACAAGGCGCGCCCCGAGCAGGGGGCACATTCGTAACGGGTACCGATGTTTGTATCTGGGAGCGGGGCGAGTGGTGGGGGAGCACCGATTGGTGATGGAGCGCATGCTGGGCCGCCCTCTCCTGTCCCACGAGAACGTTCACCACAGGAACGGAATCCGGGACGACAACCGCCCGGAGAATCTTGAGCTCTGGACGCGAGTGCAGCCCTCCGGAAAGCGCGTGAGTGACCTGGTGATGTTCGCCCGTGAAGTACTTGAACTGTATGGCGACGCACCGGATGAGGTCGTGTGGCGTACGTAGGCGCGCGGGCGGCGCGGCAAGGGGTTCGTGGGTCGGCCTCCTCCCTCTGGAGGGGCTGATGGGGGCCCTGGTGAGGTCTGGACCAGGGGGGCAGGAGAAAGACGGGCATGGCATCTGCCGTCCGGTGGGCGCATACTGAAGGTAATGACAAAGCCAGCCGGAGCCCGGCGACACCTGCCGTCCAGTCCCTTCAACGTCCCGGCCCCGGCCGCCCCGCCCATTGAGAACTATGAGGTGGGGGACCGGGTTTCGCATGATCAATTCGGACTCGGAAGAGTCGTGGGGGTCGAGGGAGACCTCGCCGTACTCATCGACTTCTCCGGGCGTCAGGGGCGGATTCTCAGCCCCTACTCCAAGTTGACCAAGCTCTGAGCCGTCCGCGGCTCCGGGAAAATCGCCTCCGCCCCGTACCCCGATCATCACGATTGGGGTACGGGGCGGAGGCGTTCGCCGTGGTGGGTGGTGGGGGCCGGCTAGGCGACGGGCTCGGAGGGTTCGGCCATGGCTTCGGCCCACTCGACGAGGAGGAGTCCGTACTCCTCGGAGGGCCAGGTGGTGTCCGTGGTCTGGGCGTCCATGAGGCGGCGGATCGCCGCGTTCGTCTCCTCGACGGGGCCCTGTGGGGGCGGTTCGAGGGGCGGGGTGGTGGACATGGGTACCAGGCTACGTGGGAGATTCTGCGGCCAAACGGCTCTGGAGGGGTGGGATCGGTCACGCGGGCGGCCGTGGGGTGGGCGGGGTCCGGGGTGGGCCGGGCAGGGGGTGCGACTCCGTGAGGGTCCGCCCCCTTGCCCGCCCGTTCCGCCCCCTGGGGGCGGCCCTGCCGCCCAAGCGTGCTGAGGTAGGGGGCCGGGGTGAGGGTCAGAGGGCTTGGGCCGCCGGCTTCACCATGCCGCGGACGGTGCGGGACTTCACGAAGTCGCCGATGCCGGTCATTTCCCATTCGCCGCTGAACTGCTTGATCAGCTTCGCCATGATGACGCCGGTCTGGGGCTCCGCGCCGGTCAGGTCGAAGCGGACCAGTTCCTCGCCGGTGGCGCCGTCGAGCAGGCGGCAGTAGGCCTTGGCGACCTCGGTGAACTTCTGGCCGGTGAAGGAGTTCACCGTGAAGACCAGGCCGGTGGCCTCCGGGGGGATGCGGCCCAGGTCGACCACGATCACCTCGTCGTCGCCCGCGCCCTCACCGGTGAGGTTGTCACCGGAGTGCTTGATCGCGCCCTTCAGGATCGACAGCTTGCCGAAGTAGCAGCTGTCGATCATCTTGCGGTTGCCGTCGTAGGCGATGACCGAGGCGTCGAGGTCGATGTCCTTGCCACGGAACGCGGGCTCCCAGCCGAGCCCCATCTTGACCTGGGAGAGCAGCGGCTTGCCGCCCTTGACCAGGGAGACGGTCTGGTTCTTCTGGAGACTGACGCGGCCCTTGTCGAGGTTGATCTTGCCGTTGCCCACCGGCGGGGCGGCGGGTGCGGCCGGGGGAGCGGACGGCGCCTGCGGTGCGGCGGCCACCCGGGGGTCGTAGGACGGCGTGGGAGCGGCCGGCGGGGCGGCCGGGGCCGAAGGTGCGGCCGGGGCGGCGACGGGCACCGGAGCGGGCTCCTCCACGCTGACGCCGAAGTCGGTGGCGATGCCCGCCAGCCCGTTGGCGTACCCCTGGCCGACCGCGCGGACCTTCCAGGCGCCGTTGCGCTGGTAGATCTCGACGACCACCAGGGCCGTCTCGGTGCCCAGCTTCGGGGGCGTGAAGGTGGCGATCACGCTCTGGTCGTCGGCGCCGCGCACGGTGGCGGTGGGCTCGATGCCCTGGAAGCTCTGGCCCGCCGCGTCCGGGCTCGCGGTCACCACGACCCGCTCGATCCCGGCCGGGAGCGCCGCGGTGTCCACCACGATGGCGTCCGGGGTGCTGCCGCCGCCGGAACGGTAGGTCACACCGGGCCCCGCGGGCTGGTTGAAGAAGATGAAGTCGTCGTCGGAGCGCACCTTGCCGTCGGCGGTGAGCAGCAGGCCCGACACGTCGAGCCGCACCGGGGCGGCAACGTCCACGGCCACGCGGGCGGTGGGAAGCGGAATGTTCGAGCCAGGGGTCATTGCGGTCATGCCTGGGGTAACGACCGGGAGGCCTTTGCCGTTCCCTTACCTTGCGACCAATTCCCCGGGAATTCCCCGGCAGCCGCGAAGATGTCCCCGATCAGCGGTTTCGCGGGTGATTGCGGGCCATCCGCTCGTTGCCGAACTTGTACGCCCCGGTCCAGCGCGCCATGACGAGCTGCGCGTCCCCCGACTCCACCTCGGTCAGGAACTTGTCCGCCCGGTCCCCGCGCAGGGTGGTCGCCGCACGGGTGCGATGGGTGAGGGTGACGGTGCCGTCGGCACGCGGTTCGTAGCTGAATCCAGAAGGTTTGGGCATACGCGGAATCCTCCCCGGCCGCGGCCCGTACCGCGAACGCTTTTCGGTGCGCGGGCAGTTCGGTGCGGAACCTGTTCGCCGCGGCCTGTGGTGTTCAGTACGGCCACTGCGGCGGGTCCACGCAGAACGAACCCCCGAGCAGATCGTGGTCCGGGTCTCCCGGACGCAGTTCGCCGTGCTCCGCGAGCAGCTTCTCGGCGTACTGCTCGGAGTCGTCCTGCGGTACGTAGCCGAGCGCGCGCGCCGTCGAAAGGTCCCAGTGCAGCCGGGTGTTCGCCGACGAGCCGTAGACCACCGTGTGCCCCACCCCGCGCGCGCTCAGCGCCGCGACCAGGAGACGGGCCGCGTCGCCGGGGCTCAGCCAGACCGACAGCATCCGTACCGAAGTGGGCTCCATGAAGCAGGCGCCGATCCGCACCGACACCGTCTCCAGCCCGTCCCGGTCCCAGTACAGCTGCGCCAGGTCCTCGCCGAACGCTTTGGAGAGCCCGTAGAAGCTGTCCGGACGGTGCGGGGTGCCGACGGGTACGGGCGGGCCGCCCGGGCCCGGCAGCGGGGTGAAGCCGACCGCGTGGTTGCTGGAGGCGTTCACGACGCGTCGCACGCCCGCCTCCCTGGCCGCCTCGTAGAGGTTGTACGTCCCCTCGATGTTGGACCGCAGGATCTTCTCGAACGGTGCCTCCAGCGAGATCCCCGCCAGGTGGACCACCGCATCGACCCCGTCCACCGCCTCCCGCAGCGCCTCCTTGTCACCGAGGTCCGCGGTCACCGCGGTCGGCTCGCCCTCGATGGGTGTCGCGTCGAAGAGCCTCAGCGTGTACCCGTACGCCGGGAGCAGCCCGCGCATCAGGGTGCCGATGCCGCCGGCCGCGCCGGTGAGCAGGAGGGTGCGGGACGGGACGGAGGATTCGGGCATGGGAGAGGCCTCCTGAGGCCTGAGAGCTTGCACGAGAGGCAGGGGTGCGTCGACCGGTCGCGACGCTAGGTACCGGGCCGCTGCCCGTCAAGCAATGGACGGTACCCGGCGATTCGTGGACCGATGCCGGTACGTTACGGCGTCCAGACCGCGCGATCGTGCGCGAACAGCACCCGCTGCGGGGCGAATTCGGCCAGCCGGGCGACCCACGGGCGGTCGACCGGGACCAGCCCGGTGCGGGCGGCGAGCACCGTGTGGGAGAACTCGGACGCGAAGTCGTGGGCCTGCCCCGCCAGCACCGTCGGGCCGCCGCCCGTGCCCGGTGGCGACTCGACCACCAGCGACTGGTGTCCGTCCGTGTGCCCCGGCGTCGGCACCAGGCGCACCCCCGGCCAGATCTCCGCCTCGCCGTCCAACTCCTCGTAGCGCACCGGCGGTCCTGGCGGATCCACCAGCGCGTCCAGGGTGTAGTCCCCGGCCCGTGCGGTCGCCAGTTCCTTCGCCTGTACGAAGACGGGCAGCCGGTGCTCCGCGAGCAGCGGGTTGCCGCCGATGTGATCGAAGTGCAGATGGCAGTTGACGACGACGGAGAGGTCCGAGGGGGCGACCCCGGCGGCGGCCAGCGCCTCGGTCAGGTCCCGGCGCCGCGGCCGGTAGTGGGCGTCCACCTCGGCGTCCCCCGCGCCCATCCCGGTGTCGAAGAGCAGCAGCCCCTCGGGCCGCCGTACGAGATAGCCCAGTACCTCCTCCACCCGCGCGTGCCCGGTGCCGGTCTCGCTCGCCGGGCGGACGAAGTGGCCGAGGTCGAGCCGGCGCACCGGAGGGCCCCCGCTCATCCACGTGTCCTTGCTCATCCACCCAGCGTGACACAACCCGATGTACCCGCTCCGACCTGCGAGTTGACGGAATCTTTGAGGGAATTTGGCCCCGGGCGATGAGTTTTCGGGGGCGGCCGAGTCTTCCCTGTGTGCCCCCGTTGGGCTTTCCGGGACTTCAGGAGAGGGACCTCATGACCACCACCACGACCGCCGCCCCCACCGCCGTCGTGTTCGATCTGGAACCCGCGGCCCGGGAGGTGGTGCGGCTCCTCGACGGGGTGAGCGACGCACGCCTGGACGGGCCCACGCCGTGCGAGGAGTTCTCCGTACGGGACCTGCTCGCCCACCTGTTGACGCTGTCCGCCGCCTTTCGCGACGCCGCCGGGAAGCGGACGCCGGCCGCAGGGGACGGCGGCCTTCCGGTGGACTGGCGGCGTCTGCTGCCCCGCCGCCTCACCGAGCTCACCGAAGTCTGGCGCGACGCCGATGCGTGGGAGGGCAGCACCGTGGCCGGTGGCGTCACGCTGCCCGCCGGGGTCGCCGCCCAGGTCGCTCTCGACGAACTGGTGCTGCACGGCTGGGACCTTGCCCGCGCCACCGGCCAGCACTTCACCTGCGACCGGGCCAGCCTCCAGGTCGTGTACGCCCTGCTGGCGCCGGAGGCCGACAACCCGGCCCGCTCGGAGATCTTCGGCCCGGTCGTGGACGTACCGTACGGATCGCCCTTCCTGGACCGGGTGGTGGGCCTCGGCGGACGCGACCCGAAGTGGGCCGCGAGCAGGGCGTAACCACCACCGCGGGCGGCACACGATCTCCCTCGGGGGCTGACGGCGGGCCGATGGCCGTGCCTACCATGCGGGACTGCGACGCACACCTCACCGCGTCGCCATGGCCCGAGGGGAACTCAGCTTGCGTACGAAGGTACTTCCCAGCCTGTTCTGCGCCGGACTCATAGCCGCCACCAGCGTGCTCACCGGCACCGCTGCTGTCGCGGCACCCGTCAACGAGTCCGCCGGCACGCCTGTCACCCAGGCCGGTGCCGCCGGTATCCGCGAAAAGCTGGAGCGCATCGACGGACTGACGATCGTCTCGGAAACCCTGAAGGAGGGCCGCCCCTACTTCACCCTGACCATCAGACAGCCGATCGACCACAACAACCCGTGGCGCGGCACCTTCCCGCAGCAGTTCACGCTCTGGCACAAGGCCGAGACCGCCCCGATGGTCCACTACACCGGCGGCTACACCCTCTCCTCGTCCACCCGCGAACTCTCCACGCTCCTGGGCGCCAACCAGGTCAGCGTCGAGCACCGCTTCTTCGGCAAGTCCGTCCCGGCGGGGAAGACCGACTGGAGCAAGCTCACCATCCAGCAGCAGGCCGCCGACGAACACCGCATCGTCCGCTCGCTGAAGAAGATCTACACCGCGAAGTGGCTGGGCACCGGGGCCAGCAAGGGCGGAATGACGCAGGTCTACCACGAGCGCTTCTACCCGGACGACCTGGACGCCGTCGTCGCGTACGTCGCCCCCAACGACGCGGACAACCGCGACGACCGCGTCTACGACAACTTCTTCGCAGGCGTCGGCACCCCCGAGTGCCGCACCGCGCTGGACGCCGTGCAGCGCGAGATGCTGGTCCGCCGCAAGGCGATCCTGCCGCTCTTCGAGGCCACCTCCAAGGAGCAGGGGCTCACCTTCAAGCAGCTCGGATCGGCCGACCGCGCCTACGAGTTCTCCGTCCTGGACCAGGTCTGGAACTTCTGGCAGTCCGGCTCCTACACCAACTGCCCGACCGTGCCCGACGCCAGGAAGGCCACCGACAAGGAGCTCTACGACTGGTCGCTCGGCCACGGCCTGTCGGTCTACTCGGACAGCGACGCGGGCCCCGCGGGCACCGGCCCCTACTACCGCCAGGCCGCCGCCCAGCTCGGCTGGGCCGACCTCACGTTCAAGCACCTGCGCGACGTCCGCAACCACCCGGACATCTACCAGCCCAACTCCCTGCTCCCCGCCGACATGCGCACCCGCTACAGCGGCTGGGACGCCAAGGACGTCGACCGCTGGGTCAACAAGCACGGCCAGCGGATGATGTTCGTGTACGGGCAGAACGACCCGTGGAGCGCGGAGAAGTACCGCCCCTCCCGCAAGGACTCCCACCTGTACGTCGCCCCGGACTCCAACCACGGCGCCCTGATCTCCAAGCTGGTACCGGAGCAGCGCGCCGAGGCCGAGGCGACGGTCAAGCGGTGGGCGGGCGTCCAGTAGCTCTCCGGACGAGGGGGTGGGGCGCGGCGCGGGACGCCGCGCCCCACTCGCTACCTGCCCAGCGCCGCCTTCATCATCCTCTGCGCCACCGGGGCGGCGAGCCCGTTGCCGCTGACCTCCGAGCGGGCCGCACCGGAGTCCTCGATCATGACCGCCACCGCGACCTCCTTCCCCGTCGCGGGGTCCTTGGCGTAGGAGGTGAACCAGGCGTACGGCGTCTTGCTGTTGGCCACGCCGTGCTGTGCGGTACCCGTCTTGCCGCCGACCTCGGCGCCCGGGATCCGTGCGTTGGTGCCCGTGCCGTCCTCGACGACCGTGACCATCGCGCTGCGCAGCTGCTCGGCCGTCCGCTCCGAGACCACGCGCTTCGCGTCGGCCCCGTCGTCGTACTTCTCCAGTACGTCGCCGCCGGCGCTCGTCACCTGGGACACCATGTGCGGGGCGGGCAGCTCCCCGCCGTTGGACAGCGCCGCCGACACCATCGCGATCTGGAGCGGGGTGGCCGTCACATCGAACTGGCCGATGCCGGTCAGCGCGGTCTGCGCCTTGTCCATGCCCTTGGGGTAGACGCTCTCGTACGCCCGCACCGGCACATCCAGCTTGTCGCTGTTGAAGCCGAACCTCTCCGCCATCGCCTTCACCTTGTCCTGGCCCAGGTCCACCGCCAGCTTGGCGAAGACGTTGTTGCAGGAGTACTTGAGGGCGGTGCGCAGGGTCGCGTTCTCGCAGGGGGCGGAGCGGTTCTCGTTGTGCAGGACGGTCCTGGTGCCGGGCAGGGTGTACGGGCTGGGGCTGGACGTGGGCACGTCCACCGAGCCGTACAGCCCGTCCTCCAGCGCGGCCGAGGCCACCACGAGCTTGAACGTCGAGCCGGGTGGCAGCGGCTGGCGCATCGCCCGGTTGGTCATCGCCTTGTCCTCGTCGCTGCCCGACGTCAGCCGCTTCCACTCCTCGGCGTCGCCCTGTCCGCTGATCTTCGACGGGTCGTACGAGGGGGTGGAGACCATGCCGAGGATCCGCCCGGTCTTCGGGTCGATCGCGACGGCCGCGCCCTTCTTGTTGCCGAGCGCCTCGAACGCGGCCCTCTGCACGGCCGGGTCGATGGTCGTCACCACGTTGCCGGGGCGGGTGTGCTTGCCCATCAGCAGGTCGGTGGGGTTCTTCAGCCGGTCGTCGGTGCCGTCCAGCACATGGCTGTAGACGCCTTCCAGCTGGGTCGAGCCGTACACCTGAGAGCTGTAGCCGGTGACCGCCGAGTACAGCTCACCTTCGGTGTACGTCCGCTTGTACGCGAGGTCGCCTCCTGCCGTCTTCTTCGATCCGGTGACCGGGGAACCGGCCACGATGATGTTCCCGAGCGGGTTCGCGTACTGCGCGATGATGTTCCGCCGGTTGTCCTTGTGGTCCGCGAGAGCCTTGCCTTCGAAACCCTGCACCCAGGTCACCCGCACCAGGAGCGCGAGGACGAGCAGCAGACAGAAGACCGAGGCGTGCCTGATCGTCTTGTTCATCCTGTGGGGGAGGACGAGCGAGCGGTGGCCAGAGTTCCGTTAAGTCCGGCTTCTCATGCTTTCCTCATGTGGGGAACGGTTTCCTCATGGGCGAGAGCGGCTTCACGAAGGGCGGATGAAGCCCGTCTCGTACGCGATGATCACGGCCTGGGTGCGGTCCCTGGCGCCCGTCTTCGCCAGCACCGCCGCCACGTGGGTCTTCGCGGTGGCCGCACCGAAGCCGAGGGCGGCGGCGATCTCCGCGTTGGTGAGGCCCTTGGCCATCAGCCGGAGCACCTCCGCCTCCCGTTCGGTGAGCCGCTTCACCCAGGGCGCGACGGCCGCCGGCGGGCGGGGCCTGTACGCGGCGGCCAGGGCGCGGACCGCCGCCGGGAAGAGCAGGCTGTCGCTGCGGGCCACCAGCCGGACCGCCTGCACCAGGTCCTCGGCCGCCGCCCGCTTCAGCAGGAACCCGGCCGCGCCCGCGCGCAGGGCGTCGTAGACGTAGGAGTCGTTCTCGAAGGTGGTGACGACCACGATCCGGGGCGGCTCGTCCATGGTGGCCAGGATCTGTTCGGTGGCGCGGATGCCGTCGATCTCCGGCATCCGCACGTCCATCAGGACGACGTCCGGCCGCAGCGCCCGCACCACCGGGACCGCCTCGGCACCGGTGGCCGCCTCGCCGACGACCTCCAGATCGGGCTCGGCCTGAAGGATGACGCGCAGGGCGGTGCGGACCATGCGCTCGTCGTCGGCGAGGACGAGGCGGACGGGGGAGTTCATGAAGTGCCTTCCTGTGTACGGGAGGTGCGGTCGAGCGGCAGTCGGGCGGCCAGCCGCCAGACCTCGCCGCGCGGTCCGGCCCCGAGGTGCCCGCCGAGCAGGACCGCCCGCTCGGCGGCGCCTCGCAGCCCACGGCCGCCCCCGGGACGTACCGCTGGAGCCTTTCCGGGCAGCGGATTTTCCATGATGAGCGCCAACTCCCCACCGGTGAGCGCCAGATGGAGGGTTACCGGTGCCGCGCCGCCGTGCCGCAGGGCATTGCTCAGGCCCTCCTGGACGATCCGGTACGCCTCCCTGGACACCGGCTCCGGCACCTTGGTGAGGTCGCCGTCCCCGGTGCGGGTGACCGGGACGCCACTGCGGGCCAGCAGGTCGTCGAGGGCGTCCAGGGCGGGTCCCGCGAAGTCGGCCGGGTCCTCCTCGCCGCGTCTCAGTACGCCCAGTACGGCGTCGAGTTCGCCCACGGTGCGGCGGGTGGTCTCCTCGATGGCGGCCAGGGCCTCCCGTACGAAAGCGACGTCCGAGGCCCGCCCGCTGTCCAGCACCTTGCGGGCCGCGCCCGCCTGGAGGGTGACCGCGCTCAGCGCGTGCCCCACCGAGTCGTGCAGCTCACGGGCGAGGCGGTTGCGGGCGGCGAGGTCGGCGGCCCGCCGTTCGGCCGCCGCCAGCCGGTCGGCGGGGGTCGGCCCGAGCAGCAGCGGCGCGACGCGGGCGAGCAGTGCGGCGCTCCCGGCGCTCGCCGCCGCGAGCAGCAGCATCGAGACCACCCCGGCCACCGGAGCAAGCGTCAGCGTCCAGTCCCGGCCGGTGAGTTCGGGTACGTCGAACGGGGTGTCGCGCAGCGCGGGCACGAACGGCAGGGCCATCAGCAGCACCGCGAACGGGGTCAGCGCCAGCGACGCCCCGCTGATGATCCCGCCGAGCCCCAGATGCAGCGTCAGCCACCCGGCGGCCCGCATCCGCGCCGCCCGCGTCCCCGCCGCGCCCTCCGCCAGCCCGTCGCCCCCGCCCGCCACCTCCGGCAGCAGCTTCAGTGAACGGATCGCCGCCACCGACAGCGGCCTGGCCGGGGCGAACAGGCCGCAGAGGGCGATCAGCGGCAGGGCGGCCAGGAACGCCAGGAGCTGTGCCGGTACCGAGACGAAGACGTTCCGCGTACCGGCCATCGGCCCGACCACCACGATCGCCACCAGGTAGAACGGCATCAACAGGGCGCCGCCCACCACCAGATGGAGCCAGCCGGCCCTGGCGGGCCGGCCGAAGAGCCTGCCGCGCAACGCGGTGGTCATACGGATCCCGCAGTGTGCCGCCGCACGAAGAACGCGCTGCCGCAGCCGAGGGCGAGCAGGCCGGCGATCATCCGGACAGCGTAGGTCAGCGACAGCGCCCAGGCGGGGCGTTCTCCGTCGAGCCCGCCGAGCACCGCGCTGAGCAGCAGCCAGCCGCCCCAGCACCCGAGCACCCCCGACCCCACCCAGGCCACGGCCAGGGGCGCCCGCAGCCGCAGGGTGCCGCCGGCCCGCAGCGCGAGGAGCAGCAGGCTCGCGGCGAGGGCCAGGGCGAAGAGGGCGTGGACCCCGTCCACGAGGCGTACGTCGACCGACAGGGCGTTCTCGCCGGCCGGTCCTTCGCCCAGCGAGAACGCGGTGGCCGCACCGGCCGCCCGCAGCGCGTGCGGTACGGCGGTGAGTGCGGCCAGCACGGCTGACACCAGTGCGCCGGCCCTCAACCCGGCGCGGTGCGCGCCGAGTTGGGTGATCCGGCCCTGCCACAGGTGGCCCCACCGCTCACGGGCGTACGGCACGAAGAGCCCGCCCAGGGCGATCCCCTGCACGATGAAGCCGCCGTACACCACCCCGAAGACCCACTCGTCCAGGAACGGCGCACTGCCCGTGGGAGCCGGCCCGCCGCCGGTGAGGACCTTGCCCAGCAGCTGGAGCGGGAAGGCGACCATGATCGGGGCCAGCAGTCCGGTCGCCGCCCACATGGGCAGTGCCAGCAGCGCGGCGGGGACGCGGCGCCCCCAGGCCCGGGTGAGCAGCAGGGCCAGGACGATCACGGCCCCGTCCATCAGCACGGTCAGCGCGTTCACCCAGACCATCGCGTCCGCGTGAGTGAGCAGGAAGCTGCCGTCCGGGATGCCCAGCCGGCCGCCCGCGATCCAGCCGGCCTTGAGGGCCAGGTACGGGACGCACGAGACGACGGCCAGGGCGCGCAGGACGCGGCGGGCGGGGGAGAGGGGGAGGGCGGCCGCCGGGGCGGTGGGGGCGACGAGCGGGGTGTGGGTCATGGGCCTCACGCTTGCGGGTGCGGGGCCGCGGTACCTCCTGCCTGCCGACGATCCGGCTCCGCCGCGCGGGGGAGATCAAGGCCGTGCGGGGGAGAGGGGGCCGGAGATGCAGGCCGCGGGAATGGATGGCGGGCCTGCTTCGTTGCCCCTTCGTTGACGCTTGTACTTGTGTGATCCGAGAGACCCGAGAGAAGAAACCCCATGGCTACGCCCGCCCCCGCGCCGCTGCGCGTGGAAATCTGGTCCGACATCGCCTGCCCCTGGTGCTACGTCGGCAAGGCCCGCTTCGAGAAGGGCCTGGAGGCGTTCGCGCACCGCTCGGACGTCGAGGTGGTGCACCGCTCCTTCGAGCTGGACCCCGGCCGGGCCAAGGGCGATGTCGTGCCGGTCGTGGAGCTGCTGGCCGAGAAGTACGGGCGGACCCGCGAGCAGGCGCAGGCCATGGAGGAGACCGTCGCGGGCAACGCGCACGCCGAGGGTCTCGGCTACCGCGTGGAGGGCAGGGACAACGGTTCCACCTTCGACATCCACCGCGTCCTGCACCTGGCCAAGGCCCACGGTGTGCAGAGTGAGCTGCTCGACCTCGCCTACCGGGCGAACTTCGCCGAGGAGACCTCCGTCTTCGACGACGAGGTGCTGGTCGGCCTCGCGGTGCGGGCCGGCCTGGACGAGGCCGAGACGCGTGCGGTGCTCGCCGACCCGGCCGCGTACGCCGAGGAGGTCCGCGCGGACGAGCGGGAGGCCGCCGAGCTGGGCGCGAACGGCGTGCCGTTCTTCGTCCTGGACCGCCGGTACGGCATCTCCGGCGGCCAGCCCGCCGAGGTGTTCACCCAGGCACTGGAGCAGGCGTGGAAGGACCGCGCCCCGCTGACCACCCTCGCGTCCGCGGACTCGGCCGACGGCGCGACCTGCGACGTGGACGGCAACTGCGCGTAGCGAGGCGCTGTGGACGGGGAGTTGACGCGCGCGGCACAGTTGCCGCATGACGACTTCTCCCCTCCAGGGCCTGGCTCCCGGCGCGTTCGCTCCGCAGGCGACGTACCTGAACACCTCCTCGTACGGCCTGCTGCCGCGCCGGGCGGTGGAAGCGGTCCGCGCACTCGTCGAACTGAGCGCCACCGGCACCACCCCCAGCCCCGGCACCTTCGAGACCTTCGAGCTGGCCCGCGCGGCCTACGGGCGGCTGATGTCGGTGCCCGCGGAGCGCGTCGCACTCGGCACCGCGGTCTCCGTCCATGTGTCGGTCATCGCGGGCGCACTGCCCGCCGGCTCCGAAGTCCTCGTCCCCGAGGGTGAGTTCTCCTCTCTCGTCACCCCCTTCGCGCTGCGCAGCGAACTGAAGGTGCGCTACGTCCCACTGGAGGACCTGGCCGCCGAGGTGCGCCCGGAAACCGCACTGGTGGCCTGGTCGGCCGTCCAGTCGGCGGACGGCCGCCTCGCCGACGACACGGCGATACGGGCGGCCGCCGCCGCGCACGGCGCGCGCACCCTGGTCGACCTGTCGCAGTCCGCGGGCTGGCTGGCGACCTCCGCCGGGGACTACGACTACACGGTGGCCGCGGCCTACAAGTACCTGATGTGCCCGCGCGGGGTGTCCTTCCTGACGGTTTCCGAGGCGGCGCAGGAGTACACGCTTCCGGTGCAGGCGGGGTGGCTGGCCGCGGAGGACGCCTGGGGCAGCACCTACGGCCCGGTCACCGAGTTCGCCCACTCCGCACGCCGCTTCGACGCCTCGGTCCCCTTCCTCGGTTACGAGGCCGCGGTGCACTCGCTCGCCCTTCTGGAAGCCACCGGCCTCCAGAAGGTCCGCGCACACAACCTGGCACTGGCGGACCAGCTGCGGGCCGCTCTGGCCTCCCAGGGGCACCTGCCCATCGACGCCCCGGGCTCGGTGATCGTCGCGGTCCCCGGCCTCGGCGACCGCGCCGAGCGACTGGCCGAAGCGGGCATCAGGGTCTCGGCCCGCGCGGGCAATCTGCGGGCGTCGTTCCACCTGTACAACGAGAAGGCGGACGTCGAGCGCCTGGTCGCGGCACTCGGCACCGACTGACCGGCCTCCATCGAAAACGCACATATATGCTGGCCGATCGCAGAAGACGTGACGCATTGGGCGCATGATCCTGCCGTTGACCGCCCTGGAGTCCTGCCGTGCTGCGCCGTGCCCTGCCCCTGTTCGCCCTGCCCGTTGCTCTGGTGTGCGTGGGCTGCGGCCCCGAGTCGGCCCCGGGCGGCGCGGATGCCGCCGCGCCGGACGAGCCGGTGGCCTCGCCGGGCGTCGACCACACGCGGACGGTACGGGCGGCCCTGGACGCCACCGGCCGCAGCACGGCCCGTACCGCGCAGAAGACGGAGTTGAGCCAGGCCGGCGGTCCCACCTACGTCATCAGCGGCAACGGGGCGTACGACTTCGCGCAGGACCGGGGCCGGACGACCGTGACCCTGGCGACGGCGGCCCGGTTCGAGGAGGTCTTCGACGGTCGGAAGGTCTATCTGCGCGGTACGGCGGGCGAGGAGACGAGGGAGTGGTCCGCGGTCCGGCGCTCCGAGGTCAAGGCCCGCCACCTGCTCAGGGCCCCGGCGAACGACCCCGAGTACACGCTGCGGCAGACCGCCATGGTCAAGGAGTTCCGCAAGGCCGGTGAGGAGTCGCTGGGCGGAATCCGGGCGGTGCGCTACAGCGGCGCGCTGCCCCACGACGCGCTCACGCTGGACATGGAGGCGGAGCAGCGCGGGAAGATCGGCAAGCTGCGCGACATGCTGGGCAGGGACCTCCCGGTGACGGCCGAGGTATGGGTCGACCCGCAGGGACGGACCCGGCAGATCCGCCTCGCGATGAAGTTCGAGGGCGAGATGTCCTCCATCAACACCCTCACCCTGACCGACCTGGGCAAGCCGGTAAAGGTCACCATCCCGGCCGCCGCCACCACGGTCCCTTCGACCGACACCGTACTGGGCTGACTCCGCCCCCCACGGAGTCGCACCCCTCGCCCCCGGCCCCCCTCCCGTTACCCCAGCCCACTTGGGCGACGGGGCCGCCTGCTTCTCCCACCCCTGGTAGCCCCGTTGGGCGGCGGGTCCGCCTGCTTCTCCCACCCCTGGTAGCCCGCTTGGGCGGCGGGGCCGCCCCCCGGGGAAGGGGGCGGCCCCCCACGGAGTCGCACCCCTCGCCCCCGGCTCACCCGCCCCCCCTCCCGTTACGCCCGCGCCCTCCGCGCCACCACCACAGCCCCGGCCCCCGCCACCAACAGCACCGCCCCACCCCCCACCAGATACGGCGTCGCCGAACTCCCTCCGGTCTCCGCCAAGTTGACCTTCTCACCCACCGGCTCCGTCTTCACCACGCCCGCCGTCTGCGGCTTCACCCCCGCAGGCTCGGCAGCCTCCGGCGCCGACCCCACCGTCCGCACCTCCGGCACCGTGCACCCCGCCTCCGCCAACGTCACGACCCCCTCCACCTCCGCCACGTTCAGCTTCAGCGGATTCACCGACACCTTCAGTTCCAGCGCCGCCGCGGCCGCCGTCCGCGACGTGGTGTCCCGCTTGGAGAAGGTCAGCGAAACCTCGCCCACGGCCGGCACGGCGACCCTCGTCACCCCGCCCGCCGTCAGCGTCACCCGCTTGCCCAGCACCGTCACCCGCCCCAGCGCATTCGCCTCCGCCTCCGGCCGCGCCCCCGCCACGCACACTGCCTTGGAGGTGACCTTCTCCACCTCGATGAGGGAGAGCAGCGGCAGACCCGGGACATGCACCTTGGCGTGGGCCAACTCCGAGCGCCCCTCGGCGCGGTCGCCCTCCACCGTCGCCCTCGCGGTGGCGACGTCCGCCCGCAGCAGGGACACCGGCCGCCCCTTCTCGACCCCGTCCAGCGTCACGGTCAGCGCCGTGCGGGCGGCACTCGCGGGTGCCTGCACCTCGTTGAGCGAGGTTCGTACGGGGACGTTCACCGTCTTGTTCAACAGGGACACGTCGAGCCCGGCCCGCAGTACCGCCGCGTTGGCCTTCCCGGGGGAGGAGGGGGACGGCGGGGGAGTGGCGGCGGCCGGTCCCGCGGTCAGCAGCGCCAGCGGTCCGGCCGCCAGTGCGAGCGCCGCCGCGGAGGCGAGCGAACGGCGTGCGGGCATGCGGAAGAGAGAGCTGTTCAAGGTGGTGGAACCCCCACAGGAGAGCGAGGTCGCAGGGCACCCGCCACGGGGGACACCGTGGGTGCTGCCGACGACCGGGACACCGAAATCTTTACGCACTGAGGGTGAATGAACAGGCACCCGGCGTGAGTTCACCCCAAAGGGGGGTTTTCGACCTCATGTTCGGATCTTCCGGCACGGGTGTTCCCCGCAGCCCCATCCGTCACCCGCGCCAGGGGGCGTACCCATGAAGAAGCTCAACGACCGGCGCCGCCCCGGAGTCACCCCCTGGTCAACCCCACGCCCCCCACCCGGAGCCCCCTCACCCCACCACCCGCCCGTTCAGCACCACATGGAGAGGCGCCCCCAGCACCCGTACATCCGCCCTCGGGTCCGCCTCGTACACCACCAGATCCGCCGGAGCCCCCTCCTCCAGACCCGGCCGCCCCAGCCACTTCCTGGCCCCCCACGCCGTGGAGTTCAGCGCGTCACCCACCGGAATCCCGGCCCTCACCAGTTCGGCGACCTCCTCCGCCACCAGACCGTGCGCCAGCGAGCCGCCCGCGTCGGTCCCGACGAAGATCGGGATGCCCGCGTCGTACGCCGCGCGCACCGTGTCGTACCGACGGGCGTGCAACTTGCGCATGTGCGCCGACCACTGCGGGAACTTCGCCTCGCCGCCGTCCGCGAGATGCGGGAACGTCGCGATGTTCACCAGCGTCGGCACGATCGCCACCCCCCGCTCGGCGAAGAGCGGAATGGTGTCCTCGGTCAGCCCCGTCGCATGCTCGACGCAGTCGATGCCCGCCTCCACCAGGTCCCGCAACGAGTCCTCGGCGAAGCAGTGCGCGGTCACCCGCGCCCCCAGCCGGTGCGCCTCCGCGATCGCCGCCCCGACCTCGCCACGCGGCCAGCACGGGGTCAGGTCCCCGGCCTCCCGGTCGATCCAGTCGCCGACCAGCTTGACCCAGCCGTCGCTGCGCCGCGCCTCGGCCGCCACGTACGCCACCAGATCCCCGGGCTCGATCTCGTGCGCGTAATTGCGGATGTAGCGGCGGGTGCGGGCGATGTGCCGACCGGCGCGGATGATCTTCGGCAGGTCCTCCCTGGCGTCGATCCACCGGGTGTCGGCCGCCGAGCCCGCGTCCCTGATCAGCAGGGTTCCCGCGCCCCGGTCGGTCAGCGCCTGCTTCTCGCTGGTCTCCGCGTCCACCGCTCCGTGCCCGTCGAGCCCCACATGGCAGTGCGCGTCGACCAGACCGGGCAGCGTCCATCCCTCGACCTCCGCGAAGCCACTGCCGGGCGGCCGCTCGTAGGTGATGCGCCCGTCCACCGCCCAGAGTTCGTCGCGTACGTCCTCGGGCCCGGCCAGTACCCGCCCCTTCACGTGCAGCACCTCGTGATCGCTCATGCCCAGCACTGTACGAGCGGCGGGCTACCCTCGGCCGGTAGCACCGAACACTGATCCGAAGAGAGCTCTCCCGTGACCGATGTGACCGACGTGAATGACGTGGCCGACGTGACCGATGCCGCCGAGACGCCCCCGCGGCATCCGCTGCTCGACCCGCCCCCGGTGACCGCCGCCGACTTCGCCCGCATCGAGGACCGGGTCGCCGCGCTGCTCCGTACCGAGCAGGACGTGGTGATCATGCAGGGCGAGGCGCTGCTGCCGCTGGAGGGCTGCATCAGGGCCGGTGCCCCCCGGGGCTCGACCGCGCTGAACATCGTCACCGGGCCCTACGGCCAGACCTTCGGCAACTGGCTGCGCGACTGCGGCGCCACCGTGATCGACCTGGCCGTGCCGTTCCACACCGCGGTCACCGCGGCACAGGTCGCCGACGCGCTGGCCACCCACCCCGGGATCGACTTCGTGTCGCTGGTGCACGCCGAGGCGGCCACCGGCAACACCAACCCGGTCGCCGAGATCGGCGAAGTGGTGCGTGCGCACGGGGCGTTGTTCTACCTGGACGCGGTCGCCTCGATCGGCGCCGAGCCGGTGCTGCCCGACGCGTGGGGCGTCGACATGTGCATCATCGGCGCGCAGAAGGCGATGGGCGGCCCTGCCGGGGTCTCCGCGGTGTCGGTGAGCGCGCGCGCCTGGGAGCGGTTCGCCGCCAACCCGGACGCGCCCAGGGCCTCGTACCTCTCGCTGCTCGACTGGAAGCAGCGGTGGATCGACGGCGGCCGCAAGGCCCTGATGTTCGCCCCGGCGCAGTGGGAGATGCTGGCGCTGGACGCCTGCCTGGAGGCGATCGAGTCCGAAGGCATCGACACACTCACGGCGCGGCACGCCAGGGCGGCCGCGGCGACCCGGGCCGGCGCTCTCGCGCTGGGCGGCGGCATCGAACCGTTCGTGTACGAGGCCGGGGACGCGGCGCCGGTCGCCACCACGCTCCGGGTGACCGGGGGCCCCGACGCCTCCGCGGTGGTCGCCGCGGCTCTCGCGCTCGACCCGTCCGCGCCGCTGATCGCGGGCGGGGGTGCGCTCGCCAAGGAGATGATCCGGGTGAACCACTACGGCCGGGACGCGACCCGCAAGGCTGTCCTCGCCTCGCTGACGGCACTCGCCGGAGCCCTGGAGGAACTCGGTGCGCCGGGCGCGGACCTCGCTTCTGCCCGGAGTGCCGTGACGGAAACCTGGCCCGCCGAATAATTCGAAGAGAATTAACAAGGGGAATGCAGAGCATTCCCCGGAATTCACAGAGAACGGGAAGCTGCTTATTCACCGCAGCTTCCCGTTCTCTTATGCCCGCTCTTCCCGAGCCTAAACGCCAAGGTTTCGTAGGGGGTTCGACGGCGTTTCGAGTGTGTGACCGACCCCACATGCAAAGAGATTTGCCCGGAAATTACCGGGCAAATCGGCTTCATTCGCGACCGGTTCACCAGCAGCTCGCGCTCGCGCGATAACACGTGAAGCCATTTTGGCCAACCCTGGCCCTCCATGCATTTTTTGAATTTGCTCGGTAAATTTCATCGACATGACTGCCGCACAAGCAGACCCAGTAACCACGTCAGTTTTGGAGATCGACAGCCCACGAGTGGAGGATGGAGCTGCGATCTGGCGCATTGCCCGCGACTCCAAGGTCCTGGACCTGAACTCCTCGTACAGCTACCTCCTGTGGTGTCGCGACTTCGCGACGACCTCGGTGGTCGCCCGCGACCGGCCAGGTGGCGACCCGATCGCCTTCATCACCGGCTACGTCCGCCCGGAGCGCCCCGAGACGCTGGTCGTCTGGCAGGTGGCCGTCGACGACGCCCACCGCGGCCGGGGCCTGGCCGGCACCCTGCTCGACGCGCTGACCACCAAGGTCGCCGCCAGCCACGGCGTCACCACCGTGGAAACGACCGTGACCCCGGACAACGTCCCGTCCGACCGGTTGTTCACCTCCTACGCGGAGCGGCGCGGCGCCGAGCTGAACCGGGAGGTGCTCTTCGACGGGGCGCTGTTCCCGGCGGACTCCGGCGACGCGCATCTGCCGGAGGTGCTGTACCGGATCAGTCCGGTCGCGGCCCGCTGACGCGGACGCCGCACTCCCGACTTCGTACCGCGGCAGGCGCATTCACGCCGCGCCGCGACGCACGACGCATACGTACATCCGCCCTCTCCCCATCCCAGGAGATCGCTGTGACCATCACGCCCCCCGCACTGAGTGTCTTCGAAACCCTTGAGTCCGAGGTCCGGAGCTACTGCCGCAGCTGGCCCGCCGTGTTCGACCGCGCGCAGGGCTCGCGCATGTTCGACGAGGACGGTCACACCTACCTCGACTTCTTCGCGGGCGCGGGCTCGCTGAACTACGGGCACAACAACCCGGTCCTGAAACGCGCGTTGATCGACTACATCGAGCGCGACGGCGTCACCCACGGCCTGGACATGGCGACGACCGCCAAGCGCGCGTTCCTGGAGACCTTCCAGAACGTGATCCTGCGGCCCCGCGACCTGCCGTACAAGGTGATGTTCCCCGGCCCGACGGGCACCAACGCGGTCGAGTCCGCGCTGAAGCTGGCCCGCAAGGTCAAGGGCCGTGAGTCGGTCGTCTCCTTCACCAACGCCTTCCACGGCATGTCGCTGGGCTCGCTCGCCGTCACCGGCAACGCCTTCAAGCGGGCCGGCGCGGGCATCCCCCTGGTGCACGGCACCCCGATGCCGTTCGACAACTACTTCGACGGCCAGGTCCCGGACTTCCTCTGGTTCGAGCGTCTCCTGGAGGACCAGGGCTCGGGCCTCAACAAGCCCGCCGCGGTGATCGTGGAGACCGTGCAGGGCGAGGGCGGCATCAACGTGGCCCGCGCCGAGTGGCTGCGCGCGCTGCAGGAACTGTGCCACCGCCAGGACATGCTGCTGATCGTCGACGACATCCAGATGGGCTGCGGCCGCACCGGCTCGTTCTTCTCCTTCGAGGAGGCGGGCATCACGCCGGACATCGTCACCCTCTCCAAGTCGATCAGCGGTTACGGCCTGCCGATGTCGCTCTGCCTGTTCAAGCCGGAGCTCGACGTCTGGGAGCCGGGCGAGCACAACGGCACCTTCCGCGGCAACAACCCCGCCTTCGTCACCGCCGCCGCCGCGCTCAACGCCTACTGGGCCGACGGCCAGATGGAGAAGCAGACCGAGGCCCGCGGCGAACTCGTCGAGCGTGCCCTGCTCGCCATCGCCGACGAGAACGCCGAGGCCGGCGTGAGCTTCCGCGGCCGCGGCCTGGTCTGGGGCATCGAGTTCACCGACAAGGACCGCGCCACCGCGGTCTGCCGCCGTGCCTTCGAGCTCGGCATGCTGCTGGAGACCTCCGGCCCGCAGAGCGAGGTCGTGAAGCTGCTTCCCGCACTCACCATCTCCGCCGACGAGCTGGACGAGGGCCTGCGCATCCTGGCGCGCGCGGTGCGCGAGACCGCCTGACGCCGGCCCCGGTGCGGGGGCGCCCGGTGCGCCCCCCCACCGCCCTTTGCTGTATCCGTAGTTGAGAGAAAGGCCCAAGTCACCGTGATTGTCCGCTCGTTCAAGGACATCGAAGGAACCGACCGCCATGTGAAGGCGAAGACCGGCACCTGGGAGAGCAAGCGCATCGTGCTCGCCAAGGAAAAGGTCGGCTTCTCCCTCCACGAGACCACCCTCTACGCGGGTACGGAGACCCAGATGTGGTACGCGAACCACATCGAGGCCGTGCTCTGCGTCGAGGGCGAGGCGGAACTGACCAACGACGAAACGGGCGAGACGCACTGGATCGAACCCGGCACCATGTATCTGCTGGACGGCCACGAGCGCCACACCATGCGCCCCAAGACCGACTTCCGGTGCGTGTGCGTCTTCAACCCCCCCGTCACCGGACGGGAGGACCACGATGAGAACGGCGTTTACCCGCTGCTGACCGAGGAGGCCTGAACCATGATCGACGTCACGACGAACCCCGCGGGTTCCGCCATCGGTGACCTCTATCCCACGCGCGGCGCGGTCGAAGTGACCACCCCGCGCCAGGACCCGGTCGTCTGGTCGGCCCCCGGCGCCACCGGGCCGATCGCCGCCGACGACCTGGCGGGCTTCGAACGGGACGGCTTCCTGGCCGTCGACCAGCTCATCGCGGACGACGAGGTCGCCCTGTACCGGGCCGAGTTGGAGCGTCTGGTCACGGACCCGGCAGTGCGCGCGGACGAGCGCTCCATCATCGAGCCCAAGTCCCAGAGCGTTCGGTCGGTCTTCGAGGTGCACAAGCTGAGCACCGTCTTCGCCCAGTTGGTGCGCGACCCGCGGGTGGTCGGCAGGGCCCGCCAGATCCTCGGCTCGGACGTCTATGTCCACCAGTCGCGGATCAACGTCAAGCCGGGCTTCGGCGCCTCCGGGTTCTACTGGCACTCGGACTTCGAGACCTGGCACGCCGAGGACGGTCTGCCGAACATGCGGACCGTGTCGGTCTCCATCGCGCTGACGGAGAACCTCGACACCAACGGCGGGCTGATGATCATGCCCGGCTCGCACAAGCACTTCCTCGGGTGCGCGGGCGAGACGCCGAAGGACAACTACAAGAAGTCGCTCCAGATGCAGGACGCGGGCATCCCCTCCGACGAGGCGCTGACCCGGATGTCCGACGCGCACGGCATCAAGCTCTTCACCGGGCGGGCCGGCTCGGCGACCTGGTTCGACTGCAACTGCATGCACGGCTCCGGCGACAACATCACGCCGTACGCCCGCAGCAATGTCTTCATCGTCTTCAACAGCGTGGAGAACACGGCGGTCGAGCCGTTCGCGGCACCGGTGCCGCGCCCGGACTTCATCGGAGCGCGGGATTTCACCCCGGTCCAGTAGCCGGGGTGCGGGTACGGGCGGGGCGGGACCTCCTTGGTGGAGGCCCCGCCCCGCCCGTACCCGCACCTACTTGCCGAGCGCCGGATAGTCGGTGAAGCCCTTCTCCGTGCCGCCGAAGAAGGTGGCCGGGTCAGGGGCGTTGTACGGGCCCTCGGTGACCAGCCGGGCGGGCAGGTCCGGATTGGCCAGGAACAGTGCGCCGAACGCCAGCACGTCCGCCGTGCCGTCCGCGATCAGGCCGAGCGCGCGGTGGTCGGTCGGCCCCTCGGTGAACGGGTTGAGGACGTACGTCCCGGAGAACTTCTCCCGGAGTGCCGCGCTGTACTCCCGGTGCTCCGGGGCGCCCTCCAGGAGGTGCAGATAGGCGAGGCCCAGCGGCTCGATGGCCTCGACCACGGCGGCGTACACCTCGGGGATGTCGCTCGCGTGCTCGGTGATGTCGTTGTACGGGTTGCCGGGGGAGAGGCGTATCGCGGTGCGCTCCGCGCCGATCTCGGCGGCGACCGCCCTGACGGCCTCGACGGCGAACCGGGCGCGGTTCTGCGGGGTGCCGCCCCACTCGTCGGTGCGCAGGTTGGCGTTGGCGGACAGGAACTGGTGGATCAGGTACCCGTTGGCGCCGTGCAGTTCGACCCCGTCGAAGCCGGCGTCCACGGCGTTGCGGGCGGCGCGCGCGAAGTCCTCCACCGTCTCCCCGATCTCCTCGGCGGTCAGCTCGCGGGGCTCGGTGAAGTCCACCGGGCCGCCCTCCGTGAACAGCTGCCCGGCCGGGGTCACGGCCGACGGAGCGACTGGGGTCAGCCCGTCGGGCAGCAGGGAGGGGTGGCCGATCCGGCCCCCGTGCATGAGCTGCGCGAAGATCACGCCACCCGCCGCGTGCACGGCGTCGGTGACCTTCCGCCACCCGGCGACCTGCTCCGCGCTGTGCAGGCCCGGGGTGAACGGGTATCCCTGGCCCGTCACGGACGGCTGGACCCCCTCGGTGATGATCAGTCCGGCCGAGGCGCGCTGTGCGTAGTACTCGGCCACCAGCTCGGTCGGCACCCCGCCCGCACCCGCCCGGCTCCGGGTCATCGGGGCCATCGCGATGCGGTTGGCGAGGGTGGTGCCGGCGAGCTCGAAGGGCTGGAAAGCGGTGCTGGTCATGGTGGATGCCCCCAGGACAACGTAAAGGTTGGTCGGCCAACTATCTTCCGATGGCCTCACTGTAGCGGATTAATTGGCCGACCAAGTTAAAGTGGGATGAAACTGTGGACGACGACTCCCGCCAGGGGGCCGACGGCTCCCGCCGAGGGGCCGACAGTGGAGTGGGGCGCGCGAGCGCCCTCGTACCCGAACCCGAGGACCGACCATGACGCACGAACCCGCCTGTCCCGGCCTGACTGTCGGAGGCCCGGTCAGCCACTCCCTGTCCGTGGTGGCCCGCCTGCACCGGATCACGGCCGGGCGGGTGCTGCGCTGCGTGGGCCTCTATCCGGGCCAGGAGTTCGTGATGATGCGCCTGTGGGAGGCGGGGCCCGTCCGCCAGTCCGACCTGATCAAGGCCGTCGGCCTCGACCCCTCCACCGTCACCAAGTCCCTCCAGCGCCTGGAGCAGGCGGGTCACGTCCGCCGCTGCCCCGACCCGAAGGACCGCAGGGCGTCCCTGGTGGAGGCCACCGAGGAGAGCGGTGTGCTGCGCGAGCAGGTGCAGGAGGCCTGGGTGGAGCTGGAGGACACCACCCTGGCCGGGCTGGACGATACGGAACGCGCGGAGCTGCTCAGGCTGTTGGAGAAGGTCCAGGGGAACCTGTGCCCGCTGGCGGGGGAGGAGGGGGAGGCGGGGGGCTGCTAGGGGTGTTGCAGGCGCACCTGGCGCACCTGGCGCACCTGGCGCACCTGAGGCTCCCGGAGTCCCCGAAGCTCCCGGTGCCCCGTGCGGGAGGTCACCGCAGGGCTTCCCGCAGCTCCCGCAGGAATCCGTCCGTCGTCGCCCGGTCCCGGACCGCCACCCGCAGCCAGCCCTCGTCGAGCCCCGGAAACGTGTCCCCGCGCCGTACGGCGAACCCGGCCGCCCGCAGCCGCTCCCGCACGTCCCTCGCCCCGTCGAGCCGTATCAGTACGAAGGAAGCGCGGGACTCCTCCACCACCTCCACGCCCCCCAACTCCGCCAGCCCCGCCAGCAGATGGACCCGGTCCGCCTCGATCGACCGGGCCGCCGCCGCCGCCTCCGCCAGCGCCCGGGGTGACACACACGCCTCCGCCGCCACCAGCGCGGGCGTGGACACCGGCCACAGCGGCTGAGCCCGCTCCAGCAGCGCCACCGTCTCCGGCGCGGCGGTCAGATATCCGATCCGCAGCCCCGCCAGCCCCCACGTCTTGGTCAGGCTCCGCAACACGATCAGCCCAGGTACGTCCGTCCGTCCGGCCAGGGCCTCCGGCTCACCGGGCACCGCGTCCATGAATGCCTCGTCCACCACCAACGTCCGCCAAGGCCGGGCGAGTTGAGCGATCGCGACCGCCGGATGCAGTACCGAGGTCGGATTGGTGGGATTGCCGATCACCACCAGGTCGGCCTCCTCCGGCACCGCCCCGGGATCCAGCCGGAACCCCTCGGCCGCCCGCAACAGCACCCGCCCCACCTCGTGCCCCGCATCCCGCAGCGCCGCCTCGGGCTCGGTGAACTGCGGGTGTACGACCACGGGCCGACGGGCCGTCACCGCCCGCGCGATCAGCACGAAGGCCTCCGCGGCCCCCGCCGTCAGCAGCACCCGCTCCACCGGCAGCCCGTGCCGGGCCGCCACCGCAGCCCGCGCAGCCCGGCCGTCCGGATAGGCCGCCAGGGTGTCCAGGGACGCGGCGATCCGCTCCTTCAGCCAGTGCGGGGGAGTGTGCGACCGGACGTTGACCGCGAGGTCCACCAGGCCGGGGTCGGCGCCCCTCACCTCGGCGTCGCCGTGGTGGCGCAGGTCGTGTGCGGTGAGAGTGACCACTGATTCCGCTTCCATCGTTCCGCTATCCCTCGGCCTCGTACGCCCGGGGCAGTCCCTCGGCCTCGTACGCCCGAGGTCCCTTGCCCTCGTACGCCCGGGCCACCGCGCACGTCGCCATGGCCGGCCGCCCGGCGGGGCTCGACTTCCGCTTGGGTACGAGGAGTTCGCTTCCGGCGCCCGCGCCGACCAGTGCCGCGGCCTCCGCCACCGACGGCGTACCGACCGCGCGCAGGGCCCGCCCCGACGGGTGCGGCACCGTCACCGAGGCCAGCCGGCCGGGCCCGTACGCCAGCACCGGCACCCCGAGCCGCCGCGCGCACTCCACGATCGCCCGCTCCCGCGCCTTGACGTCCACGGTCGCCAGCGAAGCCACCGAGCCGAGCGCCAGACCGCCCTCCGCGAGCGCGGCCACGATCAGCTCGTACAGCTCCTCGACGGGCGCGTCCTCGCAGGCCCCGACCCCCACCACGAGCGCGCTCACCGGGCGCCCCCGCACACGGCGAGTCGGCCCATTCCGAGGTGCGGGCCCCCACCCCCATCGGCTAGCAAGGGCACATGGCGGTCTTCGTCGCGCTCGGCGCGTTCCTGATGACGCTCGCCGGTGGCTGGGTCGCCCAGCGGGTCACCGACCGGCGGCACCTCGTGCTGGGCCTGGCCGGCGGGCTGATGCTCGGCGTCGTCGGCCTGGATCTGCTGCCGGAGGCCCTGGAGGCCGCGGGCAACGCGGTCTTCGGCGTACCGGCGGCCCTGCTGCTGTTCGTCGGCGGGTTCCTGGCCGCGCACGTGGCGGAGCACCTGCTGGCCGCCCGCCAGGCCGCGCACGGGGCGGTCCAGGGCGAACGGGTCCCCGAGGTGGGGCTCACCGCGGCCGCCGCCATGGTCGGCCACAGCGTGATGGACGGCATCGCGATCGGCGCGGCCTTCCAGGTGGGCGGCGGCATGGGCCTCGCCGTGGCGATCGCGGTCATCGCCCACGACTTCGCCGACGGCTTCAACACCTACACCCTGACCAGCCTGTACGGAAACGCCCGCCGGAAGGCCGTCGCGATGCTGTTCGCCGACGCGATCGCCCCGGTGGCCGGCGCCGCGTCCACTCTCCTGTTCACCCTCCCGGCCGAACTCCTCGGCTGCTATCTCGGCTTCTTCGGCGGCGTACTGCTCTACCTGGCGGCGGCCGAGATCCTGCCCGAGGCCCACCACGACCACCCGTCCCGGAGCACCCTGCTGTGCACGGCGGCGGGTGCGGGATTCATCTGGCTGGTGGTGGGGATCGCGGAGTGAGCCCCGGGATCCGGACACGGGCGCCGCGCACGTCCTCACGGGGTGCGTCCTCACGGGGTGAGTCCTCGCGGAGGAGGAACTCGACGGGTACCTCGTCACGAGCGCGCGCACCGTGCCACGAACCGGTACGCCATCTGCGGGGCCGCGGCCCAGTGGGTGTGCAGATAGCTGGCGTGCACGTTGCCCTGTACGAAGCCCTCGACCCGGCGCTGAGGGTGGGTGAATCCCCAGGCAGGGGCGGCCCCGGAGCCAGGCTCGATCACCGTCCGGTGGAACTCGTGCCCGCGCAGCCGGGTCCCGGCCCCGGCGAGCGCACTGTCGCCGATCGCGACGGCCTCCCGGTACCCGAGCGTCAGCTTCTCCGACATCCGGGCCTCGGCGTCCAGCACCGCGCACATCGGCTGTCCGTCCAGCGACCGGGCCAGGTACAGCAGGCCCGCGCACTCGGCGGCGACGGGCGCGCCCGACAGTGCCAGCTCCGCCACGGCCTTCCGGAGCGGTTCATTGGCGGACAGCTCGGGTGCGTACACCTCGGGAAACCCGCCACCGATCACCAGCCCCCGTGTTCCGTCCGGGAGCTGCTCGTCGTGGAGAGGGTCGAACGGTACGACGTCGGCCCCGGCGGCAGAGAGCAGTTCCGCGTGCTCGGCGTACGAGAAGGTGAACGCGGGCCCGGCGGCGACGGCCACCACGGGACGGCCGCACGCGGCCGCACTCACCCCGCCCAGGTCCACCGCACCGCCCGGTGTCTGCGTCGCCGGATCCCACGCCGCGACCCCCCTCTCCGGCGCGCTCCGCGCCAGGGAGAGCACCGCCTCCAGGTCCACCCCCGCCCGCACCTGCTCGGCCAGCGCGGCGACCGCCTCGACCGCCTCCGCCTGCCGCTCGGCCACCGGCACCAGCCCCAGATGCCGCGAAGGCGTCCGCACCTGCCTGACCCGCCGGAGCACACCGAGCACCGGCACCCCCGACCCCTCCAACGCCTCCCGCAGCAGCTCCTCGTGCCGGTCCGAACCCACCTTGTTCAACATCACGCCCCCGATCCGCACCTCCGGATCCCAGGACGCGAAACCGTGCACCAGCGCCGCCACCGACCGCGACTGCGACGACCCGTCCACCACCAGCACCACCGGCGCCCGCAGCAGCTTGGACACCTGAGCGGTGGAGGCCAGCTCCCCCTGCCCGGCGGCCCCGTCGTACAGCCCCATCACACCCTCGACGATGGCCAGGTCACACCCCGCCGCCCCGTGCTCGAACAGCGGCTCGACCATCCCCGGCCCGCAGAGGTACGCGTCCAGGTTCCGCCCCGGCCGCCCCGTCGCCAGCGAGTGGTACCCCGGATCGATGTAGTCCGGCCCCACCTTGTGCGGCGAGACAGCCAGCCCGCGCCCGGCGAAGGCAGCCATCAGCCCCGTCGCGACGGTGGTCTTCCCGCTCCCCGACGACGGCGCGGCCACCACGATGCGTGCTACCACTCGATGCCCCGCTGCCCCTTCTGACCCGCGTCCATCGGGTGCTTCACCTTCGACATGTCGGTCACCAGGTCGGCGGCGTCCAGCAGCGCCTGCGGCGCGTTCCGCCCGGTGATCACGACGTGCTGGGTGCCGGGCCGCTCACTGAGCACCCGTACGACCTCCTCCACATCGATCCACCCCCAGTGCAGCGGGTAGGCGAACTCGTCGAGCACGTAGAACTTGTACGTCTCGGCCGCCAGGTCCCGCTTGACCTGCTCCCAGCCCTCCCGGGCCTTCTCCTCGTTGTCCGTGTTGTCGCCGTGGAGGCCCCGCTGCACCCAGGACCAGCCCTCGCCCATCTTGTGCCAGGCGACCGTGCCGCCCTCACCGGTCGCGCCGAGCGCCTTGAGCGCGTTCTCCTCGCCGACCTTCCACTTCGCCGACTTCACGAACTGGAAGACCCCGATCGGCCACCCCTGATTCCAGGCCCTGAGCGCCATCCCGAACGCGGCGGTCGACTTCCCCTTGCCGATGCCGGTGTGCACCATCAGCAGCGGCCTGTTGCGGCGCTGGCGGGTGGTGAGCCCGTCGTCCGGTACGGATTCCGGCTGTCCCTGCGGCATTTAAGCGGCCTTCCTGGTCGAGCGGGTCGAGTTGCCCTGTACGTCCTTGACGAGCCCGGCGATCGAGTCCGCCCGCAGCTCGTCGAGCGTCACCGCGGTGCCGCCCAACTCCCGTGCCAGCTCGCCCGCGAGGCCGAGCCGCACCATGCCCGACTCGCAGTCCACGACCACCGAGGCCACCCCCTCGCCCGCGTGCAGCCGCGCCGCCCGCCCGGCCAGCGCGACGGGCTGCGGACCGCCGGTCGCCCGGCCGTCCGTGACCACGACCAGCAGCGGCCTGCGCGACGGGTCCCGCAGCCGCTCCACCCGCAGTACGTCGTGCGCCCTGAGCAGCCCGGCGGCCAGCGGGGTGCGCCCACCGGTCGGCAGGGACTCCAGGCGCGCGGCAGCCGCGTCCACCGACGAGGTCGGCGGCAGCGCTACCTGGGCCTCCTTGCCCCGGAAGGTGACCAGACCGACCTTGTCCCGGCGCTGGTAGGCATCGAGCAGCAGCGACAGCACCGCGCCCTTCACCGCGCTCATCCGCTGCCGGGCCGCCATCGAACCGGAGGCGTCCACCACGAAGAGGACGAGGTTTCCCTCGCGCCCCTCCCGGGTCGCCTGCCGCAGATCGTCACGGCGTACGACCAGGCCGCGCCCGGTGCGCCCGCGCGCGTGCTGGTGCGGGGCCGCGGCATGCACGGTGGCGGCCAGGTGCAGTCGGGTGAGGGCGCCCTGCGGGCGTACCGCCCCGGTCGTACGGCCGTGCTCGGTACGGGCGCGCGAACGGCGGCCCGCGGCACCCTCGCCCAGCCCCGGCACGCTCAGCATCCTGGTGCGGAACGGCTCGGCGGCCGGCGCGGCGCTCTGCTCACCGCCACCGGTGGGCGCGCCCTGCCCGGGGTTCTGCGGGGCGGGCGTGTCCTCCTGGGGTGCGTCGTCGCCGGGCGGCGTGTCGTGGGCCTGGGGGCCGTTGTCCTGCGGGGGCTGCGGCCCGCCGCCGGGGCCCCCGCCGTCGGGGCCGCCGTCGTCGTCAGGACCGTCCGGTTCCGGGTCCTCGTCACCCTCGCCCGACGGGCTGTTCTCGGACAGGGTGTCGTCCAGCTTGTCCTCGTCCAGCCCCGGCGCGTCGAACGGATTGCGCCGCCGCCGGTGCGGAAGTGCGAGCAGCGCGGCCTGACGTACATCCTCCTCCTGTACGTCCGTACGCCCGGCCCACGCGGCCAGCGCCGTCGCCGTGCGCGCCATCACGATGTCGGCCCGCATCCCGTCGACCTCGAAGGCCGCGCAGGTCGCCGCGATCTGCCTGAGCGCGTCGTCACCGAGGCGGACCTGGGGGAGCAGGGCGCGGGCGGCCGCGATGCGCTCGCGCAGGTCGCTCTCCGCGCCCGCCCACTTCGCGGCGAAGGCGGCCGGGTCGTCGTCGTACGCGAGCCGCCGCCGTACGACCTCCACCCGCAGATCGGTGTCCCGCGAGGCCGCCACCTCGACGGTCAGGCCGAATCGGTCGAGCAACTGCGGCCGCAGCTCGCCCTCTTCCGGGTTCATCGTGCCGACCAGCAGGAAGCGCGCGGCGTGCCGCACCGAGACGCCCTCGCGCTCGACGTACGACGCGCCCATGGCGGCGGCGTCCAGGAGGAGGTCCACCAGGTGGTCGTGGAGGAGATTGACCTCGTCGACGTAGAGAATCCCCCGGTGCGCGTCGGCCAGCAGCCCCGGCTCGAAGGCCTTCACGCCCTCGCTCAGCGCCCGCTCGATGTCGAGCGCCCCGACGAGGCGGTCCTCGGAGGCGCCGACCGGCAGCTCCACCATCCGCGCCTCGCGCGACACGCCCGCCACCGCGGTGTGCGGACCGTCGGGACACGCCGGGTCGGGCGCCGCGGGATCACAGGAGAACCGGCACTCCCGCACCACCGGCACCTCTGGCATCAGCGCGGCGAGTGCCCGCACGGCGGTGGACTTCGCGGTTCCCTTCTCACCCCGGACGAGCACACCGCCCACGGCGGGCGACACGGCGTTCAGCAGCAGCGCGAGCCGCAGGTCGTCCTGCCCGACGATCGCGGTAAAGGGGAAGGGCGTACTCATGAAACCTCCATGGCGAGGGCGGAGTGACGTCGGGTGGTGGGGGTGGGGTGGCTCATGACTGCGGAGCCCCGGGCGGTACGAACGGCAGCCCGGCCGGCACGCCGGACTCGATCAGCCGCCAGAGCGCGTCGGTGTCGGCGTGCTGCTCGATCAGGTCGCCCAGCTTGTCCAACTGCTCCTCGCGCAACGTCTCGAAGCTGGTGTCGGGCGCGGGTACGAAGCGACGGCCGGCAGCCGCCGCGACCTCCCGCAGGAACGCCCGCCGGAACGCGTCGCTCTCCAGCGACCCGTGCCAGTGCGTCCCCCACACCGACCCCACCCGGCAGCCGTCCAGGCTGTATCCCTTGCCGTCAGAGATGAACTGATCCCCGCCGAGCACTTCCGCGACACCGTGATGGATCTCGTATCCCGCCACGGCCTCGCCCAGCGCCTCACCCACGGGGCGCGCCAAGGTCTTCTCGCGCGCGAACCGCACCCGCACCGGCAGCAGACCGAGACCGTCCACCGTCCCGGCCCGCGACTCGACCTCGTCCTCGATCCGCTCGCCCAGCAGCTGGAACCCACCACAGATCCCCAGCACCGGCAGCCCCTCGGCGGCCCGCCGCGTCAGCGCCTCGGCGAGCCCCCGTTCCCTCAGCCATTCCAACGCCCGCACCGTGCCCCGGGTTCCCGGCACCACCACCAGGTCCGCGTCCGCCAACTCCTCGGCACGGTCCACGAACCGCACCACCACCCCGGGCTCGGCGGCCAGCGCGTCCACATCGGTGAAGTTCGACATCAGCGGCACCGCGCACACCGCCACCCGCAGCACGTCCTCGCCGACCGGCGGCGCCACCACCGACTCCCGGACCGCGCCCCGCAACGAGACCCGCAGCCCGTCCTCCTCGTCGATGCCGAGCCCGTGCGCGAAGGGCAGCACCCCGTAGGTCCGCCGCCCGGTGAGGCCCTCCAGCATGTCCAGCCCGGGCTCCAGCAGCGACACATCACCCCGGAACTTGTTCACCAGGTACCCGGCGACCAGCCGCTGGTCCTCCCGGGCGAGCAGTGCCGTCGTACCGAAGAACGACGCGAAGACCCCGCCCCGGTCGATGTCCCCGACCACCACCACCGGGAAGTCGGCGGCCCGCGCGATCCCCATGTTCACGATGTCGGTGCGCCGCAGATTGATCTCCGCCGGGCTCCCGGCCCCCTCGCAGATCACCGCGTCGTACTGGCCGCGCAACTCCGCCAGGCACTCGGTGACCGTGCCGAGCAGCGCCTCGCGATGCCCTCCGGCGAACTCCCGCACGCTCCCGGGACTGCCCGCCGTCCCGAAGAAGCCCCGCGCGCTCATCTCGCCCACCGGCCTGCCCAGCAGCACCACCTGGCTGGATCTGTCGCTGCCCGGCTTGAGCAGCACCGGGTTCATCAGCGCCGTCGGCTCCACCCGGGCCGCCTGCGCCTGCATCGCCTGGGCCCGCCCGATCTCCGCCCCCTCCCTCGTCACGAACGAGTTCAGCGACATGTTCTGCGCCTTGAACGGGGCGACCTTCACCCCCTGGCGCACCAGCCACCGGCAGATCCCCGCCGTGACGACGCTCTTGCCCGCGTCCGAGGTGGTCCCCGCGACCAACAGCCCGCCACCGCTCATGACTTCGTTCCCTTCGTACGGCCACGGGCTGCCCGCCCGACGGCCAGACGTCCGGCCGCACACACGGCCAGCGCCAGCAGATTCACCCGGCGCGACAACCGCACCGCACGCTCGATGTCCGCCACCTCGACCGGGCGGCCCGACTCACCGTTGAGCACCGCCCGGTGCTCCACCCGCCCGGCGTACGACAGCGTTCCGCCCAGCCGCACCCCGAGCGCCCCCGCGAACGACGCCTCGACCGGACCCGCGTTGGGGCTCGGATGCGCGGCGGCGTCCGCCCGCCACGCCCGCACCGCACCCCGCGTGTCGTCCCCGGCCAGCACCGCGAGCGCCGCCGTCAGCCGGGCCCCCGGCCACCCCGCCACATCGTCCAGCCGGGCCGAGGCCCACCCGTAGCGCCGGTACCGCGCCGACCTGTGCCCGACCATCGCGTCCAGTGTGTTCACCGCCCGGAACGCCACCAGCCCCGGCACACCCCCGATCGCCCCCCACACCAGCGCGCCCACCACCGCGTCCGAGGTGTTCTCGGCGACCGACTCCACCACCGCACGCGCCATCTGCTGCCCGTCCAGCGACTGCGGGTCCCGCCCGCACAGATGCGGCAGCCGCTCCCGGGCCACCTCCAGGTCACCGGCGGCGAGCGCCCCGCCGAGCGCGTGGGCCTCGCGCCCCAGCGACGTACCCCCGACGACCGACCAGGTGACGGCGGCGGTCAGCGCGACGGAGGCGACGGGTGAACGGCGTACGGCGCGCGCGGCCAGGGCGGCGGCACCGGCGGCGCCACCGGCACAGACGAGGGTGTGCAGTGCGCCCCACCCACGGTGGTCGCGCCACAGGACCCGCTCGACGGCACCGGCGGTCCGTCCGAAAGCGGCGACGGGGTGGCCGTGTCGGGGGTCGCCGAGCAACAGGTCGCCGAGGAGTCCGGCGGTCGCGCCGTACGCGAAGACCTGGGCAGGCAGAACAGCTGAACCGCGTGGACCGCAGCCGGGCATGGCGAAGTGTCCTTAACTCAGGGTCCGCGCCCTGGTTCGACGTGACGAGCGGAGGTGAGTTCCTGGCTTCGTGACGACGGGAAACATCGCACGTGACAGTGGCGGGACCGCGCCGGATTCGCACCGGCTTCCTCTCCATGCCGCCGTATTGGCTCGGGCAGTCCACCACGCCCCGCGAACACCAGTCAACCTGGGGTTGACCTGCGGGAGTGCTCCGCGGCCCGGGGCGCGGGGAGGTGCGGCGACGTCTGCTCCGAATCGACGCTCCGACCGGCCGATACGGGCCGGAAGAGGCCTAGGCGTCACTATTCGGCCTCTCTGGACTGGAACACGACAACCGGAGAGCGGCACGGAACGGCGATGGGCGATTGCCACCGGGATTCGACCCGGTGCGGCCGGTCTCGTCGGCACCCTGCGCCCGTGTGCGGCGCGGCGCTACGGTGCAAAGGTGGGCAGTCGGTGCCTCGGTGAGTCGGCTCTCGTGCAGGAGGAGGTCGGAGTGGCCCATGGGGACCTGCCCGAGTGGCGCTGGTTCAAGAGCAGTTACACCTCCAACGGCGGTGAATGCGTGGAAGTGGCCTATCGCCCCGAGGGGGTGAGAGTGCGCGACTCCCAGCGGCTGGAGGAGGGGGACTTCCTTGTGTCACGACAACCCTGGTGCGGATTTCTCGCAGCGGTCGTGTCAGGGGACATAGGAGGGGAACGATGCCTTCCGCAATGACGCGGAAGGCCGGGAGGCGGGGCTGATGGGGGACCGGGCGCAAGGACGAGTGGCGGGCGAGGGCCGGCAGCCGCTTCCCGGAGTACTGGTCCGGGTGACGTACTGCGCCGTCAGCGGTGCGCTGGTGACGCTGGTGGGCGGCGTGACCTCGTTGCTCGTCGACGAGGCCGGACCGCGCCTGCTGGTGTGGGCCGAGTGTCGCTCTTAGGCGTAGACCTCGCAAAGATGAGAGCCCCGGGGTGCAACGGCGGAGGAGCCGTTGCACCCCGGGGCTCTGTGAGGCCGCCGGGACGTGCGGGGTCAGGCGACGATCAGGTAGATCCCGTACGTCACCGCCGCCGCGCACAGTGCGAAGCAGGCGTACGCGCCGGTGCGCGCCATGGTCGCGGAGCCGCCGGAAGCGGCGGCCGTCTCCTGCTTGGAGAGGCCCACGATGCCGAGGGTGAACAGGCCCACCAGGGCGACGGTGGCCACGAGGCTGACACCGAAGACGGTGCCGAGAGCTGCCCAGTCGATGTTCATGTCGTCGTCTTCCTAGTCCTGGCTGCTCAGACCGAGGCGGCCGGGCGGGCCGGTTCGGCGGAGGTCCCGGTGGGGGAGTGGAGGGTGGCCTTTATGTCGTCGGTGGTCAGGACACCGGCCGGGGGCACGGCAACGGCCGCGATGGCGGTGGTGACGACGCCGGCGGGCTCGTCGGGCGTGCCGGCGCTCCGCGTCGAGTCGAGGTCGTCGGCGGTGACCGGCTTGCGGCGGGACAGCGTCCAGATCACGGCGGAGCCCGCGACCAGCAGGATCGCGGTGGCGGTGACGCCCCACGCGCCCTGCCCGGTGAGGAACTCGGCGGCGGCGGCCACCAGACCGGCGGCCGGCAGCGTCAGACCCCAGGCGACGAACATCCGGGTCGCGGTCGACCAGCGGACCACGCCGCCCTTGCGGCCGAGGCCCGCGCCCATCACGGAGCCGGAGCAGACCTGGGTGGTGGAGAGCGAGAAGCCGAGGTGCGAGGAGGCCAGGATGACGGTCGCGGCGCTGGTCTGGGCGGCGAAGCCCTGCGGCGGCTTGAGGTCGGTGAGGCCGGTGCCCATGGTGCGGATGATGCGCCAGCCGCCGAGGTAGGTGCCGAGCGCGATGGCCACACCGGCCGAGACGATGACCCACATCGGGGGGTTGGCACCCGGGGCGAGCACATTGCCGGTGACCAGGGCCAGGGTGATGACACCCATGGTCTTCTGTGCGTCGTTGGTGCCGTGGGCGAGCGAGACCAGACCGGCGGAGGCGATCTGACCGGCCCGGTAGCCCTTGGCGGTGGACTTCTCGCTGGTCCGGCCCGCCAGCTTGAAGGTGAGCCTGGTGGCGAAGTACGCCGCGATGCCGGCCACGATCGGGGCGGCGATGGCGGGCAGCAGGACCTTGGTGATGACGACGCTGCCGTTCACGCCGGAGGCGCCGGCCGACATCAGGGTGGCGCCGATGAGGCCGCCGAAGAGTGCGTGGGAGGAACTGGACGGCAGGCCGATCAGCCAGGTCAACAGGTTCCAGAGGATCGCGCCGACCAGCGCCGCGAAGATCACTTCCGTGGTGATGCCGCTCTCGTTGATGAGCCCACCGGAGATCGTCTTGGCGACCTCGACGGAGAGAAAAGCACCAATGAGGTTGAGCACGGCGGACATGGCCACCGCCGTCTTGGGCTTGAGTGCGCCGGTCGAGATGGTGGTGGCCATCGCGTTGGCGGTGTCGTGGAAACCGTTCGTGAAGTCGAACACGAGAGCGGTGACGATCACGACTCCGAGGAGCAGCGTGATGTTCTCCATTTACCCAGGCAATCGTTTGAGGTCAGTGGCTGTAGGAACGTAGGCAACCCGAGTGAACGGAAGATGAACTGGGCAGGGCGTCCTGGTGACCCGAAACGCCGTACCGCCGTTCCGGTTTCACCGGAACGGCGGCGATGCGTTGCTATTGCCGGGGCGTCAACGGCGCGCGAAGGCGTTCAGCCGCGAGCGGGACCCGTTGAAGAGATTCTGGTCACCCGGAAGTGCTCCCCCGGCGTTGTCGAACTGCCAGAACGTCCAGTACGACCAGCCGGCCGGCAGCGGTCCCGGCGAGGCGTTGTACCTGGCCAGCCAGAGCGCGTGCGTCCCGCCGAAGGCGCGGCTCTTCCCGGTGCACCGGTTCCACCAGAGAGCGGTGGTGTAGATGACGGGACGGTGGCCGGTCCTGCGGCGCACCTCGTTGCTGAAGGACCTGATCCAGGACACCATCCGGTTCGGTGTGAGGCCGTAGCACCGGTTCTTCTTGTTGGTCTTGCCGTACGGGTTGTTCTCCAGGTCGACGGCCGGCGGCAGGGTCCACCCGTCGTTGCGCCAACCGCCCCCGTTGCGTACGAAGTAGGCGGCCTGGGTCCGGCCGGAGGAGGTGTGCGGCAGGGCGAAGTGGTAGGCGCCGCGCTTGATGCCGGCCCGGCGGGAGCCGTTGTACTGCGGGGAGAAGCGGGGATTGCGGTAGGTGTGGGACTCGGTGGCCTTCACGTAGACGAAGGTCGCGCCCTTCTTCTTCGCCTTCTTCCAGTCGACGTTCTTCTGGTGACTGGACACGTCGTGCCCGCGCGGCCTGGCCGCGGCCTCGGCGAGCGTCGTACCGCTGAGCAGGACCGTCGTCCCCAGGGTCAGTGCGGCGGTGGTGCCGGCGGCGGCCGACAGGGCGAGCGCGCGGCGGCGGGCGCGGGGCAGGGACGATTTGTGGTCACGGGCCATGTTTCCCCCCGATGGCTACGTGCATGACAAATCTGGGCAGACGCTACTGGAAGATCCACAGAAGCCGGGCAATCTCCGGCCAACCCCGGCACAGGCGGGAGTCACGGGGTCAAAGGGACTTACGGAGCCTTTGCCTCCGGGCTACAGTGCCCCGCGCCCGGCCCGCCCCGGCGCCCGGTGGCCGTTCCCCGCCCGGCTGGCAGGATGCGGCCCATGACGAGCGATGCGACGTACGGGACGGGCGCGGACCACGGGGCGGACGCGGACCACGGGGCGGGCGCGGCGGGCGAGGTGGCCGCGCGGGACACCCGGGACGCGGTGGAGCGGGCCTGGCGCGCCCTGGTGGCGACCGCCCGCAGATCGGTGGCGGACGGCCTGGTCGTCGGCACCTCGGGCAATGTGTCGGTACGGGTCGGCGCGCTGATCCTGCTCACCCCGAGCGGTGTCCCCTACGACCGGCTGCGCCCCGAGGACGCGGTCGGCGTCGGCCTCGACGGCCGTCAGATCCTCGGCACCCTCACCCCGACCAGCGAACTCCCCCTGCACCTCGCCGTCTACCGCAACACCGGCGCGGGCGCGGTCGTGCACACCCACGCCGTGCACGCCACCGCCGTCTCCACCCTGGTCGACCGGCTGCCGCTGGTCCACTACATGGCGGCCGCCATGGGGGGACGGATACGCACGGCGCCCTATGCGACGTACGGGACCGAGGAGTTGGCCGAGAATGCGCTGCGCGCGTTGCGCGACCGCACCGGCTGCCTGCTGCGGAACCACGGAACCCTCACCTACGGCGACACCCTCGACCAGGCCTACGACCGCACCGCGCAACTGGAGTGGATGTGCCGCGTGTGGCTCACCGCCTCCGCCCTCCCCGGCCGCTCCCCGAGCCTGCTCACCGAGGAGCAGCTCGCGGAGGTGGGGGAGCGGCTGCGGGGGTACGGACAGCACAAGTGAGAGGCGGGGGAGGGGTGGCCCGCCGGGATGGTGGCGCGGGTGCTCGGGCGGCCCCCGCCCACTGGCAGTTCCGGCCCTCTGTACGGACACTGAAGCGGTGCACCCGGCTAAAGCGACGGCAGCGGCCGTCACCACACTGATCGGCATCGGCGCGGCCGCGGTCGCCGCCGCCCGGTACGCCGGCGATGCCGCACTCAGGACATCGCCCGGCCGTCCGCCCACGGGCGACCCACGGGTCACCGTGCACGCCACGGCCCCCGGCCAGGTCACCCTGACCCGTGGCCTCGCCACCCTCAGACCCGGGATGTACGGGCTGGAGGGCGACGGCGTGCACGCGGTCGTCGGCCCGGTCCTGGAGGCAGTCCCGCACGAGGCCCACACGGTCGTACGCCGGCTGGAACGGGTCACCCGGGGCTCCCTCGAACCGGGAGCCAAGGTCCGGCTGACCCCCTTCGTCCACAGCGGCGACCCGCTCTCCGCACTCGGCCTCGACTTCAGCCACGTCGACGTGCTGGGCGAACTGGGGGCGCTGCCCGCCTGGTTCGTGCCCGGCAGCCGCTCCACCTGGGTGATCGCCGTGCACGGCATCGGCGCCACCCGCGCGCACCCGCTCAACGTCCTTGAGGCCCTGCACCGCCACCGCCTCCCGGTCCTCGTCCTCGGCTACCGGGGGGACGAGGGCGCACCCCGCTCCCCGGACGGTCTCAGCCACCTCGGCGACTCCGAATGGCGCGACCTGGACGCGGCGGTCCGGTACGCGGTGCGGCAGGGCGCCGAACGGGTCGTCCTCCACGGCTGGTCCACCGGCGCCGCGATGGCGTTCCACACCGCGACCTCCTCGGCCGTCCGCCACCTGGTGCGCGGGCTGATCCTCGACTCCCCGGTGCTCGACCGGGAAGCCACGCTCCGCTCGCTGGCCTCGGCCCGGGGCACCCCGGCGGCCCTCCTCCCGCTCGCGGTCCGCGCGGCCCAGGGCAGCACCGGCCTGGTCGGCGACCGGCTCCGCGAGGCCGCCGACCCGGACGCCCTGCGCGTGCCGACCCTGATCTTCCACGGCCCCGGCGACACGGTCGCCCCCTGGGGCCCGTCCCGCCTCCTGGCCAACGCGCGGCCGGACCTGGTCACCCTCCACACGGTCCCGGACGCCTCCCACGCCGCCATGTGGAACGCGGACCCGGCCACCTACGAGGAAGCCCTGCGCCGCTTCCTCACCCCCCTGATGTAGCCCCTGATGGAGGTGGGCGCGGAGGTCCCACACTCCGGTGCGCAAGGTTCCGTTTGGGCTTTCGGGCGGTCAGCGGGGACACTCTCCCAGTGACGTCCCGTACACCGCGCGACTCCAGGCTCCGACTTGTCCGCCCGCGACCCCTCGCCACAGCCCGCCGGGCCGTGACGAACCGGCGTACCCGCCCGGCACCCCGGCCCCCCGAGGGCACCCCCGCCCAGGCGGAACTGGCCCGTCACGCCAGGGCCGTACTCGCCGACGCAGCCCGTGTCGCCCGCTGGGCCGACACCGAGCGCGCCCGCGGCGCCGCTCCCCGCCCCGGCCAGGCGGGCACCCTCTCCGACGCCTCCGCCGAACGCGCCGCCGAAGCCCTGCGCCTGACCGGGGCCCAGGTTCGGGCGGGCTGGGACCGCGCCCGCCTCGCCGGTCTCGTCGAGATCCACGGCGCCAACGCCCGCCCCGGCTGGCGCCTGCGCGCCTGGGACCGCGACGACGCCGCCGTGCTGCGTGGCTGGGTCGCACTCTTCGACGCCTGGTCGATCGTCCACCCCGCGCCCGACGGCATCACCCCGGTGACCGTCGCGGAGGTCGTGGAGTCCGTCCCCCAGGTGCTCTCCCTCCTTCAGCTCTCGGCCGGCCCCGTGCTGGTACCGGCCCTGCTCGACCTGCTGGAACAGCGCGTCGCCGAACTGCACGAGGAGCGCTGCGAGGTACCGCCCCATCTGCACGGCATCCCCGCCCAGTCCGCCTCGCACCCGGTCCCCGCGTCCCTCTCCTCCCTCCTCGACTGGGCCCTGGCGGGCCTGGCCGCCGTCGGTGCGCTGACCCTCGGCGAGGGCCAGGCGACCCTGACCCCCCTCGGCAGCTGGGCGGTCTGGGTCAAGCTGGAGCAGATCTGCGTCGCCGCGCAGAGCCCCGCCGGGAACATCGAACAGTCCGCCGACGCCATGCTGGCCGGCTGCGCCCGGCTCACCCCGGGCCCGGCCCGCGCCGAGTACCGGGCCTGGCTGGCCGCGCGCACCGTGGGCACCGCCGTCCTGGAACTCCTCGAAGTGGCCCGCGGCGAGGACGCCCTGCTCCGTGGCCTCGCCTTCGAGGCGCTCCGGGTCGTCGGCGCCCCCGCCGAGTCCGAGGTGCGGGCCGCCGCCGACGAGCTCGCCCTGCGCCCGTACGCCCTGCTCTGGCTCGCCGAGCACGAGGGCGTCGACTCCGAGGAAGCCCACGACCGGCTCACCCGCGAGGAGTCCACCTGGCTCTGGGTGGACACCGCCGCGGCGGTCGCCGACCACGGCGAGGCCGAACTCCTGGTCCGCCACCTGGAGTCGGCGCTCCAGGGCACCGTCCCCGCCCTGCTCGACGAGGTCCGGGCCATCGGTCACCCCCGCACCGTGCAGGTCCTGGTCGCGCTCGCCGCCGCCCATCCGGACCCGGCCCTCGCGAAGGCCGTACGCCGCGCCGCGTTCCAGGTGCACACCGGCGGAGCCTGACCGGCCGCACCCCCTCCCTCGGTGGCCGCCGGTCAGGCGGCCCCGGGGGAGGGGGTGCCGGGCTGGTAGGTGCCGAAGCACCAGAGGTTCCTCTCGGCGTCCCTGACCATGTAGTCGCGCGAGCCGTGGTCCTGGTCGGTGGGCGGCATCAGCACCTCCAGGCCGTACGCCTGGGCGTTCTTGAAGTGGGCGTCGGTGTCCTCCACGACCACATAGACACCTGTCGGCCCGCTGTCGTCCATCAGCTGCGCATAGAGCCCCGGGCGGCCCTTGGAGCCGAGCAACACCACGCCGTTCCCGTACGCCAGCTCGGCGTGGTGCACCACCGACGGGTCGTTCTCGTCCTCGTACACCACGACCTCACGGAAGCCGAACGCCTCCTTCAGCATCCGGATCGCGGCCCTGGCATCGGCGTACAGGAAGGTCGGATTGATCTGCGCCAAAGCGCTCTGTGTCACATCGCTCTTTGTCACATCGCTCTGTGCTGCATCGCTCTGTGCCGGCTCGGACATGAGGTCCCCCTCGATCGACCGTCGCACCGGTTGGTGTGACGTGCGTCTCAGTCTGGCACCCACCACTGACAACCGGCCGCCCGGAGGGCATCCGAGCGGCTCGGAATCGGAAGCTGCCTACCGGAAGGTGTTGCACTGTGCCATGTCGCCCGACTTGAAGCCGTTGTAGAACCACTGCTGCCGCTGCGCCGCCGACCCGTGCGTCCAGGACTCCGGGGTGACCCGGCCCTGGAACTTCTCCTGGATCCGGTCGTCGCCGACCGCCGCCGCCGCGCTGAGCCCGTCCTTGATGTCCTCGTCGGTCAGCTGCGTGATCAGCGGCCTGCCGGTCTTCTCGTCCGGTGTACGGGTCGCGTGCCTGGCCCACACCCCGGCGTAGCAGTCCGCCTGGAGCTCGACGCGCACCGCGTTGCTGTTGGCGCCCTGCCGGCCGTCCTGCGACTTGGCGAGGGTGCCCATCGTGTTCTGGATGTGGTGCCCGTACTCGTGCGCCACCACGTACGCCTGCGCGAACGGACCGCCGCTGGACCCGAACTTGGTCCGCAGCTCGTTGAAGAACCCCAGGTCCAGATAGACCTGCCGGTCGCCGGGGCAGTAGAAAGGGCCCACCGCGGAGGTGGCCGCGCCGCACGCCGTACCGACCCGGTTGGTGAAGAACACCGTCTTCGCGTCCCCGTACGTCGCGCCCCGCCGGGTGAACTCCTGCCGCCAGAAGTCCTGCACGCTGTTGACCACACCGAGAATCCGGCAGTCCTCCTTGGTGTTCGCGTCCCGGCCCGTCTTGCAGGTCTGCTGCACCTGGGCCTGCGAGGACGCGGCGGAGGCCGGCTCCTCCTCGCCGGAGGAGAGCCCCAGCTGCTCCGGACCGACCCCGAACAGCACGCCCATGATCAGCGCGATGAAGCCGACGATGCCTCCGCCGATCGTGGCCTTTCCGCCGGGAACGCGGCTGCCGCGGACGTCCCGGACCTCCGAGCTGTCCAGATTGGCGTCGTCGTCGAACTGCACGGGGCCACACCCACCCTCTGCTGGAGATGTCTGCGACGGGGATCCACCGCCTTGCGCCGAGTATCAGCCCATTCATCCCATTACGCCCTTTGCCTGCCTCCGAGGGGATACCGCCGAACGGAGGACCGGCCCTACGTCACCTGGCCGTGTCGCCCCGGCTCCCGGCCCCTCCATCACTCCCGCGCCGATACGTTCCGCTGCATGTCCCGCCGCCTGCCCCGCCCGGCCCGCCTGCTGCTCCCCGTCCTCGCCGCAGCCCTCGCCGTCCCTCTGCTCACCGCCGCCCACCAGGCACGCCCCGCCCCGTACGGCGACCGCCTCATCACCCGCGCGCCCGGCGCCACCCCCGACCCCCCGCTGCGGGTGCGGGCCGCCGCCGTCGAGGCGTACGACCGGGCAGACGGACGTACCCGCTGGGCCTACACCCGCACGGGGCACCGGCCACTCGCCGTCCACCCCGCGCCCGGCCACGCCTTCACCCTGTGGAGCGACGGCCTCATCACCGACACCGCCCGCGCGGACGGCCGCCAGGTCCGCTGGCACCGCGCCATCCCCGGCTTCGACGGCCGGGCCGCCGGCGTCCTGCAGCCCCTCGACCCGGCCGCCGCCATGCTCGCCGTCGTCACCCCGCACCACATCGCCGCCTACCGCACCGCCGACGGCGACCTCCGCTGGCTGCTGCCGGCCAGGCCCGGGTGCGCGTTCGCCGCCCCGGGGACGGTGCGTCGCGCCACGGGCGCCTCGTACACCCTGCTGATCGCACAGCCCTGCACCGAGCCCGCTTCCTGGACCGACCAGCTGATCGCCGTCGACGCGCTCGGCTGGGTCGCCCCGGACCGCGATCCGCTGGGCAACGGGCCGTCGGCCGCCCGCAGGCTCTGAGAGCCTGAAACCGGCTTGCGAGCGCCCGTTAGACTGAATCCATGGCTCGTCTCCTTGCGCATTAGCGGCGTCGAAGCAGCAGTCCGCCCACCGTCACACTTCCGCCGTCCCACCCGCACAGGAGTACTTCCGTGATCACCGCCTCCGGCATCGAGCTGCGCGCCGGCGCCCGCATCCTCATCGAGAACGCGTCCTTCCGCATCGCCAAGGGCGACCGCATCGGCCTCGTCGGCCGCAACGGCGCGGGAAAGACCACCCTCACCAAGTGCCTCGCGGGTGAAGGCTCCCCGGCCGGAGGCACCATCAGCCGCTCCGGCGAGGTGGGCTACCTCCCGCAGGACCCCCGCACCGGCGACCTCGACATCCTCGCCAAGAACCGCATCCTCTCCGCCCGCGGCCTCGACGAGGTGCTGCGCAAGATGCGCGAGAACGAGGAGCGCATGGCCAGCGGTCAGGGCGCCACCCGCGAGAAGGCGATGCGGAAGTACGAGCGTCTGGAGACGGAGTTCCTCACCAAGGGCGGGTACGCCGCCGAGGCCGAGGCAGCCACCATCGCCGCCGCGCTCAGCCTGCCCGACCGGGTGCTCGGACAGCCCCTGCACACCCTCTCCGGCGGTCAGCGCCGCCGCGTCGAGCTGGCCCGCATCCTCTTCTCGGACGCCGACACCCTGCTCCTCGACGAGCCCACCAACCACCTGGACGCCGACTCCATCGTCTGGCTCCGCGAGTACCTCAAGTCCTACCGCGGCGGCTTCATCGTGATCTCCCACGATGTCGAACTGGTCGAGACGGTCGTCAACAAGGTCTTCTACCTGGACGCCAACCGCACCCAGATCGACGTCTACAACATGGGCTGGAAGCTCTACCAGCAGCAACGCGAGGCCGACGAGAAGCGCCGCAAGCGCGAACGGCAGAACGCCGAGAAGACGGCCAAGGTCCTCCACTCGCAGGCCGACAAGATGCGCGCCAAGGCCACCAAGACCGTCGCCGCCCAGAACATGGCCAAGCGCGCCGACCGCCTGCTGGCGGGCCTGGAGGCGGTCCGCGTCTCCGACAAGGTCGCCAAGCTGCGCTTCCCGGACCCCGCCCCGTGCGGCAAGACCCCACTGATGGCGGAGGGCCTGTCCAAGTCGTACGGCTCGCTGGAGATCTTCACCGATGTCGACCTCGCCGTCGACAAGGGCTCCCGGGTGGTCATCCTCGGCCTCAACGGCGCCGGCAAGACGACCCTGCTGCGCCTGCTCGCGGGCACCGAGAAGCCCGACACCGGACAGGTCATCGAGGGCCACGGCCTGAAGATGGGCTACTACGCGCAGGAGCACGAGACGCTCGATCCGGAGCGCACCGTCCTGGAGAACATGCGCTCCTCCGCCCCCGACCTGGACCTGGTCGAGGTGCGCAAGACGCTCGGCTCGTTCCTCTTCTCCGGCGACGACGTCGACAAGCCGGCCGGAGTCCTCTCCGGCGGCGAGAAGACCCGTCTCGCGCTGGCCACCCTGGTCGTCTCCTCCGCCAACGTGCTGCTCCTCGACGAACCGACCAACAACCTCGACCCGGCCAGCCGCGAGGAGATCCTCGGCGCGCTGCGCACCTACAAGGGCGCCGTCATCCTCGTCACGCACGACGAGGGCGCCGTCCACGCGCTGGAGCCGGAGCGGATCATCCTGCTCCCCGACGGCGTCGAGGACCTGTGGGGCCCGGACTACGCCGACCTGGTCTCGCTGGCCTGACCCGGCCCGACCGGCCTGTTGTCAGGGTGCTTGTCACGGGGCCCCAGGGGTCCCGTGACCCCGGATCCCATGGCCCTGGCATACCCGATCGGCAAAGACCCAGGCCGTGGCCCCGGCAGCTGCCCCTCCCGGTCCGCCGCCTGATCCACTTGGACTGGATCATTCGGCCTACGCGTGATCCTTCATCTGAGTGAGTGCCTCTCGTACTCCGGCGCGTCACAGGACAACCGGAGGCCCGCCCTGCACAGGGGTGGGCCTCCGTCGTTTCCGTGATCGTTTAACGGCGCTGACCTGCCCATTCCCGGGAGTCACCGGATTCCGGTATGGCGAAGGACACGCGGAATATGAAACTCCGGGCCCGGTTGTGACTTCCTCCGCGGCGAACCTTGTTGTACGGACCTTGCCGAATGGGTGGCCAGGAAGCCGGGAAGGGGTGATCATGAGAAGTCCAGAGCGCACTTCCTTGAGGAGGCACGGGTGGCCGAGACTCTGAAGAAGGGCAGCCGGGTAACCGGCGCCGCGCGCGACAAGCTCGCGGCAGACCTGAAGAAGCAGTACGACTCCGGTGCGAGTATCCGGGCGTTGGCCGAATCGACTGGGCGCTCCTATGGATTCGTCCACCGGATGCTCAGTGAATCCGGAGTCACGCTGCGGGGACGCGGCGGGGCGACGCGTGGCAAGAAGGCCTCGGCCTGACCGTCGCGGTTCAGTTCATTTTTGTTTTACGGGTTCAAGCATGGGGCGGTCGTTCGTGCGGCCGACCGGGTGGTTACTGTGCAGTCACTTAGCTGGTGACGGCATTCGCAACCGACCCGGAGGCACCCCATGGCTTCGCTCGACCCCGTACTCGACAAGGACGGCGTGCAACTCACCGTCGAGGACGCCGTAGCCACGGTGACCCTGGCCAACCCGGCCAAGCGCAACGCCCAATCTCCCGCTCTGTGGCGGGCGTTGACGGAGGCCGGGAAGGCTTTGCCCGGGAATGTCCGGGTGGTCGTGCTGCGTGGAGAGGGCAAATCCTTCTCCGCGGGACTCGACCGGCAGGCGTTCACTCCTGAGGGCTTCGACGGTGAGCCGTCCTTCCTCGATCTCGCGCGGGGTTCCGAAGCGGACCTCGACGCGGAAATCGCCGCGTACCAGGAGGCTTTCACCTGGTGGCGGCGCCCGGACCTGATCAGCATCGCCGCAGTCCAGGGCCATGCCATCGGAGCCGGCTTCCAGCTCGCCCTCGCCTGCGACCTGCGGGTCGTCGCCGAGGACGTGCAGTTCGCCATGCGCGAGACCAGCCTCGGTCTGGTGCCCGACCTCACCGGCACCCACCCCCTCGTGGGCCTCGTCGGCTACGCCCGCGCGCTGGAGATCTGCGCCACGGGCCGCTTCGTCCACGCGGCGGAGGCCGAGCGCACCGGTCTGGCCAACCTCGTCGTACCGGCCGCGGAACTCGACGGCGCCGTGCGCGACTTGACCGCTGCCCTGCTCGCCGCGCCGCGTGACGCGGTCATCGAGACCAAGGCCCTGCTCCAGCGCGTGTCCGACCGTACGTACGACGAGCAGCGCACCGCCGAGCGGGCCGCGCAGGGCCGTCGGCTGCGCGACCTCGCGGGGCTCTCCGACTAGTTCCTGAGCGAACGCTCTGCACAACCTGGGCCGGGGCGAACGCCCTACCCGGCCACCTCGGTGACCAGTACGGCCACCGACGGGCGCCCGGGCACCGCGTCCGCGACCGCCGCGCGCACCGCCAGGGCCACATCGAGCGCACGGCGCTCCCCGGCCACCGCCACTTCCACCCGGAGGTGCGGGCCGGGGGGCGCCGCGCTGTCGTAGTGCACCGGACGAGCGCCGAGCACGGTGGTCAGCCGGGTCACGCCGGGGACCTCCGCGGCGACGGCGGCGGCCGTGCCTTCCAGGGCCGAGTCCCCGTCCCGTCGCCCGGGTGGACCAGCCGGGCGAGGATTCTCCGGTACGTCGTCGCGTTCGTCGTCGGGCGCGTGCTCCCGTACGTCGCCGAGCAGCCCCGTCACCCGCAGATCGACCTCCGCCACCACCAGGCCCAGCCGGTCGGTGGCCGCCGCGTGCAGTGCGGCGCGCAGCCGTCGTGCCGTGTACGGGATGGGCTCCCGGGGCGAGGCCTCGAACTCCGCCCGTACGCACAGCGGCCCGGGCGGCAGCGAGCCGGGCGGCGCGGGTACGGCGGGGGAGCCGTGCACCGCGTCCGGGTCGGCCGGGCCCACTCTGAGAGTCCCCAGGGCCGCGCCCTCGACCCCCTTGCCGGCCAGCCGGAGCACGGTGTCCGCCGCGCGTTCCGCGAGCCAGGCGCCATCCGCCGGGCCGCCCAGCGGCAGCAGTCTGCCGAGGCCCAGCCGCTGCCGTACCGCCTGTGTCCAACCGTCGTCGGGTGTCGTCGATGCCATGCGGTCAGCCTGCCGCATCCACGGCGCGATATCGGGCAATCAGACTTAATGTGGCAACGGAGTCCAGTACCGCGTAACCCTCCGGAAAGGGACGAACGGCGATGACTGACACCGAACGACAGAACTCCATACGCTCCGGTGGCATGGAGAAGGAACCCTCCGGTGGCGGGCGTGGCGCCTCGGCGTCCGGCGCGAGCACCGGGCAGCGGCTCGGCGGCGGCGATCCGGCCACCCGGGGCCGTACCACCATCGCCGACGGTGTGGTCGAGAAGATCGCAGGGCTCGCGGCCCGCGATGTGGTCGGCGTCCATGCGATGGGCGGCGGCCTCTCCCGCACCTTCGGCGCGGTGCGCGACCGGGTGCCGGGAGGCAGTACCAAATCGGTGAGCCGGGGGGTGAAGGCCGAGGTCGGCGAGGTGCAGACGGCCCTCGACCTGGACATCGTCGTCGAGTACGGCGTCTCGATCGCCGAGGTGGCGAAGGCGGTGCGGGAGAACGTGGTCTCGGCCGTGGAGCGGATGACCGGCCTGGAGGTCGTCGAGGTCAACATCGCGGTCGGCGATGTGAAGCTGCCCGACGAGGAAGAGGACGAGCCGGAGCAGAGGCTCCAGTGAGCACTTCCTGGCGGGTGGGCCCGCAAGGCGCCTCGTTCGCAGACTTCGGACGCACAGGATGCACGAAAGCGAGGGCGGTTCGATGAGTCTCTCCGTGGTGGGCCTCGGGGTCGGTATCGCGCTCGGGTTCGCCGGGTACTTCGGCGGGTTCGGGGCGTTCGTGATCGTCGCGGCACTGGGCCTGATCGGGTTCATGGTCGGCCGCTACCTCGAAGGCGATCTGGATCCCGGTGACTTCTTCCGGACGCGTGAGCGCGGGCGGGACCGCGACGACGGGCCCCGGTCCAGGCCCCGGCCGCGGTGACCCCGGTGGTGGCCGCCGGGGCGGTGGGATCCGGGGCGAGAGGGTCCGTGACCCTTCCCTCGGCCGTGCCGGCCGGTGAGCGGGGATCGCTGCGGATCGCGGACGGGGTGGTCGCGAAGATCGCCGCCCGGGCGGCCCGCGAGGCGCTCGACGCACCGCCGGAAGGCTGCGCGGAGCCGCACGCCGAGGTGACCGTCAGCAGGGACTCGGCGCGGGTGCGGGTCGGTGTCGAACTCGGATACCCCTCGGACATCGCCGCGCAGTGCGAGTCGGTGCGTCATCAAGTCGCCTCCAGGGTAAGGGAATTGGCGGGTATGACGGTTCCCGAGGTGACGGTGTTCGTCGAACGGCTGCACCGGGCGGCCGCGAAGAGCGGGAGGACGCGGTGAGCGAGCAGGTGCCCACGCTGGGGGCGGAACGGGAGTCCGGGAGCGGGGAGCGGTCCGCCGCCCCGGACCGGCGGCGGTTCTGGTCCGCGCGGCGGATTCCGGCCGGGCTCGTCGCCGCGGTGCTGCTCGGAGGAGCGGGGCTGCTGCTGTACGACGTGGTGGCGGTGCGGTCCGGGCAGCCCGCGGGGCGCTGGCGCCGTGAACTCGCCCAGGCGCTGGCCGAACGGCCGCTGGACCAGGTGTGGGTGAAGGTCGGCGCGGGCCTCGCGGTGGCGCTGGGGCTGTGGCTGGTGGTGCTCGCGGTGACACCGGGGCTGCGGTCCCTGCTGCCCATGCGGGTGGACGACGCCGAGCCGGATGTACGGGCCGGGCTGGAGCGCGGTGCGGCGGCGCAGGTGCTGCGCGACCGGGCGATGGCGGTGCCCGGGGTGCAGGGCGCCAGGGTGCGGGTCGGGCGGGGCCGGGTGACCGTGCGGGCGGTCTCGCACTTCCGTGAACTCGCCGATGTGCGCGAGGAGTTGGGGGAGGCGATGCGGGCCGGGATCGAGGACCTGGGGCTGGCTCGCGAGCCGGGGCTGGCGGTGCGCGTGGAGCGGGCTCAGGCCGGTGGGAAGCGGTGAACGGGTGGCGGGGGCGGGCAGTGGTGGAAGTGGTGAGTGGGCTGTGCTGAAGACGGTGAACAGGGTGCTGGTGGGGTTGGCGGGGGTGGTGCTGCTGGTGCTGGGTGGGTCGGCACTGCTGGCGGGGCTGGGAGTGTCGCTGCCGTCGTGGTGGCTCTTCGCGGGCCCCGACGACGTGCTGCTGAGCGCGGCGGACCGGACGCGGTGGCGGGACGAGGGGTGGTGGTGGCCGGCAGTGGTCGCCGCCCTGGCGGTGACGGTGCTGCTGGTGCTGTGGTGGCTGCTGGCGCAGCTGCGGCGGGGTCGGCTGGGCACGGTGCGGGTGACGGGTGGGGACGAGGGGACGGTGCTGCTGCGAGGGAGGGCGCTGGAGCGGGTGCTGGGCGATGAGGCCGGAGCGATGCCCGGTGTCGAACGGGCCGAGGTCGCTCTGCGGGGCCGTCAGGACGGGCCCCGGGCGGATGTCGCCCTGACCGTGAACGCCTCGACGGCTCCCGCTGAGCTGGTCGCGGAGGTCGCCCGGGGAGCGGTGGCGCGGGCCAGGGAGTCGGTACGGCTGGCACGGCTGCCGGTGGAGGTACGGGTGCGGCGGGCGGCCGGAAGCGTGGGACGGGTGAAGTGAACGGGGGATAGCGGCCGGGAGCGGGCGCAACCGGGACGGGGGAGCGGGCGCGCCCGCTCCCCCGTCCCGGTCAGAAGCCGTGCCGGGCGCCGCCGTCGACCGGCAGCATCGTGCCGGTCAGGTAGGACGCCGCGGGGGACAGCAGGAAGGCGGCGGTGCGGCCGAATTCCTCCGGGGTGCCGTAGCGGCGCAGCGGGATGAGGGATTCGTTGTGGGCGCGGGCGGCGGCCGGATCGGGGGAGAGGCCGTCGAGGGAGCGGACGCGGTCGGTGTCGATGCGCGCCGGGAGCAGGCCGACGACGCGGATGCCGCGCGGGCCGAGTTCGTCGGAGAGGGACTTGGCGAAGCCGGCCAGGCCCGGGCGCAGACCGTTGGAGATGGTCAGACCGGCGATGGGCTCGTGGACCGAGCCGGAGAGTACGAAGCCGATCACGCCGCCCTCGGTGAGGTGGGCGGCGGCGGTGCGGGCCAGGCGTACCGCACCCAGGAAGACGGATTCGAAGGCGTCCCGCCACTGGGCGTCCGTGTTGTCGGCGGCGCCGCCCGCCGCCGGGCCGCCCACGCTGATGAGGATGCCGTCGAAGCGGCCGAAACGGGCGCGGGCCTCGGCGATCAGGCGTTCCGCGGTTTCCGGGTCGGAGTTGTCCGCCGCGAACGGCTCGGCGTTGGGGCCGAGTTCCGCGGCGGCGTCCGCCAGCGCCTTCTCGTCGCGGGCGGTCAGCAGTACCTTCGCGCCGTCCGCCGTCAGCTCGCGCGCGGAGGCGAAGCCGAGGCCCCGGCTCGCTCCGGTGACGACGTACACACGGTCCTTCAGTCCAAGATCCATGGCGCTATCCTGCACCCTCGGCGCCGTCGGCCGTCTCCCGGGCCTCCTCCCGCGCCAGCGCCAGTGCCGTCCCCACCAGACCGATGTGGCTGAACGCCTGCGGGAAGTTGCCCAGTTGGCGGCGCGCCACCGGGTCGTACTCCTCGGCCAGCAGGCCGACGTCGTTACGCAGGGCGAGCAGCCTTTCGAAGAGTTCGCGGGCCTCCTTGACGCGGCCGGTCAGCAGGAGGGCGTCGGCGAGCCAGAAGGAGCAGACCAGGAAGGCACCCTCGCCGCCGGGGAGGCCGTCCACCCGGTTGCCGGCGGCGGTCTCGTCGGCGCTGTAGCGGCGGATGAAGCCGCCGTCCCGGCCGAGCTCGCTGCGTACCGCTTCGACCGTTCCGACGACACGGGGGTCGTCCGGCGGGAGGAAGCCGACCTGGGGGATGAGGAGGGTGGCGGCGTCGAGTTCGGTGGAGCCGTAGGACTGGGTGAAGGTGTTGCGTTCGGGGTCGTAGCCCTTCTCACAGACCTCGCGGTGGACCTCGTCGCGCATGGCGCGCCAGCGGTCCGCGTCGCCCGGCAGGGAGGGGTTCTCCTCCAGGGTGCGGACCGCACGGTCGGCGGCGACCCAGGCCATCACCTTGGAGTGCACGAAGTGGCGGCGCGGGCCGCGTACTTCCCACAGGCCGTCGTCGGGCTCGCGCCACATGGACTCCAGGAAGCCGAGCAGGCTGAGCTGGAGGTTCCAGGCGTGCGGCTGGGCGTCGAGGCCGGACTTGCGGGCGACGTAGAGGGAGTCGATGACCTCGCCGTAGACGTCGAGCTGGAGCTGGTCGGCGGCCACATTGCCGATACGGACCGGGGCGGAGCCCTCGTACCCGCTCAGCCAGGGCAGTTCCGTCTCGGGGAGGCGCCGCTCGCCCGCCAACCCGTACATGATCTTGAGGTCGGCGGGGTCGCCGGCCACCGCGCGCAGCAGCCAGTCACGCCAGTCGGCGGCTTCGTCGAGGTATCCCGCGGCGAGCAGCGAGCCGAGGGTGAGGGTGGAGTCGCGCAGCCAGCAGTAGCGGTAGTCCCAGTTGCGGACGCCGCCGATCTCCTCGGGGAGGGAGGTGGTGGGGGCGGCGACGATACCGCCGGTGGGGGCGTAGGTGAGGGCCTTGAGGGTGATCAGGGAGCGGCGGACGGCGTCCTGGTAGGGCCCCGCGTAGACGCAACTGTCCGACCACTGCTCCCAGTCCTCCAGACTGTGTTCGAGGGCCTCGTACGGGTCGATGAGGTCCGGGCGCGGCTCGTGGGAGGGGTGCCAGGTGAGGACGAAGGCGACCTGCTCGCCCGCGCGGACGGTGAAGGAGGAGCGGGTGCTGTACTGCTGGCCCCAGGTCTTGACCTTGACGGACGAGGGCTTGGACTCGGTGCGCAGCCAGACGGCGTCGGGGCCCGCGACGGCGACCCGGTGGCCGTCGGTGTGGCGTACCCACGGGACGATGTTTCCGTAGTCGAAGCGCAGGCGGAGGGTGGAGTTCATGGTGACCTCGCCGGTCAGGCCCTCCACGATCCGCACCACGTCCGGGGCCTGGTCTCGCTGCGGCATGAAGTCGGTGACCTTGACCGAGCCGCCGGAGCCGGTGCCGGAGCGGGTCTCCCACACGGACTCCAGGACGAGGGAATCGCCCACGTAGGAGCGGGAGGCGCAGGTGTCGGCGCCCTCGGGGGCGAGCCGCCAGTGGCCGTTGTCCTCGTTGCCGAGGAGGGAGGCGAAGCAGGCGGCGGAGTCGAAGCGGGGCAGGCAGAGCCAGTCGAGGGAGCCGTTGCGGCCGACCAGGGCCGCGGTCTGGAGGTCCCCGATGAGCGCGTAGTCCTCGATGCGTTGGGTCACGCAGGAGCGTGTTCCCTCCGGGGGGTTGGGTTAAGCGGGGCCGTTTGCCGGGAGTGGGGTGGGGCGGGCCGGTGTCCAGGCACGGGCCTGGCGGCCCGCGTCCTCATGAGCCGGTCGGGCCGGAGGGGGTAACGCCGGACCGGCGGGCGGTCAGACGGCGGACGGGGCGGGGGTGCTTTCCGTGGCCGGGGCTTCGGCGGCCTCGGCCGCGGTGTCGCGGTCGCGCTTTTCGCGGCGTACCAGGACCAGCCAGCCGACCGGGACCGCGGCGGCGAACAGCCACCACTGGATGGCGTAGGCCATGTGGGGGCCGATGGATTCCGAGTCCGGCTCGGCGATCAGTTCGGGGCTGCCGCCGACCGGGGTGGGAGCGGTCAGTTCGAGGTAGCCGCCGAGGACCGGGTGGCCGAGGAGCTTGGACTGCTGGTCGCTGTTGATGAGCATCACGTGGCGGGGCGGGAGGCCTTCGAGGTCCTTGATGCCGCTGCCGGAGGTGGTCTCGTCGGCCTTGAGGCGGCCGGTGACGGTCACTTCGCCCTTGGGCGGGGCGGAGATGTGCGGGAAGGACTGCTGGTCGGCGCCGAACGGGACCCAGCCCCGGTTGACCAGGACGGTGCCGCCGCCCGTGAGGTCGAAGGGGGTCAGGACGTGGAAGCCGACCTGGTCGTCGGTGGAGGTCCGGCGGCGTACGACGACCTCGTGCGCGGTGTCGAAGGTGCCGGTCGCGGTCGCGGTGCGCCAGTAGTCGGCGCGCGGGACGGTGTGGCCGGGCGAGGTCAGCTCGCCCACCGGCTTGGGTGCGGCCTCGACGTTGTCGGCGATCAGCTGGTTCTGGGCGACCTTGTGCTCGTGGCGGTGGAGCTGCCAGTAGCCGAGCTCGACCATGGTGGGCACGAGAACGAGAACCAGAAGGGTGAGGATCACCCACTGCCGGGACAACAGGAAGCGGTACACGCTTTGACGGTACCTGGCGTGGAAAGACCCCCGTTGGGCGGGTTGCCCGACGGGGGTCGGCCGACGGAGTGGTGGGGGGAGGAGCAGAGGGGTGAGGGAGGAGGGGCTCAGACCTTGTCGACGATGCCCACCTTGCCCTCCGCGCGGGAGCAGTGCGCACCGCAGTACCACTGGCCCTCGACCTCGACGCCCTGGCCGATGATGCGGCACCGGCAGTGCTCGCAGATCGGGGCCATCCGGTGGATGGCGCAGGAGAAGCAGTCGAAGACGTGCACCGCGCCCTGCGCGTGCACCTCGAAGGACATGCCGTAGTCGTTTCCGCAAACCTCGCATCGTGCCATGCGCCACAGGGTGCAGTGCGGGACGGAGCGGGGCGTGCAGGGCACGCCCGGCCGTCACCCGTCCGACGGTGCGGGTGCCACGTCGCGGAGCAGATGTGTGTACGCGGCCTCGTCGATGACCGGCGTACCGAAGGACTTGGCCTTCAGCGTCTTGGAGGTCGCCGAGTCCGGGTCGTTGGTGACCAGCACGCTGGTGAGGCGCGACACACTCGACGCGACATGCAGCCCCGCCTCGACCGTGCGGTCCTCCAGGAGGTCGCGGTCGACGGAGGTGTCGCCGGAGAACGCCACCCGCATCCCCTGCATCAGCGGCTGGTCCGCCCGGTAGCGGCCCGGGTTGGGGTACGGGCAGGCGGGACGTTTGCGCGAGGGGCGCCAGCTCGCCGGGCTGCCCCCGCCCGGCCCGCCGCCGTACGAGGCCTGGTAGCCGATCCGGGGCGTGGCGGGAGTGTCCGACCACTCGGTCAGCGGCCGGCACTCCAGGAGCGGCAGCCGCACCTGGCCCTGCGCCGCCGCGTGCAGACTCGGGCGGAACGCCTCGGCGAGCACCCGGGCATCGTCCAGCGCGTGGTGCGCCTGCTGCTGTACGACGCCGAAGTGCGCGGCCAGCGAGGCCAGCTTGTGGTTGGGGAGCGGCAGTGCCAGTTCCTTGGCCAGCGCGATGGTGCACAGCCGCTGCTGGACCGGGGCGGTGTGCCCGGCCCTCGCGTACTCCCGCGCCAGCATCGACCAGTCGAACATCGCGTTGTGCGCGACCAGCACCCGCCCGTCGAGGCGCGCCGAAAGCTCGCCCACGATCTGCGGGAACAGCGGCGCGCCTTCGAGGACTTCGCTGGTCAGCCCGTGGATCCAGGTCGGGCCCGGGTCCCGCTCGGGGTTCACCAGGGTGTACCAGTGGTCGACGACGTCACCGTGCGCGTCGAGCCGGTAGACGGCGGCGGAGATTATCCGGTCGTCGCGCGAGAGGCCGGTGGTCTCCACGTCGACGACCGCGTACCCCTTCGGGTAGGCGGTCGGCCACGTTGCTGCCGCTGTCGTCTGGTCATCGAGCATGGTCACAGAGAATACGGGCCAGGACTGACAGTCCCCTATTCGCCCAGGACAGTCCCGGTGTTCACCCGCCCGATTGTGTCGTACGTCTCCCCGCGCCCGGGTTCCGGTCCCAGTTCCGCCCCTGCTTCCGGGCCGAGTTCCGCGACCAGGTCCCCCGCGGTGACCCGGTGCAGTCCCTCGTGCCCGTCGACCGGGCCCGGGAAGAGCCGGTAGACCGTGCCGGTCGCCTTCTGGGCCACCAGCTCCCCGTACACCCGGGCCACCAGCACCCGGCGGCCGGAGGTGAGCGCCTCCAGGTCCGCCGACACCCCGTACTCCTGCGGCACTTCGCCCGAGGCAAGCCGGGCGGCGAACGCCCCGCACTCCTCGCCAGGACCGCGGCGGTACGTCCACACGGCGCCGTCCCGCCGCACCACACTCACCCCGGGGGCGCGCGCGGCGGCGTGCCAGCGGGCCAGGTCACCCATGGTGGTACGGCTGCCGGAAGCGAAGTGGCCGGTCAGGTCGCGGGCGATCCTGGACAGATCGGCGGTGTGCGAGGCGATGCTCTGGAACCCTCCGGCGGGCGGCAGATGGAGGTCCGTCCACAGTGCCTCGCGGCGGCGCAGGTCCACCACCATGGGGACGCAGACCTGTGACTCGCCCGCCAGGTCGAAGCGCTGGCGGACGGTGCGCGGGTCGTAGCGGGCGTCGCGCGGGCGGCCACCGTCCAGTTCCATGAAGCCGGCGAAGGCGTCGAGGAGTGTGTCGAACGGGACGCTGTTGAAGGAGAAGACGACCGGCAGGGCGTAGGCGATGCCGTTCTCGGCGAGCAGCGGCAGCTCCAGGTCCACGTACTCGGTGGCCCCGGCGGGCGCGGGCGCGGAGGTGAGGTCGCCGGAGTGGATGGCTCCGCCGCGCAGGTGCCGCAGCTGCGTGTAGTCGCACAGCCCGGCGAACTCCCAGGCGGCGGTGTAGAAAGCCACCGACAGGTCGAGGTCCACCCGGGTGCCGGCGGGCTGCGTCCAGTGCAGGAACAGCCGCAGCACGTCCCCGGCGGGCAGCGGCTGGCGGCTGCCTCTGGGGACGGCGACGAGGGAGGCGGCCGAGGAGTGCTCGGCGAACGGCACATTCAGATCGTCGAGCGCCTCGTCGATCACCGCGTGCTGGTAGCCCTCGCGCGCGGCGAGCCGCCGCAGCACCTCCGCTTCGAGGAGCGCGCAGACCGGTTCGGTGAGGGTGCGCGGCAGCGCCGGCCGGTTCTCGTCCCGTACGTGGGCGTGGGTGACTTCCCCGCGCGGGAAGAACACCCGGCGGGCGTGTCCGGCCCGGTGACGCACCCGCAGGGCACCGTACGCGGAGAGGAGCGCGCCGACCCCGGCACGGGGCAGGGTGTGGGCCAGCGCTTCGGCGAGAGACGCGGGAACACGGGGCCCGGCCGGGGCATTGGCGGAGGGCGCCGGAGCACCGGTCCCGGCCGGGGTGTCCGCCCGGTCGGCGTACAGCCGCAGCACATGGGCGAGGCGACGCAGCAGCTCGCCGGGCCGCTGACGCAACAGCCCGATCGCGAGCGGGAGTTGGCCGTCGGCGAGTGCGACCTCCACCCGCCCGTTCCAGGTGACCGCCCGCACCCGGCCCTCCGTGACCGTCACCCACCGAGGGTGCTCCGCCGCGAGCGCCCCCAGCTCCGGGAAGGCCCGGACGTCGGTCTCGCGCAGCACCGCGAAGGCGAGCGCGGCCCGGGGGTGCCGGGCGAACCGCTCGTACGGGTGCAGGCTCTCGGCCGCCCGCTTCCACGGGCCCGGGTGGCGGCGCAGGTCCTCGATGAGCGAGCCGGGGTGGAACCCGTCCAGTACGGCGAGGAGTTCACGGCGCAGGGAACGCGGCAGGCTCCCGAAACGCGGCGGCTTCAGCGCCCCGGCGGTCGCTCCGGAGTACACGGCCAGCAGCCGCAGCACGTCGGTCGCGGTGGTGAGCCGGGCGGCCAGCAGCGGGCGTACGACGGCGGCGGTGCGCGGTGCGCGCAGCAGGGTGCCCAGGACCAGCGCCTTCGTCTCCCGTACGGGAATGTCGTCCGGCAGCGCGGAGGGAGCGGCGGGGAGTGCGGGCAGCAGATCGGCCAGATCCGTGTACTCCTGACCGGAGAGCGGGGTCTGGCGGGCCATCAGAGCGCGCGCCTCGGCGGCAGAGGCGGTGGCCAGATCGGTGCCCAGTGCGAGCGGGCGCAGGGTTCCCGCGTAGGACGGGCGTCCGCGCCGGGCGGGGGTGCGGGCGGGCGGCGCGAGAGGGATCAGGAACGGGTCGTCCGCGTCGAGCCGCCGGTGACAGATCGGGCAGGCCGTGTACTGCGAGCCGTCCCAGCACCGGCGGCACACCAGATGGGCGCACGGGGAGACCGCGTGCACCGTGGAAGTGGCGGCGCACAGCACACAGGGCTGGTGCGGGCTCTGCAGCAGCAGGGTGAAGACCCGGTCCACGTAGAGCCGTTCGGTGTCGCGCGGCACGGTGAGCGGGAACCGCTCGAAGAGGGGGGTGTGGGTGCGGTTCGAGCCGAGCAGTTCGTCGACCCCGGCCAGCAGCCGGCGGCCCTCCCGGGCCAGGTCGAGATGGTCCAGCGCGGCGAACGCGGCGTGCAGGGGCGCGGTCAGCGCATAGCCCCGGTCGAGGAGTTCGCCCTCCAGGACCACCAGTCGCGGTGCGGTCCTGTGGTCGGGCACGGAGGCCGGGAGGGCGTCGAGATGCACGGTCTGGGTGCGCCGGAGCAGCACGGACTGGGGAGAGGGCAAGTGGGCCTTCCGCGAAGGGGACAGCGGTCCGCCGGGACCCGGTGCGCACGGTGGCGCGGACGGGGCGGGGCGGTGCGTCGTACGACGGTGGAGTGGGTGCGAGGGCGGAGAGTGGGGGCGCTACGGAATCGGAGGAGTGAGAAGGAAGCGCGCGCGGAGCCGCCCTGCGCCGGTGATTCTAGGCACGCGGGGCGCGCGGTCTCCAGCTATTTTCCGGAGCGCTTTCCCGGGCACCTTGCGCGGCTTGTCGCGGAGCCCTCTGCGGAGGGGCCGCCGTCTGCCCGGCGCTCGCCGTCCGCACCCTCCAGCAACGCCCCCGCCAACGCCCGTACCGACACCACGAACAGCCGCTCCGGATCGACCGGCCTGGCCAGCGCACGCGCCAGCGCCGGGTCGTGCCCGGCCGTCTCGTCGTGGTCGGCGGCCCACAACTCACCCTCCGCCGGGGACTGCACCGGCGAACGCTCCCGGTTGCGCTCCACCAGCACATGCCCCACCACCTGGAACTGCACCGCCCGCACCGCCAGCGCCGCCCGCGCCCCGCGCAGCCCCGCCGCGTGCACCTCGCGCACCAGCGCCTGCTGGGCGGGCAGGAACATCCGCTCGGTCAGGCCGCGTTCGTGGACCATCGCGATCAGGTGCGGCCGGGCGCGCAGCTCGTGGCGCAGTGCGCGGGCCACCGAGACGACCCGCTCGACGGGGGTCCGGCCGCGCGGGGTGAGCGCGCCCATCTCCCGTACCGTCCGCTCGACCAGCGCGTCCAGCAGCGACTCGCGGTTGCCGACGTGCCAGTAGATCGAGGTCACCGCCGTACCCAGCTCGGCGGCGAGCTTGCGCATGGTGAGTTCCTGCGGGCCGTGCTGCACGACGAGCCGTGCGGCGGCGTCCAGCACCTGGTCCCTGCTCAGTGCCCCTCTGGCCATCGGATCCCCCAACTCCCGTATGTGCACGGCCCTTTACCCTTCACGCTCGCTGTTGTAACAGTGTTACAGCAGACCCGACCGGTCCGGGGCGCATACGCCCGGGCGACCCGAGGACAAGGGTGGTACGGCATGGCACGCGTACGGTACGGACCGCGCACCGAGGCCGAGATCCAGGCGGCGCGCACCAGGAGCACCAAGCTTCCCGACATCTGGTCCACCGGTGTACTCGCCGTGTGGGAGAGCGACCCCGACGCGGTGGCGGCCGTCCTGCCGCCGCCCCTCAAGCCCACCGGCCGCCCGCTGGTGCGGGCCAACATCAGCAAGGTCGACATCCCCGGCTATCCGCTCGGCGCCGGATCGGTGGCGGTCGCCGCCGAGTACGGGGGCCGCGAGGGCTGGTACCCCCTGGTCATGCCGATGACCCACGAGCGGGCCCTGATCGGCGGCCGCGAGGTCTTCGGCGAGCCGAAGAAGCTGGGCGAGGTCACCGTCGAGCGCGACGGCCTGGTCATCAGCGCCTCCCTGGCCCGGCACGGCATCGCCTTCGTCGAGGTGCGCGGCGCGGTGAGCGAGACGCTGCCCACCCCCGGGGAGCCGGTCGAGAAGCTGGACTTCTACTTCAAGTTCCTCCCGGCGGTCGACGGGCGCGGCTTCGACGCCGACCCGGTCCTCGTGCAGTGCACCCGCCACGAGAAGGTCCGCAAGCTGGAGCGGATCACCGGGGACGTGGTGCTGCGCGAGTCGATGTACGACCCCGTCGCGGACCTTCCGGTACGCCGCCTCGTCGAGATCACCATCGGCGAGAAGACCAGCGACCAGAGCGGCAAAGTGGTCGAACGGGTCGACGCCCAGGCCCTGTTGCCGTACATCCACCAGCGCTACGACGACCCGCAGCAGATTCTCGACGGTCCGCCGGAAGGGAGCGTCTGATGGAGCTGCGGGCAGGTCAGGTGGCCGTCGTCACCGGGGCGGCGAGCGGCATCGGGCTCGCGATGGTGCGGCGGTTCGCGGACGAGGGACTGAAGGTCGTCCTCGCCGACGTGGAGGAGGGCGCGCTGAAGAAGGCGGCCGCCGAGCTGCGCGAGGGCGGGGCGCAGGTGCTCGCCCGGGTGGTGGACGTCAGTGAGCGCGACTCCGTCCAGGAGCTGGCGGAAGCGGCGTACGAGACCTTCGGCGCCGTACACGTCCTGTGCAACAACGCGGGCGTCGGCTCCGGCGCCGAGGGCCGCATGTGGGAGCACGAGCCCAACGACTGGAAGTGGGCCTTCGCGGTCAACGTCTGGGGCGTCTTCCACGGCATCCAGGCGTTCGTGCCGCGCATGCTCGAAGGCGGACAGCCGGGCCGGGTGGTCAATACGTCGTCGGGGGACGGCGGCATCGCCCCGCTGCCCACCGCCTCGGTGTACGCGGTCACCAAGTCGGCCGTGGTGACGATGACGGAGTCGCTGTACGCGCACCTGAAGGCGGAAGGGGCGCAGGTCGGCGCCTCCGTGCTGTTCCCCGGCCCGCACATGCTGCGCACCGGACTGTGGGAGTCGCACCGCAACAGGCCCGAGCGGTTCGCCAAGGAGCGCCCGCGCAGGTCCCCGTACCGCAGCCTCGACCAGTGGGAGGCGGCGATGAGGGAGGCGGGGCAGGAGATCGAGTTCACGCCGGTCGAGGAGGTCGCCGGGGCCGTCGTGGACGGGATCAGGGCGGACCGGTTCTGGATGCTCCCCGCCGGCGAGCACAGCGACCGGCAGATCAAGGCGCGGTCCCGGTCGATGCTGGACCGCGCCAACCCCTCGTACCTGGAAAAGTTCATTCTCGACTGAGAGGTGGGCACGTTGAGCACGGACCGTGACCCGTACCTGATCATTTCCTCCGACTGCCACGCCGGGCTGCCCACCGAGCGGTACCGGCCCTATCTGGACCCCGCCTTCCACGGCGACTTCGACGAGTTCCTCGGACAGCGCGACGCCCGCAGGGAGGCGATGACCCGGCTCGGGGTCCGCAACGAGGCCTTCGCGAACAAGTGGTTCACGGACAACGAGGAAGGTCTGCGCGGGGGCTGGGACTCCGCGCAGCGCCTGAAGGAGCTGGACGGCGACGGGGTGGCGGCCGAGGTCGTCTTCCCCGACGCGGACGCCGTGGACAGCCAGACCGCCGCACCCTTCGGGGTCGGGCTCGGGCTCTCCGGCGACCAGGACCCGGCGCTCGGCATGGCGGGGGCGCAGGCGCACAACCGGTGGCTGGCCGAGTTCGTCGGCGAGAACCCCGAACGGCACTGCGGGGTCGCCCTGCTGCCCATCACGGGCGAGGTGGAGAAGGTCGTCGCCGAGGTGTACCGGGCGAAGGAGTCCGGGCTCGGGGCGCTGATGATCCCCTCGATGTGGGTGGACAAGGCCCCGTACCACGACCGGCGTTACGACCCGGTGTGGGCGGCGGCGGCCGAGACCGCGATGCCGATCGTCACGCACTCGGGGGCGGCGCCCCGCCACGAGTACGGGGACCACCTGGGGATCTACGTCAGCGAGGTGACCTGGTGGCCGGCCCGGCCGCTGTGGTTCCTGCTCTGGTCCGGGGTCTTCGAGCGGCACCCCGGGCTGAAGTTCGGCATCGCCGAGTCGGGCTGCTGGTGGCTGCCGAACCAGCTGTGGTTCATGGACCGGCTGTATCTGGGCGCGCACGGCGGGAAGAAGCTCTCGCCGTTCGCGGAACTGAAGCGTCCGCCGAGCGAGTACCTGGACCGCCAGATCTTCGTCTGCGCCACCAACACCAAGCGCAGGGAACTGGCCCAGCGGTACGAGATCGGCGTCGACAACATCCTCTGGGGCAGCGACTTCCCGCACCCCGAAGGCACCTGGCCCAGGACCAGGGAGTGGCTGAGGAACACCTTCCACGACATTCCGGTGGGGGAGACACGCCGGATGCTGGGCCTCGCGGCGGCCGACGTCTTCGGCTTCGACACCGAGAAGCTGGCCCCGCTCGCCCGTCGCATCGGACCCACGCCCGACGAGCTGGGACAGAGTGAGGACCAGGCGAGGGTCGAGCTGAGCTGGTCCAAGTCCCGCGAGGTGGGCCGCCATTGGCTGACCGAGCACGACTTCCCGCAACTGGGGGTGCTGTGATGGGCGGCGGGGCCGACCGCTACACCGTCATCTCCGCCGACTGCCACGCCGGCGCCGACCTCCTCGACTACAAGCCGTACCTGGAGAAGAAGCACCACGCGGACTTCGACGCCTGGGCGGCCACCTACACCAACCCCTACGAGGACCTCCTCGCCGACACCGCCGACCGCAACTGGAACTCCGGGCGCCGGCTGGCAGAGCTGGAGGCCGACGGCATCGTCGCCGAGGTCGTCTTCCCCAACACCATCCCGCCGTTCTTCCCCGCCGCCGCCCTGCTGGCCCCGGTGCCCACCCGCGCCGAGTACGAACAGCGCTGGGCGGGCCTGCGCGCCCACAACAGGTGGCTCGAAGACTTCTGCGCGGACGCGCCAGGCCGCCGCGCGGGGGTCGCGCAGATCCTCCTCAACGACGTCGACGAGGCGGTACGGGAGATCAGGCGCACCAAGGAGGCGGGCCTCACCGGCGGTGTCCTGCTCCCGGGAGCCCCGCCCGGATCCGGCATCCCCGAGCTCTACTCGGCCGTCTACGACCCCATCTGGGCGGTCTGCGACGAACTGGAGGTCCCGGTCAACCACCACGGCGGCTCCGCCTCCCCGCCCCTGGGCGACGAACCGGCCGCCCGCGCCGTCTTCATGGTCGAGACCACCTGGTTCTCGCACCGGGCGCTCTGGCACCTGATCTTCGGAGGCGCCTTCACACGCCACCCGGGGCTCAGGCTGGTCCTCACAGAGCAGGGCTCCGGCTGGATCCCCGGCATCGTCGACATGCTGGACTACTACCACTCACGACTCGTCGCGGCGGCGACCAGGGCGTCCACCGCCGAGTCCAAGTTCGGGGCCGGGCTCGCCGATTCGATGGGGGCCAGCCCCAGCGAGGTGTGGCGCGACAACTGCTTCGTGGGCGCCAGCTTCATGCGCCCGCACGAGGTGCCGCTGCGCGACAGGATCGGCCTCGACAAGATCATGTGGGGCAGCGACTACCCGCACGACGAGGGCACCGCGCCGTACTCCCGCGAAGGCCTGCGCATCGCCTACGCGGGCCTGCCGCAGGACGAGGTCGCCGCGATGGTCGGCGGCAACGCGGCCCGGGTCTACGGCTTCGACCTGGGCGCACTGGACGCGATCGCCGCCAAGGCCGGCCCTACCGTACGGGAGATCGCCCAGCCGTTGGAGAAGGTCCCGGCGGACGCCACCAGTCCGGCCTTCGCCCCCGGAGGGTCGGTGCGCGTCTGGTGAGTCATTACGGCCCCGGTGTGCCGCCGGGTGCCATTCTCCGCACATGACTGACACCGCACCCTACGAACCGCACCACCAGGACCTCGGCTCACGCCTCAACTGGCTGCGGGCCGGGGTCCTCGGCGCGAACGACGGCATCGTCTCCACCGCGGGCCTGGTCGTCGGCGTGGCCGGCGCGACCGACTCCCGCGAGACCCTGCTCACCGCGGGGCTGGCGGGGCTGCTCGCGGGGTCCCTGTCGATGGCGGCGGGGGAGTACGTCTCGGTGTCCACCCAGCGCGACGCCGAGAAGGCCGCGATCGACCTGGAGAAGCGCGAACTGCGCGAGCAGCCCGAGGAGGAACTCGCGGAACTGACCTCGCTCCTGCAGTCCCGGGGCCTCTCCGCGGACCTGGCCCGCGACGCCGCCGAGCAGCTCACCGCACGCGACGCACTGCGCGCCCACGCACGCGTCGAGCTCAACATCGACCCCGACGCACTCACCAACCCCTGGCACGCCGCCTGGGCAAGCTTCATCGCCTTTACCGTCGGCGCCCTGCTCCCGCTGCTCGCGATCATCCTGCCGCCGCAGTCCTGGCGGCTGCCGGTGACCGTGGTCTCGGTGCTGCTGGCGCTGGCGCTCACCGGGTGGGGAAGCGCCCGTCTCGGCACCGCCCCGCCGGGGCCCGCCGTGTGGCGGACGATGGGCGGCGGGGCGCTCGCGATGGGAGTGACGTACCTGGTGGGGACCCTGCTGGGGGCGGTGGGCGGGTAGGGCGGGCATCCGGACACGTGTCCGGGGCGGTTCGCACGGTTCCGCCCCGGCGCCGATTCGGCCACCATGGGGCGTATGCCGAACCATGAGCGAAACGAGACAACTCCCCATCCCACTCCGCGATTTGACGCCCTGGTCACCGAGGCGGGCCGGATAGCCATCGGCCTCGGGCACAGCCACACCGGCGCCGAGCACCTGATGCTGGCCCTGCTGCGCGACCCCGACGCCGTACCGACGCAGATCCTCGCCGAGATGGCCGACCCCGCCCAGATCGACAAGCGGCTGCTCGACCTGGTCACCTCGCCGACGTACCACGAGAACCGCCACACCGACCGGCCGCGCTCCTGAACCCGGCACGCTCTCGAAACGGGCACAGTCCTGACGGGGTCCGGCGCTCCTGACGGAACTTCTTACATACTTGTGGGTAACAACCCCTAGTCGAGCCCCCACCAGCGGCTCTATCGTGCGGGCATGCCGAACCTGCCCGATGTCGTGCTGTGGTCGATACCCGCCTTCGTCCTGCTCACCGTGCTCGAAATCGTGAGCTACCGCCTGCACCCCGACGACGAAGCCGAGGGGTACGAGACCAAGGACGCCGCCACCAGCATCACCATGGGGATCGGCAGCATCGGCTTCGACTTCCTGTGGAAGATCCCGATCGTCGCGATCTACACGGCGGTCTACGAGCTGACGCCCGCCCGCATCCCGGTCCTGTGGTGGACCATCCCGCTGATGCTCCTCGCCCAGGACTTCTTCTACTACTGGTCGCACCGGGGCCACCACGTCATCCGCATCCTCTGGGCCTGCCACGTGGTCCACCACTCCAGCCGGAACTTCAACTTCACCACCGCGCTGCGCCAGCCCTGGACCACCCTCACCGTCTGGCCGTTCTACCTCCCGCTGATCGCCTGCGGCGTCCACCCGGCTGCCCTCGCCTTCTGCTCCTCGGCCAACCTCGTCTACCAGTTCTGGGTGCATACCGAGCGGGTCGGCAAACTCCCGAGGCCCTTCGAGTACGTCCTCAACACGCCCTCGCACCACCGCGTCCACCACGCCTCGCAGGGCGGCTACCTGGACCGCAACTTCGGCGGCATCCTGATCATCTGGGACCGCCTCTTCGGCTCCTTCGTGAGCGAGACCGAACGCCCGGTGTACGGGCTGACCAAGAACATCGGGACGTACAACCCACTGCGCGTCGCCACCCACGAGTACGCCGCCATCGCCCGCGACGTACGCGCGGCGAAGACCTGGCGGGAGCGCGCGGGACGGATCTTCGGCGGCCCCGGCTGGCAGCCGAGGACAGCCGCCACGGGCACGCCCACCGCGGACGCGGCTGCCACAGGCACGCCCACCAAGGACGCGCCGACGCAGGACGCCCCCGCAGCGCCCCTCGACGCCACCCCCGCCCAGCAGCCGGAGCCCGCCGCATGAGCACCGCTCGGCCCCTCGGCGGCCGCTTCGCCCGCCCCCGTCTCGCCCGCCCCCTCCTCGCCGCCTTCCTCCTCGCGGCCGCCGTCGACCTCGCCGGACTGCTGGCGGGCGCCTGGCCGGTGCACGCCGCCGCCAAGCCCCTGCTGATGCCGCTGCTCGCGGGTTACGTCGCCGTACGCGGCGGCCCGCGTCTCCTGGTGGCGGCGCTGCTCCTCGGCTGGGGCGGCGACCTGGCCCTGCTCTTCGACGCGGACCCCGCCTTCATGATCGGGATGGGCTCCTTCGCCCTCGGCCACCTCTGCTACCTGGCCCTCTTCAAGGGTGCGCCGATGAACCGGCCGCTCGGCGCCGCCTACGCCGTCGCGCTGATCGCCGTGGTGGCGCTGCTCTGGCCCGACCTGCCTGCCGAGCTGCGCGTTCCGGTCGCCGGATACAGCCTGCTGCTCACGGTCATGGCGCTGCGATCCAGTGGCCTGGGGCTGTACGCGGGCGTCGGCGGAGCCCTCTTCCTGCTCTCCGACACCCTCATCGCCACCGGCGTCGCCCAGTGGCCGCAACTGCCGGCTCCGGACTTCTGGGTGATGGCCACCTACTCGGCCGCCCAGCTGCTGCTCGCCCTCGGGGTGCTGGGCGCGGCGCCCCGCCCGCCAGCGCGTGCCGAGCCGGAGCTCCCGGCGTACGGTGAGAGGCACACCAGCCTCTGACCAGCAAGGATGCCCTCCCATGCGCGCCACAGTCATCCACGCCCCAGGCGACATCCGGATCGAGGACGTACCGGATCCGCGCCTTCGGCTGCCGACCGATGTGGTGGTACGGGTGCTGCGCGCCTGCATCTGCGGCAGCGACCTGTGGGCCTACCGGGGCGAGTCCGCGCGGCAGCCGGGGCAGCGGATCGGACACGAGTTCCTGGGAGTGATCGAGGAGGCGGGCGCCGAGGTACGGGCCTTCAAGGCCGGTGACCTGGTCGTCGCGCCCTTCGTCTGGTCGGACGGCACCTGCGACTTCTGTGCGGAGGGGCTGATGACGTCCTGTCCGCAGGGCGGCTTCTGGGGCTCGGTGGGCTCGGACGGCGGCCAGGGCGAGGCGGTGCGCGTGCCGCTCGCCGACGGCACCCTGGTCAAGCTGCCCGCCGACGCCGCGTCCGACGACCGGCTGCTGACCGCGCTGGTCACCCTCGCCGATGTGATGGGCACCGGCCACCACGCCGCCGTCGGCGCGGCCGTGCGGCCCGGACTGACGGTCGCGGTCGTCGGCGACGGGGCGGTCGGGCTCTGCGGCGTACTGGCCGCCAAGCGGCTCGGCGCCGACCGGATCATCGCGATGGGCCGCCACCGCGCGCGTACCGACCTCGCCCGCACCTTCGGCGCCACCGACGTGGTCGCCACCCGGGGCGACGAAGCGGTCGCCGCCGTGAGGGAGTTGACCGGCGGGCAGGGGGCGCACTCGGTCATCGAGGCCGTCGGCACGGAGCAGTCCATGCGCACCGCGGTCGCCCTCACCCGCGACGGCGGCGCCATCGGCTATGTCGGCGTGCCGCACGGCAGCGCCACCGGGCTCGACCTGGGCGTGATGTTCGGCCGCAACATCGCACTGCGCGGGGGAGTGGCCCCGGTCCGCGCCTACCTGCCCGAACTCCTCACCGACGTCCTCAACGGGACGATCGACCCCTCGCCGGTCTTCGACCTGACGGTCGGCCTCGACGGGGTCCCGGACGGCTACAAGGCGATGGACGCGCGGACCGCGCTCAAGGTGCTGGTCAAGCCGTAGCAGCCGTACGGCCGTACCCGCGGGCAGCCGTACGCACGGCGAAGGGGCCGGCCGGTGCGAGCACCGGCCGGCCCCTCCCCGCGGTCAACTACCGCGGATCATCTGCCACTTGTCACTTGCGGACGGCGCGCAGGGCGTCGACGATGCCGGCCCCGTAGAAGCCGTTGTCGTTCGTCGAGCCCTTGCAGACGGCGTCGATCTTGCCGTCCTTGTTGATGTCGTACGGGTCACCGCACGCCACGCTCTCCGCGTCCGTCGTCAGCATCCGCTCCAGCTGGCGCGGCGTGGCGTTCGGGTGCGTCGACTTCAGCAGCGCGAGGACGCCCGAGACGTGCGGGGACGCCATCGAGGTGCCGGCCTTGTAGCCGTAGCCACCGCCCGGCAGGGTCGAGAGGATCCGGCCGTCGACGGCGGGGCCTTCCGGCGTCTGGTAGACGGTGCTGTCGCCACCGGGAGCGGTGACGTCGACGACGCCCTTGCCGTAGCTGGAGTACGACGACTTGATGCCCTTGGCGCCGGTCGCGGAGACCGTCACCACGTCATCCAGCTGCATCGGGATGTCGAGGCACTTCTTCGGGTCGATGATCCGCTCGGACGGGGTGCCGTCGTTGGGGCTCGACGTGTCCTTGATCTCCTTGGAGTCGAGGTCGTAGTTCGAGTTGCCCGCCGAGGCGACCGAGATGGTGCCCTTGTTGTAGGCGAAGCGCTGCGCCCGGTCGACGGCCTCCACGAGGGCGCCCTGGTCCGGGTCGTCCTTGCAGTTGAACATCCACGGGTCGGTGTAATAGCTGTTGTTCGTGACGTCCGCACCGTGCTCGGCGGCGTACACGAACGCACAGACGACGGCCTCGGTGTAGAACTCACCGCTGGAGTCCGCGACCTTGATGCCGGAGACCCGGACGTTCGGCGCGACACCGGTGACGCCGACCCCGTTCTTCGCGGCGGCTATGGTGCCCGCCACGTGGGTGCCGTGGTCGGACTCGTCGGCCTTCGGGCGCCACACACCGGCCGTGGTGTCGGCCTTGCCGCCGACGCAGCTCGCGGAACCCTTGGCGTCGAAGTTCGGCGCCAGGTCCGGGTGGGTGTCGTCCACGCCCGTGTCGATGACCGTGACGTTGACCTTCTTGCTGCCCAGCGACTTCTGGTGCGCCTTGTCGGCGCGGATCGCCGGGAGACCCCAGAGCAGCGGCTCCAGCGGGTCCTCGGCGGTGGTCGCCTTCTTCGCGGCGGCCTGTGCCTCGGTCGCCGACAGACGCTCGGTGGCGCCCACATCGGTGGTGGCGGCCGACTTGATCGGCGCCGTGCGCGTCGCGCCCGCCGACTCGACGCCCCGCACCTTGCGTATCTGCTTCCCGAACTCAGGGTTCTGGGAGGTGACGACAATGACGCCGATCTTGTCGTAACTGATCACGATGGTGCCGCCGGCCTTGGCTATCGCCTTCTTGACCGACTTCGCGGTGGAGCTGCCACCGTCGACGTTCACGACATAGGAAAGCTTCGGGCCGTTGGCCGCCGGAGCCGCCGCGGGCGCCTCGTCGACGGGCGCAGCGTTGGCCGAGGTCATCGGCAGGATGCCGAGCGAAGCCGTCAGTGCCAGACCGACGGGCACCGCGAGCGCGCGTGACCGTCGGGTTCCCAGATGAGCCATGGGTTCTCCACATCATCCGTGCCGAACGTCCCACCGCGCCAATGCGGTTGGACGGGTACATGACCAGCGAAACTATCGCCGAATCATGCTTCACAGCAATGAATTCCGGAAAGAAATCGCACAGGACGGACACAGTTCTGTCACCGTGGCCGCCGGGTCGGGTGTGTCAACTGCGCACCGCGCGCAGTACGTCGACGATCCGGGCCCCCTAGAAGCCGTTGTCGTCCGCGCCGCCCTCACAGACGGCGTCGGCCTTTCCGGCCCGGCGGAGCGCCGATCCGGTCCCCCCGCGGGCTCCGGAAAAGAAAACGCACGTGTTGAACCGGGACGCTCCTCGCGCCGTGCCGTTGACAGGGGGCGAGCAGTAACCCGCCGGACGGGCCCCGCCCGTCCCCTGCGTACGAGGACCCCTTGATCACCCCCACCCCACCCGCGCAGCGAGGAGATTCCGTGGCCACCGATGCACCGCCGCCCCAGGGCGGATCCGACACAAGCCCCGCCGGGCCCACGACGGCACAGTTTGTCGAGGTGCAGGAGAGCGCGGAATTCGGCGAACTGCGCCGGGCCCACCGCTCCTTCGCCTTCCCGCTCACCATTGCCTTCATCGCCTGGTACCTGCTCTACGTACTGATGTCGAACTACGCCGGCGGCTTCATGGGCACCAAGGTGTTCGGCAACGTCAATGTCGCCCTCGTCTTCGGCCTCGCCCAGTTCCTGACGACCTTCCTGATCGCCTGGTTCTACTCGCGGCACGCGGCCACCAAGCTCGACCCGAAGGCCGCAGCGATCAAGTCCCGCCTGGAGGCCGGAGAATGACACCTCAGAACATGGGCTGGCAGGGCATCACCGCCCTCACCCCGCAGAGCCTCCAGGACAACCTGGGACGGCACCTCGCCGCCGGTGACGGCGCCAGCGAGCACCGCACCCTGATCATCACCCTCTTCGGCCTGTTCGTCGTCGCCACGCTGGTCATCACCATCTGGGCCGGCAAGCAGACCAAGAGCGCCTCCGACTTCTACGCGGGCGGCCGCCAGTTCACCGGCTTCCAGAACGGTCTGGCGATCTCCGGCGACTACATGTCCGCCGCGTCCTTCCTCGGCATCGCGGGATCCATCGCCCTCTTCGGCTACGACGGCTTCCTCTACTCCATCGGCTTCCTGGTGGCCTGGCTGGTCGCCCTGCTCCTGGTCGCCGAACCGCTGCGCAACTCCGGCCGCTACACCATGGGCGACGTCCTCGCCTACCGGATGAAGCAGCGCCCGGTGCGCACCGCGGCGGGCACCTCCACCATCGTGGTGTCGATCTTCTACCTGCTGGCCCAGATGGCGGGCGCGGGCGTCCTGGTCTCGCTGCTGCTCGGCATCAAGAGCGACGGTGGCAAGATCGCGATCGTCGCCCTGGTCGGCGTCCTGATGATCGTCTACGTCACCATCGGCGGTATGAAGGGCACCACCTGGGTGCAGATGGTCAAGGCCGTCCTGCTGATCGCGGGCACCCTGCTGATCACCTTCCTGATCCTGCTGAAGTTCAACTTCAACCTCTCCGACCTGCTCGGCGCCGCCGCCACCAACAGCGGCAAGGAGGGCTTCCTGGAGCCCGGACTGAAGTACGGCGTCAGCGCGATGTCCAAGCTGGACTTCATCTCGCTGGGCATCGCCCTGGTCCTGGGCACCGCGGGCCTGCCGCACATCCTGATCCGCTTCTACACCGTGCCCACCGCCCAGGCCGCCCGTAAGTCCGTGAACTGGGCCATCGGCATCATCGGCGCCTTCTACCTGATGACGATCGTGCTGGGCTTCGGCGCCGCGGCCCTCCTCAAGCCGGAGGACATCACCTCCTCCAACAAGGCGGGCAATACGGCGGCGCCACTGGCCGCACTCGAAATCGGCGGCGGTGCGGGCTCCACCGGCGGCGCCATCCTGCTCGCCGTGATCTCCGCGGTCGCCTTCGCCACCATCCTCGCCGTCGTCGCAGGCCTCACCCTCGCCTCGTCGTCCTCCTTCGCGCACGACATCTACGCGAACGTCATCCGGCGCGGCAAGGCGACGGAGAAGGAGGAGATGAGGGCGGCCCGCTGGGCGACCGTCCTCATCGGCATCGTCTCCATCGCACTGGGCGCACTCGCCCGCGACCTCAACGTGGCCGGCCTGGTCGCGCTCGCCTTCGCGGTCGCCGCCTCCGCCAACCTGCCGACGATCCTCTACAGCCTGTTCTGGAAGCGGTTCACCACCCAGGGCGCGCTGTGGTCGATCTACGGCGGACTCTTCGCCGCGGTCTTCCTGGTGCTGTTCTCGCCGGTCGTCTCGGGCAAGGCCACCTCGATGTTCAAGGGCGTCGACTTCGCCTGGTTCCCGCTGGAGAACCCGGGCCTGATCTCGATCCCGCTGGGCTTCCTGCTCGGCTGGCTCGGCTCGATCCTCTCCAAGGAGGAGCCCGACAAGGGCAAGTACGCCGAGCTGGAGGTCAAGTCCCTCACCGGTACCGGGGCGCACTGACCCACGGGCCGGCTCACGGGCCGGTCCACCAGCGCAGGAGCACGCCGGACACCGCTCCTTCCGTACGTTTCTCCAGGGCCGCGTCGTAGAGTCCTACGACGCGGCCCTGCCGCGCCTCGTGGCAATCGGCCCTCCGGTGATGTCAGTGCCGTCGCGTAGTGTCGTAGAACAACAGTCACCCAACGGGGAGGGGGCCCAAAGTGCTCATCGACACCTACGGTCGGGTCGCCACCGACCTGCGCGTTTCGCTGACCGACAAGTGCAATCTGCGCTGCACGTACTGCATGCCCGAAGAGGGCCTCCAATGGCTCGGCAAGCAGGAGCTCCTCTCCGACGACGAGATCGTCCGCCTCATCTCGATCGCCGTCACCGACCTGGGCATCACCGAGGTCCGTTTCACCGGCGGCGAACCGCTGCTCCGCCCCGGCCTGGTCGGGATCGTCGAGCGCTGCGCCGCCCTGGAACCCCGCCCCAGGATGTCCCTCACCACCAACGGCATCGGCCTCAAGCGCACCGCCACCGCCCTCAAGGCGGCCGGCCTTGACCGGGTGAACGTCTCCCTGGACACCCTGCGCCCCGACGTCTTCAAGACCCTCACCCGCCGCGACCGCCACAAGGACGTCCTGGACGGCATGGCCGCCGCCCGTGAGGCCGGCCTCACCCCGGTCAAGGTCAACGCCGTACTGATGCCGGGCCTCAACGACGACGAGGCCCCCGACCTGCTCGCCTGGGCCGTGGAGAACGCCTACGAGCTGCGCTTCATCGAGCAGATGCCGCTGGACGCCCAGCACGGCTGGAAGCGCGACGGCATGATCACCGCCGGGGACATCCTGGCCTCCCTGCGCACCCGCTTCACCCTCACCGAGGAGGGCGAGCGGGAGCGCGGCTCCGCGCCCGCCGAGCGGTGGGTGGTGGACGGGGGGCCGCACCGGGTCGGTGTGATCGCCTCGGTCACCCGCCCGTTCTGCGGGGCCTGCGACCGCACCCGGCTCACCGCCGACGGTCAGGTCCGCACCTGTCTCTTCGCCCGCGAGGAGTCCGACCTGCGGGCCGCCCTGCGCTCGGACGCCACCGACCAGGAGATCGCGGAGCTCTGGAAGGTCGCCATGTGGGGCAAGAAGGCCGGCTCGGGCCTGGACGACCCGACCTTCCTCCAGCCGGACCGTCCGATGTCGGCGATCGGCGGCTGAGAGCCCGCCTGACGCCCCGGCGCCACCGGTCGGGTCAGCGGCCCGAACCCTCGGGCTGCTCCCACTCGGCGAACAGCACGACGTCCTTCAGGAAGCCCCGCAGGTCCAGGAAGTTCGACAGGTGCTCGCGGTGCTCCTCGCACGCCAGCCACGTCTTGCGGCGCTGGGGGGTGTGCAGCTTCGGGTTGTTCCAGGCCAGCACCCACTCGGCGGGCGCACGGCAGCCCTTGCCGGAACAGAGGGGGAGTTCGTCGTTCACAGGAGATTTCCCAACAGGGGCCACCGGAAAAGGGCCCTCACAAAGGCGACGCCGAGCAGCCACGGGGGGAGCTGCCCGGCGTCGGTCCGTCGCTCCGACGGGGGATGCGGAGCGCCTACGAAGTATGTCATGGGGGGAGGGGTGCGGTGCACCGGAACTACATGATTGATCTGAGCTTTTCTTGAGCTTGGGCGGAGCTAAGTAGTCCGCCCCTGGGGCTCGTTGACCGATTCGGAGGGCTCCGGGTCCATGATCCGTCCCTCCAGCACAGGCCCCAATGCAGGCCTCACGGGCGCCGGAACGAAGGTCGACGGCAGAGCCTTCACGGTCTCCCGGCCGGCGTTCGCGATCACCACCGAGACGTACGGCAGCAGCACACCCAGCGCGAGCGCCACGATCGCCACATGGCGTTCCACGTTCCACAGCACCGCGGCGGCGATGACCGCCACCGTCCTGATCGACATCGAGATGATGTAGCGGCGCTGCCTGCCCCGCACATCGTCCGCCAGCGACTGCCTGGCCCCGGTGATCCGGACGACCTCGGCTCCGTGCAGCTTCCGCATGTGTTCCACCACCGTTTCCCGCACCGGGCGCTCCCCGGCCCGGACCCACTCCACCGTACGCCCGTGCTCCGACGGGCGGCAGAGCGGGGGCGGTCCCCTTCGACCGGGAACCGACCGGCGTACCGCGTATGGCGGTGTCCGACATGCGCCGTACGGGGGACAGCCCCAGACTTGATCGCAGCGCACATCCGCGCCGGTACGAGGAGGCGACATGAGTTGGTTGTGGGCAATCATCGTCGGGCTGGTGCTCGGCCTGATCGCGAAGGCGATCATCCCGGGCAAACAGCAGATCCCGCTCTGGCTGACGACCGTGTTCGGCATCATCGGAGCCGTGCTGGGCAACTGGCTGGCCACGGTGTTCGGCATCAACGAGACCAGGGGCATCGACTGGGGCCGGCACATCCTCCAGCTGATCGGTGCCGTCGCGGTGGTCGGCGTGGGCGACGCCCTCTATGCCATGGTGCGCGGCAACAGGCGTACCACCTGATCGACCCCGCAGCACCTACGGCCGTGGCCGGGACCCCGCTGAACTGCGGGTATCCCGGCCACGGCCGTACGTGCGGTCGCTCTCAGGCGCCGGTGACCTCGACCGCCGCCAGGTTCTTCTTGCCCTTGCGCAGCACCAGCCAGCGGCCGTGCAGCAGCTCGGCGGCGGTGACCTCGGCGTCCTCAGCGGCCACCTTGACGTTGTTCACGTAGGCGCCGCCCTCCTTGATGGTGCGCCGGGCGCCGCCCTTGCTGGGCGCCAGACCGGCGGCGATCAGCAGATCCACCACCTGGCCGAGCTCGGCGACCCGCGCGTGCGGCAGCTCACAGAGCGCGGCCCTGAGCGTCGGCTCGTCGAGGTCGGCCAGCTCGCCCTGCCCGAAGAGCGCCTTGGACGCTGCGATGACCGCGGCGCACTGGTCCGCGCCGTGCACCAGCGTCGTCAGCTCCTCGGCCAGCGCCCGCTGGGCGGCCCGCGCCTGCGGCCGCTCCTCGGTCTGCTGCTCCAGCTGCTCCAGCTCCGCCTGGCTGCGGAAACTGAGGATCCGCAGGTACTTGCTGACATCCCGGTCGTCCACGTTCAGCCAGAACTGGTAGAACGCGTACGGCGTGGTCATCTCCGGGTCCAGCCAGACGGCCCCGCCCTCGGTCTTGCCGAACTTGGTGCCGTCCGCCTTGGTCATCAGCGGCGTCGCCAGCGCGTGCACGACCGCGTCCTGCTCGACCCGGTGGATCAGGTCGAGACCGGCGGTGAGGTTGCCCCACTGGTCGCTGCCACCCTGCTGGAGGGTGCAGCCGTAGCGGCGGTAGAGCTCCAGGAAGTCCATCCCCTGGAGCAGCTGGTAGCTGAACTCCGTGTAGCTGATGCCCTGTTCGGACTCCAGACGGCGGGCGACCGAGTCCTTGGTGAGCATCTTGTTGACCCGGAAGTGCTTGCCGATGTCCCGCAGGAACTCGATCGCGGACATGCCGCCGGTCCAGTCCAGGTTGTTCACCATCAGCGCGGGATTGTCGCCCTCGAAGTCGAGGAACGGCTCGATCTGCGCACGCAGCCGGGCCACCCACAACTCGATGGTCGCCACGTCGTTCAGCGTCCGCTCGGCGGTCGGCCGGGGGTCACCGATCTGCCCCGTCGCCCCGCCCACCAGCGCCAGCGGGCGCAGACCGGCCTGCTGGAGCCGGCGCATGGTGAGCACCTGCACCAGGTGGCCGACGTGCAGACTGGCCGCGGTGGGGTCGAAGCCGCAATAGAACGTGACGGGGCCGTCCGCGAGCGCCTTGCGCAGTGCGTCTTCGTCAGTGGACTGGGCGAAGAGGCCGCGCCACTTCAGCTCGTCGACGATGTCCGTCACGGTTCTCGTATCTCCTTGGATGTACGTAAGGCTTGCCCACCGAGGTTAGCCGACCTGACGGCCCCGGCCTGCGGGATTACGGGCCGGCCGCCCCTACACCCCCCGGCTCACCGAACTCATGTTGAAGTCCGGCACCCGCAGCGCGGGCATCGCCGCCCTGGTGAACCAGTCGCCCCACTCGCGCGGCAGCGTCTTCTCGGTGCGCCCCGCCTGGGAGGCGCGCGAGAGCAGATCGACGGGCGACTCGTTGAACCGGAAGTTGTTCACCTCCCCGACCACCTCTCCGTTCTCGACCAGATAGACGCCGTCCCTGGTCAGACCGGTCAGCAGCAGGGTCGCCGGGTCGACCTCGCGGATGTACCAGAGGCAGGTCAGCAGCAGTCCGCGTCCGGTGTCCGCGACCATCTCGTCCAGGGACTTGGTGCCGCCCGCGTCCAGGATCAGGTTGTTGATGTCCGGCGCCACCGGCAGTCCGGTCAGGCCCGCGGAGTGCCGGGTGGTGATCAGTCGCTCCAGCTTCCCGTCCTTGATCCAGTCGGTGCCGGAGAGCGGCAGCCCGTTGTCGAAGACGGACGAGTCGCCGCCCGAGGAGTGCGCGAGCACGAACGGCGCGGACTCCAGACCGGGCTCGTCCGGGTCGCTGCGCAGCGTCAGCGGCAGCTCGGACAGCCGGTCCCCGAGCCGGGTCTCGCCGCCCGGCCGGGAGAACACCGTCCGGCCCTCCGCCGCGTCCCGGCCGCCCGACGACCACAGCTGGTACACCAGCAGGTCGGCGACCGCGCTGGGCGGCAGCAGCGTCTCGTACCGCCCGGCGGGCAGGTCGATCTTCCGCTCGGCCCACCCCAGCCGCCGCGCCAGCTCCTCGTCCAGTGCCGCCGGGTCGACGTCCTTGAAGTCCCGGGTGGAGCGGCCGGCCCACGCGGACTTCGTGCGGTCCGGGGACTTGGCGTTCAGCTCCAGGGTGCCGTTCGGCTGGTCGTGACGCAGTCGCAGCCCCGTGGACGTACCGAGGTAGCTGGAGGTCATCTCGTGGTTCGCGAAGCCGTACAGCTCCCGGCCGCCCGCCCTCGCCCGCGCGAAGGCCTCACCCAGTGCCGGTGCGAACGCGTCGAAGACGCTCGACGAGGTCTCCGCGGGCGCGTCCCGGAAGTGGGGCGAGGCGGGGACCCCCGACACCAGTGGCTGCGCGTCCTCCGCGGGCCCCGCCGTACGGGCCGCCGCCTCGGCCGCCCGTACCAGCGGCTCCAGTTCATCGGCCGTCACCGCCGACCGCGAGACCACCCCGGACGCGGTGCCCCGGCCGCCGTCCACCGTGGCGATCACGGTGAGGGTACGTCCACGGGTCACCCCGTTCGTGGTGAGCGCGTTGCCCGCCCACCGCAGATTGGCCGACGACTCCTCGTCGGCGATCACCACACACCCGTCGGCGGTGGACAGCTCCAGCGCCCGCTCGACGATCTCGTACGGCTTGCTGCTCGCGCGGCTCATCGCCCTGCCTCCTGCGTGGTGTTCAAGATGTTGACGCCCCGGAAGAGGGCGGAGGGGCAGCCGTGCGAGACCGCGGCGACCTGGCCCGGCTGGGCCTTGCCGCAGTTGAACGCGCCGCCCAGCACATAGGTCTGGGGGCCGCCGACCTTCTCCATGGAGCCCCAGAAGTCGGTGGTCGTCGCCTGGTACGCCACGTCGCGCAGCTGACCGGCCAGCTTCCCGTTCTCGATACGGAAGAAGCGCTGCCCGGTGAACTGGAAGTTGAAGCGCTGCATGTCGATGGACCACGACCGGTCGCCGACCACATAGATCCCGCGCTCGACACCCCCGATCAGATCCTCCGTGGAGAGCCCGCCCGGATCCGGCTGGAGCGACACGTTCGCCATCCGCTGCACGGGAACGTGGCCGGGGGAGTCGGCATAGGCGCACCCGTTGGACCGCTCGAAGCCGGTCAGCCTGGCGATCCTGCGGTCGAGCTGATAGCCGACCAGCGTCCCGTCCTTCACCAGGTCCCAGGACTGGGCCGCCACCCCCTCGTCGTCGTAACCGATCGTCGCGAGACCGTGCTGAGCCGTCCGGTCACCCGTCACATTCATGATGTTCGAGCCGTACGCCAGCTTCCCCAGCTGGTCGAAGGTGGCGAAGGAGGTCCCGGCGTACGCGGCCTCGTAGCCCAGCGCCCGGTCCAGCTCCGTCGCGTGCCCGATCGACTCGTGGATGGTCAGCCAGAGGTTCGACGGGTCCACGACCAGGTCGTACGCCCCCGCCCGCACACTCGGCGCCCGCATCTTCTCCGCGAGCAGCGAGGGAATCTCCTCCAGCTCGCCCTCCCAGTCCCACCCGGTACCTGTCAGGTACTCCCAGCCCCGCCCGGCCGGCGGCGCGATCGTCCGCATCGAGTCGAACTCGCCGGACTTCTGGTCCACCGCGACGGCGGTCAACTGGGGGTGCAGGCGCACCCGTTGCTGGGTCGTCACCGTTCCCGACGTATCGGCGTAGAACTTGTTCTCCTGCACGGTCAGCAGCGACGCGTCCACATGCGCCACCCCCTCCGCCCCCAGCAACCGCGAGCTCCAGTCGGCGAGCAGCGCCGACTTCTCCTCGCCCGGCACGTCGAACGGGTTGATCTCGTACGAGGACACCCACGTCCGGTCCTCGTGCACCGGCTCCGACGCCAGCTCCACCTTCTCGTCGGACCCGGCAGCCTTGATCACCTTCGCCGACAGCTTCGCCATCGCCACGGCCTGCCCGGCGACCCGGGCGGCAGCGTCCATCGACAGATCCACCCCGGACGCGAACCCCCACGCCCCGCCGTGCACCACCCGCACCGCATAGCCGAGGTCGGTGGAGTCCGACGAACCGGACGGCTTGGCGTCACGCAGCCGCCAGGAGGCGCTGCGCACCCGCTCGAACCGGAAATCGGCGTGGTCGGCGCCCAGCGCACGGGCGCGGGCGAGGGCGGCGTCGGCGAGGGCACGCAGGGGGAGCGCGGTGAAGGTGGGGTCGACGGGATGACGGGACTGCGTCACGGGTGTCTCCTTATCGGCGAGACGAGGTCGCCCCGATCATGTCGCGTCGAGGGGGCCTGTGCCCAGTGCCTTTCTGTAGGGACCCGACAGTGGTCGCCCGGTGGCGCTGTCAGGCCCCGATTCTCCGTACGAGCCCCGATACCGATAGTTTCGTCAGGACCAGACCGCTATTCGAAAGGGTGATCCGTTGAGCCGCTCGGTTCTCGTCACCGGAGGAAACCGGGGCATCGGCCTCGCCATCGCCCGCGCTTTCGCCGACAACGGCGACAAGGTCGCGATCACATACCGCTCGGGTGATACCGCAGAGCTCGAAAAGGCGGGCCTGCTGCCCGTCAAGTGCGACATCACCGACACCGAGCAGGTGGAGCAGGCCTACAAGGAGATCGAGGAGAAGCACGGTCCCGTGGAGGTGCTGGTGGCCAACGCCGGCGTCACCAGGGACCAGCTCCTGATGCGGATGTCCGAGGAGGACTTCACGTCCGTCCTCGACACCAACCTCACCGGCACCTTCCGCGTCGTGAAGCGCGCCAACCGCGCCATGCTCCGCGCCAAGAAGGGCCGTGTCGTCCTGATCTCCTCGGTGGTGGGCCTCCTCGGCTCCGCCGGGCAGGCGAACTACGCCGCCTCCAAGGCCGGTCTGGTCGGCTTCGCGCGTTCGCTCGCCCGCGAGCTGGGTTCGCGCAACATCACCTTCAACGTCGTCGCGCCCGGGTTTGTCGACACCGACATGACCCAGGCGCTCAACGACGAGCAGCGCAAGGGCATCGTCGCCCAGGTGCCGCTCGGCCGTTACGCGCAGCCGGAGGAGATCGCCGCGGCGGTCAAGTTCCTCGCCTCCGACGACGCGTCGTACATCACTGGAGCCGTCATCCCGGTTGACGGCGGATTGGGCATGGGTCACTGATCGCCATGAGTGGAATCCTCGAAGGCAAGAACATCCTGATCACGGGTGTCCTGATGGAGTCCTCCATCGCCTTTCACGCGGCCAAGGTGGCGCAGGAGCAGGGTGCGAACGTCATCCTGACGGCCTTCCCCCGCCCGACGCTGACCGAGCGCATCGCCAGGAAGCTGCCGAAGCCGGCCAAGGTCATCGAGCTGGACGTCACCAACCAGGAGCACCTGGACCGCCTCGAAGGCCTGGTCCGCGACGAGCTCGGCTCGCTCGACGGAGTCGTGCACTCCATCGGCTTCGCCCCGCAGGACGCGCTCGGCGGCAACTTCCTGAACACGCCGTTCGAGTCGGTCGCCACCGCGATGCACGTCTCCGCGTTCTCGCTGAAGTCGCTGACCATGGCCTGCCGTCCGCTGATGACCAACGGCGGCGGTTCCGTCGTCGGTCTCACCTTCGACGCGCAGTTCGCCTGGCCGCAGTACGACTGGATGGGCCCGGCCAAGGCCGCCCTGGAGGCCACCTCCCGCTACCTCGGCCGCGACCTCGGCCCCGAGAACATCCGCTGCAACCTCATCTCGGCGGGCCCGCTCGCCTCGATGGCCGCCAAGTCCATCCCGGGCTTCACGGACCTCGCCTCCGTCTGGGACACCCGCTCCCCGATGAAGTGGGACATGGGCGACCCGGAGCCGGCCGGCAAGGGCATCGTGGCGCTGCTGTCGGACTTCTTCCCGATGACGACGGGCGAGATCATCCACGTCGACGGTGGCGTGCACATGATGGGCGCCTGACCCGCCGCCGCACGCCCCTTCGCCGCACGACCGTGGCCCGGCCCTCCTCCTGTACGGACTTCCGTACGGAGCGGGGCCGGGCCACAGTCGCGCCGGGGGTCGGGCAGCCGGGGGTCAGGCACCTGGTGGCGGTGTCCCGGGTGCCGCCAGCCGGTGCAGCCGCAGCGCCAGCTGAAGCTCCAGGGCGCGCGAGGGGCTGTTCCAGTCCTGGCCGAGCAGCCGGCCGATCCGCTCCAGCCGCTGCACCACCGTGTTCACGTGCACATGCAGGGCGTCCTTGGCCCGCGACAGGCTCCCCCCGTGCGCGTAGTAGGCGTCCAGGGTGCGGATCAGGTCGGTGCCGCGTTCCGCGTCGTAGTCCTGTACGGGGCCCAGGACGCGGGCGGTGTACGCCGCCACGTCCGCGCGGTCGCCCAGCAGGACGCCCAGGAAGCCGAGTTCGGTGAGATCGGCGCCGTCGCCGGTGCGGCCCAGGGCATGCAGGGCGTGCAGACAGCGGCGGGCCTCGGCATGGGCGCGGGGGAAGCCGGACACCCCCGGGACGGGGCCCGCCGCGCCGACGGTGACGGGTGTGCCCAGCGCCTGGGTCAGCTCGCGGGCCAGTTCACGGGCCGGGTCGGCGGGTCCGGCCGGTGCGACCAGCACCACCAGGCCCTCCCTGGTGCCGGACAGCCCGCCCAGGGTGCGGGCCCGCCGGGCGATGTCCGCCGCCAGCCGCGCGCGTACCGGCGGATCGCAGTCCAGTACGGCGACGGCATGGGGTGCGGCGGGGTCCACGCCGAGGCGTTTGGCGCGCAGGGCGAGACCGGTGCTCCCCCGGTGGCCGCGCGGGGCTTCGGACAGCAGGTCGTCGAGGAGTTCGCCCCGTACCCGGTCCTCGGTCTCCGCGACCGAGCGGTGCAGCAGCAGGAGGAGGGCGGTGACCAGGGCGGCGCGTTCGAAGAGGCGGAGGTCGGCGTCGGAGAGAGGCGCGCCGGGCAGGGCCGCGCCGTTGTGCTCAGGTCCTTGCGGGAGGCAGGGGCCCGGGAGGCCGGGTCCTCGGAGGCCGGGTCCTGGGAGTGCGGGTTCGGCAGCGGCGGTCGTGCGGCGGCCCGCGACGCCGGGGTTCGCGCCGGTGGGCGGGGCGTCGGGGGCGGGGCCGTCCCGGCCCGTCAGGACGAGGCTGCCCAGGAGCTCCGCGCCGGCCAGGACCGCGCAGGTCCAGGCCCCTTCGGCGTACACCGCGCGGCCGCTGGTACGGGATTCGGCGAGGCCCCGGGCGGGCGGGGCGGCCGGGCCCGCGCCGACGCGGGCCAGTTCGGTGCCGTCCGTGTCGTGGAGGGTGAGGCCGCCTTCGAGGAGCGTCGCGATGGCGGCCACCACCTCGCCCACCTCGCCGCCGCGCAGCACCAGTTCGGTGAGCCGGTCGTGGGCGTCGGAGGCGCGGCGCAGCGCCTCGCTGTGCGCGCGGGCGGTGGCGTTCGCCGCCTCCAGGCCGACCAGCGCGGCCCGGGTCTCCTCCATCAGACGGGCCCCGTCGATGGCGACCGCCGCATGGTCGGCGAGCGAACCCAGCAGGGCGATGGCGTCCGGGGTGAAGTCCCGGGGCGCCCGGTCGGCGGCGTACAGCACCCCGATCACCTGCTCGCCGAGCCGCAGCGGCACCCCGAGGATGCCGCGCAGCCCCTCCTCGCCGACCCCGTGGTCGATGGTGCCGGTGTGCCGGAAGCGGTGGTCGGTGCGGTAGTCCCGGCTGGCGTACGGGCGGGCCGTCTGCGCGACCAGACCGCCGAGCCCGTCGCCCATCCGCAGCCGCAGTTGCTGGAAGGCGGCCGAGACGGAGCCGTCGGTGACACGCATGTAAGTGTCCTGCGCCGCCGGGTCGTTGAGCGTCATGTACGCCACGTCCGCACGCAGCAGGGTGCGGGCCCGGCGGACCAGGGCGCGCAGTACGGCGTCCAGGTCGCGCAGCGCGGCCAGGTCCCCGGCCGTGTCGAACAGCGCGGCCAGTTCGGCCTCGCGCCGCCGGTGCTGGTCGAGGGTGCGGCGGATGGAGACGGCGGTCCCCCTCGCCCCGGCCAGCCAGGCCGCCTCCGCCGCACTGCCGGCCCCGGCCCTCGCGGCGGGCTCCGCCAGGCGTTCTGCGGGTGCGCCGTCGGCAAGCAGCTCCAGCAGTTCCCGGAGTACGGCGGCGGGGGCGCCGGGGAGGTAGGGCGCGTCTGGGGCGTCGGACGGGTCGGACAAGGCGTGGTCTCACTTTTGTACGGGGGCGGAAATCCAGCCCCTCCGGCGTTTGAGGAGCGCGTTGCCCCGTCCGGCGGGCGTGGACCTCACCCTGCCCTGTCCCCCCGATGCCAGGGAAGGGGGAGGTCCACGCCCACGAGGAATCAGGCCCGGTCGGCCACCCCCACCGAAGCCCCTTCCGCGCGGGTCGTCGTCGCCGCTGCGGCGCGCCCCGCCCCCGCCTGGTCCCGCGTCAGGTCCCGGCCACGAGTCTCCCGTATCACCACGACCGTCACCGTGGTGACCAACGCCGCCGCACACAGATACACACTCAGCGGCACCGATGAACCGAAGTCCTTCAGCAGCTGCACCGCGATGATCGGGGCCAGCGCCCCCGCCACGATCGACGCGAGCTGGGAGCCCATCGACGCTCCCGAGTAGCGCACCTTGGTGTCGAACATCTCCGAGATGAAGGCCGCCTGCGGCCCGTACATCGCCCCGTGCAGCAGCAGTCCGGCCGTCACCGACAGGGTGATCACCATGAAGGACCTGCTGTCCAGCAGCGCGAAGAAGACGAATGCCCAGCCGGCCATCCCCACCGAGCCGATCAGCGTCACCGGACGCCGCCCGATCCGGTCGGAGAGCGCGCCCCACAGCGGGATCGTCACGAAGTGCACGGCCGAGCCGATCAGCACCGCATTCAGGGCGGTGCTCCTGGGCAGGCCGAGATGGGTGGTGACGTAGACAAGGAGGAAGGAGGTGAGGAGGTAGTAGGAGACGTTCTCGCCGAACCGGGTACCGATCGCGGCGAGCACCTCGCGCCAGCTGCGCCGGAACACCTCGACCACCGGTGCGGTCTCCTTGACCGCCACGCCCGACTCGCGCGCCGCCGCCGCCTCGGCGTCCGCCTTCGCCTTGGCCGCCAGGAACACCGGGGACTCCGACACCGAGATCCGGATCCACAGCCCGATCACCACCAGCACCCCGGACAGCAGGAACGGAATCCGCCAGCCCCAGGAGAGGAACGCCTCGTTGGACTGCACGGCCGCCAGCAGCGCCAGCACCCCGGTCGCGAGCAGGTTGCCGCCGGGTGCGCCGGCCTGAGGCCAACTCGCCCAGAAGCCACGGTGCTTGTCGCCCCCGTGCTCGGAGACGATCAGTACCGCCCCGCCCCACTCACCGCCGAGCGCGAAGCCCTGGACGAGACGCAGCACGGTCAGCAGGATCGGGGCGCCGACGCCGATGGTCCCGTACGTCGGCAGCAGCCCCATCGCGAAGGTCGCGCCGCCCATCATCAGCAGACTGATGACCAGCAGCTTCTTCCGCCCGACGCGGTCGCCGTAATGACCGAAGACCAGTCCGCCGAGAGGGCGGGCGACGAAGCCGATCGCATACGTCACGAAGGCGATCAGGGTGCCGACCAGCGGGTCGGAGGTCGGGAAGAAAAGGGTGTTGAACACCAGGGCGGCGGCCGACCCGTAGAGGAAGAAGTCGTACCACTCGATGGTGGTGCCGATCAGGCTCGCGCCGACGATACGGCCGATGCCGCCGGGCTTTGCGGGACCAGCGGTGGTCGTGGTGTCTGTCATGGAAGTCACCGGTTTTCACTGACGGGGACGGATACGGGGCGGGTGCGGAAACAGATACGGGCTCGGATGCGTGCAGAGGTGCTTCAGCAGGCGGTCCAGCCGCCGTCCAGGGGGAGTGAACTCCCGGTGATGAAACCGGAGTTGGGCCCGCACAGCCACAGCACGGCCGCCGCGACCTCCGCCGCTTCGAGGAGCCGCTTCACGGGGGAGCGGGCCAGCAGTACGTCGGCGAGCACCTCGTTGGGGCCGATGCCGTGCGCCGCCGCCTGATCACGGATCTGGCCCTCGACCAGCGGGGTGCGCACATAGCCTGGATTGACGCAGTTGCTGGTCACCCCGTGCGGTGCGCCCTCCAGGGCGGCCACCTTGCTCAGACCCTCCAGCGCGTGCTTGGCGGTGACATAGGCGCTCTTGTACGGGCTGGCGCGCAGCCCGTGCACGCTGGAGATGTTCACCACCCGCCCCCAGCCGCCCGCGTACATGTGCGGCAGTGTCCGGCGCAGCAGCAGGAAGGGGGCGGTGACCATCACCCGCTGGATCAACTCGAAGCGCTCGGGCGGGAATTCGGTGAGCGGGGCGACGTGCTGAAGTCCGGCGTTGTTGATCAGGATGTCCGCCTCGGCGGGCAGCGCCCCGATGGCCGCCGGGTCGGCGAGGTCCACGATGTGCGCGACCCCGCCGGCCTCCTCGGCGACCGCCTTCGCCGCTTCGGCGTCCCGGTCGGCGACGTGCACGGTGGCCCCCGCCCGGGAGAGGGCGAGGGCGCAGGCCCGGCCGATGCCGCTGCCGCCGCCGGTCACCAGCGCGACCCGGCCGCCGAGTTCTGTGGCGGCGGCCTCGCCGGGACCGGCTGCGGGCCCCTGGGCAGGGGCGGGAAATATGCTCGTCATGGCCGGAAACAGTAGGGGCGGCTCGCAGCTGCTCCCATGGTGCGGGTCACCACAACGGCCCGCTCTTTCATGTCGGTTGCCCCCACTGTGGTGGGCTCACCGCAACGGGCACCTCTCCAGCAGACCCTCCGGGGCGGGCCGGGGCAGCGTCCTGCTCGACGGCGGGCGCACCCCCGCCCCCGTCCACGCCTCCATCGCCGTGAACGCCGCACGGTGGCAGGGCGCCAGCGGTCGCACCCGGTCGGGGAAGGCGTCGAACAGGGCGTCGGTGTGCGTCCCGTCCGCCACCCGGTAGTAGCGGAAGAGGTGCCCCCGCCCGGCGGACCGTACGAGTTGCGCGTACACGTCGGAGGTGCGGGCGGGCGGCAGCAGTACGTCGTGGGTGCCGTGCAGGGTGATCAGAGGCTTGCCGATCCGGCCGGTCAGCGCGATACGGGAGACGGCCCGGCGCACCTCGTCCGGCCGGTCCGCGTAGGCGTAGTCCGCGTCGCAGCCCGGACCGCTGCCCGGCGCGCAGTACGGGGTCCCCGCCTCGGTCACCCCGTCGAAGCCGGGGTCCAGTTCCTCGCGGTAGATCCGCTGGGTCAGGTCCCAGTAGACGCGGTGGTGGTACGGCCACAGGTACTCCGACCCGGCCGGCAGCCCGGCCCGGTGCAGCGCCGCCCGCGCGGCTCCGGCGCCGGAGCCGCCCGCCGCGTACACCGGGTAGTGGCGCAGCACGGGCGGCAGGAAGGTCATCAGGTTCGGGCCGTCCGCGCGCCACAGGGTGCCCTCCCAGTCGACGCCGCCGTCGTACAGCTCGGGGTGGTTCTCCAGCTGCCAGCGCACCAGATAGCCGCCGTTGGACATTCCGGTGGCGAGGGTGCGGGTGGGCGGCCTGTGGTAGCGCTGGGCGACAACCGCCCTTGCCGCGCGGGTGAGTTGAGTGAGGCGCTGGTTCCATTCGGCGACGGCGTCCCCGGGGCGGCGGCCGTCGCGGAAGAAGGTGAGGCCGGTGTTTCCCTTGTCGGTGGCCGCGTAGGCGTACCCCTTGGCGAGCACCCAGTCGGCGAGGGCGCGGTCGTTGGCGTACTGGCCCCGGTTGCCGGGGGTGCCCGCGACGACGAGACCGCCGTTCCACCGGTCGGGCAGCCGGATCACGAACTGCGCGTCGTGGTTCCAGCCGTGGTTGTCGTTGCTCGTGGAGGAGTCCGGGAAGTACCCGTCGAGCTGGGTGCCCGGCACCCCGGACGGCACCGGCAGGTCCTTGGCGGTGAGCCCCGCCCAGTCGGCCGGATCGGTGTGCCCGGAGACCAGGGTGCCGGTGGTGGTCAGGTCCCGGAGACAGGCGCGCTCCTGGTACGCGGCACCAGGCACTCGCAGCCCACCCCCGCAGGGCTCCGAGGCGGCGGCGGAGGCCACCGGCAACAGGGCGGCGGCCGCCGCGAGGACGACCGTGAGGGCGAGTGCGGTACGGGGGCGGAGCCACCGTCCGGCGAGGACGCGTACGGTACGCGGGCGCGGTCCGGCGAGGGGCGGGGCGGACATGGGGCGACCTCCACTGCGGGGCGAGGGGACTGCGGGAGGCTAGGCCCGCCCCCACCCCCGCGCCCAGGTGGCCAACCACCATGCTGGGGAGGGGTGCTGTGGGTCACGTCGCCATGGGGCGTCCGGCCCGGAGCCATGAGACGTCCGCCCCCCGTGGCGCCGTGACCCTTCCCCGGCAGACGTAATCCTTCCCCGGCCGCCGAGTCGGACGACCGCTCCCCGCCCCCCCGCCCCGCCTCAGCCCAACAGCCTCCGCGCCGTGGCCATGCGCTCCTCCGCCACCCGTATCCGCACCCCGTGGAAATCCGCCCCGCGTGTCGCGTCCAGCGCCATCCGCGAGGTCGTCCCGTTCGCCGTCGACGACGGATCCAGCGGGCTTCCCGGCAGCCCGTCGACCACGAACACGTCCCGGTGCGGCTGAAGATGCGTGGCCATCGCCCACAGCACCTGCGCGTCCTGGGTGACGTCCACGTCCTCGTCCACCGCGACGACCGTCTTCAGATACGGATCCCAGCCCAGCAGCCCCAGCATGATCTGCCGCGCCTGCCCTGGCCGGGACGCCCGCATCGCGACATACGCATGGAAGTGTGTCCCGGACGTCGGGTAGTACAACGCCGTGACCTCGGGAAAGCGCTCCCGCAGCTTCTGCGCCATCTCGGACTCGCGGGGAATCCGGGCCAGATTCAGATGCTCGTCCGTGTTCCCGCCGACCACGTCCATCAGCAGGGCGTCGCTGCGCCGCAGCACCGTCTCCACCGTCAGCACGTCATTGGTCGACCGGTCGGAGGAGTACCCGGAGAACTCCCCGAAGGGCCCCTCCTGCGCGTGCCGCGCCGGGTCGATGTACCCCTCCAGGACGATCTCCGCGCTGGCCGGCACCCTGATCCCGTACTTCGGGGTCCGGACGACCTCCAGGGGCGCGCCGAACAGCCCGCCCGCCACGTCCCGTTCGTCCTGATCCGCACCCAGCCTGGCCGACGCCGCCAGCATGAACAGCGGATGCCCGCCGAGCACCAGCGCCACCGGCAACCGCTCCCCGCGCTCCTCGGCCATCCGCAGCAGCTGCCACAGGTGCCCGCGCGAATGCAGGCTGGTGGCCAGCTCGTCGCGGCTGTGCACCATCGAGCGGTGATAGCTCAGATTGCCCGCCCGGCCCGGCGGCGCGTACGACGGAGCCTCCGCCGCGATGATTCCGCTGGTGATGTACGGGCCCCTGTCCGACGCGAAGTGCTGGATCAGCGGGAGCGTGGCGAGGTCGATGTCCGCACCGGACTCGACGACCTCAAGCACCGGCCCGTCCGCCACCACCCTCGGCTCGCACGCCCGCGCCGAGGCCGCCTGGTACGCCGCGTGCAGCCCCGCCGGGCCGGTGCCGAGCAGCCGGGCCACCCGTCGCCGCGAGGCGAAGACGTTCGTGACGACGGGGGCGGACAGCCCCGCCACGTTCCGGCAGACCAGCATCTCGTCCCGGCCGCGCCGGGCCAGCTCCATGGCCAGTGCGGCCACGTCCTCGCCGTCGATCTTCTCGTCCACGGTGAGGACGTCGTCGGGGTGCTCGGCCGCGTAGGTCCGCAGGAACTCCCGCAGATCTTGCGGCTGCGGATCCCGCACCTGTGGATCGTGCGCCTGCGGATCCCGCGCCTGCGGATTCTGCGACGCTTCAGTGCGTGTCACAGCACACCCCGGCCGGGTGCGCGGCCCCGAACATCTCGCCCCACTCCGGCGCCGTGATCGACAGGCCGAGCAGCTCCAGCCCGGTGTGGATCGCCACCCGCGCCCCGTCGTACACAGGCTTCCCCAACTCCCTTTCCACCAAAGCCGCGACGGGCGCCACCGGCAGCTCGGTGCCCGCCACCACGATGGCCTGCGCGTCCAGCGAATCGGAGTCGAGCAGCAGCCGCCGTACCCGGGAGACCGACAGCTCGGCCGCCTCCCGCGCGTTCACCAGACCCAGCGCCGTCACCGACGCGATCTTGAAACCGGCCGCCAGATAGGTGTCCGCGAGACGGCCGGCGGTCTGCTCGTTGCCCGCCGAGACCAGAGCCATCGAGGTGATGTCCCGCCGCGAGAGCAGCTCGATCTGCCCCAGGGTGACGGTGGAGGCACGTACCCCCGTGACCTCCTCCACCCAGCGGGCCATCGCCCGGCCGTGCGCCGCGCCGTGCAGATCCGCCGAACTGCCGCTCCACACCACCGCACTCACCCCCGCATCTGCCAACTGGCCTGCGGCGCGGGTGAGTTCACCGGACTGGGACGGGGTGATGGCCGGCCCGCTCAGTACCTCGGGAAGCGAGGCACGGGCGATCGGATGGGCGACCTCGATGGCGACCGGCTTGCAGATCTGAGAGACCCAGCGCTCGACGCCGATGCTGGTGGAGGGAACGAGATGACCGATGCGCTGCTGCATTGCGGCACCACTTTTCTCACGCGAGTACTGAACGGCAGAGATGATTCGGCGGCGGAGACAATTCGCCGGAAGAGTTGATGTATCGACAGTGAAAGCCGTACGGGAAAGGGGCGGCCCCGAGCCTCCCGAGCATCGGAGCCGCCCCGGTCCTTCCCCCGGCTACGCGCGCGACGCGGTCGCCTCGGCGGCGGTCTTCGCCGACGGGTTCTCCAGCGTGGCGTACGTGCTCTTCAGGCGCAGCTGCGCCTCTTCCTGGTCACGCGGGGCGGGCGTCGGGTCGATCCCCAGGAGCTTCGCCACGTTGTTGCCCAGGTAGCCCTCCAGGTGTTCCTCGGAGAGGTTCATGCCCTGCGGCGGCGGCCCCATCAGGACCTCCAACTCCCGTGCCCACATGCCGGGTTCGTTCGGCGGTGAGTCGGTGCCGAAGACCAGCTGGTGCTTCTCCATCTGCTGCGCGAACTCCACGATGCGCGACTGCAGGAGCCAGCCGGACTCGCCGTACACGTTCGGCGAGTCGAGGATCATGTAGAGCGCCTCGAAGCAGTACACGCCACCCGTCTGCACACCGAAGTGGCCGAGGATGAAGTTGACGTTCGGGAACTCCCGGATGATCGGGTAGAACTGCGTCGGGATCGAGTACGGTCCGTCACCGGTGTGGATCAGGACGAGGATGCCGAGCTCGTCGCAGACCTTCAGGATCGGACGCAGCCAGTCCAGGGCACGGTCGGGACGGTACGAGTGCATGTTGGCATGCAGCTTCACCATCTTGTAGCCGTATTCCTTGACGTGGTGTCGCAGCTCCAGCGCGCCGTTCTCCGGCCCGAAGCGCGGGTTGTACATGAAGTTCCCGATGAAGCGGTCCGGGTACTCCGTGACCAGCTTCGTGATGTACGCCATGTAATCGCGAATTCCCTCGCGACCCCCGCGCATCCCGTCCTGCCACACCGAGTTGCCGGGCGGGGGCATGATGCAGCCCATGTCGATGCGGCGCGGCTTCCCATTGATCATGTAGGGGCCGTCCATCATCTCCAGGGTGCGCTCACCGGTGAACGGCTCGCCGTCGTGCCTCCACGCCTGGTCGACGATGTTCGTCGGGTGCATATGGGTGTCGATGATCAAGGTGTTGTTCCTTCCCTGCTGGTTCTGGTCGTACGTACTGCTGTGTGTGGACCGTGGTGAACCGTTCGGGGACCCAGGGCAGGGCCCGCCTCACCTCCCTTCCGTGAAGTCGTCGGGTCGCACCGGCACCCTGGCCAGCTCCAGCCCCGTCGCGTCGCGAAGGGCATTGGCGATGGCCGGCGTGGAGGACAGGGTCGGTGGTTCGCCCACCCCGTTCAGGCCGTACGGCGAGTCGGGGTGCGGCAGTTCGAGAAGGTCTATGGGGACGGACGGCATGTCCGCGATGGTGGGGATGAGGTAGTCGGTGAAGGAGGGGTTGCGCACCTTCCCGTCCTTGACGTGCAGCTCCTCCATCAGGGCCAGTCCCAGGCCCTGGGCGCTGCCGCCCTCGATCTGCCCTTCCACGGCAAGGGGGTTCATCGCCTTGCCGACGTCCTGCGCGGTGGCCAGCTCCACCACCTTCACCAGCCCGAGCTCGGTGTCGACCTCGACGACCGCCCGGTGCGCGGCGAACGCGAAGGCGATGTGCGCCTCGCCCTGCCCGCGCTCGGGATCCACCGGGTAGGTGCGCCGGTGCGCGTACTCGTACTCGGCCTCGACGGGCCCACCCGCGAGCATCTGTGCCATCGGCCCGTCCCCGAGCGCGGTGAGCTTCTCCCGTACGGCCTTGCAGGCGCCCTGCACCGCCCCGCCGCTCATCCAGCTGATCCGGGACGCGGAGGAGGAGCCGGCGTCGCCGACCTGGGTGTCGGCGGGGAGCACGGTGACCTGCTCGACGCCGAGTTCGCTGCGGACGATCTGGGCCTGGAGGGTGACGATGCCCTGCCCGCACTCGGCGGCGGCGGTGTGCACCTCGGCCACGGGTTCGCCGTTGACCAGCGAGAGCCGGACCCGGGCCACCGAGCGGTCGTCGACGCCGCCCGAGAAGCCGATCGCCTTGACCCCGATCGCATAGCCGACCCCGCGCTTGATGCCCTCGCCGTGGCTGGTGTTGTTGAGCCCGCCGGGGAGTCCGAAGGCGCCCTCGGCGCGCTGGGGGAGGGGTCTGGCGCGCAGCCGCTCCAGCAGCTCGGCGGCGGGCGCCGGGCCGTCGACCGCCTGCCCGGTGGGCAGCACCGTCCCGACCGTCATCGCGTTCCGCAGCCTCAACTCGACCGGATCCAGGCCAAGTTCACGCGCCAGCTTGTCCATGTTGGACTCGACGCCGTAACAGGACTGGACGGCACCGAAGCCGCGCATCGCGCCGCAGGGCGGGTTGTTGGTGTAGACGGAGTAGCCGTCGATCTCGGCGTGCGGCACCTCGTAGGCCCCGGCGGCGAAGTACGAGCCGTTGGCGATGACCACCTGTGAGGTGGAGGTGTAGGCACCCCCGTCGAAGATCATCTTCGCCTTGACGTAGACGATCTTCCCCTCGCGGGTGGCGCCGTGCTCGAACCACATCTTCGCCGGGTGCCGGTGGACGTGCCCGAAGAAGGACTCCTCGCGGTTGTAGCTCATCTTCACCGGCCGGCCCGTGTGCAGGGCCATCATCGCCGCGTGAATCTGCACCGACACGTCCTCGCGTCCACCGAAGGCCCCGCCGACGCCGGACATCGTCAACCGCACCTTCTCCGGGGGCAGTCCGAGCGCCGAACACATCTGGTGCTGGTCGTCGTGCAGCCACTGCGTCGAGACGTACACATCGACGCCGCCGTCCTCGGCCGGTATCGCGAGCCCCGACTCCGGCCCCAGGAAAGCCTGGTCCTGCATCCCGACGTCGTACGTCCCGGACACCACCACCTCGGCGAGGCGCTCCGCCTCCGCCATGTCCCCGTGCCGGATGCGGATGTGCCGTACGACGTTCCCCTGCTCGTCCTTGCCGTCCACCCGCCGCTCGTGCACCAGCGGCCCGTCCCCGCTGACCGCCAGCTCCGGGTCGGTCAGCGGCGCCCGGACCTCGTACTCGACCTCGATCAGCCGCAGTGCGCGGCGCGCGGTCTCCGGATGGTCGGCGGCCACCAGGGCCACCGGCTCGCCCTGGTAACGGACCCGGTCCACGGCCAGTACGGGCTGGTCGGCGACCTTCATCCCGTACAGCGGATGACCGGGCACGTCCTCGTGGGTGAGCACCGCGACCACGCCGGGCAGCTTCAGCGCCCTGCTCGTGTCGAGCCGGACTATCCGGGCCGAGGGGTGCGGGCTGCGCAGGGTCGCGCCCCACACCATGTTGTCCGCGTGCAGGTCGGAGGAGTACGCGAAGTCCCCCTTCACCTTCAGCCGCCCGTCGGGCCGCCGGACGCTTTCGCCCACCCCATGCCGTACTCCGGTTGCGGTGCTCACGATCGATCACTTCCCTTCCACGTCATGGGGCTGGGGTGGTGCGATGTGGTGCGGTGGTGCTGTGCGGGTGGTGCTGTGCCAGTGGTTTTTGGCGAGGCGTGCGGTGCTTCAAGTGCTTCGGGGTGTACGGGAGTTACGCCACCGGATGGATGCCCGGCACCGGACCGTCCTGGTCGGGGCCCGAGGCCACCGCCTGGGAGAGCCGGATGCGCAGCCGTCTGATGTGCTCCCGGGCCGCCAGCTCCGCCTCGTCCGGGTCGCCGGCGGTCATCGCCTCGAAGATCCGGCGGTGCTCGGCGACGGCGAGGCGCGGGGCCTCCGGGCTGCGCCACAGGGAGTGCAGGGCCAGGTGGGCCTTGCCCTGGATGGTGTCGAGGGCGGAGGTCAGATGGGTGTTTCCGGCCACCTCGCGGATCAGGCGGTGATACGCCATGTCCATCTCGATGTGCGCCCGCTCGTCGTAGTCGGAGGTGACCACGCGCTCGTGCTGTTCGAGCAGATCGCGCAGTTCGCCGACCTTGGTGGCGTCGAGCCGCTCGGTGGCCAGGCGCGCCGCGAGTCCCTCCATGACCTCGCGGACCACGTACAGCTGACGTACGTCGTCCAGGTCGACGGTGGAGACCACGGCGCCCCGGTGCGGGACGTGGGAGGCGAGTCCGTCGTGGATCAGCCGCTGCACGGCTTCCCTGACGGGGCTGCGGCTGATGCCCATCTGCGAGGCGAGCGCCGGAACGGACAGTGCGTCGCCCGGGCGAAGGCGGTTCGCCAGAACGGCGGCCTTCAGCTCGTCGTACGCGCGGTCCGCCAGCAGACTCCCGGCCGCGACCGGATTCACAGCCTGGTGTGCCGCCTGCTGTGCCTTGTCGGTCGCCATCCTCGCCTCCCCATCCCTGTGTGTCGAAGTGCTGGTGGTGACTAGCCGTGAACCGTCCTGCTACACCGTGTCCGAGGCCTCGGAGGCCTCCCTCGCGGTGTGGACTTCATGTTGCATGTAATCCTTCGGCGGGTCAACGGGTTCGACCTCCTTCTTGGACCTTCCCGGGATGCGCAAATGGTGGAAGAACAGGTTCAACAGGACAGCTGTGATCGTCCCGAGGATGATTCCGCTCTCGAAGAGTGCATGCAGCTGCCGGGTCGGCATCTGCTCCGCGAACTGCGGGAACGCGGTCGGCAGGAAGCCGATGCCCATGCTGGCGGCCACCAGGATGGTGTTCCGCTGGTCGGTGAGGTCCGCCTGGAGCAGGATCTGGATGCCGACCACCGCGATGGTCGCGAAGAGCACGATCGTCGCGCCGCCGAGCACCGAGGCCGGCATCGCGGCGACGATCGCCCCGATCTTGGGCACCAGACCGAACAGGATCATGATCACGCCGGCCGAGGCGATGATCCACCGGCTCTTCACCCGGGTGAGTCGGATCAGTCCGATGTTCTGCGAATACACCGTGCTCGGGAAGGAGTTGAGGGCGCCTGCCACCGCCGTGGCCAGCCCGTCCGCCCGCAGCGCCCTGGTCACGCCCTTTCCGTCGACCTCACGGCCGACGATCTCGCCGACCGCGAAGAACTGCCCGATCGACTCCACCGCCACGATGATCATGACCATGAAGATGGACAGGATCGCGATGGTGTCGAACTGGATCCCGTAGTGCAGCGGAGCCGCCATCCCCAGCCACGAGGCGTCCCCGATCTTGGAGAAGTCCGTCTTCCCCAGGAGCGCGGCCACCGTGGTGCCGATGAACAGCCCCACCAGCACCGCCACGGTCGCCAGGAAGCCCCGCGAGAACTTGTAGAGCAGCAGGATCACCACGAAGGTGACCGCCGCCAGCCCCAGTTGGGCGGGCGACCCGAAGGTCTTGGCGGTCGGATCCCCGCCGCCCACCTGACGGGCGGCGACCCCGAGCAGGGTGATCCCGACGATGGTCACGATGGTGCCGGTGACCAGCGGCGGGAAGTACTTCACCAGCTTGCTGAAGATCGGCGCGATCACGAACAGGGCGAGCCCCGCCGCGATCACCGCCCCCAGCACGGTCGGCATACCGGCCTTCGCGCCGCCGGCCGCCAGCCCCACCGAGACGAGCGAGGGCACCGCCGTGGTCGAAGTGCCCTGCACGATCGGCAGCTTGATGCCGACCCCCCTGAAGCCCACCGCCTGCATGAGTGTGGCGATGCCGCAGGTCAGCAGCGACGCGTTGACCAGCAGCCCGATGTCCTCGTCCGGCAGGCCGACCCCCTGCGCGACAAGCAGCGGCATCACCACCGCTCCGGCGTAGAAGGCGAGCACGTGCTGGAAGCCGTAGACCGCGAGCCGCCAGAACGACGGCACCGCCTCCACGGGGTCCGGTCCCGGTGCGACGGGTGGTGCGGTGGTGGTCGTGGGGACTGCTGTGATGGTCGTAGGGGCTGTGTTGCGACCGTCCTTCTCGTCGTCCGTACAGCCCTGATCAGTGGTGCGGGACATGTGCGATCTCCCTCCACCCGCCGTCGTGACGGCAGGGGTCCATTCGTGCACACGTACGGGGGCCGCGGACGGGCAGCCTGTTCCTGCGTGTGGGGGCCTTGTCCGTGGGGTCAGGATTCGGGAGGCTTTGGGTTTCGGGAGGCTTGGGTGGTGCGGTCGGCGGGACGGGTGGGCCGGTGGCTCAGTGGTTCCAGGCGCTGCGCAGCGGGTCGAAACCGGCCCGGGATACCAGGCGTTCGGCCCGCTCCTGCGCCTCTTCGAGCAGCGCGGACTCGTCGACGAGCGTGCAGTGGCCGTCCTCGAACACCACCCGCCCGTCGACGACCGTCATCTCCACGTCACTGCCGCGCGCCGAGTAGACGAGCGTGGCCACCGTGCGGTGCACCGGCCGCAGATGCGGCCGGTCGAGGGCGACGACCGCGAGGTCCGCGGGCGCGCCGACGGTCAGGGTGCCGGTGCCCGTACCGGCGTATCGGCCGCCCTCGCGGGTGGCCAGCTCAAGGGCCTCCTCACAGCGCGCGGAGGCCGGGTCGAGGTGCTTGAGCCGCTGGTTGAACAGCGTCTGCTTCATCACCTCGAACATGTCCTGCCGGTGCCCGGCGCTCGGCCCGTCGGTGCCCAGCGACACCACCGCGCCGGCATCCCGCAGCTCCCGCAGCCGCATCACGCCGGAGGCCAGATAGGCGTTGGACGTGGGGTTGTGGGACACCCCGGCCCGGCGCTCACCGATGTGCTTCACCTCGGCGTCGTCCAGCCAGATCGCGTGCGCCAGGGTGGCCCGTTCGTCGAGCAGCCCCTCCCTGGCCAGCCACTCCACCGGCCGGATTCCGTACGCCTGAAGATAGCTCGCCGGATCCTTGGCGCCCTCCGAGCAGTGGGTGTGCCAGCGGGTGCCGAACTCGGCGGCGAGCTCCACCGCACCCCTGACCAGGTCCTGGTCGACGTAGCTCAGATTGAGCGGTGCGGGCCAGATCTCCACCATGGAGGTGCGCGGCGGGCGGCGCCGCATGCAGTCGCGGGTGATGTCCAGCTCCTCCTGGGTGGAGTAGCGGTACAGGGCGTCGGGCAGCCCGCGCTCCTTGGCGACCTCGGTCTTGTGCCCGAGCATCCCGCGTGCGATCGCGCCCCGCAGTCCGGCCGACTCGACGGCCCGGGCGACCGCCAGAACGGTGTCCGGATCGGTCGGCGCGTAGTGGTTGTCGATCACGGTGGTGATGCCCGAGCGCAGTGCCTCCACCGCCCCGAGGGTGGCCGCGACGCGGGCGTCCTCGGGGTCGACGGCTATCGAGTACGGCCACATGAACTCGCAGAGCCAGGGCCAGATCGAGAGCCCCTCGCCCATCCCGCGGGCCAGCGCCTGGAAGAGGTGCGAATGCCCGTCGACGAACCCCGGCAGCACCGCCTTCCCCCGGCAGTCCACGGTGCGCCTCGCCTGCCACTGGGCGTCCGTCTCGGCCGCCGGACCGACGGCCACCACCCGGTTGCCGGAGATCGCCACCGAGCCCGGCTCGAACACCGACCGCCGTCCGTCGACGGTCACCACCCGGCCCCCCGACAGCAGCAGATCGCACTCCAGGAGGCGTGAGGGGTCCGTGGGGCGCGTGGGTTGCATGGGAGTCCTCCCGGAGGGGTCAGCGGCATGCTCAATGTTGCATGTAACATATTCAGGCCATTCGGCCTGTCAACCCTCCGCGACGGAACCTGCTCGTCAGGCACCCCTCAAGTCGTAAACCGTGGTGAACCACCGCAGACTGAGCGAACCGGGGCGAACCCGGCTCGATATCGGCGCAGTGAATTCGCCGGACATCGGGGCAAGGTCGGTGCGATGTCCGGTGCACGGGAGGAGGTGGCCGTCGGGTGTCCGGTGCGGGCAGCAGCAGGCGCAGACACAGCGAGCACAGCAACCACAGCGGACCAAGCGGCAACAGTCACGGCGACCGCGAGCACGGCGGACTCGGCTTCGGCCGCCGCAGAAACGGCCGACCCGGCTCCGGCTTCGCAAGCCGCGGGCACGGCAGCCGACGTGCGGCGTTCCTGGCGTCCTCGCTGGCGGCGGTCGCCGTCACCGGCGCGCTCACCTACGCCGCCCTCCCCGGCAGCCCGGCCTCCGCGACCCCCGCCCCGGTCCGCGCCGAACCGTCCGCTGCCCCCTTCGGCGCCAGCTGCCGTATCGCCGTCGAGCGCTCCCAGGTCGTCTCGTACTGCCACAACCCCTACGCCCAGCCCGACCTCGTCCGGCTGCACACCGAATGCGGGCGCTGGTGGGACATCGACGGCGACTCGGCCCCGGTGGAGGTCGGCCCGGCCGAAACCGTGCGGCTCACCAGCCGCTGCTGGAAAGAGGTCGCCGACGCCTGGGTCAGCCACGCGTACGTCCCCGAACCGCCACTCCTGCCGGTCCGGCCGGGCGGTTCTGTCCCCCTGGAGGGTTCGGTTCCACGGAAGGGCGCGCCGGCCCCGCTGGAGGGCCCGGTCCCGCCGGACAGCGGGCTCAGCCCTGCGCCGGCCCCGTGAGCACCCCGCGCTCGGCCAGACACTTCAGCGAATAGCCGGCCGCCTCCGACGCCGCCGTCTCCGCGTCGCCCGCCCGGATCGCCTCGATCAGCCGGGCGTGGTCCATGTGGTCCTCGGGCCGCAGCTCGTGTCCGATGTCGTCGCGCAGCCACTCCCGCAGCAGATCGCCGAGGTCGGCGTAGAGCCCGATCAGTACGTCGTTGTGCGAGGCGGCCACCACCGCCAGGTGCAGCGAGGCGTCCGCGGTGACGAACTGCTCGGCGTTCCCCGAGGCCCACGCCTCCTCGCGCCGCGCGAGCAGCGCGTCCAGCTGCCGGACGTCCTTCTCGGTACGCCGCTGGGCGGCCAGCCGCCCGGCCGAGGACTCCAGGGTGGAGCGCAGCTCGGCGATGTGCGCGGGGTCGGCGTCCGCGAACCTGCGGTGCATCACCCCGGCCAGTTCGCTGGTGGCCAGGACGTACGTCCCCGACCCCTGCCGGATGTCGAGCAGCCCGTTGTGCGCCAGGGCGCGCACCGCCTCGCGGACTGTGTTGCGTGCCACACCGAGCTGGTCGACCAGCTCGGGCTCGGTCGGAATCCGTGATCCCACGGGCCACTCGCCGGAGGTGATCTGGTTGCGCAGGGCGCTGATGACCTGGTCGGAGAGTGCGGAACGCCGGGCAGAGGTCAGCGTCATGGTGCTCCTCGTTCGGACTGGCGGGTTCGGGTGGTGGCTCGCACGGGCGTGGAGTGACGGATCGTACGGACCGGGATCGATTGGACAACCAATCATCCCATGATTCTATGATGGTTCCATGCCTGTCGATGAAACCCGGACCCTGCGGCCCGAGCCCAGCACCGCACCGAAGCCCCGCCCCGCGATGACCCCCGCACCGGAGAAATCGACGCGATCCGTCTGGGTCGTCCGGCTGATGGTCGTCGGCCTGGTGCTCGCCGCACTGAACCTCCGCCCCGCCATCACCAGCCTCGGCCCGCTCCTCGAAGAGGTCCGCCAGGGGCTCGGGATGAGCGGCGCCGTCGCGGGCATGGTCACCTCCATCCCGTCCCTCTGCTTCGCGGTCTTCGGGATCATGGCCCCCCGGCTGGCGCGCCGCTTCGGGCCTTCCACGATCGTCCTGGCAGGCATGACCGCCATCGCGATCGGCCTCTTCCTGCGCCCCTTCGCCGGCGGCACGGCGGGCTTCCTCGCCGCCAGCGCACTCGCCCTGGTCGGCATAGCCGTCAGCAACATCCTGCTGCCGGCCATCGTCAAGCAGTGGTTCCCCGACCGGGTCTCCACCATGACCGGCCTGTACTCGATGGCGCTGGCCCTGGGCACCTCGCTCGCCGCACTTTCCACCGTGCCCCTCACCAAGGCGCTCGGCGGCAGCTGGCAGACCGGCCTCGCGGTGTGGGGCATCCTCGCCGCGCTCGCGGTGTGCGTCTGGCTCCCGCTCGCCGTCAGGCACGGCCGCGACCGCAAGGCGGCGGCCGCCCCGGCGCAGGCCGAGACCCCCGACGTCGAGGCCCTGGAGTCGGCCGCCGAGACCCCGGCACGCGCCCCCGAGCTGCGCATGGTCAAGTCCCGTACCGCCTGGGCACTCGCCTTCTTCTTCGGACTCCAGGCCACCGCCGCGTACATCACCATGGGCTGGATGCCGCAGATCTTCCGCGACGCCGGCATCTCCGCCGGAACCTCCGGCATCCTGCTCGCCCTGACCATGGCGATGGGCATCCCGCTCGCCTTCGTCATCCCGCGCGTCGCCACCCGGCTGACGCACCAGGGTCCGGTCGTGCTGGTGCTCGGCGCCTGCGGTCTCTCGGGTTACGCCGGTCTCTACCTTGCCCCTGCGGGCGGGGCCTGGATCTGGGCGCTGCTGCTCGGCGTCTCCAACTGTGCGTTCCCGCTGGCCCTCACCATGATCGGCCTGCGCGCCAAGAGCCACCAGGGCGTGGTGAAGCTGTCCGCCTTCGCGCAGAGCATCGGCTATCTGATCTCCATCCCCGGCCCGCTGCTGATCGGCGTGCTGCACGACGTCAGCGGCGGCTGGGGACTGCCGATCGCCCTGATGGCGGGCCTGATGCTGCCGCAGATGGCCGTCGGCGTGCTGGCCGGACGCAACCGTACGATCGAGACCGAGCTCGCGGCCTGAGGCGGGCCTTCCCGGCGGGGATGCCCGGGGCCGGGGGCAGGACAAAGGGTGCGAGACTGACCCCATGCCTGTGCTTGAACCGAACCCCCCGAACGGCCAGAAGAAACTGCTGGTGGTGCTCGGCGCGATGCTCGCCGTCACCGTGATCATCGCGGTGATCGCGACGCTCGCCTCCCCGTAGGCCGAAGGCGCCCGCGGGGGAGGGGGTGGGGCTGTCCCCACCATCCCCTAGGGGGCTGGGATCAGGGTCAAGTGGGGAGTTCACCGGATGGGCCGGGGGGCGCGCACTTTGTAGGTTCGAACGTGTTCCTTCCCGGTCCCGCTCGAACTCCCACGGAGGCGGCCATGTCGGCCCCCACGCACCCCGCCCGACGCCCCGCCGCCCTCGGCAAGCGGCTGCCGTGGTGGGCCGTCGCCCTCCCGGTCGCCGCCTTCGTCGTGCTGTTCGTCCTGATGGCCGGTCCGGGGCAGGCACATGCCGCCGGCGGTACGCAGGACGCACCTGGCATCGCGTACCTGCTGGGGCGGATCCTCGACGTACTGCCGTTCTGACCGCCCCGGGCCCGCCGTTCACCCGTGCCGGGGGAGAGGCGCCAACACCCCGGGCCCCGATGCGCATTTCGTGCGAAGCTGGGGTGCATGAGCGTCGATACACCCCGCAGGATCGTCCTTCTCCGGCACGCCAAAGCCGACTGGCCGCAGGTGTCCGACCACGACCGGCCGCTCGCGGACCGGGGCCGGAGGGACGCGGCCACCGCGGGCCGGAAACTGGCCGACACCGGCATCACCTTCGACCTGGCACTGTGCTCGACCGCCACCAGGACCAGGGAAACCTGGAAGCTGGCGGTCCAGGAGATGCCGCAGCGGCCCAAAACGGTCTACGAGGACCGGTTGTACGAGGCCTCCCTCGGCGAAATCCTCGCCCTGTTCAACGAGGTCTCCGACGAGACCGAGAACCTCCTGGTCATCGGCCACAACCCGGGCATGCACGCGGTCGCCGACGCCCTCGCGGGCAAGGCCGACCCGGACGCGCTGGCCCGGATGACCAAGAGCGGCTTCCCCACCGCGACGTACGCCGTCATCGAGTTCACCGGCAGCTGGAAGTCGGTCGAGCACGGGGTGGGCCGGCTCACGGACTACTGGGCGCCGCACGACTGAGGGACGTACCTCCCCCGAAGCAAGGGCAGGGCCCCGGGGAGCGGATGCTCCCCGGGGCCCTCTTTCCTGCGCGCGTGCTCTCGTGTGCGTGCTGTTCAGTGCAGGTGGATGACGTCCCCGTCGGCGGCCTCGACCTCTTCGCGGGTGATCCCCAGGAGGTAGAGGACGGTGTCCAGGAACGGCACGTTGACCGCGGTGTCGGCGGCCTGCCTGACCACCGGCTTGGCGTTGAACGCGACGCCCAGACCTGCCGTGTTGAGCATGTCGAGGTCGTTCGCGCCGTCGCCGATCGCCACCGTCTGGTCGAGCGGAACCCCGGCTTCCGCGGCGAACCGGCGCAGCAGCCGCGCCTTGCCCGCCCGGTCCACGATCTCGCCGGTCACCCGGCCGGTGAGCTTCCCGTCGACGATCTCCAGGGTGTTGGCGGACGCGAAGTCGAGCTGGAGCTCGTCCTGGAGCGCGTCGGTGACCTGGGTGAAGCCCCCGGAGACGACGCCCACTTGGTAACCGAGCCGCTTGAGGGTACGTACGAGGGTCCGCGCACCCGGCGTCATCCGCACCTCGGCGCGGACCTTCTCCACCACCTCCGCGTCCAGCCCCTTCAGCAGGGCGACGCGGGCGTGCAGCGACTGCTCGAAGTCCAGCTCCCCGCGCATCGCCTGCTCGGTGACGGCGGCGACCTCCGCCTCGCACCCGGCGTGCGCGGCGAACAGCTCGATCACCTCGTCCTGAATCAGCGTCGAGTCCACATCCATCACCACCAGACGCTGGGCCCGGCGGTGCAGCCCCGCCGACACCACGGCCACATCCACGCCGATCTCGGCGGCCTCGGTGGCGAGTGCGGTGCGCAGCGGCTCGGTGTCCACGCCGGAGACCGCGAACTCCACCGCGGTGACCGGGTACTTGGCGAGACGGAAGATACGGTCGATGTTTCCGCCGGTGTCGGTGATCCTGGCCGCTATGGCCGCCGTGCACTCCGCGGTCAGCGGGTGGCCGAGCACGGTGACGTGCGAACGGCCGCTGCCACGCGGCCGGTTGTCGCCCGTGCCGGAGATGATCTCGGCCTGGAGCTTGAGGGAGTCCGCCCAGCTGTGCACGGTCGCCCTCAGCTCACCGGCCGCGGCGACGGTCGGCTCGGTGACGAGCGCGCACAGGACGATGCGGCCACGGGTGACGACCTGCTCGATGTCGACGACGTCGACGGAGTAGGCGGCGAGGGTGTCGAAGAGCCCGGCGGTGATCCCGGGACGGTCCTTCCCGAAGATCTTGACGAGAAGGGTGGGGACGTCGGTATTCGGCAATGCGCTCATGGTGTGCACACCGTATCGGCCCGGCGATGCGGCGTCGCGGGCCGTCCCGCCCACCGGACAGAGACACCTCTCTCACCCGTGCGGCCCCCGTCGGACGCCGGAGGCCCGGGCCGCGGCCTACCGCCGCCCCCGCCCCGGCGCCCCGGGCGGCGGCGGGCCCTCCTCGTCCGGAGGTGACGCCTTGCCCTTGGTGAACCGGGGCCCCGGCCGCCCCGGCGGCGCAGGGGGCGACGGCATGCCCGAGATGGTCGGCGCCGCGTGCCGCCCGTCCTTCGTCTTCCGATGCGGTACGGGACCCAGCGACCCGGCAGGCGGAGGCGTCGGCTCGGCACTCCGCCCGGGACCGGGACCGTGCCCGCCCGCCCCGAAGCCCTGTCCCGCACCGGGGCCCTGTCCCGCACGAGGTCCCTGCCTGGCACCTGACCCGGACCCGGGTCCCGCCCCGGTCCCGTACTCCCCCCGTCCGTACCGCCCTTCGTCCCCCACCTCCCGCAAATACGGATTCGCCTGCTCCTGGGCCGAACCCCCGTACCGGGGCGACGGGGTGTAGGGCCCCGGTACGTACGCCAGATCCGGATACGTCCGGTCCCCCCTCCCCGGCACCCCACCCCGCGCCAGCACCGCCGCCCGCCGGCCCGCCGCTCCCGAGGCGCACGCCAGCACCGCGCCCAGCGCCCCGGCCGCCGCACCCCACACCACCCCGAGCAGCAGTGCCATCGCCACATTCCCGCTCAGCGAGATCCCGGCCCCGAAGGCATCGAAGCCCAGCACCGAGAGCGACGCGTCCGCCGACACCCCCGTCAGCCACACCAGGAGCGGCAACCCCACCCCCGTCACCGCCCCCAGCGCCACCGCGCACTGGCCGGCGTACCCCGCCACCGACAGGTCCTCGCGCGGCGTCCGCGAGGCCGCGAGCACACCGGCGTACAGGATCATCACCACGACGGCGACGGCCAGCAGCCAGACCCGCCCGTCGAGTTCGGCGAGCCTGGGCACCGACAGCGGGCGGTTGTCCGCCCCCGACAGCAGTGCGTCGAAGGGGGAGGGGAGGACGTTGACCAGCTGGCCGGTGGCATGGCCGTTCCACGGGACGAAGAGGCCCAGCGGGATCGCCAGCCACACCCCGTTCGGCGCCCCGAGCAGCGCCGCCCCGACGATCCGGCCAGGCTGCTCGTCGCCGATCGCCGCGTACAACGCCGCCACCAGCCCGGCCAGCACCGCCACCAGCAACACCGTGACCAGTGCGGACGCGGCCGGCCTGAGCACCCGGTGTGCCGCGTCCCAGCCCCGCGGCAGTGGCGTACGCCGGGAGGCGAGCAGCGCGATCAGCAGGACGCCGATCACCCACACCGCGCCGCCGAGCAGCGAGGGCCCGGTATTCACACCGAACCCGACCGTCGCCTTCGCATCCACCAGATCCGAGAGCCGGTCCGGCAGCAGCCCGCCGATCGCGTCGGGGAGTTTGTCACCGATGCCGCCAGGGAGATCGTTTCCGGGAATTCTGTCGAGTCCGAGCTTCGCGCCGTCAATCGTGATGACGTCGTGACCCGCCCATGCGAGACCACCCAGAGTGACGAGGAACAGCACCACCACCGACCCCGCGCGCACCGCCAGTTCGCTGCCCGGAATCTCCTTTCCTGCGCTCTTCAGGGAGCGCAGGAAGAAGAACGCGAGCAGCAGCGCGCCGACCAGACCCACCCCAAGTGGCGCAATATCGACGGCCGTTCGCGCCGCGGCGCCCTCTATCCCAAAGGCCGAGACGTTTCCGGTGGGGGTGACGGAGCCGCCCACCGCCAGGACGACCACGGCTGCCGTCAGCGCCGGTAATGCCCCCGCCGCATCCGCCCCCAAGAGGTGCAGGCCTAACGCGGCTGTGCCCGCCATCCCCGCCAAAGCCCAGCTCACAGCGGCAATTGAGGCCAGCAGGGCATCGCCCCACCGCACACCGACCCGGCCGTTCGCATCCATCTGGCCACCCGATCTGTACCGGTACATCCCAGTTGCCCAGCTCGCGCATGATCCGTACGCAGACATGCGCACTCATGGGCGCTTACTACTCTCCGAGGGTGTTTCGGCTGAGTCAACGGGCGCGCAGCGGCCACGCGCACCCCCTCTTCACATGGCCCGACTTTCGTATTCGAGCCGGAGCCTGAAATAGTTCCCCACGATGTTCACCATCCCTAGACTCCCGGTGACGGGCGTAACTACGGGGGACAACTAGTGGGGCATGGAGTGCAGGAACTCGTACTGGAATTGAACGGCAGGACCTGGGCGCTCGACGCGTCCAGGTCGTACACCCTTGGTCGCGATCCCCAGGGTGACGTGGTCATAGACGACGCCAGGGTGTCCTGGCGGCACGCCTCGATCAGCTGGGGCGGCCGGAGCTGGGTGATCGAAGACCACGGCAGCACCAACGGCACGTATGTGCAGGGCCAGCGCATCCATCACACGGAGATCGGCCCGGGTTCCGACGTACACCTGGGCAATGCCACCGATGGTCCGCAGCTGATCCTCACCGGCGCGGGCTCCGGCTCGGGCGCGGTACCGCAGCAGGCACAGCAGCCGCAGCCCTCGCACCAGCAGGCGGCGGCCCAGTCCCCGCAGGCAGGCTGGCAGCAGCAGGCCCAGCAGGCACCGCCGCCCCAGCAGGCGCAGCAGCCCAGCTGGCACCAGCAGGGACAGCAGCCTCAGCAGTCCCAGCAGTCCCAGCAGGGACAGCAGCAGCCGAGCTGGCAGCAGAAGCCGGCCGGTCAGGCCCAGGTGCCCGCGCAGGGCGGCGGCCAGTCCGGCGGCGTCGCGGGGGCCCCGCCGGTCTACGGCGACCGCAGCCCGACCACGTTCCACCAGATGGCACTCGGCCGCGTGATGCGCATCGGCCGTGCCCTGGAGAACGAACTGGTCGTCTCCGACCTCCAGGTCTCCCGGCTGCACGCCGAGTTCCACTCGACGCCCGACGGGCGCATGGAGATCCGCGACCTCGGCTCGCACAACGGCACGTACATCAACGGCCAGCCGATGCAGAAGTCGGGCACGGCTCTCCTCGGCCCCAACGACATCGTCGGCGTCGGCCACTCCACCTTCCGCGTCGTCGGCGACCGGCTCGAAGAGTTCGTCGACACCGGTGAGGTCTCCTTCTCCGCCCGCCACCTGACCGTCACGGTCGACGGCGGCAAGGACATCCTGAAGGACGTCTCCTTCGGCGTCCCCGAGAAGTCCCTGATCGCGGTCATCGGCCCCTCCGGCTCCGGAAAGTCGACCCTCCTCAAGGCGCTCACCGGCTACCGGCCCGCCAACAAGGGCGACGTCCTCTACGACAACCGGAACCTCTACAAGCAGTTCGCCGAGCTGCGCCAGCGCATCGGTCTGGTCCCGCAGGACGACATCCTGCACAAGGAACTGACCGTCAAGACGGCCCTCAAGCACGCCGCCAAGCTGCGCTTCCCCGCGGACACCAGCGAGGCCGAGCGCCAGCAGCGGATCAACGAGGTGCTCGGCGAGCTCAAGCTGGACATCCACAAGGAGAAGAAGGTCACCTCCCTCTCCGGTGGCCAGCGCAAGCGCGTCTCGGTCGCCCTGGAACTGCTGACCAAGCCCTCGCTGATCTTCCTCGACGAGCCGACCTCGGGCCTCGACCCGGGCATGGACCGCGACGTCATGCAGCTGCTGCGCGGCCTCGCCGACGACGGCCGCACGGTCCTCGTCGTCACGCACTCGGTCGCCGAGCTCGCCATCTGCGACAAGCTCCTGGTGATGGCGCCCGGCGGTTCGGTCGCCTACTTCGGTCCGCCGGAGGAAGCGCTCAACTTCTTCGGCTACAGCACCTGGGCCGACGTCTTCTCCGCCTTCGAGAACTACCGCGACTACGACTGGGCGGGCCGCTGGCGCGGTTCGCAGCACTACCAGATGTACGCCGCGGACATCGACGCCGTCGCCGCGCAGTCCGTACACATGCCGCCGCCGCAGCAGATGCGCCCGCCGAAGCCGCAGGGCTGGCTCGCGCAGCTGATCACACTGATCAAGCGGTACGTCGCGGTCATCGCCTCCGACAAGGGCTTCCTCGGCCTGATGGTGATCCTGCCCGCCGTACTCGGCCTGGTCAGCGTCGTCATCCCGGCCGACTTCGGGCTCGGCCCGCCCAAGCCGCCGTCCAAGTTCAACGGCGACGCGGGCACCATCATGCTGATCCTCGCGGTCGGCATGTGCTTCTCCGGCGCCGCGAACTCGGTCCGGGAACTGATCAAGGAACGGGTCATCTACGAGCGAGAACGGGCCACCGGCCTCTCCCGCTCCGCGTACCTGATGTCCAAGGTGATCGTGCTCGGCGTGATCACGGCCTTCCAGGGCGTCATCATCTGCGCCATCGGCTTCTCCACCCGGGACCTCCCGGCGGAGGGTCTGGTCATGCCGCCGGCCGTCGAGATCTGCGTCGCCGTCATCGCGCTCGGCTTCACCTCGATGATGTTCGGCCTGGTCATCTCCTCGCTGGTGAAGACCTCCGAGAAGACCATGCCGCTGCTGGTCATGTTCGCGATCGTCCAGGTCGTGTTCACCGGCATCCTCTTCAAGGTGTTCGGCCAGGTCGGCCTGGAGCAGTTCGCCTGGCTGATGCCGTCCCGCTGGGCGATCGGCGCCGCCGGCACCACGCTGGACCTCGGCCACCTGATGCCGCCGTGGGACCAGAAGAACCCCACCGACCTGGACCCGCTCTGGGAGCACACGGCCGGCCAGTGGGGCATCAACATGGCGATCCTGCTGGCCCTCGGCGTGATCTGCGGCTTCGCCGTCGCGCGCCTGCTGCGCCGGCACGAGCCCGAGGTCATGCGCAAGTGACTCGGTAGCGCACACGAAGAAGGGCGGCACCCCGGTGGGGGTGCCGCCCTTCTTCGTGCTCGGCGTCGGTGCCCGGCCTCGTGCCCGGCCTGAGTGCGGCGCGGAGCCGGTGTCTCAGTAGGCGCCGTTGACGTTGTCGATGGAGCCGTACCGGTCGGCGGCGTAGTTGGCCGCGGCGGTGATGTTGGAGACCGGGTCGTAGATGTCGTGCGGGGTGCCGGCCACGTGGTAGGCGTTGAACGTCGGCTGGATGACCTGGAGCAGGCCGATCGACGGGGTGCCGTTCTGGGCGTTGACGTCCCAGCCGTTGGTGGCGCGGGGGTTGCCGGTGGACTCGCGGATGATGTTGCGGTGCAGCCCGTCGTACGAACCGGGGATGCCCTTCGCCTTCATCACGTGCAGCGACTCGCGGATCCAGCCGTCGAGGTTGTTCGCGAACACCGGCTTGCGCGCGGCGGCACGGCTCGCGGCCTGCTCCTTGGCGCGCTTCTTCGCGTCCGCCTCGGCCTTGGCCTTCTTGGCGGCCGCGTCGGCCTTCGCCTTGGCCTCGGCCTGAGCCTTCGCCTTGGCGGCGGCGGCGTCCTTGACCCGCTTGTCGGCGGCGGCGTGCTGCTCGGCGATGCTCACCTGTGCGGTGCTGCTGCCCTGGGAGGCGACCATGCCGACCGTCTTGATGTCCGAGCCCTCGGCCTCGGCGGAACCGCCGCCGGGCAGCAGGGTCAGCGCGAGAGAGGCGGCGCCGAGCGCGGCGACACCGGCGATCGAAATCCGGTGGGACTTGGTCAGGCGACTATGGCCAGGGGTGGTGGACATGCAGAGAGACCTCTCGGACGGGAAGACGCCGCGGAGTCCGCGACGGCAGCCATTGTTAGCGGCCGCAAAATCCCGAAGCAAAGGTGTGACGTACGAAGCCCGATAGTGGAACCGGGGTGGCGCGATCACGCCGCATACCCACGCACGACCCGCTCACACCCCCTTTATGCCTCGACTACGCAGCTTCGTAAGTGACCTACGCCCTATGCCGGGCCTCACATCAACCACGTAACAACCTCACCCAAAGTCACCTCCGCAAACGCTCGGTGGTTCATCTGCCTGCCCTCGGAGCCCCGCCCCTCCCGCCTTTCGGCCTAGGTCATCGGTACCGTCCGCCCGGGTCCCCGGGCCCGATGTCCCCGCCCGCCCCCGCCGGTACGGTGACCGCATGACCAGGCCTCGAACCGTCCCGGACGACCGGACGGCAGCAACGCGGAACCCGGCGGAGCCACCCCCACCCCCCGGGCTCACGCACACCGGCCTCGTCGCCGTCAGCACCGCCCTCCTCGCCATGAGCCGGCACCTGGAGGTCCGCGACGTCCTCAAGACGATCGTCGCCTCAGCCCGCGAGCTGCTCGGCGCCGAGTACGCGGCGCTCGGCGTCCCCGACGACCACGGCGGCTTCGCCCAGTTCGTCGTCGACGGCGTCAGCGAGGACCAGTGGAAGGCCATCGGCCCGCTGCCCCGCCAGCACGGCATCCTCGCCGCGATGCTGCACGGCAACGAGACCGAGCGCCTCGCCGACGTCACCAAGGACCCCCGCTTCGAGGGCTGGCCGGACGCACACCCCGACATGTCCGACTTCCTGGGCCTGCCCATCCGCGACGGCGACGAGGTCATCGGCGCCCTCTTCCTGGCCAACAAGCGCTGCCCCAAGCCCGAGGGCGGCTGCGGTTTCACCGCCGCCGACGAGGAACTCCTCACGATCCTGGCCCAGCACGCCGCCATCGCCCTCACCAACGCCCGCCTCTACGAGCGCAGCCGCGAACTCACCATCGCCGAGGAACGCTCCCGCCTCGCCCACGAGCTCCACGACGCCGTCAGCCAGAAGCTCTTCTCGCTGCGCCTCACCGCCCAGGCCGCCGCCGCCCTCGTCGACCGCGACCCGGCCCGCGCCAAGGACGAACTCCACCAGGTCGCCGCCCTCGCCGCCGAAGCCGCCGACGAACTGCGCGCCGCTGTCGTCGAACTGCGCCCCGCCGGACTCGACGAGGACGGACTCGTCGCCACCCTCCGCACCCAGATCCAGGTACTGGACCGCGCCCACAGCGCCCATGTGGTCTTCGACAGCCGCGGAGTGAAGGCCCTCCCGTCCGCCCAGGAGGAAGCGTTCCTGCGCGTCTCCCAGGAGGCCCTGCACAACGCCCTGCGCCACTCCGGCGCCGCCCGCGTCGACGTCGTACTGGAGAAGCGGGACGACTCGGTCCGGCTCACCGTGGCCGACGACGGCTCAGGTTTCGAACCGGCGGATGTACGTCGGGCGGGCCGCCACCTCGGCCTGGTGTCCATGCGCGACCGGGCGAGCGGTATCGGCGGCACGCTCACCGTTCAATCGGCGCCCGGCAAGGGCACCACGATCACCATGGAGGCCCCCGGTGCCTGAGCCCGCCCCGCCCGCCCCGTCCCGCACGGCGAAGCCCCGCATCCGCGTCCTGCTGGTCGACGACCACCAGGTAGTACGCCGTGGACTGCGCACCTTCCTGGAGATCCAGGACGACATAGAGGTCGTCGGCGAGGCAGGGGACGGCGCCGAGGGCGTCGCCCGGGCCGAGTCGCTGCGCCCCGACGTCGTACTGATGGACATCAAGATGCCCGGCACCGACGGCATCGAGGCCCTGCGCAAGCTCCGTGAACTCGCCAACCCGGCACGGGTGCTGATCGTCACCAGCTTCACCGAGCAGCGCACCGTGGTCCCCGCCCTGCGCGCAGGCGCCTCCGGCTACGTCTACAAGGACGTCGACCCGGACGCCCTGGCAGGCGCCATCCGCTCGGTCCACGCCGGCCACGTACTCCTCCAGCCGGAAGTCGCCGGGGCCCTGCTCGCCCAGGACCCGCAGGGCGGACAGGGCCGCAGCACCAACCTGACCGACCGCGAGCGCGAGGTCCTCGCCCTCATCGCGGACGGCCGCTCGAACCGGGAGATCGCCCGCGCCCTGGTCCTCTCGGAGAAGACCGTCAAGACCCACGTTTCCAACATCCTGATGAAACTGGACCTCGCGGACCGCACCCAGGCCGCGCTCTGGGCCGTCCGACATGGCATGACGGACTGAACGGGAGCCTGCCCCGGACAGAACCGGACCGTCTCCCTCCGGTCTGAGATTCATACCGTCGTGTGTAAGTACTCCCAATGGCGCAACCCGATTGGCCCGGAGCCGTTCTCCATGGCGTGCTGCGGCGGCTGGCCGCGGCCATTGCTAGGAGGAACCTGAAGTGAAGAACCTGAAGAAGGCTGCCGCCCTCACCCTGGTCGCCGGTGGGCTCGTCGCCGCCGGTGCCGGTGCCGCCTCCGCCACCGGTCACAGCGGTGCCGAGGCCAACGGCAAGGCCGTCCAGTCCCCGGGCGTCGGCTCCGGCAACCTGGTCCAGGCCCCCGTGCACGTCCCGGTGAACGTGGTCGGCAACACCGTCTCCGTCATCGGTGCCCTCAACCCGGCCTTCGGGAACCACGGCGCCAACGTCTGACCGGCCCTCGCGGTCGCGTTCCGAGAACGGCCCCCGGCCTCCGCCGGGGGCCGCTCCGTGTGCCGGGTCCCGCGGTGCCACAAGGTCCTGCGGTGCCACTCAGGGGCCCGCGGTGCCACCCGGGCTCCGGGTGTCATTCGGTGCTGCGGTTTCCGCGGTGCCGGTCGGGCCGATTGTCTGCCTATTAACTCGAACGGTGGCATCCGTGTTGCGGCCCGTGTCTTCGGGTCGGCCCGGGCGTTTTCCACGTGCGGCACCGAGGTTGGGGCCGTTCCGCTCAGCAGGAGGAATTTTTCTTATGAACACCGCCAAGAAGACCGCCCTGGTCATCGCCGTCGCCGGTCTCGCTGCGGGCGCCTCCGCCGGCGCCGCGTTCGCCGACGCGGAGGCCGAAGGCATGGCCAAGAACTCCCCGGGCGTCGGCTCGGGCAACCAGGTCCAGGTCCCGGTGCACGTGCCGGTGAACGTGGTCGGCAACACGGTCAACGTCATCGGTGCGCTCAACCCGGCCTTCGGTAACTCCGGGCTGAACCACTGATCTCGCTGATACCCCGCATTACCCGAAAGCCCCGCAGCCCCGGCTGCGGGGCTTTCCCCTTGCACCACGACGAACCCGCCACCCCCGCCCGAGACTCCACCCGGGATGCCGCCCGAGCCTCACTCCCCCCCGGAGACCGCCCGAGCCCTCACCCCGGAATCAGGTCCCCCTCACCCCCTCTCCACCACCGCCCCGTACGCCGCCACCATCGCCCGCCTGGCCACCCGCTCCACCGGCCGCAACGCCTCCCCCCGGGCCCACATCTCCGACGCACTCACCGCGCCTCCGTGCCCGTGCCCATGAGCCAGCTCCACCACCAGCCCCACCCGCCGGGCCATCTCCAGCACCCGCACCGCCCGCGGCGGATACCCGGGCGCCAGCACCTCACGCCCGTCCGGCCCCTCCGCCCGAGCCCGGTACACATCGATCGCCGCCGTGGCCACCGGCCCGGACCCCGCCACGTCCAGCCGCCCCAGCACCCCCACCGCCTCCCGCAACGCCTCCGCCAGCTCCCGCTCCGCCTCGCCGAGCGACGGCACATCCGTCGGCGGAGCCTCCCGTACCGGCGAACACACCCAGACCACTTCCACCCGCACATCCCCCGCAGGCCCGATCTCCGTCACCTCCGGCACCAGCCCCAGCGCCGCGCCCGTGCAGATCACCGCCTCCTGTGCCTCCAGCGCCCGCGCGTTGAACTCCGGCGGCCCGCTGAGCCCCAGCGGATGCCCCGGCGCAGGCAGCGCGACCCGGAAACCGGTCGCCCCCAGCACCCGCAGCCGCCCCAGCGCCATGGTGAGTCCCACCGGCCCCGGCGAGCCCGGCAGCCCGGTCACCCGGTGCACCGCGTCGTCCCCGACAATCGCGGCCGCCGCGTCATCCGGCGAGGCGAATCCCCCCAACAGGGCGTTTCCCCAAGCCGCCAACATTCCTGAACGTGGTTCCGTGAGCATGGAGACAGCCTAGATTCCGGTACACACCGCTGTCCGAGCCCGGTATGAACCCACTTCGTACCCGATCCCAAGGGCAGGACCGCCCGACCGGTGGCGTAGGTTTTCCCTGGGCGCTGTGCCCACAGGCACACGCGACATTTCGATACTGCATGGGGAGACAACGCGCTCATGAGCGATGTACTGGAGCTGGTGGACGTATCCGTGGTCCGCGACGGACGGGCTCTGGTGGACGACGTCTCCTGGTCGGTGAAAGAAGGCGAACGCTGGGTCATCCTCGGCCCCAACGGCGCCGGCAAGACCACCCTGCTGAACATCGCCTCCAGCTACCTCTTCCCCTCCTCCGGCTCCGCCACCATCCTCGGCGAGCAGCTCGGCAAGGTCGACGTCTTCGACCTCCGCCCGCGCATCGGCATGGCCGGCATCGCGATGGCCGAGAAGATGCCCAAGCGCCAGACCGTGCTCCAGACGGTCCTCACCGCCGCGTACGGCATGACCGCCACCTGGCACGAGGACTACGACGAGGTCGACGAGCAGCGCGCCCGCGCCTTCCTGGACCGGCTCGGCATGACCGAGTACGTCGAGCGGAAGTTCGGCACCCTCTCCGAGGGAGAGCGCAAGCGCACCCTGATCGCCCGCGCCATGATGACCGACCCCGAACTGCTGCTCCTGGACGAGCCCGCCGCCGGTCTCGACCTCGGTGGCCGCGAGGACCTGGTCCGCCGCCTGGGCCGGCTGGCCCGAGACCCGTACGCCCCCTCGATGATCATGGTCACCCACCATGTCGAGGAGATCGCACCGGGCTTCACCCACGTCCTCATGATCCGCCAGGGCAAGATCCTCGCCGCCGGCCCCATGGAGACCGAGCTGACGTCCCGCAACCTCTCGCTCTGCTTCGGCCTGCCGCTCGTCGTCGAGCACCGCGGCGACCGCTACACCGCACAGGGTCTTCCGATGAGCTAGCAGTTGCTCCGGTTGTCCGGATGGGTCAACTGAGCCCGGACGTACATCCTTTGCGCCCTGTCCGCGCCGACCCCCCGCCCCTACCATGACCGTTGTGGACATGGATGCATGGCTCTGGTGGCTGATCGGCGCGGCGGTGCTCGGCATCGCGCTCGTCGTGACCTCGATGCCCGAACTGGGAATGCTGGCGGTGGGTGCGCTGGCGGGCGCACTCACCTCGTACCTGGGTGGCTCTCTGGTCACCCAGGTACTGGTGTTTTCGGCCGTCTCCGTCGCGCTGATCCTGGTGGTACGGCCCATCGCCGCCCGGCATCGCAGCCAACGGCCCCAACTGGCCAGTGGCATCGATGCGTTGAAGGGCCGCCAGGCGGTCGTTCTGGAGCGGGTCGACGGCAGCGGGGGAGGCCGGATCAAGCTGGCGGGCGAGGTCTGGTCCGCCCGCGCACTCGATTCCGGCCAGTCCTTCGAGCCGGGCCAGCAGGTCGACGTGGTCGAGATCGACGGGGCCACGGCCGTGGTCATGTGAGTACCGCACCGACGAACCGCGGTTGCGCGCGAGGGAGCCGGGTGGCGCGAACACCCCGCACACCTCGCCGCCATCTGACAGTCTCGATCATCACGACAATCTCGATCATCACAACAGGACCGAGAAACACGAAGGGCACGGGGAAGCGATGTCATCGATCATCATCGTCCTGATCATTCTGGTGGTGCTGGTCTTCATCGCCCTGATCAAGACGATCCAGGTCATCCCGCAGGCCAGCGCCGCCATCGTCGAGCGCTTCGGCCGCTACACCCGCACGCTCAACGCGGGCCTGAACATCGTCGTCCCGTTCATCGACTCGATCCGCAACCGGATCGACCTCCGTGAACAGGTCGTGCCGTTCCCGCCCCAGCCGGTGATCACCCAGGACAACCTGGTGGTCAACATCGACACCGTCATCTACTACCAGGTGACCGACGCCCGCGCCGCGACCTACGAGGTCGCCAGCTACATCCAGGCCATCGAGCAGCTCACCGTCACCACCCTGCGAAACATCATCGGTGGCATGGACCTGGAGCGGACCCTGACCTCCCGCGAGGAGATCAACGCGGCCCTGCGCGGCGTCCTCGACGAGGCAACCGGCAAGTGGGGCATCCGCGTCAACCGCGTCGAGCTCAAGGCGATCGAGCCGCCGACCTCCATCCAGGACTCGATGGAGAAGCAGATGCGCGCCGACCGCGACAAGCGCGCCGCGATTCTCCAGGCCGAGGGCACCCGGCAGTCCGCCATCCTCACCGCGGAGGGCGACAAGCAGTCCGCGATCCTGCGCGCCGAAGGTGAGGCCAAGGCCGCCGCGCTGCGCGCCGAGGGCGAGGCCCAGGCCATCCGTACGGTCTTCGAGTCCATCCACGCGGGCGACGCCGACCAGAAGCTGCTCGCCTACCAGTACCTCCAGATGCTCCCGAAGATCGCTGAGGGCGACGCCAACAAGCTCTGGATCGTGCCCAGCGAGATCGGCGACGCGCTCAAGGGCCTCTCCGGCGCGATGGGCAACTTCGGCCCGATGGGCGGCGGAGGCTCCGGCAATTCGGGCAACTCCGGGAATTCCGGAGGCTCCGGTGGCGGCAGGGAACGCCGCGAGCAGCCCCCCATCGACTGACCCAGCTGCCCCTCCGGCATGATCACTTCACACAGCAAGAAGTGACCACCGCTCGGAGGGGCACCGCATGACCATCTGGGAGATGCTCGCCGTCTTCGCCGCGGGCATCGGCGCGGGCACCATCAACACCATCGTCGGCTCCGGCACCCTCATCACCTTTCCGGTGCTTCTCGCGACCGGCCTGCCGCCCGTCGTCGCCAACGTCTCCAACACCATCGGTCTGGTCCCCGGTTCCATCAGCGGCGCCATCGGCTACCGCAAGGAACTCGTCGGCCAGCGCTCGCGCATCCTGCGCCTGGGTCTGACCGCCCTGGTCGGCGGCCTGATCGGCGCGGTCCTTCTGCTGGCCCTGCCGTCCTCGGCCTTCGACATGATCGTCCCGGTCCTGATCGGGCTGGCCCTGATCCTGGTCGTCCTCCAGCCGAAACTCTCCGCCGCCCTCAAGCGCCGCCGCGAGCAGAACGGCGACACGGCGGGCCCGCATCCCGACGGCGGCCCGGTCCTCCTCCTCGGCCTGCTGATCGCCAGCGCGTACGGCGGCTACTTCGGCGCCGCCCAGGGAGTCCTCTACCTCTCCCTCATGGGCCTCCTCCTCAACGACTCCCTCCAGCGCATCAACGGCGTCAAGAACATCCTCGGCGCCGTCGTCAACGGAGTCGCCGCCGTCTTCTTCGTCTTCGTCGCCGAGATCGACTGGACGGCCGTCCTGCTGATCGCCGTCGGCTCAGCCCTCGGCGGCCAGGTCGGCGCCAAGATCGGCCGCCGTCTGCCCCCGACGGTCCTGCGCGGAGTGATCGTCGCGGTCGGCCTGATCGCGATCGCCCAACTCCTGCTCAAATAAGCCCTCGTACGGTACGAATCGGTCTGCCCCGGGACACAAAGAAGCCCGCCTCCACCACGAGACGGGCTTCCTCTTCCTCCCACCGGACTACGCGGCGGCCTCCGCCAACCAGTCCGGCAGCGCATCCCACTCCGCACCCCTCAGCGACAGCAGCATCGCATCGGCCGGCGTGGGCACGAAAGGCTGGAACAGCAACGGCATCCCCGCCTTCTCCGGCGTCCGGTCCGCCTTCCGGTGATTGTCCTCGGCACACGAAGCCACCGTGTTCAACCAGCTGTCGGCGCCACCACGCGACCGCGGCACCACATGGTCCACGGTCGTCGCCCGCTTCCCGCAGTACGCGCACCGGTGTTGGTCCCGTATCAGCACGCCCCGCCTCGACCACGGAGCTTGTCTTCGGAACGGCACCCGTACGTACCTGCTCAGGCGGATCACCATCGGCACCGGAAGATCGACGGCGGCACCGCGCATGCGCAGCGCCGGATGAGCCTTCTCGACCACGGCCTTGTCCGTCAGGACAAGCACCACCGCACGGTTCAAAGTCACCGTCGACAGTGGTTCGAAGCTCGCGTTCAGAACAAGCGTGTCACGCATCCCGCCCACCCTCCGTGTGCCGGCCCACCCCTTGGCGGGCTTGGATCAACTCTGGCGGGACGCGCCCGAATGGACAACGCATTAACGGTCGGCCCCACCAGGGAGCCGCCACACCCCCCACACAAAAACTGCCCGCTCCTGATCTCTTTCAAGACCTGGAGCGGGCAAATACCCAGTGAATCTTTCTCTACGTCGCTCAGCCCTCGGCCGGAGCCTCGTACTGGGCTACGAGCTGCGCACGACCGAGCGTGTGGAACCGCAGGTTGAACCCGACCGCAGCCGGTGGCGTGGCCGCGTCGATCCCCAGCGTCTCGGTGTCCACCGCGTACACGGTGAAGACATATCGGTGCCGCTCGCCGGCCGGGGGAGCGGCACCGCCGAAGTCCTGCGTCCCGTAGTCATTGCGCGCCTGCAGCGCACCCTCGGGCAGCCCCTCGAACTTGCCGCTCCCGGCCCCTGCGGGCAGCTCCGTCACCGACACCGGAATGTCGAAGACGGTCCAGTGCCAGAACCCGCTCCCGGTCGGCGCATCCGGATCGAAGCACGTCACGGCGAAGCTCCTGGTCTCCGCCGGGAACCCCTCCCACCGCAACTGCGGCGAAGTGTTCCCCTCGGCATAGACCTGTGCGTCCTTCAGTACGGCGCCTTCGGCGACGTCGTCGCTCAGCACGGTGAACGACGGCACCGGGGGGTGGAAGTCATGAGGCAGCGGCGGCCTCTTGTCGGACACGGTCACATCAGCACCTTCCTGCTCGTCAACACTTGTCGGCACCCCCGCGTCCTCGACCCTAGAGCCAGTTCCGCTGCCCGCCCACCTGCGCCAGCCACTGGTTGAGGTACCCCGCCCAGTCCGTCTCCCGGAAGTCGTTCAGCCCCACCTGGAAGGCTCGGTAGGAGTCGCTGCTCTCACTGAACATCCCGCCCTTCCGGTCCATCTCCAGGATCACGTCCATCTCCCGGTCGTCCGCGATGAACGTCAGCTCGACCTGGTTCAGCCCCCGGTACTGCTGCGGCGGCAGGAACTCGATCTCCTGGTAGAACGGCAGCCTCTGCCGGGTCCCACGGATGTGCCCACGCTCCATGTCCGCACTCTTGAACCGGAAGCCCAGGTGCACGAAGGCATCCAGAATCGCCTGCTGCGCAGGCAACGGGTGCACATTGATCGGGTCCAGGTCCCCGGAGTCCACCGCCCGGGCGATCTCCAGCTCCGTGGTCACCCCGATGTCCATCCCCCGCAGCTGCTGCCCGGCGATGCTGGTGACCGGCGTCTCCCAGGGAATGTCCAGCCCGAACGGCACCACGTGCACCGCCCCCGCCTGCACCTCGAAGGCCCCACCGAGCTTGACCTTGGTGAACTCGATGTCCTGCTTGACCTCCTGTTCCCCACCCTCCACTTCCACCCGCGCCTGAAGTCCGACCGACAACCCCTCGATCTGCTGAGCCACCGACCCACCCTGGATCCGCACCTCTCCCTGCACCACACCACCGGGCACCACATTGACCTCGGTGAGCTCCGTCTCCACGGACGCCCCACCCGCACCCATGCTCGCCAGCAGCTTCTTGAATCCCATGGTTCTCCCCAACTCGACGTTCTTGACCTGTACAAACGCTCAACCAGGGCGCCCGGTTCCGCACCTACCCGCGCAACGAGCCCCCACCGCCGGAGTCCACTACCCTCGGCGGGCATGATCGAGACGACCCCAGACCGTACGCCGCTCACCCGCGACTTCTTCGCACGCCCCGTACTCGACGTGGCTCCCGATCTGCTGGGCCGCACTCTGGTCCATCGCACCCCCGAGGGCCCGATCGAGCTCCGCATCACCGAGGTCGAGGCGTACGACGGCGAGCGCGACCCGGGCTCGCACGCCTACCGCGGCAAGACCGCCCGCAACGCCTCGATGTTCGGCCCGCCCGGCCATGCCTACGTCTACTTCATCTACGGGATGTGGTTCAGCCTCAACCTGGTGTGCGGTCCCGAGGGCACAGCAAGCGGTGTGCTGCTCCGCGCAGGCGAGGTCACCAAGGGGGCCGACCTTGTCCGCAAACGTCGACTTTCGGCCCGGAAGGACAATGAACTGGCCAAAGGCCCGGCCCGCCTGGCCACCGGCCTGGACATCACCCGCGCCCTGGACGGCACCGACCTCTGCGCGGGCGAGGACTCCCCACTCTCCGTACTGCGTGGCGCCCCAGCCCCCACTGACCAGCGGCAGAACGGCCCCCGCACCGGAGTGGGCGGCGAAGGAGCGGTTCACCCCTGGCGCTTCTGGGTCGCCGGCGACCCCACGGTCAGCCCCTACCGCGCCCACAAGCCTCGTAAACGCGCAACTTGACGCGGCCCGGCCGCCCGCCTAACGTAGCCCGAGCCGCTTGAAACGGGCACTGCTGTCGGAACGGTCCGTCGGACCGAACCGAGCAGCCCCCGGAGCGGCCAACCACTACTACGACTTCCCTGACGGGTCTGAATTTCGGCATGCCTGAATTCATTCTCTCCGACTCGATTATGAGTCACCGGGAAAAGCCGCTAAAGTAGTGAACACGCCGAAAGGCAAGGCCTTCCAAACGGCCACCGGAATTCAATTCCACACCGGAAACGGCGCGGAAATGATCTGGTAAGGTTGGAAACACGCAGTACCGAATGAAACGAATACCGAACGAAACGTCCGGAGGAAAGCCCGAGAGGGTGAGTACAAAGGAAGCGTCCGTTCCTTGAGAACTCAACAGCGTGCCAAAAGTCAACGCCAAATATGTTGATACCCCGTTTCTTCGGAAAC
>NZ_JBITDM010000018.1:28427-172755 GCF_044454195.1 Streptomyces sp. NPDC051561 | reverse complement strand
GCCCCGCGCGGGGGGGGGCGGCCCCCGCCCCCCCCCCCCGCGCGCCCGGGCCCGCCCCCCCCCCCCCCCCCCCCCCCCCCCCCCCCCCCCCCCCCCCCCCCCCCGCCGGGGAGGTGCTGTCCTGCTGGTCCACCTGCTGAACCTCCCGCTGCCATTGGTAGAACGACGTCGCCGCCGCATCGGCCGGACTGCGCCAGGTCTGCGGGTCGTAGGGCTTCACGAAGGGGTCCAGGTCCGTGCACAGCTTCCGGAAGTCCGCCCGGACCCGGGCGTCCGCCATGGCCCGGTCCGCGTCGTCCGCGAACTCCACCAGGTGGAAGTAGAGGTCCTGGTGGTAGTGGAACAGCTCCCTGCGGACCACCCCGAGATCCTTCGGCAGCGAGGTCTCGTCGGAGGCCCGGAACAGGGCGGCGACCTCCGCCGCCCTCTCCGGTGCCATACGGGCGACGATGAGTATGCGCTCGGTCATTTCCCATTTTCCCTTCCCCGAAGTGAACGGGCGTCACTTTAGAGAAGGGATTCCGGTACGTCTTCCTCCGCGAGTCGGAGATCGATGTCCCCCGCGCGGAGGAGAAGGAGAGGGGTGGGCGGGAAATGCGAAAAGGCCGCCAAGGTAATGGAATAAATTATTCCGGCTCGTGCGAAGAGTCGCCGGAGCGGACTGCCGGATTCCTCAGAGCAAGCCATTCTCGTACGCGTAAATAACCACCTGTACGCGATCCCTTACCCCGAGTTTCCGGTAAAGGTGCTGCACATGCGATTTGATCGTGCTGTCGCCCAGGGTGAGCTTTGCCGCCATCTCCGAGTTGCCGTATCCCTGAATGAGCAGCCGGAACACATCGAGTTCCCGGCTGGTGAGGGAGCGCAGCAGTTCCGCACCCCCGGCGGCCGGCACCGGTCTGCGGACGAACTCCTCGATGAGCCTGCGGGCGGCGGAGGAGGAGAGCAGGGCCCCGCCGTCGGCCACCTCCCGGACCGCGTCGGCGAGCTGCCGGGGCGAGGCGTCCTTGGTGAGGAAGCCGCTGGCCCCTGCCCGCAGCGCGTCGAAGACGTTCTCGTCGCGGTCGTACATGGTGAGCATGACGATCCTGGGTCCGGCCGGTCCCGCCGCACAGATCCTGCGGGTCGCCTCCAGGCCGTCCATCCGCGGCATGTTCAGATCCATCAGGACGACGTCCACGCCGGGGGTGCGGCGCAGCAGGTGCAGGGCCTCGGCCCCGTCCGACGCCTCGCCGGCGACCTCGATGTCCTCCAGCGGTGCGAACACCGCGCGCAGCCCCTGGCGCACCAGCGACTGGTCGTCGACGAGCAGGACGCGGACCGGTTTCCTCCGCACGACGGGCACTCCGATCTCCCGGTCTTCCGCGGCCGGGCCTTCAGTGGGTCAGTGATGGCCGTCCGCAAGGGGAAACACCCTGTTCGGAGGGGTGCCGGGGCAGTACGGCGATCACCCGCACCCGGCCGCCGGGCAGCTCCCGGTAGGCCAGCGTGCCGCCCAGCTCGGCGGCCCGGCGGTGCATGTTCAACAGGCCCTGACCGCTGCCCGGCAGTACCGGCACCGACCTGCGGGCGCCACCGCTGGTGACGCTGATCTCCAGCCGCTCGCCGAAGCGCACCCTGACGTCGATGGGTCCTTCGCTGTGCTTGAGCCCGTTGCTCACGGCTTCCTGGATGATCCGGAACGCCGCGTGCCGCGAGTCGCCGGAGAAGTGGTGCTCCCTGCCCATGTCGTCGAAGCCCACGCTGAGGTTGCCGGCGGGCAGGTCCAGGCCGAGCCCGGTCACCAGTTCGGACAGGGTGGGGGAGCGGGTGGCCCCCGGGGCCGGTACGGCGCGGCCGGGTGACCCCGAGGTCACGCGCGGCAGGCAGCCGATCGCCTCCCGGACGTCGCGCTGGGCCTGCACCGCCAGCTCCTCGATGGCCTGCGCGGCCAGCGGCTGCGGAGTGCTCGGGGAGTGCGCGGCCAACTGGCGGGCGCGCAGGACGATGGCGAGCATCCGGTGGCCCGCGCCGTCGTGCAATTCGCGGGCGATCCGGCGCCGCTCGCGGAACTTCTCGCTTTCGACCGCGGCCGTCAGGGCGCGTCGCTTGGCCTCCCCGTAAAGGAATACACCCAGAGTCGTGGCGAGCGACAGAACCTCAAGAAGGAATAATTCTCGCGCCAATGAAAAAAGGAATAAAAATCCACTGTCCACTGCCCGATCCCCCGAATCGGCCGACCTTCGTGACCTTGGTCCTGTCGGTGACGGTATCAGTCGGTCATGGGAAGTGGGAAGAGAATCCTTAGGGAACCCTGAGTAACCTTGGTCAATCGAATTGTTGACAGTTATTCAAGATTCGGCGGCGGTTATTCCGCTCCGGCCCCGGCCGCCCGTGCCTGACGGCGCTGCACGGAAATCGACCGCAGCACCCCGGCCGCCGCGATCACGAACCCCACGCCCATCAACATGCACACCGCATACGCAAACGAAGGGAACGGTTCCGTCCCCAAAAACATCGGCATGAAGGTCACCAGTGTTGCGATCGCCCCGACGAAGAAGACGATTCCGCCGATGCGAACCAGCCGATCACCGGGCTCGGCGGCCTCGGCCTGGCCACTCTTGGTTTCATTGCTCACCCGGCAAGGGTAGTTCCCTGCCCCGGGGACCTGCTCCGGGGGCCGGTGCCGGAGGCCGGAAAGGGGAAGCTCCGGCGGCTCTTGTCAGCGGCGTGGAGACCAATAGTCTGGTGAGTGGCGGGTCGGTGAAGACCCGCTGAGTGCTATCCGGAGCCGTTTTCGCGGCGCACCGGACCCAACGAGTACGAGGACGAGGACAGACGGTGCCTACCGGCAAGGTCAAGTGGTTCAACGGCGAAAAGGGCTTCGGCTTCCTCTCGCGCGACGACGGCGGCGACGTCTTCGTCCACTCCTCCGTGCTCCCGGCCGGCGTCGAGAGCCTCAAGCCGGGTCAGCGCGTCGAATTCGGTGTCGTCGCAGGTCAGCGTGGTGACCAGGCGCTTTCGGTGACGATACTCGACCCGACTCCGTCCGTGGCCGCGGCCCAGCGCCGCAAGCCCGACGAACTCGCCTCGATCGTCCAGGACCTGACGACACTGCTGGAGAACATCACCCCGCAGCTGGAGCGGGGCCGCTACCCGGACAAGGCCGCCGGCGCGAAGATCGCGGGCCTGCTGCGCGCGGTGGCGGACCAGCTCGACGTATAGGCGGACAAGCCGGTGGGCCGGGAAGCCCGGGACCACCGGCCGCCAGGCCTACGGAAAACGCGGGCCTACGGAAAACTCAGCGCATCGCGCCCGAGGGGCGGAACCAGCCCCTCGGCCGCCGCCCTTTCCAGCAGCCCGCGCACCGCCGCGTACCCGTCCTCGCCGAGGTCGGCGGTGAACTCGTTCACGTACAGCCCGATGTGCTGGTCGGCGACGGCCGGGTCCATCTCCTGGGCATGGGCGGTGACATACGGACGTGACGCCTCCGGTTCGTCCCAGGCCATCCGCACCGAGGTCCGCGCCGCCTCGGCCAGGGCGCGCAGCTTCTCCTCGCCCAGCGAGCGCTTGGCGATGATCGCGCCGAGCGGGATGGGCAGCCCGGTGGTGGCCTCCCAGTGCTCGCCCATGTCGGCCAGCTTGTGCAGCCCGTACCGCTGGTAGGTGAAGCGCGCCTCGTGGATCACCAGACCGGCGTCCACCTTGCCGTCCCGCACCGCGGGCATGATCTGGTCGAACGGCATGACCACGACCTCACCCACCTCGCCGGGCACGACGTCGGCCGCCCACAGCCGGAAGAGCAGGTACGCCGTCGACCGCTCGCTCGGCACCGCGACCGTCTTCCCGGTGAGGTCCACGTCCGCGTCCCTGGTCAGGACCAGCGGACCGCAGCCCCGCCCGAGCGCGCCGCCGCACGGCAGCAGGGCGTACTGCTCCAGAACCCACGGCAGCACGGCGTACGACACCTTGAGCACATCGAACTCGCCGCGCTCGGCCATGCCGTTGGTGAGGTCGATGTCGGCGAAGGTGACGTCGAGCCCGGGTGCCCCGGGGATGCGGCCGTGCGCCCAGGCGTCGAAGACGAAGGTGTCGTTGGGACAGGGCGAGTAGGCGATCTTCAGCGGACCGGTCTGCGGGCCGGTGCTCGGACGGGGGTCAGTGCTCATGTGGTGTCCAACCTTCCAGTGCGGGCCGGATCTTCCCGAACGCGTCGGTCAGTGCGGCGAGCGCGTCCCCGATCCGCCAGGCGTCGCGGTCGCGGGGGCCGACGGCGTTGGAGACGGCGCGGATTTCGAGCACCGGCAGCCCGAAGAGTGCGGCAGCCTCCGCCACCCCGAATCCCTCCATCGCCTCGACGGCTGCCCCGGGATGCCGGGCGCGCAGCTCGTCGGCGCGGGCGGCGGTGCCGGTGACGGTGGAGACGGTCAGGACGGTGCCGGTGCGGGCCCCGGTGGCGTCGGCCAGGGTACGTACGAGAGCGGCCGGAGGTAGATGCTCCACGGTCCCGAAGCCGAGGCCGGTGACCGGAACGTACCCCTGCGCCGTCTCCGCGCCCAGATCGGCGGCGACGATCGCGTCCGCGACGACGACCGAGGCGAGGGGGGCCAGGTCCGCGAACCCGCCGCCGATGCCGGCCGAGACCACCAGGTCGTACGCACCGGTGGCGAGCGCACGCGCGGTGGACGCGGCGGCGGCGGCCGGGCCGACTCCTCCCGCGATCACCGTCGGGGTGCTGCTCCCCTCCCCGAACGCACGCGTGACCGCGTCCCGCTCAGCGGGCACCGCGGTCACGACGAGGACGTTCATGAGGGGGTTCACGGGGAGTTCGGACCCGGTCAGGAGGTCTTCTCCAGCTTGAAGCTGTACACACCGACGAGCTTCTTGCTGGAGCTGTTGGTCTCGACGATGCTGACCGTCGCTTCCTTGACCGGCGGGGCGCCCTGCTGGCCGGAGCTGAAGAACGCGTTGCCCGGGATGGTGCGGTACGTCTTCTTGTACGGCTCCTGCTCGGCGGGCTGGCCGTTGATGAAGACCGTCCAGCCGTTCTCGGCGATCTCGGGGTCGACGCCCAGGCGGACCTTGTCCTCCATGGAGACCTTGATGGTCTTGGCGGCCTTCTTGTTGAGGCAGCCGGCGGCGTCCTTCTCCTTGATGCCCTCGGCGGCGTCGTTGTAGCAGACGGCCTCGGAGTTCACCGACTCCGTACCGACCGTCACGGTCGCGAGCGGCGTCGGCTTGTCGCAGGCCGAGAGGACGAGAAGCCCGGCGGAGGCGACAGCCAGGGCGGCGGTGGTACGACGGGCCTGGCCCGAGAACAGCGCAACGGTCATGCGCGAAGGCTATCGCCCGAACCGCCCACCCCTGCGCCGGGGGGTTTCCGGGGGTGTCCGCCCGGGCCACCCCCGCCTCACCGCAGGTCTCGCCCGCCGCTCGACCGCTTGCCCGCCGCGCTCAGCAGCCCCCGCGCCGACACCAGCACCCCGACGGCCACCAGCCCCGCCCCCACGCCCATCCCCAGCCAGGCCACCAACGGCAGCGCGATCCCGATCGCACCCCCCACCACCCATGCGACCTGCAGCAACGTCTCCGACCTGGCGAACGCCGAGTTCCGCACCGCCTCCGGCACATCCCGCTGAATCAGCGCATCGAGCGACAGCTTCCCCAGCGCCTGACACAGCCCCGCCGTCGCCCCGAGCACCGCCACCAGCAGCCCGCTGAAAAAGACCGCCGTGAGGACAGACACCCCCAGCGCCACCATCAGCACCGTCGCGATGATCAGTTCCGGCGCCCGGGACTTCAGCCACGCCCCCACCGCAGTCCCCACCGCGTTGCCCAGCCCGGCCGCCACCCCCACGATCCCCAGCGACACCGCCGCACTCTGCCCGCCCAGCGGATGCTGCCGCAGCAGGAACGCCAGGAAGAAGATCAGGAACCCGGACAGCGCCCGCAGCGCCGCATTGGCCTGGAGCGCGTGCACCACGGAGGGCCCCACGTCCCGCAGCCCCCGCCCGGGCCGCTCCGGCGCCTGTTCCTCCCCCGGGTGGTCGGAGGCCAGATGCGCGCGCTTCTCACCTTTGGCCGAATCCACCTTCCCGGGCATGGAAAGGGCCAGGAAGGTCCCCGCGACGAAGACCACGAACGCCCCGTAGAGCGGCCAGGCCGGCCCGACACGTTGCAGAGCGGCCCCGATCGGAGCCGCCGCCCCGGTCGCCAGGAGTCCCGCGAGAGTCACCCTTGAGTTCGCCTTGACCAGCGAAAACGTGGGTGGGAGCAGTCTCGGTACGACGGCGCTGCGCACCACTCCGTACGCCTTCGACGCCACCAGCACCCCCAGCGCCGCCGGATACAGCTCGATGCCGCCCGTCGCCACCGCCCCCGACATCGCCAGTGCCAGCACCGCCCTGGCGAGCATCGCGCCCGCCATCGCGGCCCGCCGCCCGTGCGGCAGCCGGTCCAGGAGCGGGCCGATGACGGGAGCGAGAAGAGTGAAGGGCGCCATGGTGATCGCCAGGTACAGGGCCACCCGGCCCCGCGCCTCGTCCGTCGGGACGGAGAAGAAGACCGTCGAGGCGAGCGCGATTGTGATCAATACGTCGCCCGCGCCGTTCACGGCATGAAGTTCGATCAGCTTTCCCAGGCCCGACTCACCCGCGCCCTGGGCGTGGGTGGCCCGCCTGATTCCCTTGGCGGGACCGGTGAACGGCAGGTGGAGGGCATGACCGATCGCCCGACCCGCCTTGCGCAGCGGCCCAGTTGGGACATCCGGCCGAGACGACGACCGTGCGGTAGCCACCCCGCAATAGTGCCCCAATGCCACGCATGCACCGCCCGACCCGAACCAGGATTCGGACGCGCAGGTGGGATGGGGGCGGCGGAGGGGGTAGCGTGCGTAGCGCGCCACCGGCGGTTGTACTCGGCCGCGCGCCTCTCAGCGATCCCGCAGAATGGATGGCGGAAGGTGTGCCCGAGGCAGGTAGTCGGGCGCGGACGTCGACGCGGCCCCCTGGTCCGCTCCGCCCGCGGCTCGTACATCTACATCGTCATCGGCAGGCGCACCCGTGATACGGCGTAGGAGAGAAGCGAAACCTGTGAGTGCTGCGACGACGAGAAGCCGTACCCCTGACCGTCTGTGCGCCGAAGCGGTCGACCTCGCACGTGAGGCCGCCGAGGAGGCTGCCTTCCCCGGGGTGGTCGGCGAGCACCTCACCCTCTACGCCGAGGGTGACCGGGTGGTCACCCACCTCTTCGAGGCGAAGGAGCCCGGCTACCGGGGCTGGCGCTGGGCGGTGACCGTCGCACGGGCCTCCCGCGCCAAGTACGTCACCCTCAACGAGACGGTCCTGCTCCCGGGCCCCGACTCCCTCTCGCCCCCCGAATGGGTGCCGTGGAGCGAGCGGCTGCGCCCCGGCGACATGGGCCCCGGCGACCTGCTGCCCACCGAGGCCGAGGACCTGCGCCTGGAGCCCGGCTGGACCGGTGAGGACGTACCGCCGCCGAACTCCGTGCTCTCCGAGGAGATGGAGTCGCAGGCCGCGCGGTCCCAGGCGCTCGCCGAGGTCGTCGAGGCCGAGGACGCGGAACTGACGGCTCCGGCGGTTCCGGTACGGGGCTCCATCACGTCCGTCGCCGAGGAACTCGGCATGCGGCGGGCCCGCGTCCTCTCCCGCTACGGCCTGCACCTCGCGGCCGACCGCTGGGACGAGGAGTACGGCGCGAAGACCCCGATGGCCCAGGCGGCCCCCGCCACCTGTGTCTCCTGCGCCTTCCTGATCCCCGTCGCGGGTTCCCTCGGGCAGGCCTTCGGTATCTGCGCCAACGAATTCGGCCCGGCGGACGGCCGCGTCGTCTCCCTGGCCTACGGCTGCGGAGGCCACTCGGAGGCCGCGGTCATGCCGAAGCCCCCGAAGCCGACGGGCCCCGTCCTCGACTCGATGGCCGTCGACGCCTTCCCCCTGCGCCCGGACCCGGAGGGCGGCTCGGTCCCGGACGCCGTGGACCTCGCCTCGGAGGACCTGGGCCACTCCTGACCGGCTCCGCACCCCCTCCCACTGTCCCGCCGCCCGAGCCCACTCGGGCGGCGGAGCTGCCCTTGGGGTCACTCAGAGCCTGTGTCTCAACCCCGGCGACAGCAGAACCGACAGCAGGGCGGGCCCGGCCGGATACGCCGGTACGCCGCCCCCCCGACCGGAGGGCGCGGCGGGCACGCTGCCCGAGGGGCTTTGAGGTGCGGGCCTCCCGATGCCCCCCGGGCCGGCGGATGGCCGTCGGCAGCCGTACCGGTCGCCCGTAACCCTTCGATCGGCGGGGACAGGCGGCCGACGGGGTCAGGAACACCTCCGCCGCACGGGGGTTCGGGTCGGCCCGTACGACCTCGGAGCCGGGCCCATGAGCGGTGGCGCCCGCCGGAGCGGCACCCGCGAACCCGATCCGGACCCGCCCCTCGGGCGTCAGCTCGCCGTCCGTGCGGCCCGTAGCGGGATGCGCCAGGCCGTCCGCCCCCGGCGGACGAGCCGCACCCGCTCGCACCGGAAATGCCCCCGGAATGCCAAGGGCCCGGGGAGATCCGGCCACCCCCAGGACTGACCCCGCCCCCTCCGGGCAGGGGAAGGGGTCAACCGCGCGATACCTTGCACGCCGCAGACCACGACAGAGGAGCACCACCGTGAGCGTTCAGGAGACGGACAGCACCGGGGACGACCGGGGCGGCCCCGGCGACCCGTTCGGCACCGCCCGGCTGCGGCGCGGGGTGCTGGACGCCTGGACCGCCACGCCCGCGCGCTTTCGCGAGGACGCCAACGCGGAGGAGGACCTGGCGCTCGGCGGCTACCGGGACCGGCTCGTCGTCGAGCTCGCGCAGAACGCCGCCGACGCGGCCGGGCGGGCCGGCGCGAGGGGCCGGCTGCGGCTCACCCTGCACCCGGCCACCGCCACCAGCCCCGCCGTGCTCGCCGCCGCCAACACCGGCGCCCCGCTGGACGCCGTCGGTGCCGAATCCCTCAGCACGCTGCGGGCCTCCGCCAAGCGGGAGGACACCGACACCGCCGTCGGCCGCTTCGGGGTCGGCTTCGCCGCCGTGCTCGCGGTGTCCGACGAGCCCGCCGTGGTCGGCCGGCACGGCGGCGTCCGCTGGTCGCTGGCCGAGGCGCGCGGCCTGGCGGACGAGGCCGCCCTGCGCAGCCCCGGCCTGGCCGACGAACTCCGCCGCCGGGACGGACACGTTCCGCTGCTGCGGCTGCCGCTGCCCGCCGAGGGCACCGCACCTGACGGTTACGACACGGTCGTCATCCTCCCGCTGCGCGACCCGGCCGCCCTCGCCCTGGTCGAGCACCTGCTCGCCGCCATCGACGATGCGCTGCTGCTGACCCTGCCCGGCCTCAGTGAGGTGGTCGTCGAGACCCCGGAGGGCGTACGGACGCTGACCCGGTCGGCCCACGAGCCGTACATCCACATCGACGACACGGGCCTGCGCGGCACCCGGTCCACCACCCGCTGGCGCACCCACTTCGCCTCGGGCCCCCTCACCAAGGACCTTCTCGCCGATCGCCCCGTCGAGGAACGGCTGCGCCCCCACTGGTCGTTGACCTGGGCGGTACCCGTCGACGAGGACGGCTCGCCGCTCCCGCCCCGTACCGCACGCGTCGTGCACGCCCCCACCCCCACCGACGAGCCCCTCGGCGTCCCCGCCCTCCTCATCGCGACCTTCCCGCTCGACACCACCCGCCGCCACCCGGCGCCAGGACCCCTCACCGACTTCCTCGTCGAGCGGGCCGCCGAGGCGTACGCCGAGCTGCTGAGCCGCTGGGCCCCCGTGTCCACCGGCACCCTCGCCCTGGTCCCCGGCCCCCTCGGCAAGGGTGAACTCGACGGGGCCCTGCGCGCCGCCGTGGTCGCCCGCCTCCCGCGCATCGCCTTCCTGCTCCCCGCCGCACCCACCGAGGAGCAGCCCGCGCTGCGCCCGTTCGAGGCGGAGGTCGTGGAAGGGGCGGGGGAGGAGACGGTACGGGTCCTCGCCGAGGTCCTGCCCACGCTCCTCCCCGCCGGGCTCGAACGCCGCGCGGAGCTGCGCACGCTGGGCGTCGGCCGCCTCCCCCTCGGGGACGCCATGGAGCGCATCGGGGGCGCCGAACGCGCACCCGGCTGGTGGCACCGCCTGTACGAGTCGCTGGCCGGCGTCGACCCCGACCGGCTCGCCGGGCTCCCCGTGCCGCTCGCCAACGGACGTACCGCCATCGGCCCCCGTCAGGTCCTCCTCCCGCTCCCCGACTCCAGCCCCGAGGCCGCCGAACAGCTCGCCAGGCTCGGTCTGCGCGTCGCCCACGCGGACGCCGCCCACCCCCTCCTGGAGAAGCTGGGCGCACTGCCCGCCACCCCCCGCGCCGTCCTGACGACCCCTCAGGTGCGAGCAGCCGTCGCCGCCTCGCTCGACGGGGCCGACATCTGGGACGAGGACGCCCTCGACGCGGAGGAACTGGTGGAAACCGTCCTCGGGCTGGTCCGGGACGCCGACCTCGCCCCCGGCGACGAACCCTGGCTCGGCGCCCTCGGCCTTCCCGACGAGGACGGCGAAACCTCCCCGGCGGGCGAGCTGGTGGTCCCCGGCAGTGCCTTCGCGCGGATCATGCGAGAGGACGAACTCGCACTCGCCGACCAGGACCTGACCGACCGCTGGGGCGAACGCACGCTCGCCGCCTGCGGCGTCCTGGCCACCTTCGCCCTGGTGCGGGCGACGGACGTCGTCCTGGACCCCGACGAATTCGAACCCCGCGACACCGACTACGCCGAGCCCGACGACGCCGGTCTGCTCGACGCGGTCGACGTCTGGTGCGAGGACCTGCTCGACCAGCTCCCGGACACCCCCGTCCCGCCGGTCGCCACCGAACTCGTCGCCGTCCGCGACCTCGACCTGGTCGACGACGACAAGTGGCCCCAGGCCCTCGCCCTCCTCGCCCAGCCCCCGCTCCGCGACGCCCTCACCCAGCAGGTCCGGGTCCTGCTGCCGGACGGAACCACCCGTTCCGTCCGCCCCTACACGGCCTGGTGGCTCCGCGACCACCCCGTCATCGACGGCCGCCGCCCCGCCGGGCTCCTCGCGGCGGGCGGCGACGCACTCCTCGAAGGTCTTTACGACGAGGCGGACGCGACGGGCTTCGACGACGAGCAGGTGCTGCGGGCGCTGGGCGTCCGCACCACCCTCGCCTCCCTCCTCGCCGAGCCGGGCGGCGCGGCCGAACTCCTCTCCCGCCTCACCGACCCGGAGGCCGACCTCACCGAGTCGCAACTCCACGCCCTCTACACGGCATTGGCCGCTCTCGACCCCGAACAGGTCACCCTCCCCGAAGAGTTGCGCGTCGTCGTCGACGGCGAGCTCGTCGTGGTGGACGCCTCGGAGGCGCTGATCGCCGACGCCCCCGACCTCCTCCCGCTGACCGGCGGACTGCCCCTCCTCCCGGTCGCCCCGGCCAGGGCGGCCGCGCTGGCCGAACTCCTCCAGGTGCGGAGGGTCAGCGAGACGGTCTCGGCGGAGGTCGGCGACGGGGGGACGGAGCACGAGGTTCCGTACTCGGTACGGGTCCTGCTGGGCCCCGCCACCCCCGCCACGTACATCGAGCACGACGCACTGTCGGCCGGGTCCACGGAACTCGACTGGCGCCGCACCCCGGACGGCGCCCTCCACGCGTCCACCCTGGAGGGCGTGGCCGCCGCTCTCGCCTGGGCGGCAGGCCAGTGGCCCCGCCGCTTCGAGGTCGCGGCCCTCCTGGAGGACCCGTCCCGCACGGCGGAACTGGCCCGGAACAGGTGGTTCGACTAGGCGGTGAATGCCCGAGGGGCGGGACCAAGTGGTCCCGCCCCTCGGGGGCATACGTCAGGCACTCTCAGGCGGGCCACTTCCGGCCGACCAGCCGCCACACGACCTCCAGCAGGGCCGACGCCGCCACCGCGATCCCCACCGCGGTCCACGGCATCGTGGTTCCCACCAGCTTCAGCGCGAAGAAGTGCTGGAGCCACGGGACCGCGAGGACCAGCAGGAAGCCGAAGCCCATCGTGGCGACCAGGGCGATCCGCCACCAGGTGTACGGGCGGGCGATGATCGCCAGCACCCACATGGCGACCAGGAAGAGGGTCAGGGTCGCGGCGCTGGTCTCCGCGTCGAGGGCCTGTGGGCCGGTGTAGTGGGCGCGGGCCAGCAGGTAGGTGGTGAAGGTGGCGACGGCCGCGATCACGCCGCTGGGGATGGAGTAGCGCATCACCCGGCGGACGAAGTGCGGTTTGGCGCGCTCCTTGTTGGGGGCGAGGGCGAGGAAGAAGGCGGGGACGCCGATCGTCAGCGTGGAGAGCAGCGTCAGGTGGCGCGGCAGGAAGGGGTAGTCGACCTGGCTGACCACCACCAGCACGGCGAGGAGGACCGAGTAGACGGTCTTGGTGAGGAAGAGGGTGGCGACGCGGGTGATGTTGCCGATGACGCGGCGGCCCTCGGCGACCACCGAGGGGAGGGTGGCGAAGCTGTTGTTGAGGAGGACGATCTGGGCGACGGCGCGGGTCGCCTCGGAGCCGGAGCCCATGGAGACGCCGATGTCGGCGTCCTTCAGCGCGAGTACGTCGTTGACGCCGTCGCCGGTCATGGCGACCGTGTGGCCCTTGGACTGCAGGGCGGCGACCATGTCGCGCTTCTGCTGGGGGGTGACCCGGCCGAAGACGGCGTTGGAGTCGAGGACCGCGGCCATCTCGGCCTGGTCGGTGGGGAGCTGGCGGGCGTCGATGGTGTTCTCGGCGCCGGACAGGCCCAGCTTCGCGGCCACCGCGCCGACCGACACCGCGTTGTCGCCGGAGATCACCTTCGCGGCCACGTTCTGGTCGGCGAAGTAGGCGAGCGTCTCGCCCGCGTCCGGGCGCAGCCGCTGTTCCAGGACGACCAGTGCGGTCGCCGTCGCGCCCGCCGAGACCTTCGGGTCGTCCAGTTCGCCGGCCGCCCGCGCCAGCAGCAGCACCCGCAGGCCCTGCGCGTTCAGCTCGTCGATCTCCGCGAGCGCCGGGTCGCCGACGGGCAGCAGCACGTCCGGCGCACCGAGCAGCCAGGTCGAGTCCTCGCCCGTACCGTCACTGAACGACGCCCCGCTGTACTTGCGCGCCGAGGAGAAGGGCAGCGACTCCTGGACCCGCCACTGGGCCTCGTCCGGGTACTTGTCCTTGATGGCCTGGAGGCTGGCGTTCGGGCGCGGGTCGGACTCACCGAGGGCACCGAGGACCTGACGTACGTAGGACTCGTCCGCGCCGCCCAGGGGGCGCAGCTCGGTGACGTCCATGCCGCCCTCGGTGAGGGTGCCGGTCTTGTCGAGGCAGACGACGTCGACGCGGGCCAGGCCCTCGATGGCGGGCAGCTCCTGGACCAGGCACTGCTTGCGGCCGAGGCGGATGACGCCGATGGCGAAGGCGACCGAGGTGAGGAGGACCAGGCCCTCGGGGATCATCGGGACGATGCCGCCGATGGTGCGGGCCACCGAGTCCTTGAACGCGTTGTCCTTGGCCACCATCTGGCTGATGATCAGCCCGAGTGCGGTCGGGATCATCATCCAGGTGACGTACTTGAGGATGGTCGAGATGCCGCTGCGAAGCTCGGAGTGGACGAGCGTGAAGCGCGAGGCCTCCTCCGCGAGCTGAGCGGCGTACGCCTCCCGGCCGACCTTGGTCGCCGTGAAGGCGCCACCGCCCGCGACCACGAACGAGCCGGACATCATCACGTCGCCCGGCTTCTTGAGGACCGGGTCGGCCTCACCGGTCAGCAGTGACTCGTCGACTTCGAGGCTGTCGGCCTCGGCCACCTCGCCGTCGACCACCACCTTGTCGCCGGGGCCCAGTTCGATGACGTCGCCGAGGACGATCCGGGAGGTGGAGATCTCGGCGGCCACCCCGTCCCGGCGGACCGTCGGCTTGGCCTCGCCGATGACCGCGAGGCCGTCCAGGGTCTTCTTGGCGCGCAGCTCCTGGATGATGCCGATACCGGTGTTCGCGATGATCACGAACCCGAACAGGCTGTCCTGGATGGGCGCGACGACCAGCATGATCGCCCAGAGCACGCCGATGATCGCGTTGAAGCGGGTGAAGACGTTGCCCCGGACGATCTCCGCCGTCGAGCGGGAACTCCGTACCGGAACGTCATTGACCTCGCCGCGCGCGATCCGCTCCGCGACCTCGGCGGCGGTCAGCCCGGTCACCCGCGCGGCGACGGCAGTGGTGCCGCCCGTCTCGGCGGCGGGTGGCTTCACCGGGTGTACGGGGTCGAGCTCCGAGCCCGCGTCAATGTGCGTCATGCACCCGACGGTACGGGCGGATGTACGCATTCACCCGTCGAGTGAGCGGATTTCAGGGCCACCGGGAGGCAAGATCCGACCTCGGTACGATGCGGTCCGCCCGGAGGTCGTACACCAGGGTGCGCATTCGTCGGTTAGTGCCGGATGGGGCGGGTGTCCGGGCCGGGCTGCGGGCGTTACGACGCCGGGGTGCGCGCCGCGTCCGCGTCGGCCGCCTGCTGCGCCGCGTGCCGCTTCAGTGCGGCGTCGCGCCCACGGACGTACCAGATGCCGATCAGGCCGAGGCCCGCGCCGGCCAGCGGCGTCCAGTACCACCAGGTCAGGTCGCGGTCGGCGAACCAGCCGTAGAAGGCGGCCTGGGCGAGGAAGATCACGAACCAGATGATCGTGCCGCCGACGACGGTGCCGACGACGGGCCCCTCCAGGGGCTCGGGTGCCTCGTGCTTCGCTGTCCACTTCGCCATGCGAGTCAGTGTAGGCCGCACCCGCCCTGGCCTCGCTTCACGGTCGTCGGCCCGGTCGGCCCAAGGGTCTACGCGCGGAGATACCGATCTTCCCCTTATGCATTCATACTGAAACTGACGCGGTTTGACTGGTTCCGTTCGTTTAAACCTCCAAGTCCGACCTAATTTCGCCCCCGCTCCTTATCTCCCCGTGAGGTTTTCCATGCCCCCCGCCAGCTCCCCGGTGGACGCCGCCGAGCCGTCGCCCTCGGCCCCCCAGGCCCCCCAGCAGACGGGGCCGGTCAACGGACTCGACCGGTTCTTCAAGATCAGTGAGCGGGGCTCGACGGTCGGCCGCGAACTGCGAGGCGGTCTCGCCACCTTCTTCGCGATGGCCTACATCATCGTGCTGAACCCGATCATCCTCGGCAGTGCCAAGGACATGTACGGGCACCAGCTCGACAACGGCCAGCTGGTCACCGCCACCGTGCTGACCGCCGCCCTCTCCACCCTCCTGATGGGTGTCATCGGCAACGTCCCGATCGCGCTCGCCGCCGGCCTCGGCGTCAACACCGTGGTCGCCCTCCAGCTGGCACCCAGGATGAGCTGGCCGGACGCGATGGGCATGGTGGTGCTCGCCGGTGTCATCGTGATGCTGATGGTCGCCACCGGACTCCGGGAGCGCGTGATGAACGCGGTGCCGATGGGGCTCCGCAAGGGCATCGCGATCGGCATCGGCCTGTTCATCCTGCTGATCGGCCTGGTCGACTCGGGCTTCGTCACCCGGATGCCGGACGCCGCGCACACCACCGTCCCGCTCCAGCTGGGCGTCGGCGGTCACCTCAACGGCTGGCCGATCGTGGTCTTCGTCTGCGGCGTGCTGCTGACACTGGCCCTGATGACCCGCAAGGTGCCCGGCGCGATCCTGATCTCGATGGTCGTGATGACCGTCATCGCGATGATCATCAACGCGGTCGCGGACGTGAAGAGCTGGGGTCTGACGACGCCGGAGTGGCCCGGCAACCCCGTCGCGCTGCCGGACTTCGGTCTGCTCGGCAAGGTCAGCCTGTTCGGCGGCTTCGAGAAGGTCGGGCTGCTCACCGGCATCCTCTTCGTCTTCTCGGTCCTGCTCTCCTGCTTCTTCGACGCGATGGGCACCATCCTCGCGGTCGGCGACGAGGCCAAGCTGACCGACGAGAAGGGCAACCTGCCCGGCGTCAACAAGGTCCTCCTCGTCGACGGCCTCGCGGTCGCGGCGGGCGGCGGCACCTCCTCCTCCGCCACCACCTGCTTCGTGGAGTCCACGGCGGGAGTCGGCGAGGGCGCCCGCACCGGCCTGGCCAACATGGTCACCGGCGGTCTCTTCGCCGTCGGCCTGTTCCTGACCCCGCTGGTCACCATGGTCCCCTCGCAGGCCGCCACCCCGGCACTGCTCGCCGTCGGCTTCCTGATCATGGCGGGCTCGGTCAGGGCCATCGACTGGAGCGACTACACGATCGCGATTCCGGCGTTCGTGACCATGCTGATGATGCCGTTCACGTACTCCATCACCAACGGCATCGGCATGGGCTTCATCACCTTCTGCGTGCTGCGCCTCGCCGCAGGGCGCGGCCGCGAGGTGCCGGCCGCGATGTACGCCGTCTCGGCGGTGTTCGCCTTCTACTACCTGATGCCGGCGCTCCAGCTGACGTAACCGCGCCCCGGGTCAGGCGGCCCCGTAGAACTTCTCCGTCTCGTCGACCGCCGACTTGAAGCGTTCGTCGAAGTCATCGCGAATGAGCGTCCGGACCACATAGTCCTGGACGCTCATTCCGCGTTTGGCCGCATGTTCGCGGAGCCGGTCGAGGAGCTCACCGTCTATCCGCAGGCTGAGTACGGACGAGTCCATGCTTGGTGAAGACACAGCTCCAGAGTCGGCCGGTGCCCCCGCGCCGTGCGTCACTTTCCGGCCCCGACTCACTCGTACGGGTGACTTCAGCCACCCTTGGCCCGGCCCCTGTGATGCAGGTGGTCTTTAGAGTGGGTAATGAGTTATGCTAACGAACATGTCTGACCTGTCCCACGGCGACAACAACGCCGCCGCCGTGAGCGCCCTCCGCTCCGCAGTCATGCTGCTGAGCCGGCGTCTGAAACACCAGCGAGTCGACGAGTCGCTGAGCCCCACCGAGATGTCGGTGCTCGGCACGCTCGCCCGCTGTGGCTCGGCCACCCCGGGTGAGCTGGCCCGCAAGGAACACGTGCAGCCGCCGTCGATGACCCGCATCGTGGCGCTGCTCGAAGCGAAGGGCCTGGTCAGGCTCGAACCGCACCCCGACGACCGCCGCCAGAAGGTGGTGCGCCAGACGGAGACCGCCGAGGCCATGCTCGAAGAGAGCCGCCGCAAGCGGAACGCCTGGCTCACCCACCTTGTCGACGGTCTGGACGAGGACGAATGGGCGAAGCTGCGCGCTGCCGCCCCGGTCCTGGAGAAACTCGCCCACCTGTAAGTGCTTTTTGAGCCCGTACGAGGTGGGCACACCCGACCCCCGCGCGCCGCCAAGGAGGCGAACCCACTTTGAGTACGGGATCCGGAGCAGACTCCGCCCCCGCACCGACCGCACCTACTTCCATGTTCAGCTCGCTCAGGAACCGGAACTACCGGCTCTTCGCAAGCGGGCAAGTCGTGTCCAACACCGGCACCTGGATGCAGCGAATAGCCCAGGACTGGCTGGTCCTCTCGCTCACCGGCTCCGCGTCCGCCGTCGGTGTGACCATCGCGATGCAGTTCCTGCCGATGCTGCTCTTCGGGCTGTACGGCGGTGTACTCGCGGACCGCCTGCCCAAGCGGCCGCTGCTGCTCGCCACCCAGTCCGCGATGGGCCTCACCGGTCTCGCGCTGGCCGTGCTCACCCTGACCGGCAATGTCGAGGTCTGGCACGTGTACGCGACCGCCTTCGCAGGCGGCATGATCACGGTCGTCGACAACCCGGCCCGGCAGACCTTCGTCGCCGAGATGGTCGGCCCCGACGAGATCCGCAACGCCGTCAGCCTCAACTCGGCCAACTTCCAGTCGGCCCGGCTGGTCGGCCCCGCCGTCGCGGGTGTCCTGATCACCGCCGTCGGCAGCGGCTTCGCCTTCCTCCTGAACGGCCTGTCCTTCATCGCGCCGATCGTCGGCCTGCTGATGATGCGGACCTCCGAGCTCCACAAGGTGCAGCGGTCGCCGCGCGGCAAGGGCCAGCTGCGGGAGGGCCTGCGTTACGTCGCCGGGCGCCCCGAGCTGATCTGGCCGATCGTCCTGGTCGGCTTCATCGGCACCTTCGGCTTCAACTTCCCGATCTGGCTCTCCGCCTTCGTGGACGACGTCTTCCACGGCGACGCGGGGACCTACGGCCTGCTCAACACCCTGATGGCGGCGGGCTCGCTGGCGGGCGCACTGCTGGCCGCCAGGCGCGGCACGTCCCGGCTGCGGCTGCTGGTGGGGGCCGCGGTGCTGTTCGGTGTGCTGGAGGTCGTCACGGCCTTCGCACCGGAGTTCTGGCTGTTCGCCGTGATGATGGTGCCGATCGGGATGTTCGGCCTGACGGTCAACGTCACCGCGAATTCGAGCGTCCAGATGGCCACGGATCCGGCGATGCGCGGCCGGGTGATGGCCCTCTTCATGATGGTCTTCACCGGCGGTACGCCGCTGGGCGCACCGCTCCTCGGCTGGATCACCGACACCTACGGTGCCCGCGTCGGCTTCGCGGCGGGCGGCGTGGTCTCCGCGCTGGCGGCCACCACGATCGGCCTGGTGCTGTGCCGGGTCGGCGGCCTGAAGCTGAAGGTGGACCTCCGGCGGGGGCACGAGCACGTGCGCTTCGTGCGGCGCGCGGAACTGGCGACGGCTGCCTGAGGACCTGAGATGTGACGGGGGCCCTCCCTCCCGGGCCCCCGTCCCTCACCCCCTCGCGTCGCCCCCTTGCATCGAGCGCGCTCGAAGGCGTTGGGTTGAGTGTCATGGAGTACACACAGCTCGGACGCACCGGACTCAAGGTCAGCCGTCTCGTCCTCGGCACGATGAACTTCGGACCCCAGACCGACGAGGCCGACAGCCACACGATCATGGACGCGGCGCTCGCCGCCGGCGTCAACTTCTTCGACACGGCGAACGCCTACGGCTGGGGCAACAACAAGGGCCGCACCGAGGAGATCATCGGCTCCTGGTTCGCCAAGGGCGGCGGCCGTCGCGACAAGGTCGTCCTCGGCACCAAGGTGTACGCGGACATGACCGGTGACGACGACGCCCCGTGGCCCAACCACGACAAGCTCTCCGCGGTCAACATCCGCCGCTCCGTGGACGCCAGCCTGAAGCGGCTCGGCACGGACTACATCGACGTCTACCAGTTCCACCACATCGACCGCTCGACCCCCTTCGAGGAGATCTGGCAGGCCGTCGACGTACTGATCCAGCAGGGCAAGATCCTCTACGCCGGGTCGTCGAACTTCGCGGGCTGGCACATCGCCCGTGCCAACGAGACCGCCCGCCGGCTCGGCTCGTTCGGCCTGGTCAGCGAGCAGTGCCTGTACAACCTCGCTGAGCGCCGCGCCGAGATGGAGGTCATCCCGGCGGCCCAGGAGTACGGGCTGGGAGTCATCCCGTGGTCGCCGCTGCAAGGTGGTCTGCTCGGCGGCGTACTGCGGAAGGAACGGGAGGGCGGGGCCGCGCGTTCCTCGTCGGGGCGGGCCGCGCAGGTGCTCGCCGACCCGGCGGGCCGCGCCAGGGTCCAGGCGTACGAGGACCTGCTCGGCAAGCACGGCATCGAACCGGGCGAGGCGGCCCTGGCCTGGCTGCTGACCCGGCCCGGCGTCACAGGTCCGATCGTCGGCCCGCGCACCGCCGACCAGCTCGCGTCCGCACTGCGCGCGGTGGAGCTGGAGCTGTCGGCGGAGGTGCTGGCATCCCTCGACGAGATCTTCCCCGGCCCCGGGGCCTCGCCGGAGGCTTTCGCCTGGTGAGAGGTGTGTGGTCGGAACGGCGGGTCAGTTGCCCAGCACGGACGCCGCGGCGATCACGACGAACATGAGGACCAGGACACCGGCCATGATCTGGTTACGGATTTTCGGATTCACGGTATCGAGCGTAACCGGACGGGGCGGTGGGCAAGCTCACCGCCCCGTCCGGCCGCGGTCGTGACGGGGTCACCCCTGCGCCGAGTACACCCGCTCCCCACCGACATAGGTGGCCACGACCTCCGCCGCCGCGATCTCCTCCGCCGCCCCCGCGAAAATGTCCCGGTCGAGCACCGTCAGGTCCGCGAGGTGGCCGACGCGGATCGAGCCGGTGTCGTCGAGGTGGTTCACGTAGGCGGTGCCCGCCGTGTACGCGGCGACCGCCGCGCCCAGATCAATCCGCTGCTCCGGCAGGAACACCGGCTCGTCGGAGCCCGGCTCCTGCCGGGTCACCGCGACCTGGAGCGCGGCCAGCGGGTCCGGGCTGCTCACCGGCCAGTCACTGCCGGCGCACAGGGTCGCTCCCGCCCGCAGCAGATCCCCGAACGGGTACTGCTGGGCCGCCCGTTCCGCCCCCAGGAACGGAATCGTCAGCTCGTCCATCTGCGGCTCGTGGGCCGCCCACAGCGCCTGGATGTTGGCGGTCGCGCCGAGCTCCCGGAAGCGCGGCACGTCAGAGGGGTGGACCACCTGGAGGTGCGCGAGGTGCGGACGCGTGTCCGTCCACCCGTTGGCCGCCCGCGCCGCCCCCACCGCGTCCAGCGCCTCCCGTACCGCCCGGTCACCGAGCGCGTGGAAGTGCACCTGGAACCCCGCCGCGTCGAGCGAAGTGACGTACGACGAAAGCAACTTGGGGTCGATGAAGGAGATGCCCGAGTTGTCGGAGGCGCACCCGCACGCCGTCAGGTAGGGGTCCAGCATCGCCGCCGTGTGGTTCTCCGCGACACCGTCCTGCATGATCTTGACGGTGGAGGCACTGAGCCGGTCGCCGGTGCTCAACTCCGCGCGCCGGGCCATGAGTTCCGGTATCTGCTCCTCGCCCCGCGTCCGGTCCCACCACAGCGAGCCGACCACCCGGGCGGTCAGCAGCCCGTCGCGGGCGGCGGCCCGGTACGCCCGCGCCGGGTCGGCCATTCCCGCGTGGTCGCCGAGCAGCGCGTCCTGCCAGGCGGTGATGCCGTGCGAGTGCAGGAGGGCCTGGGCCCGCAGCAGCCCGTCCAGCAGCTGATCGTCGGTGACCTCGGGCACGTACCGTGCCACCAGCCCCATCGCCCCTTCCTGGAGCATCCCGGTCGGCTCCCCGTCCGCGTCCCGCTCGATCCGCCCGTCCGCCGGATCGGAGGTCTCCCGCCGGACCGAACACAGCTCCAGCGCGCGGGAGTTGGCCCAGCCGCCGTGGTGGTCCCGGTTGACCAGATAGACCGGCCGGTCCGGCACCAGCGCGTCCAGGAACTCCCGGGTCGGCAGTCCGCCGGGGAACGCCTCCATGGACCAGCCGCCCCCGGTGATCCACTCCGCGTCGGGGTGGGCGTCCGCGTACCGCCGGATGATCCCCTGGTACTCCTCCGCCGTCACCGCCCCCGTCAGATCGCACTGGCCCATCTCCACCCCGCCGCCGACCGGGTGGACATGCGCGTCCTGGAAGCCCGGCAGCAGCAACTTCCCCGCCAGGTCCACGACTTCGGTGCCGGGACCGATCAGCTCGCGCACCTCGTCGTGCCCCACCGCGATGATCCGCCCGCCGCGCACCGCGACACTTCGCGCCCGGCTGCGGGCGGCGTCGACGGTGTGCACGGGGCCACCGGTGAACACGAGGTCGGCGTACGAGGAGGTGGAGACGGGCATGGGTGGTGCTCCTTGGATCGAGGGGGGTGGAGGGGAGAGGGGGAAAGGGAGGTCAGAGGGGGGCCGGAGTGCCGTCCATCGGCAGGACCACCGCGTCCGGGTCCGTCCCCCGCCCCCTCCCCTTGGGCGTGAAGTACGGGGACTTCCGCACCCACTTGGCGATTCCCGCCGCGACCAGACCGCTCACGACGATCGCGACCGGGATGGCCAGCATGAACCAGCCGTTGTCCGGGCTGGCCTCGAAGTGGTCGCTCATGGTGGCGTAGTTGTACGCGAGGTAGCCGCCCAGCGCGAAGAGCACGAGTCCGCTCGTGGCCGGGACGATGACGGCTGCCAGTGCCTCCCGCGCCCCTTCCCGCAGGCTCGAACGGAAGCGGACCGCGCAGGCCAGCGCCGTGAGGCCGTAGTAGAGGGCGACGATCAGCCCGATGGAGTTCACGGCGGTGAGGATCATGTCGTTGAGCTTGGGGATGCCGACGGCGAGCACGGAGATCGCGGCGGCGATGGCCATCAGGATCAGGGTGCCGAGAGCCGGGGTGCCGTAACGGGGGCTGATCTTCGCCCAGACCTTGCCGAACGTACGGTCCCGGCTCATCGCCAGCATGCCCCGCGCGGTCGGGATGACGCTGGACTGGAGCGAGGCGAAGGCGGAGCACATCAGGGCGGCGAGCGGGAGGGACGCCCATGGTTCGGCGGCCAGGTGGGAGCCGAGGAAGGTGAGGGCCTGCGGACCGTTCTGCACCAACTCATCCGTGGACATGACCCGCTGGAAGGCGACCGAGGCGAAGAGGAAGAGCCCGAGCATGGCGAAGAGCGCGAGGAAGCCGCCCCGGGCGGCGTCGCGCGGATCCTTGCTCTCCTCGTTGACGCTGAACGCCGCGTCCCAGCCCCAGAAGATGAACACGGCGAGCACCAGCCCCTGGGCGAAGCCCTGGCCGGAGCCGATCTCGAAGGGGTTCAGCCAGGAGAGCGAGAAGGGCTGGTCGCCGACCAGCAGGGCCCAGCCGCAGAAGATCAGCAGCACGGCGTACTCGAAGATCAGCAGCCCGAGCTGGAGCCGGGTGGCGCCCCTGACCCCGGTGATCGCGGTGATGGTGACGGCGACCAGGGCGACCAGGCCGACGACCGTGCTGATGCCGGTGGAGGTCGGGTCGAGGCCGATACCGAAGAGGGAGTGCAGGCCGAGCTTGTTGAGGAACTGGAGGATGACGGAGCCGGTCACCGCGCCGGTGTACGCCATGAAGATCATGGTGCCGACGAGCACGACCCAGCCCGTGAGGAACCCGGGCCAGGGGCCGAGTGAGCGCCCCACCCAGGTGTAGCCGCTGCCGCAGTTGGGCTCGACGCGGTTGAGGCGGGCGTAGGCGAGGGCGATGCCGATGATCGGCAGGAACGCCAGAAGCAGCACTACGGGGGTCTGCCGACCGGCATAGGCGGCCAGCGTGCCCATGCCGATACCGATGCTGGTGGTCGCGGCGGTGGAGGACGCGGCGATGGCCATGCCGTCCTTGACGCCGAGGGACCGGCGCAGGGCGGGGCGGCCGCTCCGGGCGGGTGCGGCTGGTGGTGGCGGTGGTTGCTGCTGCGTGTTCAGGGGCACGGCGCACTCACTCCTTGGCGGACCACTTCGAGGGGATGTGGGGCGATGAAACAGGCGCCGTCAGTGTTATGTCAATGGTGTTGACGTAACGCGGTGGTTAACTGACCCGGAGGTGAGCGGGACGAGAGAGGGAGGGGTCCGAGGGCATGACAGGGACTGATGGGGCGGATGGTGCGAATGGCGCGGACGAGGTTACGGGGGGCTCGCGCGTCCCCGTCGCGCGCAAGCGCCGCCGTCCGACCCGCTCCGGTGTCGTCCTGTCCGCCGGGACCATCGTCGACCGGGCCCTGGAGCTCGTCGACGAACAGGGCGCCGAGGCCCTCACCATGCGCAGGCTCGGCCAGGCCCTGGGCGCCGACCCGAGCGCCGTCTACCGCTACTTCCACTCCGTGGAGGACCTCCACCTGGCCATGGGCGACCGCCTGATCGGCGACACCATGGCGGGCTTCACCCCGGACCCCGATCCTGCCAACTGGCGTGCCTCACTGCGGGAGTTCGGCGTACGTGCGTACCACTCGGCCCAACGCCACCCCCGCGTCGCCCTGTTGAGCGGCTTCCGGGTCACCCGCCGCCCCTCCGAACAGCGCGCCATCGACACCGGCGTCGGACTGCTCCGCGCCGCCGGCTTCGACGACGCCCTGGCGGTCCGCTACTACCACGCCTTCATCGATACGGTGCTGGGCCACGCGGCCCTCGACGCGGCGGTACAGGGACTGAGCCCGGACCAGCAGGAGGCGGACGCGCAGGCATGGGCCTCGGGGGTCTACGAGGGAGTCGCGGAAGCGGAGTACCCCCACCTCCACGCGGTGCGGGAGCACCTGCCGGTAATGGCACGGTCCGCCTTCGAAGGAGCGCTGGACCTGCTGCTGGCGGCGATCGAGGGGGCGGACCGGGGGGCGGGCGCCTAGTCGCGCGGGAACTCGTCGGTTGTGAGGGTGAGGTCGACAACGGTGCCGGTGAGATCCACGGACTCGCCGAAGTCGAGGGTGAGGGAGTCCCGGTATTCGTCGCCCTTGGGGAGGGTGTGCAGATGCCCTTCGCCGGTGTACGGGTCGACGATGAGGTAGACGGGGACGCCGGCGGTGGCGTAGGTGGCCAGCTTCGAGCCGTAGTCGTTGGCGGCGGTGTCTTGGGAGATGACTTCGGCGACGAACTCGACGTCCTGGTGGAGCCAGCGGCCTGTGGCCGGGTCCTTCTTGGCGTTGTCGCGCAGTTTTGCGACGTCCGGAGCGAGACCGTTCAGCCGACCGGGAAAGTCGATGCGTACGTCGGACGTGACACTGACCTTCAGCCCGAACCTGTCTTCCAGCGCTCGGACGATCCTGCGGACGATCTGCCAGTGCGTGTCCCGTTGCGGCGACGTGTAGACGGCCCCCTCGACGACCTCGATCTTGAATCCCTCGGGGGTCGGTCCAAGCAGCTCGAACATCATGTCCAGAGTGGGCCCGGTGCTGGTGTCGGCCATCCTGATCCCCTCGGGTGCCTCGGTGATCGTCATGCTGCCGCTCCTCCCCGCTGCCGCTCACCGCGAGCGGGCAGTCGCGTAGTGAAACGATACGCACGGTGAGGTGTTCGCGCGGGGGTGACGTGCGGGGCGGCCCTATCCGCCCAGCCAGCCCGCCGTGTCCAGGCGGAAGCGTTCCGAGGGCGGGACGACGGTGCGCAGGGCGGATTCCAGGTCGCGGACGCGGTCGGTACCCAGGGTGCTGGACCATTCGGCGCGGAGCTGGTCGAAGACGGTGGCGGAGCGGGTCAGGGCGTCGACGCCGTGAGGGGTGAGGCGCAGGAGCTTGCGGCGGGCGTCGGCGGGGTCGGGGTGGGCGGCGGCGTAGCCGAGGGTGATCAGGCGGTCGGCGGTCTTGCCGGCGGCTTGTTTGGATACGCCGAGGTGGCGGGCCATTTCGGTGGCGGTGGCGCCGCTGGGGCCCGGGGCGGCGATGGCCTGCATGGCGAAGCCGTGGGCGGGGCGGAGGTGGGGGTGCCCCTGGGCGGCCAGCTCGGTGTGCAGGCGGTCGATGAGGGTGCGGAATCCGGCGAAGAGGAGGAGGGGGAGCTCGAAGCCGGGGGTGTTGTCGGGTGTGCTGCCGGGGGTGGCGTCGGACGGATGACCCTTGCCCGAATCGACAACCTGGTTTACCTTCTTATCGTCAACCATGTTGTCGATTTTAGGGGATGGCGTAATGCGAGACACCGGCAGCACCACCCGCACCCGTACCTCCCGCACCTCCCGCACCACCGGCACCACCGATTCCGATCTGCGCTTCGTGGAGCACACCCTCGACACCGCCCCGGCCGCCTCCGTGCGGGCCATGGAGGGGGTGCGGAAGGGGTTCGGCTTTCTGCCGCCGCTGGTGGCCAAGCAGGCGGAGTCGCCCGAGCTGCTGAACGGGTTCCTTCGGCTGAGCGCGATGTTCGAGAGCGTGACGATGGAGCCGGTCGCGCGCGAGGTGCTGATCGTGACGGTCGCGGCGCGCAACGAGTGCGGCTTCTGTGTGCGGATGCACGCCGGGAAGCTGGAGAAGCTCGGGGTGGGGGAGGAGGTCGTCGAGGCGCTGGCGGCGGGCCGGCCGCTGGTGGAGCCCAAGTGGGAGGCCGTGCGGCTGTTCACCCATGCGGTGATGGACCGGGCGGGAGGCGTGTCGGCGCAACAGCTGGAAGCGTTCTACGCACACGGGTACAGCAAGCGGAACGCGCTGGAAGTGGTGCTCGGGATCGGCACGTACACCCTCTCGACCTTCGCCAACCGCCTTGTGGAGCACGGAGTTTCGTAAGGTAAGGAACCTTACTTTCGGCAGGGGCGGGGCAGGGGACGCGATTCGTACGGTCCTCCCATGAGCCGAAACAGCAAGCACAGCCGCCGCCTCGCCGTCGCCGCCGCACTCGCCCTCTCCCTGACCGTGCCCATCGCCGCCACCGGGACCGCCTTCGCCGCACCGGCACCCGGACCGGCCGTCTCCGCCCCGGCCCCCGCCGCCGTGCAGCTCCAACTCCCCACCCCCACCGGCAGAATCACAGTCGGCAGGAAGACGCTCCACCTGGTGGACGAAGCCAGGACCGACCCGTGGGTGCCGGCTGCGGGACCCCGCGAGCTGATGGTGTCGATGCACTACCCGGCACGGAAGGGGACCGGCCGTGGGGCCGCCCCCTACCTCGCGGAGGAGGAGGCGCGGCTGCTGATGGAGGGGATGCGGCGGGACGACGTCAGCGCCGAGGTACTCGCCGGATCGCGCACCAACTCCCGTATCGGGGCAAGGCCGTTGGGCGGCAGGTTCCCGCTGGCGGTGCTGTCGCCGGGCTTCACGCTGCACCGGGGAACGCTCACCATGCTGGCCGAGGAGCTGGCGAGCCGGGGGTACGTGGTGGCGTCGGTGGACCACGCGTACGAGTCGTTCGGAACGGTGTTTCCCGGTGGGCGGGTACTGACCCGGGAGGCCGGCCAGACGAAGCAGGTGCCGGAGGTACGGGCGGCTGACGTGTCCTTCCTCCTCGATCAACTGCTGGACCGCAAGAGCGAGTTCGCAAGGATGATCGACGGCCGGCGGATCGGGATGGCCGGGCACTCCATCGGGGGCAACAGCGCCGCCGTCGCCATGGCCCGCGACCCCCGGATCGGCGCCGGGGTCAATCTCGACGGCGGATTCTTCGACGAGGCCCCTGGGGAGGGCATGAAGGGCCGCCCGTTCCTCCTGCTCGGCACCGACGCCACCCACCGGCCGGAGAGCGGCAAGGGCAAGTGGCGGGAGGCGTGGGACCGCATGGACGGGTGGAAGCGCTGGCTGACGGTCGCCGGATCCGGACACTTCACCTTCAACGACATCCCCGTCCTGGGCGAACAGGTGGGAATGACCGACCCGACGGCCCCGCTCTCCGGGACGCGTTCCGGCGAGATCACCGTCGGCTACACGAGCGCCTTCTTCGACCACCACCTGCGCGGAAAGCGAACCCCACTCCTGGACGGCCCGACGACCGCCAACCCGGAGGTCAGCTTCCACCGCCCGTGAGGAGGGGGAGCCCCGACTCACTCGCGGGTGGGGGCGGGGAGCCCTACCCGCACCGTCTTGCCACAGTGCTCCCGCAGGAACCAGCTGATCTCGCCGCCGAGTGCTCGGACGACGTGCAGGCCGCGCCCGCTTTCGGCGTCTTCGCCGGGGTCGGACCGTTCGCCTCCGGCCGGGAAGTGACGTACCGGATCCGATACGTCGATCAGTAGCTCGCCACCGTCCAACACCGCTAGCCGCAGCCATAGTTCATGCCCGTGAACCCACCCGTGCCGTACCGCGTTGGCGGCCAGTTCGGACGCGATCAGGGTGGCGTCCTGCACGTCGCCGGGCCACTGCCAGAGGACGAGGTTGCGGCGTACGTGGATCCGGACCAGGCGCACGGAACCTTCGACCATGGTGTAGCCCATCCTCCATTCCAGGGCCACGGCACTGGAAGCGTCCTCCGTCGCGGTCTGCGGTCTGCTCTGCGCTTGCTGGCTTATGACGGTCACCGCCGACTCCTCTGTCGCGCTTGCACTTGACGCCTCCATGGAACCCGTGGCGCGACCGCCGGAACAGGGCGAATCCGGGAAGCTCAACTCTCGTTCCCCCGGATGAAATTGCCTCCCCATTACCTTCGCCCTGTGCCGCGAAGGCCTGCAGCCCTACGGTGAGAACCATGCGCAACGTCTCGCTTGAGCAAGCGATGACAGACAGGCGATTGACGCAGCAGGAACTGGCCGAGTTGGTCAATGCGGAGATCCACAACCTCACTGGCTCACCGGGCCGGGTGTCCGACCGTGTCGTACGCCAGTGGCTGTCCGACAAGGTGTGTCGCCCTCAAGAGCGCCAGCGGCGCGCTCTGGAAGCGGTTTTCGGCGTTCCTGTCGACCGGCTCGGGTTCACCACCCGTACCGCCGCACCCGCACCGCCCCAGGAGGAACACCCCGTGCGCCGCCGTGCCTTTCTGACCGCCACCGCCGCTTCGGCCACCATCGTCCCGGTGCTTGGAGTGCAGCGTCGTATCGGCTCGGGTGACGTCGAGCGGCTGAACGAGAAGTTCGCCGCCATCATCACCTCCGACCACCTGCACGGCGGCCATCTCGCCATCGAGAACCGGGCCCTGCTCATGGCCCAGGAGGCACTATCGCTTCAGGAACTGGGTGTCACCAGCCAGCGCGTCCGCCAAGAGCTGTACGGGTGTGCGGCGGCCTTCACCTCCTCGGCAATGTGGGCGGCCATCGACGGCCGCCGCTTCGAGGCGGCGCAGCTCCACCTGGGGAGGGCATCCAGCCTGGCCGCCATGTCCGGTGACCACGCGATCCAGTTCCGCATCTGGTCCCACGCGGGCAGCCTCTTCAGGCACCTGCGCCGCCCGGCGGATGCGATCGCGGCCAATGACGTGGCCCGGCGGACGGCCATCGCCCGCCGCGACCCGATGTTCGCGGCGTTGGGGCATGCGCGGCACGCGGCCATCCTCGGCCTCGCCGGTGACACTACGGCCGTACGACGTTCCCTTGACCGGGCGCAGCAGGCGTTCGACGGCGCAGTCTTCGACCCCACCCGCCCGGTCTGGCTCACCACCTTCTTCGACCAGGCCGAACTGGAGAGCCTGTCCGTGGCCGCATATCTCTCCCTCGGGGATTTCGCCGAGGCCGAGGCGCACGCGCACCGGAGCCTCACCGCCCTGGGACCCAAGCTCCACCGCACCCGCGCCATCACCCACTCGCGGCTCGCCCTGGCCCAGCTGAGCCAGGGGGAGCTGGAACCGGCGATCACCACAGCGATGGCCGTCCCGGCCGGCATAGCCACCAAACACGTCCGGGTGGCGGGCATGCTCCATGACCTCGGCCGCAGACTCGACACCATCGCGCCCCACAGCACGGCGGCCCGCACCTGGGAAGCACACGTCCATGACACGCTGAGGAACTCATATGCCCGCTGAACTGCGCAGCTTCACCCAACTCACCCCGGTTCGGCAGACCATCATCGATCTGTATACCGAGGTACGGGCGGACCTCCTCCACCTCCCCAACTACCGCATCGAAGCGTTCAGCGAACGCCTCGACCGCCACGGCAGCGAACCCGGCTGGCAAGTGGTTATCGCCTACGCGGATCACCTCCCGGTCGGCTACGCATACGCCAACACCGTCGCCCCCGACGACCGCTGGTGGAAGCGCATGAACCCGCCCGCCCCGGACGACTACACCTGCGCACCCGCCGTCGCCCTCAAGGAGATCATGGTCAGCGCCCCGTGGCGCGGCACCGGAACTGCCCTGAGCATCCACGACGAACTGCTGGCCCCGCGCAGCGAGATGTACGTCTCCTTGCTGGTCAACCCTGTCGCGGGTGAGGGCAAGGTGCAGGCACTGTACGAGAGTTGGGGCTACCGTAAGTTCAGTCAACAGCAGCCCTCGCCGGATTCCCCGGTTCTCGTCGCCATGATCCGTGAACGCGCACCGCAGGTTTCGTCGGCGGGAACTGCATGACCGAGGGCGCACGCGGCACCTTCGAGGCGTTTGGGAAAGCAGCCCAGTGGTGAGCGGTCCAGGACTCGAACCGATCGGTTACGTCATCGGGGGCCGTACCGACCCCGGCGACGACTACTGGGGTGGTGCCACCGCACTCATCCGCCTTGACCCCGTGTATCCGGCCGAAGTCGTCCAGGGGCTCGAAGAGTTCTCCCACCTCATCGTGACGTGGCATTTTCACCGGGCCTCGCCCGAGGACGTCGCCCTGCACGCCCGCAGCCCCCGCGACAACCCGGCCTGGCCGCCCACCGGCACTTTCGTGCACCGCAACCACCGCCGCCCCAACCAGCTCGCCACCTCCTTCCCCCGCCTGCTCAAGGTCGACGGCCTCGACCTCCACGTCGCCGACCTCGACGCGATCGACGGAACACCGGTGGTCGACCTCGCGCCGTACTTCCCGCAGATGGGACCGAGGGGCGAGATCCGGGTACCGGCCTGGCCGGGCGAGATGCTCGGGGACTACTGGGCGTCGCCCGAGTAGAACGGCCACCGGTGCGTGCTTCACGCATCTTCACCATCGGGTGAACCTGGTCAAAGGGTGGCAGGTGGTGGGGAGTTGGGGCTATACGGTGACCGGGTCATCACTCTCCGCGTGCGGTACGCCGCGTAGAGCGGCCCCCGTCGGTGTACCAACACCGGGCGAGGGCCTCACCCCCAAGGCCAGCCTATGGAGCCTCAGGAATGTTTTTGCATGTTATCTCGCCCACTCGGGCGTTCACCAAGATGTCCAACGCGCTGATTCTGCACCGGGAGTTGGATGTGGCTGCCCGCTTCCTTATCGGGTATGTGGGTGGGCTGATGCCCGCCGAGCAGCAGAAGCCGCTGCACGTGCACGCCGAGAAGCTGGGGCTGAAGCCCGCGGTGTACAAGAAGGCGAAGAAGGAACTCGTGCGGTACGGGTACGTCCGTGACTACCGCTGCCAGGGGCCCGGGGGGCTGTGGTCCACCGAGCAGTACGTGTCCAACGTGCCGCTCACCGAGGACCAGTTCACCGCTCTGCGCTGCGGCGATGGACTCTCTCCGGGTGTTCCGAATCCGACGGCCGGTGAACCGGACAGTCCGTCCGTCGGCCGCTCTACCGGTACATACAAGACGGACAGCAAAACTACTCCCACCCGCCCACCCCAAGAGGCTGCGGCGAACACCCCTCAGAAGACCCCGAGTTCAGATCGTCACTTCGCGGTGGCCGAGCGGATCCTGCGGGACCTGCGGGTCGTGCGCAGCGACCTGTACATGAGCTTCCGCAACGTGCGCTACCTGGCGGGGGCGGTGGCCGAGCAGCTGCGGGAGGGTGTGCCTGCCTGGGAGGTCCACGCGGCGCTGACGCACGGGCTGCCGGACACGCCGATCCGGAACGCGGCCGGGTTCGTCACCCACCGGCTCGGGAAGAACCTCCCGGGCGCGCAAGCCCTGACCGCGTCCGACGCAGCCCGGGAGCAGGAGCCACACGAGGAGGCGACCGCGCCCCGGCTGGGCGTCGTCAAGTGCCGGGGCCTCGGCCGCCCCGGCGAGCACCACTTCCGGCCCGTCGGCGACGAGACGCACTGTGATCCGTGCCGCCGCGAGCATCCGGGCCTCGCCGCCCTCGCGGAAGAGGAACACGGCGGCGCCTGGGCACCCCTGCCCACCGTGACGTACACCGGCGAACCACCGTACTGAGGTGGGGGCGCATGCGCCGAGGGGCCCGGCGTCACGGGTGCGTGAGTGCCGGGCCCCTCGGGGGCGGTGCTGGGGGGCCGCTGTGGGCCCGTAGCGCCTGGTGTCTGGTGCTTAGAGCTGGCCGGAGGCGGCGATGGAGATCTTCGCCGAGGTGCGGCCGGACTGCGAGCCGAGGGCCTCGATCTTCTTGACGAGGGCCATGCTCTGCTCGTCGGCGACCTCGCCGAACACGACGTGCTTGCCGTCGAGCCAGCCGGTGACGATCGTGGTGATGAAGAACTGCGAGCCGTTGGTGTTCTTGCCCGCGTTGGCCATCGAGAGCAGGCCCGGCTTGGTGTGCTTGAGCTGGAAGTTCTCGTCCGCGAACTTCTCGCCGTAGATGCTCTTGCCACCGGTGCCGTCACCGCGGGTGAAGTCGCCGCCCTGGAGCATGAAGTCCGGGATGACGCGGTGGAAGCCGGAACCGGCGTAGCCGAAGCCCTGCTCGCCCGTGCAGAGGGCGCGGAAGTTCTCGACCGTCTTCGGGACGACGTCCTCGAAGAGGTTGAAGGTGATGCGGCCCGCGGGCTCGTCATTGATGGTGATGTCGAAGTACGTCTGGAGTGCCATGGGGGCAATCCTGACACCTTCCGGGGGCGCTGGGCGACCCGGGCCCCGTATATGCAGGTCGGAAGGCGGGTGGGTGTGCCGCAACGGGCGTTTCCGGGGATGATCGTTCGCAGGCCGGCAGAGGCCGGGGACGAGGACGGGCGAGAGGGAGCGTGGTCGGCCATGGGGCGAGGAGCGGCGGGCGAGGGGCGTGGGGGGCTGCCGTCGACCGAGGCGGCCGTTGTGGCGATCCGGGAGGTGGCGGGGGAGTACGGCCGGGAGGTGACGGTCGCCGACGACATCGGCACCGACCGGGTCACCCGGCGTACCGACGCGGGAGTGTTCTCCGTGACCGACGCGGGCGGCGGCCTGCCGCACGACGCGTTCGTGGAGCTGTCCGGCTCGCCCGAGGTGAGCGTGCAGCTGTACGCGGACGGCGACGCGAAGTTCACCGTCGACCGGGTGGTGGAGGTCCATGACGTCCCCCGGGACTCGGTGCCCGCGTTCCTGCGCTCGCTGTACGGCGGACTGGCCCACGTCAAGGGCCGCTTCTTCCCGCCCGGCTGCTGGCTGGTGGTTCCGCTGCCCGGCGACGAGACGTACAAGGAACTGATCCCGCAGGGCGCGCTGACCCCGTGGCTGTCCAGTCGCATGCGCTGACCGGTTGGGTGCGTCAACCAGCTTGCTATTAGCGGCAGTTGGGGCCCGTCCAGTCCGGGTCGTCGCGGGCGGTGGGCAGCGGGTGGTAACCCTCGGAGTAGTGGTTGATCCAGCCACAGACACCGCATGCGTAGCGGCCGTCGAGGCCCGCTATCTCCGTGCCGCAGCGACGGCAGTTGGTGTAGGTGATCTCCGGTGGGGCGGGCGTCGGTGCGCTCATGATCTGAGCAGTATGGAGGGTGTGGGGTCCCCGGGGCGAGTGGCGTGGGGGGAGAGGTGCGGGGAGCTGTACGGGCCTCCCAGGTTCCATGCCTGGTGCAGGGCGTCGGCGAAGGACGCGGCGAGTTTGTGCTCGCCGGTGGGGCCGGGGTGGGTGCCGTCGTAGGTGTCGGTGCGCAGGTCGTACGTCGGGTGGGGCGTCGCGAGCAGGAGCGGCGAGCGGGGTTCGTCGCGTTCGGCGACCGTCTTGGCGAGCAGCTCGTTGAAACGGGTGCACTGCTCGGCGAAGGGGGCGTCGCGTGCGGCGCGGATGTTGGGGATCACCGGGTGGATGACGATCGCGATGCGGGCATCGGCGGCGCGGGCCTCGTCGAGGAAGAGGTCGAGGTTGGCCGCGGTCTGCTCGGCGTTGGTGTAGAAGCCGAGGTCGATCAGGCCGAGGGAGACGAGGAGGGTGTTGGCGCCGGTCTCCCGGAGGGTGGAGCGGATCGCCGGGGCCATGTGAAGCCAGCCCTCGCCCCATCCGGCGAGGTGGCGGCGGGCCGGTGCCGGGAAGTCCTCTGCCGCGTACGCGTGCGAGGCGGGCGCGGCGGTGGCCGGGTCGTACAGGGCGGTGCGAGGGCCGACGATCTCGTACTCGCCGGGCATCGTCGCTTCCAGGTGCTGCCACATGCGGTAGCGCCAGGTGTAGTCGCCGGGACAGCCGATGGTCATGGAGTCACCGACGAAGAGGAAGCTGTGCATCCGATCATCTTCGGGGATGGAGCGCGGGCGCTGCATCGTGATGCTGAACACTGGGCCGCATGCGCTTTTCTCGTACGTGTGTAGTCGCGGCCGCAGCTCTTGGGTCGGCCCTCGTGTCCCCGGCGGTGGCCCTCGCCGACGACGGGGGGTTCACGATCAAGGATTCCCGGATCACGGAGTCGAGCGGGCTCGCGGCCAGCCGGGCGCACCCCGGCGTGTACTGGACGCACAACGACCAGGACGGCCCCTACGTCTACGCCGTCGACGGGAAGAGCGGGGAGACCGTCGCGCGGATCACCATGCGCGGGGTCGGCAAGCCGCGTGACATGGAGGCGATCTCGGTCGGGCCGGACGGGGCGGTGTACGTCGGGGACATCGGCGACAACCTCGGCGGGACGTGGGACCACGTGTGGATCTACCGCTTCCCCGAGCCGAAGGTGCTCAAGGACCAGACCGTGGACGCGGCGCAGTACGACGTGAAGTACGCGGACGGGGCGCGCAACGCGGAGGCGCTGATGGTGCATCCCAGGACCGGCCGGACGTACATCGCGAGCAAGGAGGAGGACGGTGCGGGCCTCTACGAGGGTCCCGAGCGGCTGGCCACTGGCCGGACGAACGTCTTCCGGAAGGTGGCCGATGTGCCGTGGGTGACGGACGGGGCGTTCTCCCCGGACGGCAGGAAGCTCGTCCTGCGGTCGTACCTCGGGGCGGAGGAGTACGCCTGGAAGGGCGGCGGCCGAGGGCTGGGGGAGGGGAAGGGGCTCAGCGTCGGCTACCGGGGTCAGGCGGAGTCGGTGACCTTCACACTGGACGGGAAGACGATGCTGTTCGGGGCGGAGGGGGAGCAGAGCGAGGTGTTCGCGCTGGCGGTGGAGGGCGCGGGCGAGGAGTCGGACGGGGCGGCCAACTCACCTGCTGGTACACCGAGTTCGGGCACCGAGGGGAAGGGGGGCGAGGGCCGCGGACCTGTGGGGGGTGGTGTGGTGGCGCTGGTGGTGGGGGGTGCGGTGCTGGTGGTCTGGCTGGGGCTCCGGGGCAGGAGGAGGGGTGGGCGGGGGTGAGGCGCTGCGGGCGGGGGTGCCCAGGCCGGTGAGTGAAGGCGGGGGGATCGCCGGGGTCGGGGCGGGCCGGGGTGGGGTGGGTGTGACTCCGTCGGGGGCCGCCCCCTTGCCCGCCCGTTCCGCCCCCGGGGGGCGGCCCCGCCGCCCAAGCGGGCGGGGCATAGCGAGGGGGCGGCTCCGTCGTCCAAGCGGGCCGGGGGGCGTTATTCCGCTTGGCGGGTTTTGAGGAGGTGGGCGAAGCCGTCGAGCAGGCGGTCGAGGCCGAAGGTGAAGTGGTCGAAGGGGCCGAAGGTTTCCTCGGAGAGGGCGGCCATTACGGGGTACTCGCCGCTGAGCATGGCCTTTTCCAGGTAGGGCTGCTGGCCCTTCCAGAAGGTGTCGTGGTCGAGGCCGGTCTCCTCCGCCGCCTCCGTGGCCTCGATCTCCATGCGGACGACTCCCGAGGCGAAGCTCTGGACGGCGATGATCACCGACAGTAGTTCGGGGTCGGAGAAGCCCGTCATGTCGCGCATGCCGGTGAGGGAGGCCTCCAGGCTGTGCAGGGTCTTGGGGCCCAGCAGTGCCCGGGTCTGGTTGACCTTGAGGAGCCACGGGTGGCGCCGGTGGAGTTCGAGGTGGCCGTGGGCGATACGGGAGACGGCCTCGCGCCAGCCGTCGGCCTCGGCGGGGTTGTGGTGGGCCGTGCCCTCGCCCTGGACCCGGTCCAGCATCAGGTCGAGGAGCTCGGTCTTGCCGGGGACGTACCGGTAGAGCGACATCGTGCCGGTGCCGAGTTCGCTCGCGAGCCGGCGCATGGAGAGGGTGTCCAGCCCCTCCGCGTCGGCGATCCGGACCGCCTCGTCGACGATCGCATCCAGCGAGAGGCCGCGCTTGGGGCCCCGGGCGGGGCGTTCGCCGGTGCCCCAGAGGAGATCGAGGCTGGGGCGCAGGGCTGCGGCGCGAGTGGCGCCCGCACCCGTCGTGTCTGTCATGACCTCACCTTATTTCGCTTCCTGCTGCGCGTCGGGAATCCGTCGGCGCAAAACTGGGTACGCTGTACTCGATTCAGGGTACGGTGTACCCAGTTCGAGGGGAAGGGGTATGCCATGACCGTTGGCGCCAGGACTTTCGGCGACGACCTCGCCGTCCGCGCGGAAGGACTCCGCAAGGTGTACGGCGAGAAGCGCGCACTGGACGGCTTCGACATGGAGGTGCGGCGCGGCACCGTGCACGGCCTGCTCGGGCCCAACGGGGCCGGAAAGACCACCGCGGTGCGCATGCTGACCACGCTGGTGAAACTGGACGGCGGGCGGGCCGAGGTCGCCGGGCTCGACGTCGCCAAGGAGCCGCGCCGGGTGCGCGCGCGGATCGGCCTGGCCGGTCAGTACGCCGCACTGGACGAGGTACTGACGGGCCGCCAGAACCTGGAGATGTTCGGCCGGCTCTTCCACTTGGGCGGGAAGCGGGCCCGGGCGCGGGCCGACGAACTCCTGGAGCAGTTCGACCTCACCGAGGCCGCCGGGTCGGGCGCCGGCGGGTACAGCGGCGGTATGCGCCGCCGCCTCGACCTGGCCGCCTCGATGATCCTCGCCCCGGACATCCTGTTCCTGGACGAGCCGACGACCGGGCTCGACCCGCGCGGCCGGGGCGAAGTCTGGGACGCTGTGCGGGACTTGGTGGCACGCGGTACGACCGTGCTGCTCACCACCCAGTACCTGGAGGAGGCCGACAGGCTGGCCTCCCGTATCACCGTCATCGACCGGGGCCGCGCCATCGCCGACGACACCCCCGACGGGCTGAAGGGCCGGGTCGGCGGGGACCGCGTCGAAGTGGTGGCGCGGCACGCCGACGACCTTCCCGCCGTGCTGAAGGTGGTCGCCCGGGTGGCCGAGGTCGAGCCGGAGTGCGAGGAGGAGGGACGCAGGGTGCACGCGGCCGTCAGTGACCGGGTGGCCGCGCTGACCGAGGTGGCGCGGACCCTCCAGGACCAGGGCATCGCGGTGGAGGACATCGGCCTGCGCAGGCCCAGCCTCGACGACGTGTTCATGCGCCTGACCGGACACCGCACGGACAAGCAGCAGGAGGAGGTCGCCGCATGAGCGCCGTGGACCGCATGAGCGCCGTGGACCGCGAGAGCCCCGCGGGGCGCACGAGTTCGGTGAAAGTGAGTGCCCTGGAGATGAGTGACATGAGTGCCGTGGAACTGACCGTCCCGGATGCCCCCACCGGCCTCGGCCGCCTGGGCTGGGCCTTCGCCGACGCCTGGAACGTCGCCCGGCGCAGCCTCACCCACTACACCCGCCAGCCCGTCCTGATCTTCTTCCAGCTGGGCTTCCCGATCGTCTCCGTGCTCCTCTACGGATTCGTCTTCGGCCAGGCGATGGCGGTGCCGGGCGGCGGCGACTACCGGGAGTTCCTGATGCCCGGCATGTTCGCCTCGACGATGGCCTTCGGGTTCATGAACACCACGACGGCGATGGTCAACGACGCGTCGAAGGGCGTCATCGACCGCTTCCGTTCGATGCCGATGGCGCCCTCGGCGGTGGCCTCGGGGCGTGGGATCGCTGATCTGGTCATCGCCTGCGCCGAGCTGGCGATCCTGGCGGCGACGGCGCTCGCGATCGGCTGGCGGGCCGACGGGGGGACGGCCGCGACCCTGGCTGCCTTCGCGCTGCTGTTGCTGCTGCGGTTCAGCCTGATCTGGGTGGGGGTGTGGCTCGGGCTGCTGGTGCCTTCGCCGGAGGCGGCGGGCGGGATGTACGCGGTGGCGTTCCCGCTGACGATGATCTCGTCGATCTTCGTCGCACCGTCGCTGATGCCGGACTGGCTGGGAGCGGTCGCGGCATGGAACCCGGTGTCGTCCACGGTCACGGCGACCCGGGAGCTGTTCGGCAACCCCGTTGCCAGCGGCGGGAGCTGGGTCGAGGAGAACGCGCTGCTGATGGCGGTGGTGTGGCCGGTGGCCCTGACCGTGGTGGTGCTGCCGCTGGCGGTACGGAGGTTCCAGCGGCTGAGCCGGTAGGAGCCCGCGCGACAGAGACAGGCGGCCGCGCGCGAGGAGGAGCCCGCGCGCGAGGAGGAGCCCGCGCGCGAGGAGGAGCCCGCGCGCGAAAGGGCCCCGGTGCACTCTCGTGCGCCGGGGCCCTCCGTCGGCGTACCGCCAGAAATCCTTACAGCTGGTCGATGACGTAGTCGATGCAGGCGGTCAGCGCCTGCACGTCCGCCGGGTCGACCGCCGGGAACATCGCCACGCGCAGCTGGTTGCGGCCCAGCTTGCGGTACGGCTCGGTGTCGACGATCCCGTTGGCGCGCAGCACCTTGGCGATGGCCGCCGCGTCGATGCCGTCCGCGAAGTCGATCGTGCCGATGACCTGCGAGCGCTTCGCGGGGTCGGAGACGAACGGCGTCGCGTGCTTGGAGGTCTCGGCCCACGAGTAGAGGGCGGAGGAGGAGGCTCCGGTGCGCTTGACCGCCCAGTCGAGGCCGCCCTGCTTGTTCAGCCAGTTCAGCTGCTCGTCGAGCAGGAAGAGGGTGGAGAGAGCGGGGGTGTTGTACGTCTGGTTCTTGAGCGAGTTGTCGATCGCGGTGGGGAGCGAGAAGAACTCCGGGACGTGCCGGCCGGACGCGTGGACGCGGGCCGCGCGCTCCAGGGCCGCCGGGGAGAAGGCCGCCAGCCACAGGCCGCCGTCCGCCGCGAAGGACTTCTGCGGGGCGAAGTAGTAGACGTCCGTCTCGGTGATGTCGACGGGGAGGCCGCCGGCGCCGGAGGTCGCGTCCACCAGGACGAGGGAGCCCGGGTCGCCGCCGGTGACGCGCTTGATCGGGGCGGCGACACCGGTCGAGGTCTCGTTGTGGGTGTAGGCGTACACGTCGACGCCTGCCTCCGCGACCGGGTCCGGGTGAGTGCCCGGGTCCGAGGCGATCACGGTGGGGTCGGCCAGCCAGGGGGCCTGCTTGGCCGCCTTGGCGAACTTGGAGGAGAACTCGCCGAAGGTGAGGTGCTGCGACTTCTCCTCGATCAGGCCGTGGGTGGCGACGTCCCAGAAGGCCGTCGAGCCACCGTTGCCGAGGATGACCTCGTAGCCGTCGGGGAGGGAGAAGAGGTCGCGGATACCGTCCCGTACCGAGCCGACCAGGTTCTTTACCGGAGCCTGGCGGTGGGACGTACCCAGCAGTGAACTGCCGGTGGCGGCAAGCGCGTCGAGCGCCTCCGTCCGTACCTTGGAGGGGCCCGCGCCGAAACGGCCGTCGGCGGGCTTGATGTCAGCGGGAATCTGGATCTCAGCCACGAGCCGGAGCGTAGTCGCTCGTGGGGGCCGGTCGTTACATCCGTCCGGCGGATGAGACGACCGGCACCCCGGCTCGTGCTGTGTTTTCCTACCAGCGGTCCTGTGAGAGACCCGCAGCTCAGGCCTGCTTGCTCAGGTGGACCGGGACCTCGACGAGGTCGTTCTGGGTGACGACCGGCTTGTTGCGCAGCTCGGAGGCGTCGACCGCGAGGGTGAGCTCGGGGAAGCGGGCGTACAGCGCCGGCAGGGCGATGGCGGCCTCCAGGCGGGAGAGGGCGGCACCCGGGCAGACGTGCGGGCCGTAGCCGAAGCTGATGTGCTTGACGCTCTCGCGGGTGATGTCGAAGTCCTCGGCGCTCTCGCCGTGCACCTTCTCGTCGCGGCCGATCGCGCCGAAGGAGACGACCAGGGCCTCGCCCTTGGGGAGGATCTGGTCACCGACCGGGATGTCCTCGGCGGCGTACCGCAGCAGGACGTGCGAGGTGGGGGTCGACCAGCGCAGCGTCTCCTCGATGACGTTCTCCCACGGGACCTCGCCGGCCAGTACCTTGGCGCGCTGGTCGGGGTGGGTCTCCAGGCCGATGACCGCCTGGAGGATCAGGCTGATGGTGGTCTCGTGACCGGCGATCACCATCACCTTGATGGTGTTGAGGAGTTCCTCCTCGGTGAGCTTGTCGCCCGCCTCGGACGCCTGGAGCAGGGCGGTGGTGAGGTCGTCGGCCGGGTTGGCGCGCTTCTCGTCGATGACCTCGTTGAAGATCTCGTCGATCTCGGCGAGGACACGCGGCATCTCGCCGGGCTCGGTCTCGCTGGAGAAGAACCGGTCGAAGACGGCGGTCAGACGCGGGCTGACGACCTTCTCGACACCGAGGAGCGCGGTGACGACCTTCATCGGGAGGGGCGCCGCGAACAGGGCCTTCAGGTCGACGGCCTCACCGGGGGCGTGCGCGGCGAGCTCGTCCAGCAGGGCGCCGGTGATGGCTTCGAGGCTCGGGCGCAGGTGCTCCACCCGGCGGACGGTCAGCGCCTGCGCGACCAGGAGACGCAGCCTGCGGTGCTCGGGGCCGTCCACGGTGAGCATGGAGCGGCCCGGGTTGACCAGACCGATCAGCGGCCAGTCCATGGCGATCTCGCCGCGCTGCCAGGTGCTCCACTGCTCGATGTCCTTCACCAGACGGGAGTCGGTGAGCAGCGCGCGGGCCTCGGTGTGGTGGGTGACCGCGTAGCAGGCCACCCCGCCGGGGAGGACGACCCGGGCGAGCGGCCCGGCCTCGCGCAGCCGGGCGCCCTCGCCGATGAGGTCCGTCACGAACGGGTCGAGGGCTATCGGCTCGGCCGATGCCGGGCCGCCGGCTCCCGTCACGGGGCAGGTCATCGCACCGGGGGTGGCGGTCGTCTCGGTCATACGGTGCCTCCAAGGGCGGGAGTGGGCGTGAACGTCACCGGCAGCGCGGTCAGTCCGCGCAGCCAGGGGGACGGGCGACGGGTGAGGGACTCGGCGGGAACCGCCAGGTCGATGTCGGGCAGCCGGTCCAGCAGGACTTCCACAGCCGTACGGGCGATGACCTCGGCGGTCTCCTGCGCGGGGAACGGGCAGCGGTGCTCGCCGTGGCCGAAGGAGAGGAACGCGTTGTTGCCGCCGGTCAGCACGGAGGCGTCGGTACGGACCTGGGGGTCGCCGTTGGCGGCGGCCAGGCCGAGCAGGACCAGGTCGCCGGCGGCGAGCGCGCGGCCACCGAGACGGGTGTCGCGGGACACCCAGCGGCCCGCCACGTTCTGGGTGGGGGTGTCTTCCCAGAGGACCTCGTTCATGGCCTCGGCGACGCTGTGCCGGCCGCCGGAGAGCGAGGCGGTGAAGCGGTCGTCGGTGAGCATCAGCCGCAGCGTGTTGCCGATCCAGTCGGCGGTCGGCTGGTGGCCCGCCGCCATCATCACCATCAGGTCCTGCATGATTTCCATGGGGCTGAAGCCGTCGGGCCCGGCGCCACCGGCCAGCATCCGGGACGCCACGTCCTGGCCGGGCACCGCCTGCTTGGCGGCGATCAGGGCACCGATGGTCTGGCCGACGTGCTGCTGGCCCGCGAGGGCGTTCTCCCGGCCGTCGATCATGTCGTTGAGCGCGGTGACCAGGTCCGGGCCCTGCGCGTCGGGAATGCCGTAGATCTTCGCCAGTACGCGAACGGGCAGCAGCATCGCGTAACGGCTGATGATGTCGGTCTCGCCCTTGGTGCAGAACGAGTCGACGAGGCCGTCCGCGAACTGCTCGGCGTACCGCTTCAGTTCGAAGGGGTCGACCCCCTCCAGGGCGTCGCTGATCAGCGCGGCGCGGCGGGTGTGGCGCTCGCCGACGGTGTAGAGGATCGACGGCTGGCGGCGGCCGATCATCGGGAGCAGCGGCCAGTCGGCGGGAACGTTCCCCCACTGGTTCCACAGCTCGGAGTCGCGGGAGAAGAGCACCGGGTCGGAGGTGACCTGGTGCAGCTCGCGGTAGCCGGTGACCAGCCAGGCCGGGAGGTCGCCGGGGAGGGTGACCGGCACCACCGGGCCGTGCTCGCGGCGCAGCTCCCGGTAGAGGGCGACCGGGTCGGTCTGGAAGCGGGGGCCGGAGAGCGGGACCCGTGCCCCGGCGGTGGCGTGGGCGGGGCAGCCGGGGGGCGGTGTGGTCGTCATAGGGCTGCGCTCTCTGTGGGTACGGGGGCCTGGGGGGCCGGGACCTGAGCGGGACCCGGGGCCCCAGCGGGGTCCGGGGCCCGGCCTCCGGCCGGTCGTGCGCGGGCCGTGGTCGACAGGGAGTGCAGGTGCGCGACGAGGGTGATCAGCACGTTCTTGGCCGAGGCGCGGTCCCTGGCGTCACAGGTGATCATCGGGATGTGGTCGGGCAGGTCCAGCGCCTCGCGGACCTGGGCGTCGGTGTGCTGCGGCCCGCCGAAGTCGTTGCGGGCCACCACGAACGGGGTGCCGTGGTGTTCCAGGCGGTCGATCGCGTACCAGGAGTCCGCGAGCCGCCGGGTGTCCACCAGCACCACCGCACCGAGCGTCCCGGAGAACAGCCGGTCCCACAGGAACCAGAACCGCTCCTGCCCCGGGGCACCGAACAGGTACAGCACCGTACGGTCGTTGATCGATATCCGCCCGAAGTCGAAGGCGACCGTCGTCGAGGACTTGCCGCTGACCCCGTCGAGGTCGTCGACCGTCTCCCCGGCGCGGGTCATCGTCTCCTCGGTGTTCAGGGGACGGATCTCGCTGACGGAACGGACCAGGGTCGTCTTGCCGACGCCGAAGCCACCGACGACGACGATCTTGAGACCGTTGTCGGCGGTGCGGGACAGGTGGGACCTGTCGCCCTTACCGGCGTCGGAGGACCGCACAGCGGCGGCCGTCGCGTCGGCGGGCTTCGCGTCAGAGATTTCGGAGGCCAACGAGCACCTGCTCCAGGAGTTCGGGTTCGGGGAGTTCGGCGGACTCGGGTGCCCGGCGCGGGTGCCGGGCACTGATCCGGCCGGTGTCGAGCAGGTCGGCGAGGAGGATGCGGGTGATGCCGACGGGCAGGTCGAGTTCGGCGGCGATCTCCACGACAGCGACCGGGTAGTCGCACATCCGCAGGATCGCCGCGTGCTCGGACTGCATGCCCGGTGCCGGTTCGCACTCCGCGACGACCAGGGTGACCAGGTCGAACGCATCGGAGTGGGCGCGGCTGCGGCCCCCCGTGACGGTGTAGAGCCGGTCGGGGGAGTCGTCGCGTCCTGGGCGGGGCGGGCGTGTCTGGCGGCCCGGCGTACTCATGCGGAAGTGGTGCTGTCGGCGCTCTCACTGGGGGTACGGACATCGTGGGTGCGGACATCCGGGGCGCCGGTGCGGGGCTCCGCGCTGAGGTAGTCGCCGAGCTGCTCGATGAGCTCGCTCATGTTGTGGCCGATCAGGCCGACGTCGGAGTCCTCGGCGGCGACGACCGCGAGGTGCGCCCCCGCACCCGCCTCCACGATGAACAGGATGCCGCCGTAGAACTCGGCCATCGCCTGCCGCACCCCACCGCTCCCGTCCCCGAACTCGACGGACGCCCCGTGCGTCAGGCTCTGGATCCCGGCGGCGATCGCGGCCAGCTGGTCGGCCTGGTCGACGGACAGCTCGGGGGTACGGCACAGCTTGAGCCCGTCGCGGGACAGCACGAGGGCGTGCCGGGCGCCGGGGGTCCGCTCAAGGAGGCTCTCCAGCAGCCAGTTGAGCTTCTCGTCGGTGGTGGCGGTCATCGGTTCTGGTTGCCTTCCGGGTGCGGCGGGGTGGCGGTGGGGTCGGTCGGGCCCCGGCCCTGGTCATGGGGGTGCGTGGCGGGCGGGGCGGCCTGCGGGATCGCGTACGGGGTTGCCTGCGGGGCGGCGGCTCGCGGGGTTGCGTCGCCCCGGTGGCCCTGACCCTGCGGGGTGACGTCGCTCAGGCCGTCCCGGCCCTGCGGGGTGACGTCGCCCGGGCCGCCCGGACCCTGCGCTCCCTCGCCCGGTACGGCCTGGCCCTGTACGGCCTGGCGGAACGCGCTGAAGCGTGCGGTCGAGCCCCGGCGGTCGGCGGGCTTCGACGCGGGCCTGGCCGGGGCGTCGGGACCCTGCGGGTGTGCGGCGGCCAGGGTGCGGCCCCGGCGGCGCTGCGGCAGACCGCTCTCGCCGAAGCGGGGGATGCTGCCGGTGGTGTCGGAGGAGGACTCGGGGGGAGTGCCGGCGGTGCGGTCGGCGGCCTGGGCCGGGCTGGGCACCGGGAGTTCGGCGGCGGGCCTGCCGGGGCGTCCGGCCGAGGGCTCGGCGGGGTCCGCGAGACCGTGCTCGGGGGCGGACTCCCGGTCGCGCGCCGGGAGCCGGGTCGCGGCGGACTCCCGTACCGGTGCCGGGAGTTGGGCGGGCGCGGATCCCCGGGCGGGTTCCGGGGCCGGTGCGTTCTCCGGCTGCGTCAGCAACTCCTGCGGCAGCAGCATCAACGCGCCCGTACCGCCCCGCGCGGACGGCCGGAAGGACACCTTCAGCTGGTGCTTGCGGGCGAGGCAGCCGACCACCGCGAGGCCGAGCCGGGTGCCGGACAGGCTGGTCAGGTCGAGCGGCACATCGGCGGCCACCGCCCGCTCCGCACGCCGCAGCTGCACCCCGCTCATCACCAGGCCGCTGTCCTCGACGGTGATGATGAGACCGGCCGGGACCTCCTCGACGTACACATGCACCTCGGCCGTGGGCGGCGAGAAGTTGGCCGCGTTGTCGAGGAGTTCGGCCAGGGCGTGCATGACGCCCTCCGCCGCGTGACCGGCGACGGCCACCTCGCTGGTGGAGTGCAGCCGGACCCGCTGATAGCCGTTGATCCGGCCCATCGCGCCGCGCAGCACGGACTCCATCACGATCGGCTTCGCCCACCTGCGACCGGAACGGGCCCCGGTCAGGATGGCGATACTGTCCGCCAGCCGCCCGGCCTGCGCGGTCCGGTGGTCCAGGTGCAGCAGGTCGCCCAGTACGTCCTCGTCGGTGTGCCGGTGCTCCATCTCGCGGAGGTCGGCCAGCATGCTCGTGGACAGTGCCTGCATGCGTCCGGCGGCGTTGGCGCACGCGGCCATCGCGGCGGCGCGGGCGGACTCGCCCCGGCCCACCTCGGTGGCCAGGATGGTCAGCAGCTCGCGGGCGGGGGCGTCGTCCAACTCGCCCAGCGCACGCGTGGTCTCGGCCAGCGCGGTGTCCACCGAGTCCCCGGCGCGCAGCCGTCCGACCAGGTCCGGCACCGACTCCCCGGCGAAGCGGCGGGCGTCCTCCTCGATCCGGGTGATCCGCTCGCGCGCCGCCCGCAGCCGCCCGAAGGTATGTGCGGCGACCGTGACGGCGGCGGTCAGCAGCACGGCGGCCGCCCCACCGCCCCAGGCAAGCGGAACGCGTACTTCCGGTGGCGCCGCCAGCACCGCCCACAGAAGCAGCAGGCCGCTGAGGGCCGCCGAGATCGACAGGGCGAGTGTGGACGCTCGACGCGTGGACATGGAGAGCAGGCCTCTGATGGGGGAGAGGAGCAAGGAACCCAACGGGGAAACGGATCGAACGGAAGCGGAAAGTCCGCCGTAAAGCGTGCCCACTATAAGAGAGTTGATGATCAGTTGGGAAAGTTCCTGTTCGTATCCCTGACAGCCCTTCACATAATTGAGGCGACAAATCGTCCGACAATGACCGATTTACCGCACCATGCATGCTGGAGGCATGGCTGAACAACGGCGCGAGACGACCGAGTTGGCATCCGACCTGAGGGCGGCCGTGCGCGGAGAGGTGTCCTTCGACGCCGCGTCCCGCGCACTGATGACGATGGACGCCTCCAACTACCGCCGGGTCCCCCTGGGGGTGGTGGCCCCACGGGACGCGGACGACATCGCCGCCGCCCTGGCGGTCTGCCGCGACCACGGCGTCCCCGTCGTCCCGCGCGGCGGCGGCACCTCCATCGCCGGTCAGGCCACCGGCACCGGCGTGGTCCTGGACACCACCCGCCACCTCCGCGAGATCGTCGACCTGGACCCGGTCGCCCGCACCGCGCTGGTCCGCCCCGGCACCCTCTGCGACGACCTCCGCTCGGCCGCCGCCCCGTACGGCCTGACCTTCGGCCCCGACCCGTCCACCCACAGCCGCTGCACCCTCGGCGGGATGATCGGCAACAACTCCTGCGGCTCGCACTCGGTCGCCTGGGGCACCACCGCCGACCAGGTCCGCGCACTGACCGTCCGGACGTACGGCGGCGAGGAACTGCACCTCTCACGCGGCGGCTGGGACGCCGCCCCCAAGTCCCTGCGCAGCGGCCTCCGCCCTCTGGTCGAGTCGAACCTCGCCCTCCTGCGCACCGGCTTCCCCGAACTCCCGCGCCGTATCTCGGGCTACGCGCTCGACGCCCTCCTCCCCGAGAACGGCGTCGACCTCGCCCGCGCCTTCTGCGGCAGCGAGGGCACGCTGGGCGTGGTGACCGAGGCCGTCGTCTCCCTCGTCGAGTCCCCGCCCGCACGTGCGCTCGCCGTCCTGGGGTACGCCGACGAGGGCGCGGCGGCGGAGGCGGCGCCCGGCATCCTCCCGTACGGCCCGCTCACCGTCGAAGGCATGGCCGCCGACCTGGTCCCGGACCGCGAACGGCGGTTGCTGCCCCGGGGGGAGGCCTGGCTCTTCGTCGAGACGGGCGGGAGCACCCCGGCCGAGGCCCGCGCGCACGCCGAGAGGATCGTCCGTACCGCCGACCCCCTCTCCGGCTCGGTCGTCACCGACCCGGCCGGCCAACGCGCCCTCTGGCGCATCCGCGAGGACGCCAGCGGCACCGCCACCCGCATGCCGGACGGCTCCGAGGCCTGGCCCGGCTGGGAGGACTGCGCGGTCCCGCCCACCCGCCTCGGCCCCTACCTCCGCGACTTCCGTGCCCTCCTCGCCACCCACCACCTGCGCGGCACCCCCTACGGCCACTTCGGCGACGGCTGCATTCACGTCCGCATCGACTTCGACCTCCTCACCGGGCCGGGCATCGCCGCCTTCCGCCACTTCTCCGAAGACCTCGCCGACCTGGTCGCCGCCCACGGCGGCTCCCTCTCCGGCGAACACGGCGACGGCCAGGCCCGCGCCGAACTCCTCCCCAAGATGTACGGCCCCGAACTGGTCTCCCTCTTCGCCGACTTCAAGGACGTCTGGGACCCCCACTCCGGCATGAACCCGGGAATGCTCACCCGTCCCGCCCCCCTCGACGCCAACCTCCGCTTCGAGGTCCTCACCCCCACCCGCGACGTCGCCTTCGCCTACCCGCACGACGGCGGCGACTTCTCGGCCGCCGTACGCCGCTGCGTTGGCGTCGCCAAATGCCGTACCCCATCCCCCTCCGCCACCTCCGTCATGTGCCCCTCCTACCGCGCCACCGGCTCCGAGACCCACTCCACCCGGGGCCGCGCCCGCCTCCTCCACGAAATGCTCGCCGGTGAACTCATCACCGACGGCTGGCGCTCACCCGAGGTCCACGACGCCCTCGACCTCTGCCTCTCCTGCAAGGGCTGCCGCACCGACTGCCCGGTCGGCGTCGACATGGCCACCTACAAGGCCGAATTCCTCCACCACCACTACAAGGGCCGCATCCGCCCCGCCTCCCACTACGCCCTGGGCCGCCTCCCCGAATGGCTCCGCCTCGCCGCCCCCCTCGCCCGCCCGGCCAACGCCGCGGCCTCCCTCACCCCCCTCTCCTCCCTCGCCAAACGCCTCGCGGGCATCGCCCCGGAACGCGACATCCCGCCCCTCGCCCCGCACACCTTCCGCCACTGGGCACGCACCCGCCCCGGTCCCCCCACCCCCTCCTCAGCCCCCACCGTCCTCCTCTGGCCCGACACCTTCACCAACCACCTCTCCCCCTCGGTGGGTATCGCCGCCGTGCGCGTCCTGGAAGCCGCGGGCCTGCGCGTACGCCTCCCACGCCGCCACCTCTGCTGCGGCCTGACCTACGTCTCCACCGGCCAACTCGACCGCGCCCGCAAGGTGATGCGCCGGACCGTCGAAGCCCTGCAACCCCTCCACCCCGAGGATCCTCTGCACCCCGACGCCCCCCTCCCCCCTCTCCTCGTCCTCGAACCCAGCTGCGCCGCCGCCCTCAGGACCGACCTCCCCGAACTCCTCCCCGACGACCCCCGGGCCGCCCAACTCGCCTCCCGCGTCCACACCTTCGCCCAAACCCTCGAAGCCCTCGCCCCGGACTGGACCCCGCCCCGCATCGACCGCCCCATCGCCGGCCAGACCCACTGCCACCAGCACGCCGTCCTCGGCGACGACGCCGAACGCCGCCTGATGTCCAGGGCCGGCCTCACCGGCACCCTCTCCGGCGGCTGCTGCGGCCTCGCCGGCAACTTCGGCTTCGAAGCCGGCCACTACGACGTCTCGGTCGCCTGCGCCGAAGACCAACTCCTCCCCGCCGTCCGCGAACTCCCCTCCCACGGCGCCCTCCTGGCCGACGGCTACTCCTGCCGCACCCAACTCGCCCACCTCACCAACGCCACCCCCGCCCGCCACCTGGCGGAACTCCTGGCGGACGCCCTGTAGCCCGGAGCGCCGGCCCCCCGCCGCACCTCACCGCACCGCACCTCACGCCGCGCCCGCCGCCACGCAGAACTCGTTCCCCTCCGGATCGGCCATCACCACGTGATGTCCCTCGAACACCTCCTGGACCCTCCCGCCCGCCGCCACCAGCCGCGCGGACTCCGCCCGGATCCGCGCCCACCGCTCCTCGGGGCTGCCGTGCCCCGGCACCCGCACATCCATGTGCAGCCGGTTCTTCGCCACCTTCGGCTCCGGCACGCTGAGGATGGTCAGCCGGGGCCCCACCCCGTCGGGATCACAGAGCCACGCCGCGTCGTCCACCGAGTCGCCCTCCGGCAGATCGAACTGCGCGTGCCACTCCTTCCGCGTCCTGAAGGGGGCGGGCGGCGGCTCGTCGACGTATCCCAGCGCCGTCTTCCAGAAGGCGGCGAGGAGTGGGGCGTCCGCACAGTCGAGCGTCAGATCAATCCGGGTTGCCATGGCGTGACCGTATGCGCCGCCTCTGACAGCCGAGCCGGTGCCGAGCTTCCGCGCGGGCGCGGCTGTGGTGGTGGCTGTTGTTGTGGGAGTCGGCGTGACGGGCCGATGATCAAGACATGAGTGAGATCGTTCTGATGTCGGACCCGAAGGTCGCCGCCGTGCCCGTCGCGGAGTGCGGTGAGCGGTTGGTGGATGTCCGGTCCTGTGGATCCCTGCTGGTCGACCTGCGTGAGCAGGACCCGGCGGATGTGTTCGCGCAGGTACGGGAGGGACTGCTGGAGCGGCTGCTCAAGGCGCAGGCGATGCTCCCGCAGGGGCTGCGGCTGCTGTTCGTCGAGGGTTACCGGCCGCCCGCGCTCCAGCGGCACTACTTCGAGGAGTACCAGGAGCAGCTGCGCGCACTCCACCCCGACTGGCCCGCCGCACAGCTCCACTCGGCGGCGAGCCGCTACGTCTCCCCGCCCGCCATCGCCCCGCACAGCGCCGGCGCGGCCGTCGACCTCACCCTGGCCGACACCGAGGGTCACGAGCTGGACCTGGGCACACGGATGAACGCCGACCCGGAGGAGAGCGAGGGCGCGTGTTTCACCGGCGCCGCCAACATCAGTGAGGCGGCACGCGTCAATCGGGGAGTACTGGGCGCGGCTCTGACGGGAGCGGGGCTGGTGAACTATCCGACGGAGTGGTGGCACTGGTCGTTCGGGGACCGGTACTGGGCGCTGGCGACGGGAGAAGCCGCGGCCCTCTACGGCCCGAAGGAGGTCGGGCCGAAGGAGGTCGGCCCGGAGGAGGTCGGCCCGGAGGAGGTCGGCCCGGAGGCGTAGACACAGGTGCTGAGCGGTGCTTCGAACCGCGTAGCGGCTCGGCCCGGGCCGGCGGCTCAGCCCAGGTGGTGGTTCAGCTCGGCGTCCAGATCGGCCTGTTCGGTGGCGGTGAGGTCGTACCCGTTCCACTCGCGCAGGACCGGCGACGTCTGCTCCGCGTCCTGCGCGCCCAGCTCCCGGTAGGCGGTGCGGAGGATGTCACCCGACTCGCGAAGATGACGGCGGGACGTGGCCGGGTCCTCGGAGCTCTGCGCGAGGCGCTCCGCGTGATGGAAGCGCCCTGCGAGTTCCGGGAAGCGCTCGATCTCGATCATCACCGCCCAGCGCAGCAGAAACGCCTGGACCGGGTCGAGGGAACCCTGCCGCATCGCGGTCGAGAGCGCCCCGTCCCTCTCCCGGTCCATTTCGGCCACCCGGGAGGGGGCCAGAGCGGCCAGAGCGTCCCGCAGCGCTGTCACGGTGCGCTCGGGGCGGGGGAGCAGCTCACGCGGGGTGTCGTACGGGGAGTCGTGCAGGGCGTCCAACGGGTGCCTCCTCGGGGTGCTGCGGCAGCTTAGTTGCGGGTTTCGGGGTGCGGGGGAAAACAGGCCGGGCCGGACGCGGTGGCATGCCACCATGGAGGTACAGCCCATTGGACAAGAGGTGCAGCGTAGTGAACGAGGTTCAGGTCCCCGGGGGGCCCACCGTGGATGCCGAGGCCGCCGTTGTTGCCGCAGGTGAGGCGGGGAAGAGGGAGCGTGGCGGGAAGGCCGGGCTCGGGCCGGTCGCCATGGTGGTGGCGGGTGGGCTGTCCGTGCAGTTCGGCGGGGCGCTGGCCGTGCTGATCATGCCCAGGACCGGGGCGGCGGGGGTGGTCGCGTTGCGGCTGGCCGTGGCGGCGCTGGTGATGCTGGTGATCTGCAGGCCGAAGGTGCGCGGGTACACGCGGGCGGACTGGGGGACGATCCTGGTCTTCGGTGTGGCCATGGCGGGGATGAACGGGCTGTTCTACCAGGCGGCCGAGCGGATTCCGCTGGGGGCGGCGGTGACGCTCGAAGTGCTCGGGCCGCTGGCCCTGTCCGTGTTCGCCACCCGGCAGTGGATCAACGCGCTGTGGGCGGCGCTGGCGCTGTCGGGGGTGGGGCTGCTCGGGGCGGCCGGATTCGGAGGGCTGGATCTGCTGGGGGCCGCGTTCGCGCTGTCCGCGGGAGCCTGCTGGGCGGCGTACATCATCTTCAGCGCGCGGACCGGGCGGAGGTTCCCGCAGGCGGACGGGCTGGCCCTGGCGCTCGGGGTGGCGGCACTGCTGAGCCTGCCGATCGGGCTGGTCAGTGCGGGGACGCGGATGTTCGACCCGGTGACGATCGGTCTTGGCGCGGCGGTGGCGGTGCTGTCGTCGGTGCTCCCGTACACGCTGGAGCTGGTGGCGCTGCGGCGGATGCCCGCGCCGACCTTCGCCGTGCTGATGAGTCTGGAGCCGGCGATCGCGGCCGGGGCCGGGTTCCTGGTGTTGCAGCAGGCGCTGTCGGTGGTGGACGCGGTGGCGATCGCGCTGGTCATCGGGGCGAGTGTGGGGGCGGTACGGAGCCAGGCGCGGCGGAAGGTGCCGTCCGCGTAACACCCACCAGGACTCAGTGGCAGCCCCGCGAGTAATTCAAGCACGCTTGCTTGTTTCTCGTGGGGCTGCCATGCTCCGGGACACGCATCCACGCCCCGATAGGAGCGCCACGTGTCCGAACTCGATTCCGTGCTTGGTGACTTGCGCGAGGAGAGTGGCGAAGTAGACCTGCTGGTGGGGGAGTTGGCGGACGCCCAGTGGCGGCTGCCGACGCCCGCGCCGCGCTGGACGGTCGCCCATCAGATTGCCCATCTGGCGTGGACCGACGCCGTCGCCCTGCTGGCCGCGACGGATCCGGCGGCCTTCGGGGAGGAGCTGAAACGGGCGGAGGGGGATCCGTTCGGATTCGTCGATGTGAAGGCGGAGGCGGGGGCCGCCCTGTCGCCCCGGGAGCTGCTGGCGAAGTGGCGGGACGGGCGGGACCGGCTGTGGGAGGTGCTGCGGGCGGCTCCGGCCGGGACGCGGATCCCCTGGTACGGGCCGCCGATGAGTGTGGCGTCGATGGCCACCGCACGGCTGATGGAGACCTGGGCGCACGGGCAGGACGTGGCCGACGCGCTGGGGGTACGGCGGGTGCCGACCGGGCGGCTGCGACAGGTGGTGCGGATCGGCGTACGGGCGAGGCCCTATGCGTATCTGGTACGGGGGCTGGAGGTGCCCGGGGAGGATGTCAGGGTCGAACTCACCTCTCCCGATGGGGAGTTGTGGGCGTACGGTCCAACGGACGCGGCGCAGCGGGTGAGCGGGCCCGCGCTCGACTTCTGTCTGCTGGTGACCCAGCGCGCCCACCGTGATGACCTGGCGCTGCGGGCCGAGGGCGCGGACGCGGACCGCTGGCTGGACATCGCGCAGGCCTTCGCGGGGCCGCCCGGGGAGGGGCGCGCACCCACGGGAGCCGGTCAGCCCGAGGTGGGCGGCCGGCCCGGGGGCGCCGACCGGCCCGGCGGGGCCGGTCAGTGAGCGCCGCTGCCGGTCGTCCACCCCTCCGTATCGGGAACGCCTCCGGCTTCTACGGTGACCGGTTCGACGCCGTCCGCGAGATGCTCACCGGCGGTGAACTCGACTTCCTCACCGGTGACTACCTCGCCGAGCTGACCATGCTCATCCTGGGCCGCGAGCGGATGAAGGACCCGGCGCGGGGATACGCGCGGACCTTCCTCAAGCAACTGGAGGAGGGGCTCGGGCTCGCGCACGACAAGGGCGTCCGGGTGGTGGTCAACGCGGGCGGGCTCAATCCGGGTGGACTGGCCGACGCGGTCGGTGAGCTGGCGGTCAAGCTCGGGGTTCCGGCCAAGGTCGGGTACGTCCACGGGGACGACCTGATGAAGACGTGGCGCTGGTCGCGTGAGGAGTCGTACGGGGATCTGACGGCCAACGCCTATCTGGGGGGCGCGGGGATCACCGCCTGCCTCGACGCGGGCGCGGACATCGTCGTCACGGGGCGGGTGACCGATGCCGCCCTGGTCACCGGGCCGGCCGCGCACTGGTTCGGGTGGGGGCCACAGGAGTACGACCGGCTGGCCGGTGCCGTCGTCGCAGGGCACGTCCTGGAGTGCGGGGCGCAGGCGACCGGCGGGAACTACTCCTTCTTCGGGGCGCACGACATCCGCCGCCCCGGCTTCCCGCTCGCGGAGATACGGGAGGACGGGTCGAGCGTCATCACCAAGCACCCGGGCACGGGCGGCGTCGTCGACACCGGGACCGTCACCGCGCAGCTCCTGTACGAGACCGGCGGCGCGCGCTACGCGGGGCCGGACACCACCGCCCGGCTGGACACCGTACGGCTGGAGCAGGACGGGCCGGACCGGGTGCGGATCAGCGGGGTGCGCGGGGAGGCGCCGCCGCCGACGCTGAAGGTGGGGGTGACGCGGTTCGGGGGGTGGCGCAACGAGGTGGTGTTCGTGCTGACCGGGCTGGATGTGGAGGAGAAGGCGGCGCTGGTTCGGGCGCAGATGGAGGACGCGTTCACGGCGGCGGGGAAGCGGCCGGCGGAGGTGCGGTGGGAGCTGGCCAGGACGGACCGGGCCGACGCGGACACCCAGGAGACCTCAAGTGCCGTGCTGCGGCTGGTGGTTCGGGACTCCGATCAGGAGGCGGTCGGGCGGGCCGTGAGCAGCGCCGCCGTGGAACTCGCGCTCGCCAGCTACCCCGGATTCCATGTGACGGCCCCACCCGGCAAGGGAGCCCCGTACGGGATCTTCGAGGCGCACACCATCGACGCCCTCGCCGCCGCCCACACGGCGGTCCTCCCCGACGGGACACAAGTGCCGGTCCCGGGGCCGGCCAGGACGCAGGACCTCACCGACGTACCGGAACCACCGCTCCCCGAACCCCTGCACCAGGAATCCGGGCAGCCCACCCGCCGCGCTCCCCTGGGCCTCGTCGCCGGAGCCCGCAGCGGTGACAAGGGCGGCAACGCGAACGTCGGGCTGTGGGTGCGGACGGACGAGGCATGGCGCTGGCTGGCCCACGAGCTGACCGTCTCCCGGCTCAAGCAACTCCTGCCGGAAGCAGCCGGGCTGACCGTCACCCGTACCGTCCTCCCTCAGCTCCGTGCCCTCAACTTCACCCTCGAAGGCCTGCTCGGCGAAGGCGTCGGAGCCCAGGCCAGGTTCGACCCGCAGGCGAAGGCCGTCGGGGAGTGGCTGCGCTCCCGGCACCTCGACATACCGGAGGTACTTCTGTGACCGTGCTCGCCTCGGCGCTCGATACGACGGGCCCCGAGTACGCCGCCCACCGCACCGCCATGCTCGACAAGCTGGACGCCCTCGCGGCGGAACACGCCAAGGCCCTCGCGGGCGGCGGCGAGAAGTACGTCGCCAGGCACCGGGGGCGCGGAAAGCTCCTCGCGAGGGAGCGGGTCGAGCTGCTCGTCGACCCGGACACCCCCTTCCTCGAACTGTCACCGCTCGCGGCCTGGGGGAGCGACTACCCGGTCGGGGCGTCCATGGTCACCGGGATCGGGGTGGTCGAGGGCGTCGAATGCCTGATCACCGCGAACGACCCGACCGTGCGCGGCGGCGCCTCCAACCCCTGGACCCTGAAGAAGGCACTGCGCGCCAACCAGATCGCGTACGAGAACCGCCTCCCCGCCCTCAGCCTGGTCGAGTCCGGCGGCGCCGACCTCCCCTCCCAGAAGGAGATCTTCATCCCGGGCGGCGCCCTCTTCCGCGACCTCACCCGGCTGTCCGCCGCCGGCATCCCCACCGTCGCCGTCGTCTTCGGCAACTCCACGGCAGGCGGGGCGTACGTGCCCGGGATGTCGGATCACACCGTGATGATCAAGGAGCGGTCGAAGGTGTTCCTCGGCGGGCCGCCACTGGTGAAGATGGCCACCGGTGAGGAGAGCGACGACGAGTCGCTGGGCGGCGCGGAGATGCACGCCCGCGTCTCGGGGCTGGCCGACTACTACGCGGTCGACGAGCTGGACGCGCTGCGGCAGGCCCGGCGTATCGTCGCCCGCCTCAACTGGCGCAAGGCGCACGCCGATCCGCCGGTCGCCGAGGAGCCCAAGTACGACCCCGAGGAGCTGGCCGGGATCGTCCCCGGCGACCTCAAGATCCCCTTCGACCCGCGCGAGGTCATCGCGAGGATCGTCGACGGCTCCGACTTCGACGAGTTCAAGCCGCTGTACGGGCCGAGCCTGGTCACCGGCTGGGCGCGGCTGCACGGCTACCCGGTCGGCATCCTCGCCAACGCCCAGGGCGTCCTGTTCAGCGCCGAGTCGCAGAAGGCCGCCCAGTTCATCCAGCTCGCCAACCAGCGCGACATCCCGCTGGTCTTCCTGCACAACACCACCGGCTACATGGTCGGCAAGGAGTACGAGCAGGGCGGCATCATCAAGCACGGCGCGATGATGATCAACGCGGTGTCGAACTCCAAGGTGCCGCATCTCTCGGTGCTGATGGGGTCCTCGTACGGCGCCGGGCACTACGGGATGTGCGGCCGGGCGTACGACCCGCGCTTCCTCTTCGCCTGGCCCAGCTCCAAGTCGGCGGTGATGGGCCCGCAGCAGCTGGCGGGGGTCCTGTCGATCGTCGCGCGCGCGTCGGCGGCGGCGAAGGGGCAGCCGTACGACGACGAGGCGGACGCCGGGCTGCGCGCCATGGTGGAGCAGCAGATCGAGTCGGAGTCACTGCCGACGTTCCTGTCCGGGCGGCTGTACGACGACGGGGTCATCGACCCGCGCGACACCCGCACCGTCCTCGGCCTGTGCCTGTCCGCCGTCCACACCGCCGAGGTGCGGGGCGTGCGCGGCGGCTTCGGCGTCTTCCGGATGTGAGTGAGCTGATGATTACCTCCCTGCTGGTCGCCAACCGTGGCGAGATCGCCTGCCGTGTCTTCCGTACGTGTACGGAGCTGGGCATCGCCACCGTCGCCGTCCACTCCGACCCGGACGCCGACGCGCTGCACACCCGGACCGCAGACGTGGCGGTACGTCTCCCCGGCGCGTCCCCCGCCGACACCTACCTCCGGGGCGAGCTGCTCGTGAAGGCGGCTCTCGCGGCCGGGGCGGACGCCGTGCACCCGGGGTACGGGTTCCTGTCCGAGAACGCGGACTTCGCGCGGGCCGTCCAGGACGCCGGACTGACCTGGGTCGGCCCGCCCCCGGCCGCCATCGAGGCGATGGCGTCCAAGACCCGCGCCAAGGACCTGATGGCCAAGGCGGGCGTCCCGCTGCTCGCACCCGTGGACCCGGCGAACGCGACCACCGCCGACCTGCCGCTGCTGCTCAAGGCGGCGGCGGGAGGGGGCGGCCGGGGAATGCGTGTCGTTCGCGAACTGGCCGATCTGCCCGACGAGTTGACGGCCGCCACCGCCGAGGCCCGGTCCGCGTTCGGTGACGGGGAGGTCTTCGCCGAGCCGTATGTCGAGCGCGGACGCCATGTCGAGGTGCAGATCCTCGCCGACGCGCACGGCACCGTCTGGGCGCTCGGCACCCGCGACTGCTCCCTCCAGCGCCGCCACCAGAAGGTCATCGAGGAGGCCCCGGCTCCTGGCCTCTCCGACGCACTGCGCGCCACCCTCCACGAGTCCGCCACCGCCGCCGCCCGCGCCGTCGGCTACCGGGGCGCGGGCACGGTCGAGTTCCTGGTGGATGCCGGCGGCCGGGCGTACTTCCTGGAGATGAACACCCGCCTCCAGGTCGAACACCCCGTCACCGAGGCCGTGTTCGGTATCGACCTGGTCGCCCTCCAGCTGCGTATCGCCGAGGGAGAACCCCTCCCCGCCGAACCCCCCGCCGCCACCGGACACGCCGTCGAGGCCCGCCTCTACGCCGAGGACCCGGCCGCCGGATGGCAGCCCCAGACCGGGCCGCTCCACACCCTCGAACTCCCGCCCGGAGTGCGGCTCGACACCGGGTACGTCGGCGGCGACACCATCGGCGTCCACTACGACCCCATGCTCGCCAAGGTTATCGCGCACGCGCCGACCCGCCGCGAAGCCGTCCGGGCCCTCGCCCAGGCGCTCACCCGCGCCCGGATCCACGGACCCCTCACCAACCGGGACCTGCTCGTCTCCTCGCTCCGGCACCCCGACTTCCTGGCGGCCGAGCTGGACACCGGCTTCTACGACCGAAATCTGGGCGAGCTCACCGGTCCGCCCCCGGGCGGACAACTCGCAGCGGTGGCAGTGGCGTTGGCGGACGCGGCCGGCCGCTCCAGCCGCTTCGGCGGAGGCTGGCGCAATGTCCGCTCGCAGCCCCAGACCAAGACCTACGGCGCGCACGAGGTGCACTACCACCGCACCCGCGACGGCTACACGGCGGACGGCGTGGACCGTGTCGTCTCGGTCACCCCGTCCCGCGTGGTCCTCGAACTCGACGGGGTGCAGCGGCAGTTCGACATCGCCGTGCACGACGGTCAGGTGTACGTCGATACGCCGGCCGGTGCCCACACCCTCACCCCCACCCCCCGCTTCCCCGACCCCGCCGCCCGCACCGTCCCCGGCTCCCTGCTCGCCCCCATGCCGGGGACGGTCGTACGGGTCGCCGAAGGGCTCGCCGAAGGGGTCGAGGTCACCGCAGGTCAGCCCCTTCTCTGGCTGGAGGCGATGAAGATGGAGCACAAGATCTCCGCTCCCGCCTCCGGCACGCTCACCGCGCTCCACGCCGCACCCGGCCGCCAGGTCGAGGTCGGTGCCCTGCTCGCCGTCGTCACCGGAGTGCCGACGGACCCCGACGCACCGGAGGACGAATCAGCATGAGCAACGCCGTCATCGAAACCGAGGAGCACCAGGCGCTGCGCGCCGCCGTCGCCGCCCTCGGCAAGCGCTACGGGCGCGACTACTTCACCCGGATCGTCCACGACGACGCCCACCCCGACGCCCTGTGGGCCGAGGCCGCCAAGCTCGGCTACCTCGGAGTGAACCTGCCCGAGGAGTACGGCGGCGGAGGCGGCGGCATCACCGAACTGGCCATCGTGCTGGAGGAGTTGGGGGCGGCCGGGTGTCCGCTGCTGATGATGGTCGTCTCGCCGGCCATCTGCGGAACCGTCATCGCCCGCTTCGGGACCGAGGCACAGAAGGCCACGTGGCTGCCGGGGCTGGCCGACGGCAGCCGCACCATGGCGTTCGGGATCACCGAGCCCGACGCCGGTTCCAACTCCCACCGGATCACGACCACCGCCCGCAGGACCGAGGAAGGGTGGGTGCTCAACGGGCGCAAGGTCTTCATATCCGGCGTCGACATCGCCGACGCCACCCTGATCGTCGGCCGCACCGAGGACTCCCGCACCGGCAGGCTCAAGCCCTGCCTGTTCATCGTCGAGCGCGACGCCCCCGGCTTCCAGCGCCACCGGATCGACATGGAACTCCAGGCGCCGGAGAAGCAGTTCGAGCTCGTCATCGACGAGGTGAAGCTGCCCGCCGACGCGCTCGTCGGGGACGAGGACGCCGGGCTGCTCCAGCTGTTCGCCGGGCTCAATCCGGAGCGCATCATGACCGCCGCGTTCGCCATCGGCATGGGGCGCTACGCGCTCGGCCGGGCGGTCGGGTACGCCAAGGAACGTACCGTCTGGAAGACGCCCGTCGGAGCCCACCAGGCCATCGCGCACCCCCTCGCGCAGGCGCACATCGAGCTGGAGCTGGCCCGGCTGATGATGCGCAAGGCAGCCGTCCTGTACGACGCGGGCGACGACATGGGCGCCGGGGAGGCCGCCAACATGGCGAAGTACGCGGCTGCCGAGGCCTGTGTGAAGACGGTCGACCAGGCGGTCCACACCCTGGGGGGCAACGGACTCACCCGGGAGTACGGACTGGCCTCGCTGATCGTGGCGTCCCGGGTCGCCCGGATCGCCCCCGTCAGCCGGGAGATGATCCTGAACTTCGTATCCCACCAGTCCCTGGGTCTCCCCAAGTCGTACTAGCAGCACGCATCCTGCTGCTCCCACCCAGAGCGGCAGGCCCGCCGCTCCACCGCGTCGAAGGGGACGTGATCCGCCATGGTGTTCCACAGCGAGTACGCCGATGTGCAGGACGTAGTACAGCCCATTCACGAGGCAGTCCTCGGACACGCCGCCCAGTACGGGGACACCCCCGCCCTGGTGGACGGGATCAACGGCACCACCCTCAGCTACGCCCAGCTCGACACCTACCACCGCCGGATCGCGGCCGCCCTCGCCGAGTCCGGGTTGCGCAAGGGCGACGTACTGGCCCTGCACAGCCCCAACACCATCGCCTGGCCGGCCGTCTTCTTCGCCGCCACCCGCGCCGGGGCGACCGTCACCACCGTGCACCCGCTGTCCACCGCCGAGGAGTTCGCCAAGCAGCTCCGCGACTCCTCGGCGCGCTGGATCGTCACCGTCTCACCCCTCCTGGACACCGCCCGCCGAGCCGCCCAACTGGTGGGCGGCATCGCGGAGATACTCGTCTGCGACTCCGCCGAGGCACACCGCTCCATCCTCGAACTGGCCGGGTCGACAGCCCCCGAGCCCACCGTCACCATCGACCCCACCGAGGACATCGCCGCCCTCCCCTACTCCTCCGGCACCACCGGCGAACCCAAGGGCGTGATGCTCACCCACCGCTCCATCGCCACCAACATGGCCCAGCTGGAACCCTTCATTCCGGCGAAGCCGGGTGACCGGATACTTGCGGTGCTGCCCTTCTTCCACATCTATGGGCTGATGGCTCTGATCAACGAGCCGCTCTCGCACGGCGCGACCGTCGTCGTGCTGCCCCGCTTCGATCTCGACCAGTTCCTGACCACCATCCAGGAACAGCGGATCACCGGCCTGTACGTCGCCCCGCCGATCGTGCTGGCCCTGGCCAAGCATCCGGTCGTGGACAAGTACGACCTGTCCTCCCTCGAATACATCCTGAGCGCCGCCGCCCCGCTGGACGCCCAGCTCGCCGAGGCCTGTGCGACCCGCCTCGGGCTGCGCCCGCTCCTCCAGGCGTACGGCATGACCGAACTCTCGCCCGGCACCCATGTCGTCCCGCTCTCCGAGCAGCGCCCCGCCCCCGGTGCCGTCGGCAAACTGCTGCCCAGCACCGAGATGCGCATCCTCTCCCTCACCGAGCCCGGCAGGGATCTCGGCGTCGACGAGCCCGGCGAGATCGTGATCCGGGGGCCGCAGCGGATGAAGGGCTACCTGGGCAGGCCCGCCGAGACCGACGCGATGATCGACGCGGACGGGTGGGTGCACACCGGCGACATCGGACGGGTGGACGCCGACGGCTGGCTGTACGTGGTCGACCGGGTCAAGGAACTGATCAAGTACAAGGGGTACCAGGTGGCCCCCGCCGAACTCGAAGCGCTGCTCCTCACCCACCCCGCCGTCGCGGATGCGGCCGTGATCGGGGTATACGACGCGGACGGAAACGAAGTCCCCAAGGCATACGTCGTACGGCAGCCGCACGCACCGGAGTTGAGCGAGGAGGACGTCCTGGGTTACGTCGCCGAACGCGTGGCGCCGTACAAGAAGGTCCGCCGCGTCGAGTTCACCGACGCGGTGCCCCGGGCGGCCTCCGGCAAGATCCTGCGGCGCGAGCTGCGAGAGAGGGAACGTCAATGACTCGGCAGGCACTCGCCCCCACCACCCACGACCGGGGGATCACCACCCTCACCCTGGACTCACCGGCCAACCGCAACGCGCTCTCGGCCTCCCTGGTACGGGAGTTGAGCCTGTCGCTGGAACGGTGCGGGAAGGACCCGGCGGTCCGGGCCGTCGTCCTCTCCCACACCGGCAACACCTTCAGCGCGGGGGCCGACCTGAGGACGCCGGCCAGCCCGTACGCCTTCGTGGAGCTGCTGCGGCAGATCGCGGAGCTGCCCAAGCCGGTGATCGGGCGGGTCGAGGGGCACGCCCGGGCCGGCGGGCTCGGGCTGCTAGGGGTGTGCGACCTGGCGTTCGCCACCCTCGGGTCGGACTTCGCGTTCTCGGAGGTACGGATAGGGGTGGCGCCCGCCGTCATCTCGATCCCGCTGCTGCCCCGCCTCGATCCGCGCGCCGCGTCCCGCTACTTCCTCACCGGGGAGGTGTTCGGCGGGGCGCGGGCCCAGGAGATCGGACTACTGACGGAGGCGGCGCCGGAGGTGGACGCGGTACTCGACCCCGTACTGGAAGCACTGCGCAGGGCGTCCCCGCAGGGGCTCGCGGAGTCCAAGCGGCTCCTGACGGCCGATATGCGGAACCACTTCGACCGGAACGCCGAGGACCTGGTACAACGCTCGGCAGCGCTGTTCGCGTCCGCCGAGGCGCGCGAGGGAGTGACGGCGCACCTCGAACGACGGGACCCCGCATGGCAACTGTGACCGCCCCCAAGCAGGACCGCAGCCGGGCCACCCGGCAGCGTTTGCTGGAGGCCGCCGTGGCCTGCCTCGCCGAACGGGGGTGGGCGGGATCCACGGTGTCCGTGGTCGCGGAGAAGGCGGGCGTCTCGCGGGGGGCCGCGCAGCATCACTTCCCGACCCGGGAGGACCTGTTCACGGCGGCGGTCGAGTACGTGGCGGAGGAGCGGTCGGTGGCGCTGCGGGCGCTGCCCGGGAACACGGTGGGGGCGGTGACCGGGGCGATCGTGCAGCTGTACACCGGGCCGCTGTTCCGGGCGGCGCTGCAGCTGTGGGTGGCCGCCTCGAACGAGGACCAACTGCACGCCCGGGTGACCGAGTTGGAGGCCCGGGTGGGACGCGAGACCCATCGGATAGCCGTGGAGCTGCTGCGCGCGGACGAGTCGAAGCCCGGAGTGCGGGAGATGGTCCAGGGGTTCCTGGACATGGCCCGGGGGCTGGGTCTGGCGAATCTGCTCACCGACGACGGGGTGCGGCGTGACAGGGTGGTGGCGCAGTGGGCGTCGCTGCTCGAAGGGGCGTTGAAGGAGTCCTGAGCGGCACGCGAGCGTGAGCACGTACTTGAGCGCGTACAGGGGAGATGTTCATGGGTGACTACTTCCAGACGATCGTCGACACCGAGGCGAGGGCCGAGGAGGCGCCGGAGCTCGCGGCACGGCTGATCTCGAAGCTGATCGAGGACGGCATCATCGCCGCCGCCAAGGACTCCCTCGTCTACACGGGTGCGGAAGGGCCGGGCGACCACGGGCACGGGCGGGGCCCGAACTGGGTGAACGCCCTGCACGCCGACGAGGAGTGGGAGTTCTCCGGCGGGGTGGTCCCGCTGGTCGGCCGGGAGACCTTCCTGGAGGGGCAGGGCGAGTCGGAGGCCGAGTACGCGAAGTGCCCGCGCTGCGGCGAGCGCACCACCTTCATCGACTACCCGGAGTCCTTCGAGGCCGACCAGGAGCTGTGGGAGCCGTTCGGTCAGGCCCTGGAGGCGTGGCAGGAGGGCGGCAGCGGGGAGGTCGCCTGCCCGTCCTGCGCGGTGCCCTCGCCGGTCGACGAGTGGACGTGGGCGAGTGACTTCGCCATGGGGGCGCTGGCCCTCGACTTCTGGAACTGGCCGCAGCTCTCGGACGCGTTCGTGGAGCGTGTGGGGCGGGAGCTGGGGCACCGGGTGGTGCTGATCTCCGGGAAGCTGTAGCGCCCGAGGGGCGGCCTCCAGGAGGCCGCCCCTCGTTTCACTGCCGCGCCGGGTGATCAGCCCGCGATGTCCTCGAAGCCGGAGACCTCGCGGGGGTTGCGGGTGCCGGGGCCCACGTACCGCGCGGACGGCCGCACCAGGCGTCCGGTGCGCTTCTGCTCCAGGATGTGGGCCGACCAGCCCGCCGTACGGGCACAGGTGAACATGGAGGTGAACATGTGCGCCGGGACCTCCGCGAAGTCCAGCACGATGGCCGCCCAGAACTCCACGTTGGTGGCCAGCACCCGGTCCGGGCGGCGCGCGTGCAGCTCCTCCAGGGCCGCCTTCTCCAGGGCCTCGGCGACCTCGAAGCGCGGGGCGGCGAGTTCCTTGGCGGTACGTCGCAGGACGCGCGCCCGGGGGTCCTCGGCGCGGTACACGCGGTGGCCGAAGCCCATCAGGCGCTCGCCCTTGTCCAGGGCCTGCCGGACGTAGGCGCGGGCGTCGCCGGTGCGCTCGATCTCCTCGATCATGCCCAGCACGCGGGAGGGGGCGCCGCCGTGCAGCGGGCCCGACATGGCGCCGACCGCGCCGGACAGGGCGGCGGCCACGTCCGCGCCGGTGGAGGCGATGACGCGGGCGGTGAAGGTGGAGGCGTTCATGCCGTGCTCGGCGGCCGAGGTCCAGTAGGCGTCGACCGCCTTGACGTGCTTGGGGTCCGGCTCGCCGCGCCAGCGGATCATGAAGCGCTCGACGACCGAGTCGGCCTTGTCGATCTCGCTCTGCGGAACCATCGCCAGGCCCTGCCCGCGCGCCGACTGGGCGACGTACGACAGCGCCATCACGGCGGCCCGCGCCAGGTTGTCGCGGGCGGTCGCCTCGTCGATGTCCAGCAGCGGTTTCAGGCCCCAGACGGGGGCGAGCATCGCCAGCGCCGACTGCACGTCGACCCGGATGTCGCCGGAGTGCACCGGGATCGGGAACGGCTCGGCGGGCGGCAGACCGGGGTTGAACGCCCCGTCGACCAGCAGACCCCACACGTTCCCGAAGGAGACGTGACCCACCAGGTCCTCGATGTCGACACCCCGGTAGCGAAGGGCGCCGCCCTCCTTGTCCGGTTCGGCGATCTCCGTTTCGAACGCGACGACTCCTTCGAGTCCGGGTACGAAGTCGGACATCAGGCGGCTCCTCAAGTTCAGTACGCAAGGCGCGTGCGGTGCCGTACGCATGGTGTGTGCGGCGAGCGGCGGAGGCAGGAACGATACTCCCGCTGTAGAGAAGCGACAGGCTCCCCACCGGGGATTTTGGCGGGTTCCACCGATGCGGGGAAGCGTGAGAACAGGCACACTCCCCTCCTCACTCCCCCGAGGATTAACCGGAGTTGAGGGCGGGCAAACTGGGTCCGCACCCGCTGGGGCAGGATGGCCCCGTGCCGAACTCTCTCCCCACGCCCGATCCGTCCGTGACGCCCGACCCCGCGGTCATGCGCGAGCAGTACCGCACGGAGCCCTTCACCGAGGACTCCCTCGCGGCGACGCCCATGGACCAGTTCGCCCGCTGGTTTGGGCAGGCCGTCGACGGCGGACTGCACGAGCCGAACGCGATGGTCGTCTCCACCGCCACCCCCGAGGGCCGCCCCAGCTCCCGGACCGTCCTGCTCAAGGCGTACGACGCCGAGGGCTTCGTCTTCTTCACCAACTACCGCTCGCGCAAGGGTGAGGAGCTGGCGGCCAACCCGTACCTCTCGCTGCTCTTCCCCTGGCACCAGATCGCCCGCCAGGTGGCCGTCACCGGCACCGCCGAGCGGATCTCGCGCGCGGAGACCGCCGCGTACTTCCGCACCCGCCCGCACGGCTCGCAGCTCGGGGCATGGGCGAGCGAGCAGTCGCAGGTGATCGGATCACGGGGCGAACTGACCTCTGCCTACGGCAAGTTGGAGGAGCGCTACCCGGAGGGGGAGAAGGTGCCGGTGCCGCCGCACTGGGGCGGCTTCCGGGTCAGGCCCGAGACGGTGGAGTTCTGGCAGGGGCACGAGAACAGGCTGCACGACCGGCTGCGGTACGTCGCAGGAGGCGACGGGAGCGGCGGGGCCTGGGCGGTGGAGCGGCTCAATCCCTGAGAGCCCGTGTCTGAACCCCGGTCGGAGAGAGCCTGTGTCTCTCCGGGAAACGCAGAACCCCGCGGGCTCTGGTCCCCTCCGAGGAGGAGGCCGGCCGGACTTACCGGCGAGCCCGCGGGGCGGTGACTGCTTGGGATTGGACCGGCTGCGCCGGTACCGCACTGAGTGCGACGTACGGGCAACTAGCCCGCAGCCACCTCACGAGTCCGGAAAGAAATCATTTTTCCGAATCACCTCCTTTCAGCGTGGACCACACACTAGGAGCGTTGCCGGAGCGCTTCAACCGAATTAACGGGACGAGTTCGGGACGGGTTCCGAGCGGGCTCCGGGGTGACTTCCCGACCCGCGTTTTCGCGAACCGGGTGTGCGCTGCGTCACGTTCGAGTTGAATGATCGGACGTGCGGCAAAGGTGAACAGCCGCGCGGACGAACACCTGCGGGGGTGCCGGTGAGTACTTCTCGGAGCAGCGTGGCGGGAGCGGAACTGCTCGCCGCCCTCCTCGACGGGATGGACGCGGCCCTCTGCGCGCTGGACGCGGACGGCACCGTCACCCACTGGAACCGCGAGGCCGAGCGGATCCTGGGCTGGAGTGCCGGGGACGCGGTCGGGCGGCGCGGGTTCGCGGGCTGGGCGGTGCGCAGCGCGGACGCCGACGAGGTGCAGGGGCGGCTGATGGCCGCGATGCACGGGGGCGGGCGGCAGGTCCACGAGTTCGCGCTGCTGCGCAAGGACGGCAGCCGGGTCCTGGTGCGGATGCAGTCGGCGGCGGTGACGGGCGCGGACGGCACACCGGCCGGGGTCTACAGCGCCTTCGGCGAGGTCCACGCGCAGATCGACCTGGAGCGGGCCATCGCGCTCAGCGAGGTCCTCTTCGAGGACGCGTCGTGGGGCGTGGTGCTGCTGGACGTGGACCTGCGGCCGACGGTGGTCAACGTGCACGCGGCGCGGGCGCTGGGGGGCGGGCGTACGGCGCTGCTCGGGCGGCCGCTCGGTGAGACGGTCGTCCAGGGCGTGGACGAACTGGAGGGTGCCCTTCAGCACGTACTCGCCGAGGGCTCCCCGCCCGCCCCCGTCGACCTGTGGGTGACCCTGCGGACGCCCGAGGGGGAGCGGCGGCGGTGCTGGCGCAGCGGCTTCCTGAAACTGGCGTCCCCGCTCGCGGAGGAACCCGTTCCGCTGGGCGTCGGCTGGATCTTCCAGGACATCACCGAGGCGAAGACCGCCGAGCAGGACGCGGCCCGGCTGCGCTTCCGCAGCAACCAGCTGCACCGGGCGGCCCGTGCGGCGGCCGAGTGCGAGGACCCGATGGAGGCGGCGACCGCCCACCTCGACTTCGGCCTCGCCGGGTTCGCGGACCACGCGCTGATCGACGTGCTGGTGGGGGAGCGGCTGGTACGGGTGGCCGCGACGCCCGCCGGGGAGCCGGGGCCCTGCACCTCGGACAATGCGGCGGCGGGCATTCCGGTCTGTTACGGGGACGGGCACCCGGTACTCCAGTCCCTCGAACGCACCGGGGCGGTCCGGGCCAGTGCGGGTGCCCGCGCCGACGCCAAGTCCTGGGCGGCGGAACGGCACTGGCCGCCGGGGGCCGTGCACGCCCTCTGCGTGGTGATGCGCAGCCGGGGGCGGAGCCTGGGCGCGGTCACCTTTCTCCGTGGCGCGAGCCGGCCCGCCTTCGAGCGCCCGGACGCGGTCTACGCGGAGAGCATCGCGGTGCGGGTGGCGGGGGCGGTGGATCTGGGCCAGGTGCTCGGGAGGGAGGGCTGAGGGCACCGGCCCTGCCCCCGGAGGCACCCCACCCCCTCAGTGCCGGTAGAAGATCCTGTCCCCGTACTCCACCATCAGCCGCCCGTTCCACTCGTGCCCGCCGTCCACGTTCCCCGACCGCAGCATCGGCGGCTCGATCCCCCGGGCCGCCAGCTCCCCGACCGCCGCGGCGACGACCGCCTGCATCAGCGCGGAGGTGACCACCGTGGACGCCGGTGCGAACGGCGCGCCCACTCCCTCCGCCCCCAGCTCCGCATCCCCGACCGCGATCTTGCTGTCCAGCACGATGTCGCAGTGGTCCTTCAGGAAGCTCCCGGACTTGTGCCGCGACCGGGTGCCCTCGGCGTACGCCACCGACGTCACACCAATCACCTTCAGCCCCAGCGCCCGCGCGTTCATCGCCATCTCCACCGGCAGTGCGTTGCGCCCGGACAGCGAGATCACCACCAGCACGTCACCGGGCTTGGCGGGGCTGCTGTCCAGCACCGCGCCCGCCAGCCCGTCCACCCGCTCCAGCGCCGACCCCAGCGTGGCCGGCATGACGTCGACGCCGACGACCCCGGGCACGGCGAGCAGGTTCATCAGGGCCAGACCACCGGCCCGGTACACCACGTCCTGTGCGGCCAGCGAGGAGTGCCCCGCGCCGAACGCGAAGAGCCGCCCGCCCGCCTCCACGGTGTCCGCCATCGCCGTGCCCGCTGCCGCGATGTTCTCCGCCTCCTCGTCCCGCACCCGGTGCAACAGACCGATAGCGGCGTCGAAGAACTGACCGGCCAGCTTGTTCTCGCTCATCGCAGAAAGGGCCTTTCCCGGGGTACGGAAGGGGTTGTGGAACGGTGGTGGCGTCCGTGCCGCGGATCACGTTGCGGTCTGGACCAGTGGCCTGTCAATACGGTGTAGCCCCGGCGCGGCACGGTTGTCAGTGCGATGCGTCAGAATTGAGTCCGGGCCGGGGTGCCGGGCGGACGACCGCCGGGTGCCCACGCATGACGAGCCGGCGCGCACGACGATTTTCTGTCACAGCATCGAGGGGCACACATGTCCGGACTGATCGACACCACGGAGATGTATCTCCGCACCATCCTCGAACTCGAAGAGGAGGGCGTCGTCCCCATGCGCGCCCGCATCGCCGAGCGCCTGGACCAGAGCGGCCCGACGGTCAGCCAGACGGTGGCGCGCATGGAGCGCGACGGTCTGGTGACGGTGGCGGGCGACCGCCACCTGGAGTTCACCGAGGAGGGCCGCAAGCTGGCCACCCGGGTGATGCGCAAGCACCGCCTCGCCGAGTGCCTGCTCGTCGACGTGATCGGCCTGGAGTGGGAGCAGGTGCACGCGGAGGCGTGCCGCTGGGAGCACGTGATGAGCGAGGCCGTCGAACGCCGCGTCCTCGAACTCCTCCGCCACCCCACCGAGTCCCCCTACGGCAACCCCATCCCCGGTCTCGAAGAGCTGGGCGAGAAGTCCGAGGCGGAGTCCTTCCTCGACGACAGCATGGTCAGCCTCAGCGACCTCTCCCCGGGCGCGGAGGGCAAGACGGTCGTCGTCCGCCGCATCGGCGAGCCCATCCAGACCGACGCGCAGCTGATGTACACCCTGCGCCGCGCGGGCGTACAGCCCGGTTCCGTGGTCAGCGTCACCGAATCCCCCGGCGGCGTCCTCGTCGGCAGCAGCGGCGAAGCCGCCGAACTGGACCAGGAAACCGCCTCCCACGTCTTCGTCGCCAAGCGCTGACCCCCGGCCCCGCCCTCACCCCGTAGCCCCCTTGGGCGGCGGGGCCGCCCCCCGGGGGCGGAACGGGCGGGCAGGGGGCGGCCCCCCGCCCCCCAAGGTCAACAGCCCCAAAAATCAACGGAGTTGCCCCCCTTTCCCCCCAGAACGCCAGCGCCCAACCAGATCGCATGCCACGCTGTGTCTGCACCACATGAACCGGGGCACACGACGTGAGAGTGAGGGCCACCGGCCGGGCCCACGCACGGCCGGGGAGGAGGCGGGGATGCACAACCCGTCGTACGCACCGCAGGCACCGCACCGGGCGCGACTCCAGGTCCCGCACCGAGCACCGCGCTACCGAGCACCGCGCCGCCGAGCGCCGGGCCACCGGGCACCGCACAAGGAGGGCCCCGGCGCCCTGAGGCGCCGGGGCCTGTCCTCCCCTGCGTCGACCTGGAGCCCCGAGCTCCCGAGGTCGACCCCCGCGGACCGTCTTCCCCGAGCGGCCCGCCTCCCGCAGAAGATCTCCCCTCGGCAGCGCGAGCCAATCCTTGAGCTCTGTCACTCGAAAGAGGGGTCTTGCGCGCCGACCACGTCATTTCGAATACGAGTTCGATAACTTGGTGTGGCAAGCCACCGGCATGACGGGCAGCGACAGCCACCCGGAACCGCCCGGATCGGGACAGAACCGGAAGAAGACCGGAAGCAGAAGGGGGCCAGGCCCTATGGTGCGGCGCATCGACGTGACCGGAGCCGACGGCGTACGCCTTGCCGCCTGGGAGTTCGCCGACCCGCCCAAGGAGGCCGGCGCCGAGCCGGAGCGGCGCCCCGGAGTCTTACTGCTGCACGGCCTGATGGGCCGCTCCTCGCACTGGGCGGCCACCGCCCGCTGGCTCTCCGAACGACACCGCGCCGTCGCCCTCGACCAACGCGGCCACGGCCGCAGCGAGAAGCCCTCGGACGGCCCCTTCACCCGTGACGCGTACGTCGCCGACGCGGAGGCGGCCGTGGAGCAGCTCGGCCTCGGCCCGGTCACCCTGATCGGCCACTCCATGGGCGCCCTCACGGCCTGGCAGCTCGCCGCCAAGCGCCCCGACCTGGTCCGCTCCCTGGTCGTCTGCGACATGCGGGCCTCCGCCCTGGGCGGCGCCTCGCAGCGCGAGTGGGACGACTGGTTCCGGGCCTGGCCGGTCCCCTTCGCCACCCTCGCGGACGTACGCAAGTGGTTCGGCGAGGACGACCCCTGGGTGGAGCGCCCCAGCCCCGCCCGCGGCGAGTTCTTCGCCGAGGTCATGGCCGAACGCGCCGACGGCTGGCGCCCCGTCTTCTCCCGCCGCCAGATGCTTCTCTCCCGCGCGACCTGGGTCTACGACGCCCACTGGGACGAGCTCTCCCAGGTCCAGTGCCCCACCCTCGTGGTCCGCGGCCTCGACGGCGAACTCGGCCGCGCCGAAGCCCAGGAAATGGTCCGCGTCCTTCCCCGGGGCCGCTACGCGGAGGTCCAGGACGCCGGCCACCTCGTCCACTACGACCAGCCCGAGGGCTGGCGCGGGGCCATCGAACCCTTCCTGGAGGAAACCGCCGACTTCAGCCCGTCGGAGGCATAGGACGCGGAGGCCTGGGCCGCGGAGGCATGGGCCGCGGGGGGTACGGGGTACGTCCTCGCCCCGTACCCCCCCCTCGCCCCGTACCCCCCCGCCCCGGATCCCCGCCCGCCGTCACCCCTTGCTGACCGCCTCCAGGATCTCCGGCAGCCTCCGGGCCACCCGGGGCGCCGCGACCTTCAGCCCGGCCCAGCCCGCCAGCGCCCCGTAGGCGACACCGACCGGCAGCAGGATCCACAGCGGACCGTCGGACACGTGCAGCCACACCGTCAGGACGACCAGTGGCGCGCAGCTCACCACCGAGACCGCCAGGCCCGCGAGGAGGGACATCCAGGCGAGCGAGCCCTGGCCGGGGGCCACGTTCTTGTGGGCGCTGTCCTGCGGGACGGAGTACGGGAACTTCGCCGAGGCGACCATGCCCGCGCCCAGCAGGGCCCCCAGCAGGGCCATCGCTATGCCCAGCACCTCGGGCAGCGAGGTCCAGTCGCCAACGACGGCGGCCGTCACCACGGTCACCAGGAGGGTGTACGGAATGGTGAGGGCGAGCAGCGCGAGCATCCTGGCCCGCAGTTCCTCGAAGGCGTCCCGGGGCGTCGAGATCGTCGTGGCGACCATCCAGAAGGCGGAGGTGTCCGAGCCGAACTGGTTGAAGGTCAGCATGCCGAGCATCCCGGTCGCCATGCACGCGAGGTAGACCGACCCGGTCCCCTGGAGCGCGTTGAAGACCGGCACGATCAGACCGATGGCGAGGGAGGTGACCCAGGCGCCCTTGGTCTTCGGGTCGCGCCAGATGTAGCGCAGCACCCGCTGCGCGGTGGCCGCCGTCCGGCCGTCCGGCAGGAGGCGCGACAGCAGCCCCGTCCTGGACTCCTTGCGGGTGGGGCCCGACGCCGCCTGGATCGTCGAGCCGTCGGGTGCGGTCATCAGCTTGACCAGGCCGCGTTCCCACGACCACAGCAGGGCCGCGAGGAGGACGACCGTGAGCAGCAGTTGGAGGGCTCCGCGCCCGTACGCCCCCTCGCTCACCGCATGCACGGCGCCGATCGCCGAGGCCGGCGGCACCCACTGCACCACGTTCGCCACCGGGTCCAGCACTTCCAGCCCGCCGCCGGACTGCGCCAGCCGCTGCCAGCCGAAGTTCACGACCTGGATACCGACGGCGATGATCAGGCCACTGAGGACCGCCAGGTCACGGCCGCGCCGGCTGGTCAGCAGCCGTACGTTGGCCGTCGCGACGGTACGGGCCAGCGCCACGCACGTCAGCACGGTCAGCGGTGCCGCCAGCACCGCCAGCGCGGCCCCGGCAGCCCCGTACGCCACGACGATCACGCAGCCGACCACCAGGCACACCGTGAACAGCGGCCCTATGCCCACCAGGGACGCCGCCAGCAGCGCCCACACCAGTGGCCTCGGCCGCAACGGCAGCATCACCAGCCGCGAGGCATCCAGGGTCTCGTCGCCGCTCGGGAAGAACAACGGCATGAAGGTCCAGCCGAACGCGAGGATCAGCGTCAGCAGCAGCGCCACCGTAGGCGCCGCCGTCACCCCGCGCAGCATGATCAGCCCGAACAGCAGGAGCGCGGAGAAGAACACCACCAGTACCGCGGTGGTGATGAAGGCGGCCTTGCGCCCGGACGACTGCCGCAGCCCGTTCTTCAGCAGGGCGAGCTTGAGGCGTACGAAAAGAGGCATCAGCCCCGTCGAGACGGCGTCCGGGGGAGCGGTGCTCCCACGGGACCCGGTCACCACCGCACTCATCGCGGGACCCCGGACTCGCTCCCGGCACCGGTGCCGTGCGCGGCCCCGCCGCCCAGCCAGTCCAGGCTCTCCCCGGCGTTGCGCCCGTTCGCCCCGACCAGCTCCAGGAACGCGCTCTGCAGGCTCGGCGCGTCGCCCCGCACCTCGGCGAGCGTCCCCTGGGCGCGGATCCGGCCGGCGGCCATCACGGCCACCCAGTCGCACAGCGACTCGACCAGCTCCATCACATGGCTGGAGAAGATCACCGTCGCACCGGAGGCGGTGTACCGCTCCAGGACACCCCGGATGGTCTGGGCGGACACCGGGTCCACGCCCTCGAACGGTTCGTCGAGGAACAGCACCTGAGGGTTGTGGAGAAGGGCTGCCGCGAGCCCGATCTTCTTGCGCATACCGGTCGAGTAGTCGACCACCAGCTTGTGCTGCGATCCGGCCAGATCCAGGACGTCGAGAAGCTGCGTCGCCCTCTTGTCGACCTCGTCGCCGGGCAGACCGCGCAACCGTCCGCTGTAGGCGAGGAGTTCACGCCCGGACAGTCGCTCGAACAGTCGAAGTCCCTCCGGCAGTACGCCAATACGTGACTTGACCTGCACCGGGTCGCGCCAAACGTCGTGGCCGCCGATCTCCACCGTGCCGTGGTCCGGGCGCAGCAGCCCGGTCACCATCGACAGGGTGGTGGTCTTTCCCGCGCCGTTCGGCCCGACCAGGCCGATGAACTTCCCGGCGGGCAGTTCCAGATCAATTCCGGCCACGGCCACCTGCTCGCCGAACCGCTTCCACAAGCCCTGTACACGTACCGCGGCGGGCGGCGCCGTACGCGCTCCGCCCGCCTCGTCGAATGCCTGGTCAGGCATGGCGCACTGCCTTTCGTGGTCCCCGTGAATACGGGCACCACACTAGGCGCGCGTACGCCCCCGCGCAGCAGCTGCTTCACGGCCGCAGGCGTAGGCCAGGGGATTGATCAGTTCTTCCGCGTCCGGGAGCCAGCGGTTGGCGGGGGTGGGGCGGCGGGCCCACTGGACGGCGCCCATGCCGCCCATGCGGGTCGGCGGGGCCGCGACGTAGTCGCCCTCGCCGCGCGAGACGAGGTCCAGGGTGCTGGGGGCCCAGCCCAACTTCCTTACCAGGTCGGGAATCTTGGCGCCCGCACCGGGGAGGACGAAGAAGAGCAGCCGGCGGTCGGGGGTGCTGGTGACGGGGCCGAGGGTCAGCTCCATGCGCTCCATCCGGGCCAGCGCCAGGAATCCGGCCGTCTCGGGGACGTCGATGGCGTCGAAGGTGCGTCCGGTGGGCAGCAGGATCGACGCCCGCGGGTTCTTCTGCCAGAGCCTGCGCGCTGCCACCGCACTGCCCGTCGCCTGCGTCGCCCAGTCGTCCTTCGCCGGGTGAGCACCGGGAGCCGCGCACGTCACGTCGCCGCACGAGCAGCGCTCGATCCCTTCCTCCGCCTCCAGCCAGGTCCCGGGGACCACGTCCCAGTGCCGTTCTTCCGCGTACCTCACGGCGCTGTCGAGCAGTTGATCGCCGCGCTGCTTGGGGATCTGGGCTGCGTCCGTAACGTCCGTGACTGCGATGGTCTCTTCCACGAACAACACAACTGCGCCCACCAACTCCGGTTACGGGCGCGGCAGGCCGGGAGCTGGCGCATCGATCCTGCATACGGGGCGCATGGGTGCACGGGCGGGGGCGCGCAGGTGCCCCGGGTGCGGACAGCGGGAAGCCACAAAAGTGGAAGCGCGGAAGTAACGGCGAATATCTCCGACTTGCATGACGTACCGCCACTACTTCAGGCATGTACCAGCATCTCTGCGTATGACCCGCATTCTTTGCATATCCGCAGGGCAGTGATCTCCGCACGAGTCCGCTGGGATTCCGGTGGAGTTCATCAGCGCCCGCACCAGGGGGTACACATGGCAGCCCGGCCGCTCATCGCCCGACAGCCGAACGAACGTCTCCAGGCGCTCATCCAGGAAGCCGGCTGTTCCAACGCCGGGCTGGCCCGCAGGGTCAATATGTGCGGCGCCGAGCACGGACTCGATCTCCGTTACGACAAGACCTCGGTCGCCCGGTGGCTGCGCGGCCAGCAGCCCAGGGGCCGCGCACCGGGGATCATCGCCGAGGCCCTGGGCCGCAAGCTGGGCCGTACCGTCACCATCGACGAGATCGGGATGGCCAACGGCAAGAACCTGGCCTCCGGAATCGGGCTGCAGTTCTCGCCCACCGTGCTGGGGGCCATCGAGCAGGTCTGCGAGCTGTGGCGCAGCGACGTGGGCCGGCGGGACTTCCTGTCCGGTTCGTCGGTGGCGTCGTCCGCGCTCGTCGAGCCGAGCAGGGACTGGCTGATCACCGGCGCCGACCACCAGGTGGCGCGGACGGCCGGGTCGAGGGTCGGGATGAGTGACGTGGCCGCGGTACGGGCGACCACGGAAGCTCTGACGACGCTGGACCACACCTTTGGCAGCGGGCATGTGCGGCCGATCGTCGTGCACTACTTGAACAGTGTGGTGTCCGGGCTGCTGTCCGGCTCGTACCGGGAGTCCGTCGGGCGTGAACTCTTCGCGGCGGTGGCCAGGTTGACGGAGCTGGCCGGATACATGGCGGTGGACACGGGCCAACCAGGGCTCGCCCAGCGCTATTACATCCAGGCGCTGCGGCTCGCCCAGGCCGCGGGCGACCGGGGGTACGGCGGATATGTGCTGGCCGCGTCGATGAGTCATCTGGCGGCGCAGCTCGGGAATCCGCGGGAGATCGCGCAGTTGGCGCGCGCGGCGCAGGAAGGGGCGCGGGGGCGGGTGACACCGCGTACGGAAGCGATGTTCTACGCGGCGGAGGCGCGCGGGCACGCGCTGATGGGTGACGAGCGGACCTGCGGGGTGGTGGCGGCCAGGGCGCAGTCGGCGATGGAGCGGGCGTACGAGGCGGGTGACTCGGGGGACGACCCGGCGTGGATCGCACACTTCGACCAGGCGTATCTGGCCGATGAGTTGGCGCACTGCCACCGGGACCTGGGGCAGGCGGACGCGGCGGCGCGACGGGCCGGGGAGAGTGTCGACGGCCACCCCGAGAGCAAGGTGCGGCGGCGCGCCATCGGCCTCGTGCTGCTGGCTTCGGCGCAGGTGCAGCAGCGGGAGGTGGAGCAGGCGTGCCACACCGGGGCGCGTGCGGTCGAGCTGCTGGGGACGCTGCGGTCGCACCGGGGCGCGGAGTACCTGGAGGACTTCCAGCAGCGCCTGGAGCCGTACCGGGACGAGCCGTCGGTAAGGGAGTTCGGGGCGCGGATGGAGGTGCGGGCGGCGTAGTGGGAGGGCCGTGCAGTCGCCGTTCCGTCAACCACGGCCCCTCTACAGCGTCAACGTACTGCTATGTGTTACAGCGTCCGAGGTCGGACGGGGTGTCGCTGACCAGCGATCATGGGCACGTGGCAAAGGGGCGGACTCACCCGGTAGCGTGAACCGGTGATTCCGTCCCTCGCTGTTGTGGCGAGGACCCCCTAGGTCCGATGGCAGGAGCCCCCCGTTGACGCAGAGCGAACAGGGTGATGAGCCGCAGCATCCCGCTGTGCGCCCCGCACACGAGGGCGCGGGACTGCCCCCGGCGCAGCCGCACCACTCCCAGGAACTCCCTGCGCAGCAGCCCCCGTGGCCGGCCGCCCCGGGCCAGGCCACCGGCCAGGTGACCCCACCGCAGGGCCAGAGCTGGGACACCCCGTGGGGCCCACAGGCCCAACAGCCGCCCGCACAGGCTGATCTGACGAGCCGGCAGGGCTCGCCGCGGGAGGGGCTGGGGGAGCAGGGCTACGGGTCGCAGCAGGGGTACAGGACTCCGCAGGGATACGGGGCTCAGCAGGGGTACGGAACTCAGCAGCAGTACGGAACTCAGCAGCAGTACGGGACACAGCAGCAGTACGGAACTCCGCAGGCGATGCAGTCGCCGCAGACGGGCGGCCGAGGCGTCGCGGGCCACTCGCAGGCCGGTCAGCATCAGGCGGACCAGTACCAGCCGGGCCGTTCGCAGGCGGGCTACCAGCAGGCGCCGCAGCCCGAGCAGTCGATACCGCAGCCGATACCTCAGCCGCAGGCGCTCCAGTCGCCCCCGATGCCGTCCGCGCCCAGTGGCCAGTTCGGTCCTCCGCAGCCGCAGGGCGGGCAGCCCTCGTGGGACCTGCCCGCCGCCCCCGGCGGTGACGCGGAGGCCACCCAGTTCATGGCGCCGGTGGTGCAGGGGCCGGGGGCGCTGCCGCCGGAGAACCCGGTCGCCCCCGCTCCCGTACTCCCGGTCGACGGGACCCAGTTCCTCGGCGGGCAGGCGCTTCAGCCGCCCGCGGGGTCGGACGCGGACGCCACCCAGTACCTGCCGCCGGTGCCCGTGGACGCGGCGTACGCGCCGCGGGCGGAGACTCCGTCGCGGCCGGGGGAGCCCGGTGAGCGGCAGCCGCCCGCCGAGTTCGACAGTCTCTTCCGGACGAGCACCCCGCCGCAGAGCGAGCCGGCGTCCTCCACGCAGCAGATGCCGCGTTTCCTGCCGCCCCGCCAGCAGGAGGCGGAGCAGGAGGAGGCCCGCTACCACCAGCAGTCCGGTTACGGCCAGGGCGGCGGCCCCGAACCGGGCCGCCGCAAGATCGGCACGGTGCCGATGATCGCCGCCGTGGTGATCGGCTGCTCGGTGATCGGCCTCGGTATCGGCGCGCTGATGAACTCCAGCGACGACGACCCCAAGAAGGACGACGCCAAGACCGTCGCCTCGGGCAGCTCCCTGCCCTCGGAGCCGCCCGCCGACAAGGCCGCCGACCCGGCGAAGGCGCAGGCCACGGCGCTCGACAAGCTCCTCGCGGACAGCAACAACAGCCGATCCGCGGTGATCAGCTCGGTGGCCGCCATCGGCAAGTGCGAGGACCTGTCCAAGGCCGCCACCGACCTGCGCGGCGCCGCGGGCCAGCGCCGCGACCTGGTCAGCCGCCTCCAGGGCCTCAAGGTGGACAAGCTCAAGGACAACGAGTCGCTCACCGCCTCCCTGAACAAGGCGTGGCAGGCGTCCGCCGCCGCCGACGACCACTACGCGTCCTGGGCCGACAAGGTGGCCGGCGACAAGAAGCGCTTCTGCCCCAAGGGCAAGGCCAAGGCCACCAACGAGCGCCGCATGGGCGACCGCGAGAGCGGCAACGCGTCCCAGGCCAAGAAGGCGGCCGTCGGTCCCTGGAACGCGATCGCCGAGGAGTACAGCCTCACCAAGCACCAGCCGACGGATCTGTAGCACGGGGCGGGGGGGCGAGTCCGTGGCACGGGGCGGGGGCGAGTCCGTGGCGCGGGGCGGGGGCGAGCAGGGGGCCCGCCCGCCTCCGATTCGTATGCCTGTACGGTCGGAAACCGTGCAAGCTTCCCCGAACCCTTCCCGTCGCGCCCGTCGCTCCCCCACCATGGGCGGCATGCCGCTGAATGACATGCCGTGGTGGCGCTGGCGCACTCAGGTGCGTTCCGCGCTGCACATGCTCTCCGATCCCGCCTTCCAGCAGGAGTGCTGGGTGCCCGGACTCGACGGGTACGGGGACATCACCGATGCCGTGTACCGCCTGGTCGAGGACACCTGGCTCGACAACTGGTCCGCCGAGAAGTACGTCGGCTCGATATTCCGGGACTCGGGCGAGGCGGCCCTCGTGGACGTCGCCGTGCTCCGGGTCCTGCGGATCATGCACCAGGTCGGGGCCGACGCCCCCGTCTCCGCGTACCTGGCTCATCACGCCTGGCCGGAGGCGGTGCGGGCGGCCCGTGAGGCCCATCTGCGGATGGCCGTGAGCGACGGGGACGACCCGGACACCCGGCCGCGCTCCCTGGAAGACATCCGCATTCTGACCAGTCCCTCCTGAACTGGGCCGATGTGCGATCCTCTGGGGTCATGACGAACGACGACCCCACGCCCGCACCCGCCGCTGCTCCCGCCCCCGACCACTACGTCCTGACGCTGTCCTGCCCGGACAAGCAGGGCATCGTGCACGCGGTGTCCAGCTTCCTCTTCATGACCGGCTGCAACATCGAGGACAGCAGGCAGTTCGGGGACCACGACACGGGTCTGTTCTTCATGCGGGTCGCGTTCTCGGCCGAGGCCCCGGCGTCGGTGGAGGGCCCCGCCTCGCTGGAAAGGCTGCGGGCCAGCTTCGCCGCGATCGGTGACTCGTTCCGGATGGACTGGCAGATCCACCGGGCCGAGGAGCGGATGCGGATCGTACTGATGGTCAGCAAGTTCGGGCACTGCCTGAACGACCTGCTGTTCCGCTCGCGGATCGGCGCGCTGCCGGTGGAGATCGCTGCCGTGGTCTCCAACCACACCGACTTCCGCGAGCTGGTCGGGACGTACGACATTCCCTTCCACCACATCCCCGTGACGAAGGACACCAAGGCCGCCGCCGAGCAGCAGGTGCTCGATCTGGTGGCGGCGGAAAATGTGGAACTGGTGGTGCTTGCCCGCTATATGCAGGTGCTGTCCGACAACCTCTGCAAGCAGCTCAGCGGGCGCATCATCAACATCCACCACTCCTTCCTCCCGAGCTTCAAGGGCGCCAAGCCGTACCACCAGGCGCACGCCCGAGGGGTGAAGCTGATCGGCGCGACCGCGCACTACGTGACGGCCGACCTCGACGAGGGGCCGATCATCGAGCAGGAGGTCGAGCGGGTCGGCCACGAGGTCACCCCCGAGCAGCTGGTGGCGGTCGGCCGCGACGTGGAGTGCCAGGCCCTCGCCCGCGCGGTGAAGTGGCACAGCGAGCACCGGGTGCTGTTGAACGGGCACCGCACGGTGGTGTTCGCGTAGCTCCGCGTACGCGCGGCTACAGCCGCGACAGGGAAGCCGCCGCGAACAGCACGTCCCGTACCGCCCCCTTGTCGCCCAGCTGGCCCGCCGCCGCCTCCTGCGGCGAGACGTGCCCGGCCGCGAGCTGGCAGAACTCGACGCCGTCCATCGCGATGTGCGCCACCTTGTGGTCGGGGGAGCCCACGGCGGCGGGGGAGTCCAGGGCGATCCACCAGTTGCCTCCACCCGGGCCCTCCACCTCCAGGTGCAGGGTCCGGCCGGGGGAGCCCGCGGTGACCAGGCCCTGGGCGGGCGGGGCGAGCCCGGCCCGGCGGCGGGCGGCGAGCGTGCCGGGCAGCAACCGGGCGGCCAGGTCGATGAGTTGGTGCAGATGGGCGCCGGTCGGAGGCTCGTACGGGTAGTCGACGGCCTGCGCGATGTCGTCCGCGTGCACCCAGCACTCGAAGGCCCGCTCCAGCAGGGCGTCCTTGAGCGGGAGCGCGAACGCCCCGTAGGACACCTCCAGCTCCGCCGCGCCGCCGCCCGCGAAGGACGCGGTCCGCAGCAGGGTGTGGGTCTGCTCGCGCCACGGGGCGCGGACCGCGCGGGTGGGCGGCTGGTGGGAGCCCTGCCAGTACGCCTCGGTGCGGCCGGTGGGGCCGGCCGCTTCGGCGGACACGGCCACCGGGTCGTCGAGCCCGAGCGCGGTGGCCACCAGAGCGTCGACGGTCAGCAGATGGCCGATGACGGCGGCGACGGTCGCCTTGCGGCGTACCGGATGCTCGCCCTCGAACCAGCGCAGCTGCACCGGCGCGTGCCACTCACCGGGGTCGATGTCGGAGAGCAGGGCGTCGAGCCTGGCGGTCTCCGTGTCGTACGGCTGGGCCCAGGCCGGCATCGGGATGCGGGCGGGGCGGCGGCCCAGGCAGGTGTCCAGGACCCGGGTGCGCAGCTGCGGGTCGAGGTCCAGGCCGTGCTCGGTCTGGAGCAGGCCGACGGCGTCGCGCAGCCGGACCGCCTCGTCCGCGCAGGGGGCGCAGTCGGTGAGGTGGTCCTCGACGGCCTGGGTCTCCTCGGCGGAGCAGGCGAAGAGGGCCCAGGCGCCGAGCAGGGACTTCAGGACGCGGTGGCGCTCGGGGTCGATGCCGTGCGGGTGGGGGGTGCCGTTCGGCTCGTCGGCGGTGTTCACCGCGCGCCTCCGTACTGGCCGTTCGGCCCCGGGACGCTGCTCGCCGGGTAGGAGGGGTTGGCGGCGTTGGCCGTGGAGAGGAGTTGCAGACCGAGGCGGAGGCGGCGGCGGGCCTCGTCCTCGGTGACGCCCAGCTGGCGGGCGGTCTGGCGGTAGTCGCGGCGCTGGAAGTACGCCAGTTCCAGGGCTTCGCGCAGTGGGGTGGGCATCGAGGTGACGATGTAGTCGGCGCGCGCGACGGCTGCCGCCCGGTGCACCTTCTGCTCCAACTCCTCGGCGGTGCCCTCGCCCTCGGCGAGCGCCGCCGCCTCCGACTGACGCAGCCGGTGCACGGCACGGCGGTTGGTGAGCTTGGCGATCCAGGCCCGCATGGAGCCTTCCTTCGGGTCGTACGTGTGCGGGTTCTCCCAGACGTGCCCGAAGACGTCACGGGTGATCTGGTCCGCCGCGTCCTGGTCGTCCAGGACCCGGTGGGCGAGGCTGTGCACCAGCGAGGCGAACCTGTCGTACAGCTCGCCGAGCGCAGCCGCTTCCCCCCGCGCCAGCCGCTGTTGCATCCTGCGGTCCCAGCGAGGTGGTGCGTCCTTCGGCATACGGCTTCCAACCCCCCAGCACGACAACCCCGCCACTGCTCCGCCGCGCAGGCGCGCCACTCGCACACTCGCCACGCGCGCCGCTCGCACACGCGCGAAAGCACCTGCTCTTTCGAATGTAGTGCGGGTGACGGACAGCGCACGCCCCTTTGCGACAAGTGCGCCCCCGGCCCGGTCCGGGATGGTAGTGATCCGGTCATTACGTACCTCCTGCGTACGGTGGCCACAGGCAGGCGGTGTTTCATGGGTTCGCGGTAGGGAAGCCGCGATGAGGAAGGTCTACTTCCGGTTAGCTGAGAGGTCCGACGCGTGACGCTGAAGGTGAACGAGGCAGAGCACGGCAGCTGGGCCGTGCTGCACATCTCCGGCGAACTGGACCTGGTGACCTCACCGGCCGTACGCCAGCATGTCCACCACGCCGTCGCGGACGGCCGCCACCGGGTCGTACTCGACCTCTCCGACGTACTGTTCTGCGACTCCAGCGGGGTCGGGGTGCTGATCGCGGCCCGGCGGCTGATGCGGTCCTGTCAGGGCAGCCTGCGGCTGATCCTGCCGGCGCAGGGCGCGGAGGACGGCAGCCATGTGAACCGGGTGCTGGCGGCGCTCGGGGTGCGGCGGCTCTTCGAGGTGTTCCCTGACGTGGAGACGGCGGTGGACGACACCGCGCAGGCGATGTCGGCCTGACGGGGGCGGCCCTTTCCGCCGGCTGCGGTGGCTCCTGGAGCCCCACTTGTGTCCCTCCGATGTCCCTCTGATGTCCACCTGCCCCTCACGCGGATGATTTCCCCGCATAACCGGGATCGTCGGCGCGCCCACGACGTACGCTCGCCTGCATGGACAGCGCAGAGTACGAGCGCAAGACAGCGGCCCGTTTCGCCTCCTTCGACCAGGACGGCAACGGCTACATCGACCGCGAGGACTTCAGTGCCGCGGCGGCCGCCATTCTTGCCGAGTTCAACACCACCGCCCGCTGCGACAAGGGGCAGGCCCTCTACAGCGGCGCCGAGGCGTTCTGGCAGGGGATGGCCGGAATCGCGGACGTCGACGGCGATCAGCGGGTCAGCCGCGACGAGTTCGTGACCGGGGCGGTCAAGCGGCTACGCGACAACCCGAAGAGGTTCGCCGAGATCGCCCGGCCGTTCATGCACTCGGCGATCGAAATCGCGGCGGGGTCGGACGGCGACGGCCCAGGGGTGACCCTCGCGGCGGCGACCCGCCTGCTCCGCGTACTGGGCGCGGACCCGGAGGTTGCCGAGCAGGTGGCTGCGGCGCTGGATGTCGACGGGGACGGGATCATCACGGAGGACGAGACGATGACGGCGTTCGCGACGTACTACACGGTGGACGGCCCGGACGCGAGGTAGGGGCGGGGGCGCCGGCCCCGCCCGCTCCCGCAGCGCCCCTCACCTCCGTATCCCGTGAGGCCGACTCACCCCCCGAAACGCTCCCGCAGCCGGTACTTCAGGATCTTGCGGAGGGTTTCGTTGCGGGGCATCGCCTCCACCACCTCGACCTGCTCCGGCAGCTTGTACGTGGCGAGGCCGGCGGTGCGGAGGTGGGTGGTGACCTCGGGGAGGGTCAAGGGGGAGGTGCCCGGGTGGAGTTCGAGTACGGCGCACACCCGTTCGCCACGCTCCGCGTCCGGTAGGCCGATCACCGCTGCCTCCGCGACACCCGGATGCGTGTGGAGGAGATCCTCGATCTCCTTGGCCGAGATGTTCTCCCCCTTGCGGATGATCACGTCCTTGAGGCGTCCGGTCAGCACCAGATGGCCGGAAGCCGTCAGATGGCCAAGGTCACCGGTGATCAGGTACCCCTCCCCGTCGAAGGCGGCAGCCGTCGCGGACGGGTCCAGGTAGCCCTGGCAGACCGCCTCGCCCCGGAGTCGTATCTCCCCGTCCTCCCCGGTCGGAACCGGCTTGCCCTCCGCGTCCGTGATGCGGACGGACATGGCTTTCGGGGGGCGCCCCTCCGTCGTGGCGAGGTTCGGGACGGTGTCGTCCGGCGCCCCCATCGTGATCATGGGCACCTCCGTCATGCCGTACCCGTGGGTGAGCTGGCACCCCAGCTCCCGTACCACCGCGTGGTACACCTCCGGCGGCTTCGGCGCACCCCCGCCCGCGAGCAGCCGCAGCGTCGGAATCACCGGGGTGGACGGATCCTTGCGCTGCTCGGCGAGGAACATCGAGTAGAAGGCCGTCGAACCCCCCGCCACCGTCACACCGTGACGACGATATTCGGCCAAAGCTCCGGGCATCGCGAAGTGCTCGAAGAGCACGGCGGGGAAGCCGTACAGCAGCAGCATGATGAGGTAGTCGGGGCCGCCGATGTGCGCGTAGGGGAAGGCGATCGAGCCCACGTCCGCAGGCGTCAGCCGCAGCGCGTGCGCCAGGCAGCCGCCCGCCGCGATCAGCGAGCGGTCTGTGTGCAGCACGCCGCGCGGATCGGAGGTGGTGCCGGAGGTCCAGTAGATCCAGCGGACGGAGCTGCCGTCGGCGAGGGGCGGCGGCAGGACCGCCGGGTCGCCGTCCGGGAGGTCCTCGTACGCGTTGAGTACGAGGAGCGGGCGCGGTAGTCCGAGGGAGAGGCGGTGCGCCATCGAGGCATGGTCGAAGCCCCGCCACTCGCCCGGCACCGCGAAGTAGTCCGCCTTCGACTCCCGTAGCGCGAAACCCACTTCGCGGTCCCGGTAGAAGGGGATGACGGGGGACTGCACCGCGCCCAGGCGGGCGAGCGCCAGGGAGAGGAGCACAGTCTCGATGCGGGTCGGCAGCTGCCAGGCGACCACGCTCCCGGCCCGCACCCCCAGCCCGTACAGCCCGGCGGCCACCCGTTCGGCGCGGGTGTGCAGCTCGCCGAAGGTGAGGACACGGTCGCCCTGGAGGAGGACGGGGCGGTCGGGGGTGAGGGCGGCCCGGCGGGCGACCAGTTCCCAGAGGGTGTGTGAGGTGCCCAGGTCGTGTGCGGCCCGTTCCCGGGCCGCTTTCTCGGCGGACCGCGTGGGCTCCGTGGGCTGGCTGGACTGCGTGGACTCCGTACCGGCGTGCGATGAATTCACTGCGCTCTCCCGGAAGCTGACGGCTCGTCAGAACTGACCGTGAGCGTAGGGCTCCGCGCCTTGTCGGTCCAGAGGTGCACCGCTAGCCTGAATTCTGACGGGTCATCAGATAACGCGAAGGGGAATGCCGGATGGGTCCCACCGAAGTCCGCAGCGACGACCACGCCGAACTGCCGCGCATCATCAGCGTCGACGACCATGTGATCGAGCCCCCGCACCTCTTCTCCACCTGGCTCCCCGCGAAGTACCGCGACCGAGGCCCGCAGCCGCTCACCGCCGGAATCGGTGAACTCGCCTACACCGCGGGCAAATACGTGATCACGATGGATCCGGAAGGGCCGCCGACCGACTGGTGGATCTACGAGGACCTGAAGTTCCCGTACAAGCGGAACATCGCCGCCGTCGGCTTCGACCGCGACGACATGACCCTCGAAGGCATCACCCGGGCGGAGATGCGCAAGGGCTGCTGGGATCCGGCCGAACGGCTCAAGGACATGGACCTGAACCATGTCGAGGGCTCGCTGTGCTTCCCGACGTTCCCCCGCTTCTGCGGGCAGACCTTCGCGGAGGCGCGCGACAAGGAGGTCGCGCTGGCCTGTGTGCGGGCCTACAACGACTGGATGGTCGAGGAGTGGTGCGGCGACAGCGGCGGCCGGCTGATTCCGCTGTGCATCATCCCGCTCTGGGACATCGACCTCGCGGTGGCCGAAATCCGCCGCAATGCGGCCCGTGGGGTGCGGGCGGTCACCTTCTCCGAGATCCCCACCCACCTTGGGCTTCCCTCCATTCACTCCGGTTACTGGGACCCCTTCTTCGCCGTCTGTGAGGAGACCGGGACGGTCGTCAACATGCACATCGGCAGCAGCTCCCAGATGCCCGCCGCGTCGCCCGACGCCCCTCCCGCCGTCCAGGCCTCGCTCTCCTTCAACAACGCGATGGCGTCGATGATGGACTTCCTCTTCAGCGGGGTGCTGGTGAAGTTCCCGCAGCTCAAGCTGGCGTACAGCGAAGGGCAGATGGGCTGGATCCCGTACGCCCTGGAACGCGCGGACGACGTCTGGGAGGAGCACCGCGCCTGGGGTGGCGTGAAGGACCTCATCCCGGAGCCCCCGTCGACGTACTACTACCGGCAGATCTTCTGCTGCTTCTTCCGTGACAAGCACGGGGTGGCCTCGCTGGACGTGGTCGGCCGCGACAACGCGACCTTCGAAACCGACTACCCGCACGTGGACTCGACCTTCCCGCACACCAAGGAGGTCGCCCTCGACCATGTGAAGGGGCTGGACGACGAGACCATCTACAAGCTGATGCGCGGCAACGCGATCCGGATGCTCGGCCTCGACCTGGACCGGGACCGGCGGCCGCGCTGATGGACCTCACGTACACGCCCCAGGAGGAGGACTTCCGGGCGGAGCTGAAGGGCTGGCTGGCGCGGGTGCTGCCCACGCTGCCGCCCCGGCCCGACCCGCTCGACTGGCCGGGCAGGCGGACGTACGACACCGGATGGCAGCGGATGCTGTACGACGCCGGGTACGCCGACCTCCAGCGCGAGGCCACCCCCACCCAGCACCTGATCTTCCTGGAGGAGACGGAACGGGCGGGGGCCCCGTACGTCGGCGCCAACTTCGTCGGGCTGCTGCACGCGGGCCCCACCATCGCCGCCGAGGGGACGGCCGCGCAGCGGGAGCGCTGGCTGCCACCGATCCTGCGGGGCGACGAGGTGTGGTGCCAGGGGTTCAGCGAGCCGGACGCGGGCTCCGACCTGGCCTCACTCCGGACGAAGGCGGTCAGGGACGGGGACGCGTACGTCGTCAGCGGCTCGAAGATCTGGACCTCGCACGCGGAGGTCGCGGACTGGTGCGAGCTGCTGGTGCGCACCACACCCATCACTCCTGACACTCCCAAACACAAGGGCATCAGCTGGCTGGCGATGCCGATGGACGCGCCGGGGGTGACGGTACGGCCGCTGCGGACGCTCGCCGGGTCGGCCGAGTTCGCGGAGATGTTCCTGGACGAGGTACGGATCCCGGTCGGCAACCGGATCGGCGAGGAGAACGACGGCTGGCGGGTCACCATGGTCACTCTCTCCTTCGAGCGCGGCACGGCGTTCGTGGGGGAGGTGGTCGCCTGCCGGCGGACGCTCGGGGCGCTCGCGCGCGAGGCGAGGAAGAACGGGCGCTGGGACGATCCCGTGCTCAGGCGGCAACTCGGGCGCCTCAACGCCGAGTTCGCCGTGCTGTGGCGGCTCACCCAGTGGAACGTCAGCGAGGCGACCGCAAGCGGTGTCCCCGGCGTCGGCGGATCCGTCTTCAAGCTCCGCTACTCCCACGCCCGCCAGCAGCTCTACCGCACGGCCGCCGACGTCCTCGGTCCGGCCGGTGCCCTCGACCTCGACGACCCGCACGGCTGGAACCTCGACCGCCTCTCCTCCCTCTCCTACACCATCGCCGCGGGCACCTCCCAGATCCAGCGGAACATCGTCGCCGAGCGCATCCTCGGCCTCCCGAAGGGCCGGTGAGCCGGAGCCCGTGGACTTCCAACTGACAGCCGATCAACGCGCGTTGCGGCAGGGGCTGCGGGGGCTGCTCGTCCGGCGCTTCCCCCGGGAAGCACTCCGCGCCCCTCTCGACCGGCGCGAGGGCGATACGTGTGCACGCGACCCGCACACCCTCGACCGTGAGCTGTGGCGCGCCCTGGGCGACGCCGGATTCTTCGCGCTCCGCCTTCCCGAGGAGGAGGGCGGTGTGGGCCTCGGCCTCCCCGAGGCGGTGCTGCTCTTCGAGGAGGCGGGCCGGGCGCTGCTGACCGGGCCGCTGGTGGACACCCATCTCGCGGCGGGTGCGGTGAAGGGCGCCGCCGAGGGTGAGGTGGTCGTCACCGCCCAGGCCGGTGAGCTGATTTCCCACCTGGCCCAGTCCGATGTCGTACGGGATCAGGACCGGGCGGCGCTGGAGGGCGTCGCGCGACCCGCGAGCTCGGTGGACCCGCTCACCCCGCTGTGGATCGTTCCGGGCGAGCCCGTGGACCCCTCCCCGGAATCGATTCTTCTCACGGCGGCCGAACAGTCCGGCAGTGCGGCCCGAACACTTCAGATGGCGGTCCAACACGCGCACGAACGGAAGCAGTTCGGGCAACCGGTCGGCGCGTTCCAGGCCGTAAAACACATGTGCGCACAGATGCTGGTGCGATCCGAGCTGGCCCGTACCGCCGTCTACGCGGCAGCCGTCACCGCCGACCCGGTGGAGATCGCGGCGGCGAAGCTGCTGGCCGACGAGGCGGCCGAGGCCAATGCCCGGGACTGCCTCCAGGTGTGCGGCGGGATGGGCTTCACCTGGGAGCACGACGTACATCTGCACCTGAAGCGAGCATGGGTGCGGGCCGCGAGGGGCCCCTCGACGGGGCGACTGGAGGAGGAACTGGCGCAGAATCTGCTGGCCGACGCCTGAGGCAGGCCCTCTGATCAGGTGTGATCGGGATCAACCGGACGGATCGGGACGGAGATTCGGCAGAGTGGACCATTCTTCATGCAGAAGAAGTCACCCTGTGTCGATACCGGGTTGTGTCCTTCGTGGGAGTCGTCACGGGGTGGAGTCGGCTCCCGGCTCCGGTACGCTCCCTCAGATGCGAGTGGTGGTGGAGCGCGGGATTCCCGGTGCGGTCTGTATGGCGGCTCCCGGCCGGGCGACGCGCGTCGAGGCCACCCACCCTCGCGTCGGACCAAGGCGCCACAAGCGCTCGCGTTCGACTCTCCGCAGCGTGCGTCGCACAGTATGCAGGACGCGTACTCCTTCGCGCTGGAATATGCCTGAAGCGCTTGTTGCGGTGACTGTACGTCAACCATGCTGTCCCACAAGGGAATCACGTTCCGTGACCCTGTGGAGACGCGAGGCGTTGTGTCCGCCGGTTCGGATGGTGTGAGCGGTGCAGGTGCTTCAGGTGCAACTGGAAGTCGGGGCGGACCCGGCGGAAGTGGGCCGGGCCCGTAGGTGGGCGCGGTCCAGGTTGGCCGGGTCCGGAATAGCGGCGGACGAGCCGCTCGCTGAGACGCTGGTCCTGCTCATCTCCGAGCTGGTGACCAATGCCGTGGTGCACACCGGGTGTCCGGCCGTGCTGCGGATGCTGTTCCCGTGCGAGGAGGAAGCGGCCGACGGCCGGGATTCCGGTACGGGCGCGAGCGGCAAGCCCCCGCATCCCGTGCCCGGCGGCGGTGGCACGGTCCGGGTGGAGGTCGCGGACGTCAGCGCCTGCCCGCCCAGGCCCCGGCACGCCGAGGGCGACGACACCAATGGGCGCGGCCTGGAACTGGTCGACGGACTCGCCGACCGCTGGGGCTGGCAGGCCGAGGGCAGCGGCAAACGGATCTGGTGCGAGGTGGACCGGCAGGTCGCCCAGCCCGTGGGGGCGCACGTGGACCGCCCGGAATCGAGTGCCTACGAGCCGTCGTGCGCCGTCACAAACATCGCTTAGCGGGCGGTTCGCGGGGTCGGTGTTGACGGCTGGTGGCCGTCTTCCCACCCTTGAGTGAGCGATTCGTCGCGAGGGGACGCCGAGGTGCCGGCCTTGGCGAGGGCGGGTCGGACTGGGGTGGTGGCCACTGCTCGGCGGGGGCCACCACCCGCTCGTACCGCCGCCCACTCCGCTCGCAGTGACGGCACCCGGGCTCGTACCGCTGTCGGCTAGAGGATCGCGACCGGGGCGACCGGCGTCCCCGTTCCGCCGACGAACGGCTCCGGCATCGCGGACAGCAGGAACCCGTACCGCCGCTCCTGCGCGCACGCCTCGGACAGCTCCTCCAGATTCCAGTTCTGGCCCTGGAGCATCCCCATCTCCACCAGATCCAGTGCGTGCACCGGCAGCCACAGGTTCTCGATCTCGGGCGGGAAGATCTCGAAGGTGAGCGTGTCGTTGGCGACCGCCGCCACGTCCCGCGCGTGGAACCACTCCGGGGTCCGGATCGACAGCCCGGGTGACGGATATCCGTACCCGTGCTTGTCGCCCCCCAGGTAGACCTGGATCTGCCCGGTCCGTACGAGCACGATGTCACCGGCGCCGACCTTCAGCCCCGCCAACTCCTCGGCCGCGTCGAGGTCTTCGGGGGTTACGGCGTGGTCGCCGGCCAGCCGTTCCACGCCCCGCGCCCGGGCCACATCCAGCAGGACGCCACGGGACACCACGTGCCTGGCCTTGTCGATGCCGCTGAAGGCGGACCGGGTGTGCGGGGTGATGGTGTCGGCAGGGCGGCCGTTGTAGATCCGGCCCGAGTGCGAGGCATGGGTCAGGGCGTCCCAGTGGGTGCCCGCCTGGAGTCCCATGGTCACCGCGTCGTCGCTGGTGGCGACGGTGCCGGGGCCGAAGAGCTCCTGGTTGATCTGGACCATGGAGTGCAGCGGATTGACCCGGCCGGGGATCATCCCGGTCTGTACGCCGTCCTGGTGGAGCGGCAGGGCGAGCGGTATCCGCCGCCCGCTGCGGACCGTCCCGGCAGCCGCCCGTACCGCCTCGTCCGTGATCAGGTTGAGGGTGCCGATCTCGTCCTCGGCGCCCCAGCGGCCCCAGTTGTTGACGCGCTTGGCGATGTCGTGGAACTCGGCAGGCAGGGACATGTGAAGGGCCTCCTGGGTCTTGTGCCGGAGCATCGGAATGGTTCAGCATCGAGATGCTTGCGAATCTAACGGTCCGTCAGAAACCTTGGGAAGGCGTGGTGATGGGGAACTTCTTGGCCGGCAAGGTCATAGCGGTGACCGGAGCAGGACGCGGAATCGGGCGGGCGGTGGCGCTGGCGTGCGCGGAGGCGGGCGCCCGGGTGGTCGTCAACGACTACGGCGTCTCGATGGAGGGCTCCGAGCCGACCAGTGAGGTCGCGGCGGGTGTCGTCAAGGAGATCGAGGCGGCCGGCGGTACCGCGATCGCGGTCGCGGACGACATCTCCACGATGGCGGGCGGGCAGCGGGTGGTGGACACCGCGCTCGCCGGGTACGGACGGATCGACGGCGTCGTCTGTGTGGCCGGAATCCTGCGCGAGCGGATGCTCTTCAACATGTCCGAGGAGGAGTGGGACCCGGTCATCGCCACCCACCTCAAGGGCACCTTCACCCTCTTCAAGGCGGCGTCCGCGGTCATGCGCCGCCAGGGATCGGGCACGCTGGTCGGCTTCACCAGCGGCAACCACCAGGGCAGCGTCGCCCAGGCCAACTACAGCGCGGCCAAGGGCGGGATCATCTCGCTGGTGCGCAGTGCGGCGCTCGGTCTGCACAAGTACGGGGTGACGGCGAACGCGGTGGCACCGGTCGCGCGGACCCGGATGTCGGCGAACGTACCGATGGAGCTGAAGGAGATCGGGGAGCCGGAGGACGTGGCGGCCCTGGTGGTCTACCTGCTCTCCGAGCGGGCGCGGGCGGAGGGCATCACCGGGCAGGTGTACACGGTGGCCGGGCCGAAGATCGCGGTGTGGGCGCAGCCGCGTGAGCTGCGGGCGGCGTACGCCGCGTCCGGGTCGTGGACGCCGGAGAGCCTGGCGGACTTCCTGCCGGGGACGGTGGGGACGGACCCGATGCCGATGCTGGCGCAACTGGAGTCGATGCGGGAGGCGGCGGGCAAGGGGGAGCGGCCGAACGCGGGGGGTCCGGCCGGGGGCGTGCCGGCCACGGGTGTGCCGGCCACGGGTGTGCCGGTCGGGGCCGTGCCGGTCGGGAGTGAGTCGGGCGAAGGCGTGTCGGCCCAGGTGGCGGCGGATGAAGGGGGAGCACGATGAGGGGTGTCGTTTTCGACGGGAAACAGGTCGAGGTGGTCGACGACCTGGAGATACGGGATCCGGCGCCGGGGGAGGTCCTGGTGGGGATCGGGGCGGCCGGGCTGTGCCACAGCGACATCTCGGTGACGGACGGGACGATCCCGTTCCCGGTGCCGGTGGTGCTCGGGCACGAAGGGGCGGGGGTCGTCGAGGCCGTCGGTGCCGGGGTGACGCACGTGGCGCCCGGGGACCATGTGGCGCTTTCCACGCTGGCCGGGTGCGGTGCCTGTGCCGAGTGCGACCGGGGGCGGCCGACGATGTGCCGGAAGGCGATCGGGATGCCGGGGCAGCCGTTCTCCCGGGGCGGGGTCCCGCTGTACCAGTTCGCCTCCAACTCGGCTTTCGCCGAGCGTACGTTGGTGAAGGCGGTCCAGGCGGTCAAGATCCCGTCCGACATCCCCATGGCCTCCGCCGCACTCATGGGGTGCGGAGTCCTCACCGGGGTCGGGGCGGTGCTCAACCGGGCCAAGGTGGGGCTGGGCGAGACCGTTGTGGTCATCGGGACGGGCGGGATCGGGCTCAACGTCATCCAGGGTGCGCGGATCGCGGGCGCCTCGGTGATCGTCGCCGTCGACACCAATGTGGCGAAGGAGGAGGCGGCCCGGCGCTTCGGGGCCACGCACTTCCTGCCTTCGGTGGACGAGGTACGCGATGTGCTGCCGACCGGGGCGGATCACGTCTTTGAGTGCGTAGGGCGAACTGCCCTCGTACGAAAGGCTGTTGAGCTCCTGGACCGGCACGGGCAGGCGATCCTGCTCGGGATGACGGCGCCCACGGACGAGGCGAGCTTCCTGCCCGCAGCGATGTTCCTGGACAAGTCGATCCTCGGGTGCCGGTACGGGTCCTCGCGGCCGCAGCGCGACATCCCGCTGTACGCGGAGCTGTACCGGCAGGGGCGGCTGCTCCTGGATGAGCTGGTGACCGAGACGTACCCGGTCGAGGACTTCGCCAAGGCTGCGGACGACGCGGAGCACGGGCGGGTCGCCCGGGGGGTGCTGACCTTCTGAGGGCCTGCGAAAGGACCTCGGCTGGCCGCTGGCGGAGTGATGAACTCCCCTTGTATGTACGGGAGTTGATCGCAATTCATTGTCATGTCGGCACTTGTGGCCAAAGGTTGACTAGGTAAGTATGCGCGGCATGACAACTCAAACAGATCCGCCCGCGGCCCCGGCACCCCTCTGGCTCCAGGGCCGCGAGGCAGTGATCGCGGCCGCCGCACCGGACGAGTGGCGGGACGAGGTGCCCGGCTACCACCTCTCCCACACGGTGATGCCGGACCAGCGCACCACTCAGCACCAGGCCGGTTCGCTGGAGGCCATCGTCGAGAGCATCGTGCAGGTCTTCGAGATGGAGGTCTCTCACAAGGCGGACCCGAGCACCTGGGTCTCCATGGTGAGCGAGCGGTTCCGTACCCGGGTCAACGGCGGTGCGTGGGCCGGCTCCGCGGAGATCGTCGAGCGCGGCAGCTACAACATCCTGATCGGCGACTCCGTGTTCTACGGACAGGGCGACACCTTCGAGTCCTCGCACGAGGTCTTCCACACCGCCTTCCCGCAGGGCTTCTACTGGGAGGTCCTGGAAGTGCTGTCGCCGCCGCCGACCGTCGCCTTCAAGTGGCGGCACTGGGGAAGCTTCGAGGGCGAGTACAAGGGCTTTCAGCCGAACGGCCGGCAGATCGAGATGTTCGGGATGAGCGTCGCGAAGGTGAGCGACGAGTTGAAGCTGCTGGAGGTCGAGCACTTCTACGACCCGAACGCGTTCCTGGGGCAGATGACGGGCGGGTGCCCGGTCGCGCACTGAGCGGGGGCGTGCATGCAGCGGTGTCGCGTGCTGATCGGCCGGCGGTGTCGCGTGCTGATCGGCGCCGCGCGCGTGGCGGGGTCGCGCAATGGGCGGCCGGGAGGGCCGTGAGGGGCGGGCCGGGATTTCCGGGCGGGGTTCTGCGGGTGGGATCCCGGGCGGAAAAGGGGTGGGGTGCCGCGGGCCGTGGGTCCTAGTGTCGGCCCATGAGCTACCGCGCCCTCGCCACCCGGCCCGTCCTCGTTCTGGCCGGGGTGTCCGTCACCGCCCGCCTTCCGGTGGCCACGGCACCGCTCGCCGTGGTGCTGCTGGTGCGGGAGCGGCCCGGCGGATACAGCATGGGTGCCGCGCTGGCCGCCGTGTATGTGATCGGCGAGGTGCTCGGCGCCTTCCTGCTCGGGCCCCGGCTGAAGGCCCACCGTGCGCGGCCCGCGCTCGCCGTCGGGCTGGCGGTGGGCGCGCTCTCCTTTGCCGGGCTGGGGGTGTGCGCCCAAGCGCATCCGGTGGTGCTGGGAGCGCTGGCCGCACTGGCCGGGGCCGCCCCCGGTGCGGTGCCCGGCGGGCTGCGTGCCCTGCTGACCTCGCTGGTCGAGGAGGCGGCGGTGGCGCAGGCGTTCAGCGCGGACGCGATGCTCAACTACGCGGTGTGGGCTGCCTCTCCGGCGATCGCCACCGGACTCGCGCTCGGGGTGGACCCGGTGGTCCCGATGTATCTCGCCGCCGGTCTGATGGCCGTCGCCGTGGCCGCACTGTGGGGACTGCCCGCCGGGTGGCCGGCCGACGAGAAGGACCGCGAGGGCGTCTCCATGGCGCGGACCCTCGCCTCCGCATGGCCGCTGTACGTCACCGGCGCGGCCGGACTCTCGCTGCTCGCGCTCGCGGAACTGGTGCTGCCCGCCCTGCTGGAACAGCGGGGCGTGGCGGTCGGCTGGGCGGGCCCGGTACTGGCCGGATACTCGCTGGCGGCGGCGGTCGGGGCGTACGTCTACGGACTGCGCAGCTGGCCCGGCAGCCCCGAGCGGCAGTCCCTGGTGATGCTGGTGACGGTGGCGCTGGTGGTGGGGGCGAGCGCGCTGGTGCCGGTGCTCGGGTGGATCGCGGCGGGGCTGGTGGTGGCCGGGCTGCTCCAGTCCGTCGTCCAGATCGCGCGGGCGCTGTCGCTGAGGAACGCGCTGCCGCGGAGTGCCTTCGCGGCCGGGTACTCGATGATGTACGCGTCCGTGGGGGCGGGGTATGCGGCAAGTGCGGTGCTGGCGGGGGCTGTTCAGAGCGTGGCGGCGCCGTCCACGGCGATTCTGGCGGGGGCGGGGCTGTGCCTGCTGCTGACTTTGGTGGCGGCGGTGGGGGAGCGGCGGAGGTCGGGTTCGGCGTCGGGGCCGGGGTCAGTGGGTGGTGCCGGTGCCGGAGCCGGTGCCGGTTCTGGGGTCGGGGTCGGCGAGGTGGGTGCGGAAGGTGCGGCGGTAGACCGTGGGCGGGACGCCGAGTGCGGCCTGTAGGTGCTGGCGCATCGACTGCGCCGTACCGAAGCCGGCGTCGCGGGCGACCTGGTCGATGGAGAGGTCGCTGGATTCCAGCAGGTGGCGGGCCCGCTCGACGCGTTGCTGGGTCAGCCACTGACCGGGGCTGATCCCGACCTCCTCACGGAAGCGCCGGGTGAAGGTCCGTACCGACATCGACTCCTGCTCGGCCATGTCCCGGAGCTGGATCGGCTCGTGGAGATGCCCCAGCGCCCAGGCGCGGCCCGCGGTGGTGGTGGCCAACTGGGGCTCCGGCACCGGGCGTTGGATGTACTGCGACTGCCCGCCGTCCCGGTGCGGAGGTACCACGCTGCGCCGGGCGACGTCATTGGCGACGGCGGCCCCGAAGTCCCGGCGCACCATGTGCACGCACAGGTCGATGCCCGCGGCGACGCCGGCCGAGGTGAGGACGTCGCCGTCGTCCACGTACAGCACCTCGGGATCGACCAGCACCGACGGGAAGAGCCGCTGGAACTGTTCCGCCCAGTGCCAGTGGGTGGTGGCGGGCCGGCCGTCCAGGTAGCCCGCCGCGGCGAGGACGAAGCCGCCGGTGCAGATGGAGGCCAGGCGGGTGCCGGGGCGTAGGTACTCGAAGATCTTGGCGATCTCGGGCGGGAGCCGGCCGCCCTCGAAGAGGCCGGCCGGCTCGTACGAGGCCGGGATGATCAGGGTGTCGGTGCCGGCCAGGACTTCCGGACCGTGCTCGACGTGCAGGGAGAAGTCGGCCTGGGTCGGGATGAGCCGGCCGGGCGAGGTGCCGAAGGTGGTGACCTCGTAGAGAGGGGTGCCGTCGGCGGCGAAGGTGCGGCCGAAGATGCGGTGCGGGATGCCGAGCTCGAAGGGGATGACGTGGGGGAGGGCGAGGACGGCTATGCGGTGGGGGTGGGAGGGAGGCGTGGTGGCCGGGGGAGCGGGGGGCCGGGGGGTGGAGGGCTGGGGGGCGGGCTCTTGCGGGGGCATGGCCCGATCGTAGCGAATGCTGGCCTTCGGGCCACTCGTTCGGGAAGATCGTGGCCGGGATGCTGATGCGTATGACGCAGACGACCCCTCCCGTACGGCCCCTGCGGGCCGATGCTCCCGTGCCGGTGGATGTGCCGGTGGATGATGAAGTGGCTGTGCTGGAACGGGAACTGGGCGCACCAGGTCACGTTCACCGCTCCCGCAGGCCTCGTATTCACCGTGCGTGGTTCGTCGCGGCGGTCACCTTTGTGACGATCATCGGTGCCGCCGCCTTCGCCTCGCTGCCGGGGCTGCTGATCGAGCCGCTGGAGAAGGACTTCGGCTGGTCACGCGGCACCATCGGCATCGCGGTCTCGGTGAACCTCGCGCTGTACGGGCTGACCGCGCCCTTCGCCGCCGCGCTGATGGACCGCTTCGGGATCCGGAAGGTGGTGGCGGTCGCGCTGACGGTGATCGCCGTCGGCTCGGCGCTGACCGTGGTGATGACCACTGCCTGGCAACTGATCCTGTTCTGGGGCGTGTTGGTGGGGCTGGGCAGCGGCTCGATGGCGCTGGCCTTCGCCGCCACGGTGACCAACCGGTGGTTCGTGGCCCGTCGGGGGCTGGTCACCGGCATCCTCACCGCCGCCGGTGCCTCCGGGCAGCTGGTCTTCCTGCCGCTGCTCTCCTGGCTGGTCGTGAACGAGGGCTGGCGGCCCGCCTCCATCACGGTCGCGCTCGCCGCGCTGGCCGTCGTCCCCTTCGTATGGCTGCTGCTGCGTGACCACCCGGCGGACGTGGGCCTGGCGCCGTACGGCGCGGAGAACTTCGTACCGAAGCCACCGCCGGTCGCGGGCGCCGCCCGCCGTGCCGTCACCGTCCTCTTCAAGGCGGCGAAGACCGGGCCGTTCTGGCTGCTGGCCGGCACCTTCGCGATCTGCGGCGCCTCCACCAACGGCCTGGTCAAGACCCACTTCATCCCCGCCGCCCACGACCACCACATGCCCATCCAGGCGGCGGCCGGGCTCCTCGCGGTCATCGGCGTCTTCGACATCATCGGCACCATCGCCTCCGGCTGGCTCACCGACCGCTTCGAATCCCGCCGCCTGCTCGCCGTCTACTACGCGCTGCGCGGCGTCTCCCTCCTCTTCCTGCCGATGCTCCTGGCCCCCACCGTCCACCCGCCGATGATCTTCTTCATCGTCTTCTACGGCCTCGACTGGGTGGCGACCGTCCCGCCGACCATCGCGCTGTGCCGCGAGTACTTCGGGGATGACAGCGCCATCGTCTTCGGCTGGGTGCTGGCCTCGCACCAGGTGGGAGCGGGAGCCGTCGCCTTCCTGGGCGGCGTCGCCCGCGACCTCTTCGGCGACTACGACGTGGTCTGGTACGCCTCCGGCGCGCTGTGCGCGGTGGCCGCTCTGCTGGCCCTCATCATCCGAAAGCCGCAGAAGGCGAAGACGAGCCTGGCAGGATAGTTCCCCTGTCCCCTGACCAGGGGGAACAGGGGGGAATCAGCCATGAGTGAAGCCATGGGCGCAGCCACGAACCTGCCCGTGATCGCGTCCACATCCACGTCCACGTCCGCGCCCACAACCACGCCCGCGTCCAGACGCAAACGCCGCCGCCCGGCCGGAACCACCGCCACCGCCGCAGCACTCCTCGCCTTCCTGACCGGCACCACCCTGACGGCCTGCGGCACGGAGCAGGCAGGCAGCGTCGGCTCGGGCGGAGGCAGTCCCATCGTCTGCCCCGACGGCAGCACCCCGAACCCGGCGACGACGGGGGGCTCGGGAGAGGACCTGACGTCGGAAGACGCCGGGGGCGCGGGCTCGGGAGAGGACCTCACCTCGGACGACGTCGGTGGTACGGGTGAGGACCTGACCTCGGACCCCACGGCAGGTGCGGGCACGGGGGAGGACCTGACGTCCGAGGACGTGGGAGGCGCCGGGGAGGACCTCACCTCGGAGGACGTCGGGGGTGCGGGCGAGGACCTGACGTCCGACCCCGGCGCGGGCGACGCGGACCACCCGGAGGGTCCGAGTGAGTGCTGGGGGCCGGAGCACGGGGGAAACCAGTCCTCGACCCCGCCCCGCGTCAACGGCGTACCGACCGTCGGCGCCCACCGCTGGTACGGCATGAAGACCGAGTTCACCACCTATCTGCGGTCGACCCCGTCCAAGACCGACGACGCCCTCGCCGAAGGCCTCCGCATGGTCAAGATCCGCCTCCCGGAAACCTCCAGGATCATGGAAGCCCGCATCGCCTCCGACTGCGGCCCCATGGACGACGACTGCGCCGCCCAGATCCAGGCCTTCGCCAACTGGCGCAAATCCACATACAACGACCAAGGCCACGTCGTCCTCTTCGGCGGCGGCAAAATCAAACTGGAACAGACCTGGTAGCCAGCAGCCCACGACTGCATCCCCCGCTATGCCCCGCCCCTCGGGCGTCGGGCCGCCCACGGAGCCGAACCCCACCGACCCCGGCCCGCCCCGGTCCCGCCGCCTGCCGCACCACCCCTACCTCACCTCACCCACCAAACCCCTCAAACCCCCCAAACAGCCCCCGGTGGAACACCAACGGCAAAACCCCGTCCGCCCCAGCCCCCAACGCCTCCACCCGCCCCACCACAATCAAGTGATCCCCTCCGGTGTGCACCGTCTGAATCGTGCAGTCCACCCAAGCCGCCACCCCATCCAGCCTCGGTGACCCCGTCACAGGCGCCCCCTCGTACTCCACCCCCGCGAACTTGTCCGCCCCACTGCGCGCGAACCCCAGACACAGCTCACTCTGCTGCGCGCCCAGCACATTGACGCAGAAGACCCCGGCGCGGGCGATACGCGGCCAGGTCGTCGACGTACGGGCCACCATGAAGACGACCAGTGGCGGATCCAGCGACAAGGACGCGAAGGACTGACAGGCGAACCCGGCGGGTGGCTCACCGTCCGGCCCTGACGTGCCCGGTGAAGTGACAACGGTGACGCCACTCGCGAAGTTCCCCAGCACCCGCCGGAATTCGGCCGGATCAAGTGGAAGTCGCTCGTCCGTGCCCACGGCCCGAAGGTCGGGGCGGGGCAGCGGCTCGACCGGTTCGGCGACCGTAGCGGCGCCGACGGACCTCAGGTATCGAACGGCGGTGGCCGCCATCCCAGCGTGTCCCATCACACCATCGATTGAAGCTGACGCATCGTCAGATGGGAAGAGCTGGAAGCCCCCGGTAAAGAGACGCAGCCCCATCGACAAAGGAGCCGGCCCGCCCGCAGGACCCGCAAGCCCGCTGCGGCCCCCGCTACAGCCCCCGGTACCGAGGCGTCCGCCGCTCCACGAAGCTCGTCACGCCCTCATTCGCGTCGGCGGTCGTCATGTTGATCTCCTGCGCCACCGCCTCGGCGGTCAGCGCCGTGGCGCGGTCCGAGTCGAGGGAGGCGTTGACAAGCTGCTTGGTGAGGGCGAGTGCCCGGGTGGGCCCTGCTGCCAGCCGCTCCGCCCAGGCGCGGGCCGTCTTCTCCAACTCGTCCGCCGGTACGACCCGGTTGACCAGCCCCAGCCGCTCCGCCTCCACGGCCGGCAGCGCGTCACCGAAGAACATCAGCTCCTTCGCCCGCTGCGGCCCGATCAGTCGGGGGAGGAGATACGCCCCGCCCCCGTCCGGCACCAGCCCGCGCCGCACGAACACCTCGATGAACTTGGCCCCTTCGGCGGCGATGACCAGGTCACAGGCGAGCGCGAGATGGGCGCCGATCCCGGCTGCCGTTCCGTTCACCGCCGCGATCACCGGCTTCTCGCAGTCGAGAACGGCGGTGATCAGCCGCTGCGCACCGAGCCTGATCATCCGGGCGACATCCCCGGCCACCCGGTCCCTGGCAGGGGCGGACGATCCGCTTCCGGTGCCGCCCCGCAGATCGGCCCCCGCGCAGAATCCCTTGCCCGTCGCGGTCAGGACGACCGCCCGGACCTCGGGGTTCGCGGATGCCTCGGAAAGCAGCGAAACAATCCGTTCCCGCTGGTCAGCGGTAATGGCGTTCATGGCTTCGGGGCGGTTGAGGGTGATCCACGAGACGCCGTTGTCAGTGGCGTGGAGTATCAATGAATCCACGGAGAGTGACGGATTGTTCGGGGAGGAAGTCATGGGTGTTCGGCTCCAGTTGGCCCAGTGGGTCCCGTTGGTGAGGCGGCGGACAGGATCTGTGGATTCAGCGGCAGACGGCGAGCGCGTCCAGCGCCACCGCACCCTGTCCGCGCGGCAGGACCATCAGTGGGTTGATGTCCAGCTCGCTGAGGTCGTCACCGAGTTCCAGGGCCATCCGCTGGACCCGCAGTACGACCTCGACGAGCGCGTCCACGTCCGCCGGGGGCGCCCCCCGGACACCCTCCAGGAGGGGATGCCCGCGCAGCTCCGTGAGCATCGCGCGCGCATCGCTCTCACCGAACGGCGGGACCCGCACGGCCGCGTCCCCGAGGACCTCCACCAGTACGCCGCCGAGACCGACGGTGACGGTGGGCCCGAAGAGCGCGTCCCGGCCCACCCCGACGACCATCTCGACGCCCCGCTCGATCATCTGGCAGACCAGGATGCCGTCCAGGTCGACGCCTTCGTACGCGGCGATGTCGGTCAGCTCGCGATAGGCGTCCCTGACCTGGCTGGCAGAGGTCAACCCGACCTTTACCAGGCCGAGTTCGGTCTTGTGGCCGAGCTGCGGCCCCGACGCCTTCATCACCACCGGGTAGCCGACCTGCGCCGCCGAGCGGACCGCCGCCGCCGCGCTGGTCACCAACTGCTCGCGCGGCACCCGGATTCCGTACGCCCTGAGCAACTGCTTCGCCGCGTGCTCGCTGAGCTGCTGGCCCGGACGCATCAGTGCCTGCGCCTTGCGGAACGAGGGGGAAGGCGTGCGCGGCGCCTCGTCGAACGGCGACCGGTAGCCGGCCGTGAAGCGGTGGTGCTCCAGGTAGGCGCGTACGGCGGTGATGCAGTTGCCGAAGGTGCGGAAGGTGGCCAGCCGGGAGGAGCCCAGGAGGGTCTGACGGTAGGCGTCCTCGGTGCCGACGGGGGAGCCCCAGACCACACAGATCAGCTTGTCGGTGGCCTCCGCGGCGTCCGCCAGGTCCTGGGCCAGCCTGTCGCTCATCGGGGGGAAGGGGCCGGTGATCGGACAGATCAGGACCCCGACGGACGGGTCGGCCAGAATCGCGTCGATGATCTTCCGGCCGCGCCAGTCACCGACCGGGTGACCGCCGTTGTCGATGGGATTGGCGACCCCCAGATACTCCGGTATCCACTCGTGCAGCTCCGCCTGCTTGGCGGCGGACAGCGTCGGCAGTCCGAGGCCCGCGGCCGTCGCCAGGTCCGCGAAGTGCGCGCCCGTTCCGCCCGAGATCGAATACACGGCGACACCGTCGGCCTGCGGGGCGCGGGCGCGGGCCAGCAGGGCTGCGGTGTCCTGGAGTTCGTCGAGACCGTCCACCCGGATCACCCCGAACTGGCGCATCGCGGCGTCCACCACGTCGTCCGCCCCGGTCAGCTTCCCGGTGTGTGACGCGGCGGTTCGGGCCCCGGTCTCGGTCCTGCCGACCTTGACGGCGACGACAGGGACCTTGTTGCGGGCGGCCCGGTCGGCGGCGAGGAGGAAGGCACGGCCGTCCTTGAGGCCCTCGATGTAGGCGGCGATCGCGCCGACCTCGGGGAGGGAGGAGAAGTAGGAGATGAAGTCAGCGGTTTCGAGGTCCGCCTCGTTGCCGGTGGGGGCCCAGTGCGACAGCCGCACACCGATCTGCTGAAGGGAGAAGACGGGGCGGCCCTGGTGGCCGGACTGGGTGATCAGGGCGATGGCGGGACCGGAGAGATCCTCGCGGAAGCGCTCGAAGGCGTTGAGGTTGGTGTTGGGACCGAGGAGACGCAGCCCGGAGTCGGTGGCCGAGACGGCGGCCGCCAGGCGGGCCTGGGCGGCGGCACCCTCCTCACCTGTCTCGGCGAACCCGGAGGCGAAGGCCACCGCGAACCGCACCTTGGCGTCGGAGAGCTCATCGACAAGCGGAAGGGGGTCCTTGACCAGCAGCACGGCGAGATCGACCTGCTCGGGAAGAGCGGAGACGGAGGGCACACAGGGCAGACCGAAAACGGACTCGCGTGTGGGGTGGACGGGGTGCAGGCGGGCCCCCACCCGCTCCGCCCAGGCGAGCAACTGGCGGGTGATACCCGTGTTGGGGCGCCCCTCGGCATCGGAGGCACCGACCACCGCGACGGACTCCGGGCGGAAGAAGCGGTCCAGGTCGGGGACGGGGGCGTGCAGCGGCCGGCCGCTGACATCCCGGTCGTCGGCCGCAGGGGTCGCAGGTGGCGTCGAGCCGTGGACGGCGGCCGACCTGGATTCGTCGCCACAGGCCACGACGCGGTGGCGGAGACCGGAGGTGAGGGTGCCGTGCGTTGATCCAAGCATCGCTGAGCCCGCTCCTGCTCTTTGGTCGGACGGTCAATTCTCTGACGCTCTGTCAGATTACTGAATTGACGGTCCGTCAGGAACAGTGCGGTGCGGACGGGTTCCACGCGGGGTGGTGCGAGCGGTTCCGTTTCGGCCGGTGCGGGTGGTTCTGCGCGCGGTGACGGGCGAGGTGGGAGGAGTGGGTGAGGCGCGCAGAGGGGGTCGAAGTGTGCAGAGAGGGCGAGGGGGGCGGGGCTGGGGCTAGCGGGTGGGGGGCTTGGTGAGGTTTCGGGAGACGGATCGGGCGATGCGGTCGGCGTCCCGGGAGAGTTCGCGGAGCATGCCGGAGATGGGGTTGGTGAAGCCGGTGAAGTGAAGGCCGGGGGCCTTGGGGGAGGTGTGCGGGCCGTGCACCGTGGGGCGGCCGCGGGCGTCCAGGATGTCCAGGTGGCCGACCAGGTCCTCCAGTGCGCGGCGGTAGCCGGTGGCGGCGATGACGGTGTCCGGCGTGAGGCGGGTGCCGTCCGCGAGGATCGCCTCGCCGGACTCGGCGTCGAAGGAGTCGAGGGCGGCGACCGGTTCGACCTTTCCGGACTGGACGGCGGCGATCAGGCCGACATCCTGGACGGGGATGGCGCCCTCGTTGACACGGGAGTAGAGGCCGGTGGTGGGGCGGGGGAGGCCGTGCGCGGAGAGGTCGGGGACCGAGACGCGGCAGACCACGTCACCGGCCCGGTCCACCAGGCCCACCGGCAGCCGGCGCACCAGGATCCCGGTGCGCTGGGAGGGCCAGCCGGCCGTGGAGCGGCGCAGGATGTACGGCGCGGTCCGCACCGCGAGCCGGACGCGGGAGGCGCCGCCCTCGATCAGGTCGACGGCGATCTCCGCGCCGGTGTTGCCGACGCCCACGACCAGCACGTCCTGGCCCGCGTAGGGCTTGGCGTTCCGGTACGAGGCGGCGTGCAGCAGGGTGCCCGGGTAGGCGTCCGAGCCCGCCCAGCGCGGGAGGCGCGGGGTGTGGTTGTAGCCGGTCGCGACGACCACGGCCGAACCGGTCAGCACCCGCCCGCCGCTGGCGTGCAGTGTCCAGCCCGGGCCGCCGTCCGCCGCCGGTTCGACCCGGGACACCTCGACGCCTGTGACGATCTCCAGCTCGTGGAAGGCGACGTACTTCTCCAAGTAGCGCACCACGTTGTCGCGGGAGACCCAGCGCCCGAAGGAGCGCGGCATCTTCAGCCCCGGCAGGCCCGAGAGGGCGCGGGTGGTGTGCAGGTGCAGCCGTTCGTAGTGGGCTCGCCAGGAGGCGCCGACCGAGTCGGACTTCTCCAGGACCACCGCCCGTACGCCTCGCGCACGCAGCGCCGCTGCTGCGGCCAGACCGCCGGGACCTGCCCCGATGACGTACACGGGACGGTCGTTGGTGGTCGCGATGCCGGGATCGGCGGAGCCGGGGAGAGGTGCCATGAGTCGTGAGCGTAACCGCGCGCTCGCTTGATGGGTCTCGGTCAAAGGTGGAATCGGTTACGAATTGATCACGCGGAGTGGCGGAAGGGGAGAGAGTGGTGCCGTTTGGCCGCCCATCCGTGGCGCCGGCCTCTTGCGTACTGTCGCGCCGTCCGTTGAACTGACGTACCGTCAGAAACGCGAACCTGGAAGGGGTCGTCCTGTGCAGAGCATCTGGCTCGGCGGCGCGGAGTGGATGGCCGTGCTGCGGATCGGACTCGGGTTGTGGTGGCTGGAGAGCTGGCGCCACAAGGACAAGAAGGGCTGGTTCGAGCGCGGAACCGGGATCGCGTGGGCAGCCGATGTGGCGGGCAAGCACAAGTGGCCCGTGGTGGGGAAGGGGTTCCAGAGCATCGTCGCGCCCCGGCCCAAGGCGATGGCGTACCTCGTCGTGTACGCCGAACTCGCCCTCGGGCTGGGCCTGATCGTCGGATTCCTCACCCCGGTCGCCCTCGTCGCCGGCCTTCTCCTCAACCTCCTCTACCTCGTCCTGATGATCCACGACTGGGCCGAGCAGGGGCAGAACGCGATGATGGCGCTGATCTCGCTGGTCGCCCTCTTCGCGATGTCCTGGCAGACCTGGTCCCTCGACCACGCGATCGGACTCTTCTGATGACTCAGCCGGGTGGACTCCGCCGATGACGACTCCGCCGAACGCCTCCGTCCCCGACGTCGATACCTTCACCCGCCCCTACTGGGACGCCGCAGCCGAGGAAAGGCTACTGATCCGCCGCTGCGCGTCCTGCGCCCGCGCGCACCACTATCCGCGCGAGTTCTGCCCGTACTGCTGGAGCGAGAACGTGAGTTGGGAGCAGGCGAGCGGGCGCGCGGTGCTCTATACGTGGTCGGTCGTGCACCGCAACGACCTGCCGCCCTTCGGTGAGCGCGTGCCGTACGTCGCCGCCGTCGTCGACCTCGCGGAGGGGCCCCGGATGATGACAGAGGTCGTCAACTGCCATGACACCGAAGGTGAGTTGAAGGTGGGCGTCGAGCTGGAGGTGGTCTTCCGGGAGGGCGAGGGCGGCGACCCGGGACAGGCGTACGCCGTGCCGGTGTTCCGGCTCCGGGGGTAGCGGCTTCCGGGGCCGCTGCTTCCGGGAGCGGGCCCGGCAGCAGCGGCCTCCCGTACGTCCGGACCCGGCGGCGGCAGTTGCTTCCCCCGGGCCGCCGGACCCCCGCATGCCGGACCCCCGCATGCCGCTACCCCGCGTACCGCCAACCCCCACCCCCCTACGCCGCGTGCAGCGCCAACGTCGGTGACAGCCGGGACGCCCGTACCGCCGGATAGAGGCCCGCGACCGTGCCGATCACCAGGGTGGCGCCGAATCCGCCACCGATCGCCCACGGCGGCACCACCCACGGCAGCCCGCTGCTCGCCGCGTACACGCCCGTCGCGGCCGCTCCGAGCACGATGCCCGCCACCCCGCCCAGACCGGACAGCAGTAGCGACTCGGTGACGAACTGGCCCCGGATCTGGCCCCGGGTCGCACCGATCGAGCGGCGCAGGCCGATCTCGTACCGCCGCTCAAGCACCGAGATGATCATGGTGTTGGCCACTCCGACCCCGCCCACCAGCAGCGCCACCCCGCCCAGCCCGAGCAGCAGGTTGCTGAACGCGCCCTCGGTCGCCGCTTTCGCCTGGAGGCCGGCCGACGGGTCGGTGACATTGACGTTGCGCGGGGACTGCGGGTCGACGGTCCGCGCGATGAGGTCGTGGACCGCGCCGACGCGGGAGTCCGCCGAGCGTTCGTACATCGTCGTCGGGTGGCCGTCGAAGCCGAGCAGGCTCTTGCCGGCGTCCCACCCGACCAGCGCCGACCGCGCGATCTCGGGGACCAGGGGGAGTTCGTCGAGGATGCCCAGGACGGTGAAGTACTGGCCGTCGATGTACACCCGCTGCCCCGGCTGCGAAATGCCGAGGCGTTCCGCCGCCACGTCGCCCAGCACGACCGACGGGTACCTGCCGGTCGCCCGGTTGAGCCAGGTCCCGGTGCGGACCTTGCCGCGCAGGGTGGTCAGCAGGTCCTCGGTGGCGGTCTGGACCGTGATGCCGCCGGTGATGTCCTCGGAGATCTTCTCCGAACGGCGGACCGCATGCTCCAACAGGCCTGTTCCACCCACGTGTTCGACCCCGTCGATCCTGCTGATCCTGCCGACCGAGTCCTTCGCCAGCGGGATCTTCTTCCCGGTCAGCAGGTCCTCGCCGGGGGTGACGACCAGCATGTTGGTGCCCAGCTTGTCGAGCTCCTGGAGGAGCTTCTCCTTGCTGGACGCCGAGATGCCGACCACCGAGATCATCGTGGCGATCCCGAGGGCGATCCCGAGGGCGGACAGTACGACCCGCATGGGCCGGCTGCGCATTCCGGCCGACCCGGTGTGCAGGATGTCGCGCGGGGTCAGCCGGGCCGCCCTGAGCGTGGGCCGGTGCCGCTGCGCGCTCATCGGGCGTCACTCCGCACCGGCGTGCCGAGGGGGCCCCGCGCCGCGCTGTCGTGCACGACCTGCCCGTCGCGGATCCGCACCTGCCTCGGCAGCATCTCGGCGATCTCCGTGTCGTGGGTGATGACGGCGATGGTCGCGCCCTCCTGGTTGAGGTCGTGGATCAGCCGCATGACCGCCTCGCCGGACGCGGAGTCCAGTGCTCCGGTCGGTTCGTCCGCGAGCAGCAGGTCGGGTTCGCCGACGACCGCGCGGGCGATGGCGACGCGCTGCTTCTGGCCGCCGGACAGTTCGTGCGGTTTGTGTCCCGTACGGTCGCCCAGGCCGACCCGCTCCAGCGCGCGGGCGGCCCGCCGGTGGCGCTCGGCGCGCGGCAGCCCGGAGTAGAGGAGCCCTTCGGCCACGTTGTCCTGGGCGCTGATGCCGGGCACCAGGTGGAACGCCTGGAACACGAACCCGATGTGCTGGGCGCGCAGCGCGGAGAGCTTGCGGTCGGAGAGCCGCCCGACGTCGTGGCCCGCGAGGGTGACCTGGCCTGCCGTGGGCAGGTCGAGGGTGCCGACGATGTGCAGCAGGGTGGACTTCCCGGAGCCGGAGGGGCCGACGATGGCGAGGAGCTCACCCGCGTCGATGGTGAGGTCCACGCCGCGCAGGGCGGTGACGCCGCCCGGGTACTCCTTGGTCACGCCGGACAGCTCGACGACGGGGGAAGTGGCTTGGGGCGCATGGGAAGAGGTGCCGTTCATTCCTTCGGCACCCCCACCTTCACGCCCGCGCTCAGCCCCGCGCCCGTCACCTCGACCTGGCCCTGCGCGAAGAGGCCCAACTTCACCTTGACCTCACGCGTCCTGCCGCCCTCGACGACCTGCACCCCGAAGGAGCCGTCCGCCAGCGCGAGCAGTGCGCCGACCGGGACGCTGAGCACGTTCTTGCGCGTCTCCCCGACGAACTTCACCGTGGCCGGGGACTTGTCGAAGCCCTTGACCTTGTCCGGATCGTCGAAGGTGACGACGATGCCGATCCTCGGCGTCCTGTCGGCCGGGTCGCTGCCCGGCTTCGCCACCGAGCCGACCGAGGTGACCGTGCCCTTGACGATCGTGCCGTCCGGCAGCTCCACCTCGACCTTGCCGCCCGGCTTGGCGAGCGCCGCCTCGGAGACCTTGGCCTGGAGCTGCACGACCCGGTCGGAACTGGTCGTCGTCAGCACCTGCTGCCCCGGCGCCGTCCGGTCGCCCACCGCCGCGTCGGCGCTCTGGATCCGTACCGGACCCGACGCGAAGGCGATCTGCTCCGGCCCGATCCGACCGGTCTGCTTCAGCCGGTGCGCCTTCTGCCACCGCTTGACCGCCTCGGCGGTGGCGGAGCTGTACTTCTCGTCGACGGAGAGCCCGCTCCCGTACCCGAGAGCACGCAGGTTCTCCTCCAGCTGCTGTACGTCGTTGCCCCGCGCGCCCGTCTTCAGTACGCGGTACATCGGCTCGGTGCCGTACATCAGCCGGACGTCCTGGCCGTCGACCGCGTACAGCCTGCCGTCGCGCTCGGCCTTGGAGCCGCCCGAGCTGATCCAGGTCAGGGTGCCGGACGCGCCCGCGTTGAGCTTGCGCTGCTGGGAGTAGCCGAGGGTGCCGTCGATGCCGGTGCTGTTGCTCAGGTCGCCCTTGACGACGGGGGCGGTGGCGGGCGGCAGACCGGCCCGGTCCTGCGGGTTCTCCTTCGCCTGCGACGTGCCGAGACCGAGACCGAGGCCGGAACCGAGACCGCTGACGGCGAAGCCACCGCCGGCCAGGGCGGCGACCAGGACGACGGACACGGCTACGGTGCGGCGCCTCATGCGACGCACTCGTTCAGCGCCTTCATGAACTTCTCCTGGTCCGCGCCCTTGGGGACACCGAACCCCTCGACCGCGCCGCCCTTGGCGGGCTTGGGGTCGGGCATGTCGAAGCCCTTGCCGCGCAGACACTTGTTGATCTTGATGCGCTGTTCCAGCGCCTGCTGGTCGGCGGACGCGTCACCGCCACCACCGCCCTGGGGTGAGGCCCCGCAGTCCTCCAGGCCCTTCTTCCACTTGTCGGGCGCGGTGCCCTCCGGCGGGCCGAGGGTCTGCGAGCGCGGGTCGGTGCCCGGCGGGAGGTCGGGGATGTCGATGCCCTTGCCGCGCAGGCACTTGCGCAGCGCCTGGTCCTTGTCGGCGGCCGACGCGGAGCCGTCGTCGGCACCCCCGCCCGAACCACCGGCCGACGCGGACGACTCCTGGCCCCCGCCGGAGCCGCCGGAGCCGTCCGAGCCGCCGGAGCCCGCCGAGCCCCCCGAGCATCCGGCGGCGAACAGGGCCAGACCGGCGAAGCCTGACGCGAAGGTCACGGCCAGCTTGTGATTCCTCATGGTGGTACTTCCCTTACGGACGCCGTTGCGTGCGGACGAGGGGAAGAGTCGTCGAAGGGGCCGTGTCGCTTCTCTTACCGACCGTGTCACAGCGGCGAAATGTTCCCGTCGGGTAGACAGAGGACATGCGTGTACTGGTGGTGGAGGACGAGGCGATCCTGGCCGAGATGATCGCCGAGGGATTGCGCCGTGACGCGATCACGGTGGACGTCGCCCACGACGGCGCCGTCGGATTGCGCAAGCTCCAGACCGGCGACTACGACGTGCTCGTACTCGACCGGGACCTGCCCGGCATGCACGGCGACGAGGTCTGCCGGCGTGCCGTGGCGCTGCGCCTGCTCACTCGCGTACTGATGCTCACGGCGTCCGGCACCGTACGGGACCGCGTCGAGGGGCTCGGCCTGGGCGCCGACGACTACCTCACCAAGCCCTTCGCGTACGACGAACTCCTGGCCAGGGTCCTGGCCCTGGGCCGCCGCGCGCAGCCCGCGCTGCCACCGGTCCTGGAACGCGGCGGCATCATCCTGGACATCTCGCGCCGCCGGGCCAGCCGGCACGGGCACCACCTCAATCTGACCCGCAAGGAGTTCGCCGTACTGGAAACGCTGATGCGGGCGGACGGCTCGATCGTGAGCAGCGAGGACCTCATCGAGAAGGTGTGGGACGAGCACACGGGCTACGACACGAATCCGGTACGGGTCGCGCTGAGCCGCCTGCGGGCCAAGCTGGGCGAACCGCCGGTCGTGGAGACGGTGGCGGGTGCCGGATACCGCATCTCGGGAGACGCGGCTCAGGCCCCCGTCGGAACCCAGGCCCCCGCCCCGAAGGACGAGCCCGGAACCCAGGCCCCCGCCCCGAAGGACGAGCAGTGAGCGCGCGCGCGGTCCTGTCCAAGGTCCGCCGCGTACGCCGGGTCCGCCTCACCAGCGAGCGCGCCCGGCTCACCACCCTCTACGGGGGACTGCTGGTGCTGGCCGGCTGCGTACTGGTCGCGGTCATCTACCTGTTCGTACGGGACGGGCTCGATGCCCGCATCGGCGGCGCGGTGGCCCCCATGGCCAAGGGCGCCACGATCGACCCACGGGCCGATCTGCCCGACGGCTTCCTCTCCCCGGCGGAGGCGGGCGAGCGCGCGGTGACCAAGTCGGTGCAGGTGGCGACGGACACGACGCTCCACCGGCTGCTCACCGTCTCGGGGATCGCGCTCGCCGTCTTCGCCGCGCTCTCGGTGTTCCTGGCCTGGTGGATGGCAGGGCGGGTGCTGCGCCCGGTCAGCGTCATCACGACCACCGCACGCAAGCTCTCCGGCGAGAACCTGCACCAGCGCATCGACCTCAAGGCCCCGCCCGGCGAACTCAAGCAACTCGCCGACACCTTCGACCAGATGCTGGGACGCATCGAGCACCTGGTCACCGCGCAGCAGCGGTTCGCCGCCAACGCCGCGCACGAGCTGCGCACCCCGCTGGCGATCCAGCGGGCGCTGGCCGAGATCGGTCTCGCCGATCCGGACCCCGAACCGGAACGCGTCCAGTGGATCCGGCGCCAGCTCATCGAGGCCGCCGACAACAGCGAACAGCTCATCGAATCGCTACTGCTCCTCGCCGCCAGCGACGGCGGCGGCCTGGAGCGCCACGAGCCGGTGCCGCTCGGCGAGACCGTGGCCGTCGTCGCGGCCGGATTCGGCGACGCGGCACGCGAACAGGGCGTCACCGTCAAGACGTCGGCCGACCCGATGACCGTCGAGGGCGACCCCGTACTGCTCACGCACCTGGTGCGCAATCTGCTCGGCAACGCCGTCCGCTACAACTACCGGGGCGGCACCATCGGCATCAGCACCTCGCCCGGCGATCGCTGCCTGGAGATCACCAACACCGGACCCGTCGTACCCGCCGAGGACGTTCCGTTGCTCTTCGAGCCCTTCCGCCGGCTCAAGGAACGGCGCCACACGGCAGGGGAAGGAGTGGGCCTCGGTCTCTCGATCGTCACATCCATCGCCCGCGCCCACGGCGCCGAGGCGACGGGGGAGGCCAACCCGGGCGGTGGGCTGACCATCAGGGTGGTGTTCCCGGAGCTGCCGGGATCCCCGGGGACCGCCGGGTTCGCGGGCGGGTCACGGCCACAGCAGTTCGCGGACCCAGGTTCCGGCTGAGCCGGTGTCCGTACGGCGATACCTCAGCCGTACGTGCTGCCGCCGCGCGTCGCCCTGGAAGAACTCGACCTCCGTGGCGGCCAGCGCGTACAGCGTCCAGGTGGCGGCGATCGCGTCCGGCTCGGCCTGCGCCCGCAGCCAGGAGGCCTCCGACGCGGCTGCCAGCTCCGCCCGGGAGCCGAGTACTTCACTCATCCGGCCGGTGAGGGCTGCGGCCAGTGCACCCGTCGAGCGGGCGTGCAGATCGGCCGCGCTCTCCTGCGGTGTGCCGGAGCTGACCTGGCCCTCGATCCGGATCTGGCGGCCCTGGGACGGCCAGTAGAAACCGAGTGCGGCGTCCGGGCGGGCGGCCAGTTCACGGCCCTTGCGGCTGGTGCTGTGGGTGCCGAAGTGCCAGCCGGTCTCGTCGGCGTCGTGCAGCATGACGGTGCGGACCGAGGGGCGTCCCTCGGTGTCGGCGGTGGCCAGGCTCATGGTGTGCGGTTCGGCCTGACCGGCCGCTGCAGCCTCCCGCAGCCAGTCGCGGAAGAGCGGCAGGGGCGAGTCGGGGGCCGACTCCGCGTCGAAGGCCGGGAGAGCGATGCCGTCCCAGACCCTCAGTGAGTGGAGCAGCGTACGGAATTCTTCCCCGGCGGACGCGGGCCGGGGCGCGGGTCCGGTGGCGGCACCGGAAGCGGGACCGGGGCCGGGGCCGGGGCCGGGGCCGGCGTCAGACCTGGAGCCCGGTGCGGAGTCATTGGGTGCGTCGGATGCGGCAGTCATGACGCGATTGTGCCGTCAGACCGTGCTGCCGGACCGTACAACCTCGGTCACGCGAGCCTCCGCCTCACCCGCGCGAGCCTCCGCCTCACCCGCGCGAGCCTCCGCGTACTCCTTCACCGGCACGATGTGCGCCATCTTCTGCACATCCTCGGTGATCTTCTTCGCGATCAGGTTGCGCCACGGCATCTTCGGCAGCGTCCGCACCATCAGCAGCCGCAGCTGGATCTTCCACTTCCGGTCCATCGTCATCTCGCCGACGAACCCCTCGGCGAACTTCTGGGTGTGCTCGACACCGGGCCGAAGGTGGGCCTCGTAGGCGGCGAAGGCCCGTCCGAAGTCGCCGTTGGCCGCCGCGAGTTCGCCGGCCAGGTGGTACGCCCCGAGGAGCGCGAGACCCGTGCCCTGGCCGGAGGCCGGGGAGGTGCAGTGCGCCGCGTCGCCCAGGAGCACCACACGCCCCTTGGACCAGCGGTCCATCTCGATGACACCCATCGAGTCGAAGTAGAAGTCGTCGGCGGCCTCCGCGTTCGTCAGCAGCCTGGGGATCTCCCAACTGTGATCCTGCGCAAAGGTGTTGGCGAGGATCTCCTTCTGCGCCGCCGTGTCGCGGTGGTCGAAGGTCAGCTCGGGCGAGGCGAAGACGAACATGTTCTTCGCCGTGGTCTCGCCCCGCGAGCTGTAGGCGCACACCAGCTTGTCGGGCAGTGCGTGGTACGCCTCGTGGCGGTCCAGCTTCAGGTCGTTCGGCGCGGTGAAGATCGAGATGTACGCCCCGAGGTGGCGCTTGAAATGCCGCTCGTCGCCGAAGACCAGCCTGCGGGTGTGCGAGTGCATCCCGTCCGCGCCGACCACCAGGTCGAAGCGGCGCGGCTCCGCGTTCTCGAAGGTGACCAGCACGCCGTCCGCGTCCTCGGTGAGCGAGGCGATCGAGTCACCGAAGAGGTACTCGGCGTCGTCGCGGGTGCGCTCGTACAGGATGCGGGCCAGATCGCCGCGCGTGATCTCGTCGTCGTCCCCGGACCGGCCGCCGAAGATGTCGGCGGGCAGCTCGCCGACGGTGCGGTTGTTGGTGTCGACGTACGACCCGGTTTGCATGTCGGTGGAGCGGGCGCGGACCGCGTCCATGATCCCCATCCGCTTGCAGATCTCGATCGCCGTGCCGCGCAGGTCCACCTTGTAGCCGCCGGGGCGCAGCTTCGGGGCGCGCTCCACGACGGTCGGCTCGAAGCCGTACCGGTGCAGCCACAGGGCGAGGGCGGGGCCCGCGATGCCGGCACCCGAGATGAGGACGGTGCGGGCGGGGCTGGTCTGCCGGGCGGTGGGGGCGGTGTGCGTCATGACGGGCTCCCTCGGGGCGAGTTGGCGACCTCGGCGCTCTGTGCGCCGGCCGATGGCTCGACTGTACGGGCGTCTATGACGTTTGTCTATGACGATTGTATAGATTCTCTTGTGCGGGAGGGGTCCCGGACCTATCCCCTTCCCAGCAGTACCGTCCCCGCCGAGCAGAACCACCCGCCCGTCCCCGAGGCGATCGCCACCTCCGGCAGTCGCCCGCCTGCCTTGTGCACCTGCCCCTCACCCGCCTCGCCCCGCAACTGCCGCACCGCCTCCACCAGCAGAAACAGCCCCCGCATCCCCGGATGGCACGCAGAGAGGCCACCCCCGTCCGTGTTCACCGGCAGCTCCCCGTCCCGCAGCAGCCGTCCCTTCTCCACGAACGCCCCGCCCTCTCCCTTCGCGCAGAACCCCAGGTCCTCCAGCGTCGCCAGCGTCATGTAGGTGAACGCGTCGTATATCTCCGCCACGTCCACATCGCCCGGCGCCAACCCCGCTTGTGCGTAAGCAAGTTGGCCGCTCACCGCCGCCGGGGAAACCGTGAAGTCCGCCCACTCCGACATCGTCGTGTGCGACACCGAAGTCCCCGCCCCCAGCACCCACACCGGCGCCTTCGCGGTATCCGGTACGTAGTCCTCCGCGACCAGCAGCACCGCGCACCCGCCGTCGCTGCGGATGCAGCAGTGCAGCTTGGTGAAGGGGTCGGCGATCATCGGCCCGTCGAGTACGTCGTCCACGGTGAGCGGGGTGCGGAACATCGCGTCCGGATTGGTCGCCGCGTTCGCCCGCGCCTGCACCGCCACCTGGGCGAGCTGCTCCAGCGTCGTCCCGTACTCGTGCATGTGCCGGCGCGCGGCCATCGCGTACTTCGCCACCAGCGTGTGCCCGTACGGCACCTCGAACTGAAGCGGCCCGCGCGACCCGAAGGAGAGGTTGGAGGTCCGGCGGCCCGCCTTGATGTCCGCCCGCGCCGTCGATCCGTACACCAACAGCACCGCATTGGCGTGACCTGCGGCGATGGCGTCCGCCGCATGCGCGGCCAGCACCTCCCAGGTGGCCCCGCCGACCGAGGTGGAGTCCACCCAGTGCGGCTTGAGACCCAGATACTCGGCCACCTCGATGGGGGCGAGCGTGCCCAGCCCGGCAGAGGCGAAGCCGTCGATCACCGACCGGTCCAGCCCGGAGTCGGCAAGTGCCCGGCGGGCGGCCTGGGCGTGCAGGGCGTACGGGGTGACGTCGTCCACCCGGCCGCAGTCGGACAGGGCGATTCCCGCGACGGCCACCTTGCGGCCCTGGCGGGGAATGCGCGGGGAGGGGGAGAGGGAGGCAGTCATAAATCTGACGGTACATCAGATCGGAGTCACCAAAAGGGGCAAGTACCAGCGCGGCTCTGTGCATTGAGATGATCCGGCCCTAGCATGACGCCCCGTCAGATCAGGGGAGGAGCACACGAGATGGATGCCGCCTTCACCGCGGAAGAGGACGATGCACAACGGGGCGCCGCCGAACAGGACGCCCTGCGCCGAACCCTGCACGAACTGCTCACCGACCGCACCGCCCGCACCCTGGCCCGCGCCTGCGAGGAGGCGGGCCGGACGCTGCTGTCGAGTCCACTGCTCGCCACCTCGGTGCTCGCCGCGCCACTGGTCCGGGCGCTGGGCACCGACGCACAGGGCACCGCCCTGCTGCCGGGCCTCACCGCAGGTCACACCAGTGCCACGCTCGCCGTGCCGGGTGGCGCACTGTCCCTCGCGCTCGGGCTGACCGGCGACAACGCGGGCGGCCACTGGTCCGGCGGCGGGCGCTCCGGCGGCGTACAGGCGCGGCAGGCCGAGAAGGGGTGGGCGCTGTACGGGCAGGCCGAGCAGGTGCTCGACGGGCACACCGCGGACCTGCTCCTGGTCGCCGCGCACACCGGCGGCTTCGCCCGCAGCCGGACGCTGCTCTTCGTCGTACGGGCCGAGGGGGCGGCCGGACTGTCCCGGGTGCGGCAGCCCTCGGCGGACGGGGCCAGGCCGCAGGCGACCCTTCAATTGAGGGATGTGGAAGGGGAGTTGCTGGGAAGTGGGGCGGACGTCGTAGAGGCGCTGGTCTCGGTCGGGCGCACTGCCGCGACCCTGCTCGCCGCGGAGGCGGTCGGGGCCGCGGAACGGGTGCTGGAAGGAGCCATCGCCCTGCCGCGCGGGCGGGACGAGGGCGCGTCCTGGGCGGAGAAGCAGCGGCTGGCGGAGGTGTACGTCCAGGTGACGGCGGCCCGCTCGGCGGTGTGCTGCGCCGCCGCGGACCCGGCGGGCGGCGGTGCGCTGGCCCTCGCGCAGGGGATCGAGGTGCTGCGTGCGGCCGCCTGGGAGGCGGTGCGGCTGCACGGCGGGACGGGCGACGGCCGCGAGCGCGAGGCGCAGCTGCAGTTCGGGCGGGCCGCCTGCGACGAGCTGCTGTTCGGCCCGGTGCATCGGCTGCGCGACAGGGCGGCGGACGCGGCGGGCATCTTCGGACCGCCGGCCGCGGGCGAGCCGGTCTCCGGCGCGTCAGCCTCCGGAGTACCGGCCCCAGGAGCACCGGCCTCCGGAGCACCGGCGTACCACCACGACCCTCACGACAAGGAGGCTGTCCGATGAGTACGACGACCCGGCCGAGTGCCGGTGTGCGGCTGATCCGGAAGGTGTCCTCCACGCGCACCTTCGCGAAGATCGCTCCGCATGTCATCCCCGTCATGGACCGCACGGTCCACCGGCTCACCAAGGGAAAGGTGCTGCCCAGCGCCCGGATGCTGCCCGGGGTGATCCTCACCGCGCGCGGTGCGCGGAGCGGCAGCCCCAGGGTGACGCCGCTGGCCTGCATGCCCGAGCGGGAGAAGGGGACCTGGATCCTGATCGGGTCCAACTTCGGCCGCCCCGGCCACCCCGCCTGGACCGCCAATCTGCTGGCCCACCCGGAGGCCTCCATCAACTGGGAGGGGAAGGACATCCCGGTCAGGGCCCGGCTGCTCGCAGGGGAGGAGCGGGCGGAGGTGTGGCGTCAGGCGCTGGACTTCTGGCCGCCGTACGCGACGTATCAGCAGCGCATCGAGCGGGAGATCCGGCTGTTCAGGATCGAACGGCGCTGACGCCGGACCTGGCGCAGGACGCCGGGCGCGGAGACGCCGATGGCGGACCACATGCGTGGTCCGCCATCGGGTGACAGGACTTGGTGGGGTTCGTCCGGTACGGGCACCTGTGTGCACTTGTATGCACATGTTTGTACTTGCGTACAGGTACCTGCTGGTACCTACTTCGTGGGCTTTTTGCCGGTGATGCCGAGGTGGACCAACTGCGCCAGGTTCGGACGCAGTTCGGCCTGCTTGACGCCCCAGGTGGTGAAGCCCTTCTGGTGCGAGGCCACGGCCGCGAGCATCGCGACCAGGGAGCCGGCCATCGCCGCCGGACTGATGTCCTTGTCGACCTTGCCCTTCGCCTGGAGCTCCTTCATGGAATCCGTAAGGGAGTTGGTGACGGAGTTCAGGATCTTCATGCGGATCTTGTAGAACCGCTTGTCGCCCTCTGCCGCGCCGAGGTCGACGACCCGCAGGATCGCGTCGTTCTTCCGCCAGAAGTCGAGGAAGCCGTCCACGAGTTCCTCGGCGGTCTGCCAGCCGGCCTTGCCGACCCAGGAGCGACCAGCGACCAGCGTGGTCAACCCGGCGCCCTCCTTTGCCATTTCCTCCGCGATTTCGAGGACGGCGCCCTCCACATCGGGGAAGTACTGGTAGAAGGTCGCGGGTGAAGTCCCTGCCTTGCGTGCCACATCGATGACTTTGACGTCCCGGTAAGGGGACGAGCCGAGCATTTCACTGAGGCAGTCGAGCAGCTTCTGCCGCGTCGCCTGACCGCGTCGACCGGCCACGCGGCCGTCGACGGTGCGTACTTGTCCTGTCATGCCGTCAGCTTACCGAGGGGTGATCGGAGCGCGATTCGGCGAGTGCAAATGGGTTTCCGGCCAGAGTTGGCGACGTGTCCGGCCGGTTGTGAGCGGTGTGCGGGCCTGAGTGGTGCGTCCCAGGTGACGGGAGGGATGCCACCAGGATGCGCCATCGGATGGCGGTACGTGACGGGCTGTCCACAGCCCTCCCCCAATAGTGTTATCAACAGCCTGTGGACAACATCGGTGGATATCTCCGAGCGGGGATCTCCCGGAGCGGGAAGGATCGGCCCATGACCGCATTCGCAGAAGGCGTACCTTGCTGGATCGACGCGGCGCTCCCCGATGTCGAAGCGGGCAAGCGCTTCTACGGAGAACTCTTCGGCTGGACCTTCGACGACCCCGCCGACGAGGAGTACGGCTACTACACGCAGGCGTACTCCGGCGAGGGCGAGGACCGTAAGAACGTCGCCGCCCTCGCCCCCAAGATGGACGGCCGGATGCCCACCGCCTGGGGCGTCTACCTCGCCAGTCCGGACGCCGCCGCCCTCGTCGCCCGCGCCGAGGAGGCCGGCGGACAGCGCGTCATGGACCCGATGGCTGTCGGCCCGTACGGCACCATGGCGCAGATCGCCGACCCGGGCGGCGCGGTGTTCGGCGTGTGGCAGCCGGATGCGCACCCCGGCTTCGGGGCGAGCGGTGTACCGGGCGCGTTCTGCTGGACCGAGGTGTACGTGCGCGATGCGGACAAGGACCGCGTCGACGCCTTCTACGAGGCGGTCTTCGGGTACGCCACCCACGAGCTGCCCGAGGGCGGCGGAGTGGACTTCCGCGTCTGGTCGCCCGCCGGGACGGAGCCCGGGGACGACACCGCGATCGGTGGACGCGGAGTCATCTCCGCGGGCGTCCCGGCCGAGATGCCCGCGCACTTCCTGTCGTACTTCCTGGTCGACGACTGCGACGCGAGCGCCGCGACGGCCAAGCGGCTCGGCGGGCGGATCAACCAGCCGCCCTCCGACACCCCCTACGGGCGGATGGCGGTTCTGGTGGACAACCAGGGCGCGGTGTTCGCCGTGCTGGCAGAACCGAAGCCGTAAAAACAACAGAACCGAAGCCGTAATTCGAGCGAAAGGTGTCAATTAGGGGGGAAATATTCCATTTCGGCCCCGGGTTAGCCACCGCGCCCCGAGCCAGGAAGAATCAGGGGAGCGCACCGCTGGGGGTGCCCAGCGGATGAGACGCTGCACAGGGCTGTGCGTTGCGGCCTGGTGCACGGGGAGGTGGCAGGCAAGTGGAGCAGCTGACGCAGCACGATCCGCGGCGGATCGGCCCGTTCGAGGTCCTGGGACGGCTCGGAGCCGGTGGGATGGGGCTCGTCTATCTGGCGCGGTCCGCGTCCGGGCGCCGGGTGGCGATCAAGACGGTGCGTACCGAGCTCGCGGAGGACCAGCTGTTCCGGGTGCGTTTCACCCGGGAGGTGGAGGCGGCCCGCGCGGTCTCCGGCTTCTACACGGCTGCCGTGGTCGACGCCGACCCGCGTGCGGCGGTGCCCTGGCTGGCGACGGCGTACGTACCCGCCCCCTCGCTCGAAGAAATAGTGAACGAGTGCGGGCCGATGCCCGCGAACGCGGTGCGCTGGCTGGCCGCCGGCATCGCCGAGGCGCTCCAGTCCATCCACGGCGCCGGTCTGGTCCACCGTGACCTCAAGCCGTCGAACGTCCTGGTCGTCGAGGACGGCCCCCGCGTGATCGACTTCGGTATCGCGTCCGGCGTCTCCAACACCCGCCTGACCATGACGAACGTCGCCGTGGGCACCCCCGCCTACATGTCCCCGGAGCAGGCGCGGGACTCCCGCAGCGTCACCGGTGCGAGCGACATCTTCTCGCTGGGCTCCACCCTGGTCTTCGCGGCCACCGGGCACGCGCCCTTCCACGGGGCGAACCCCGTCGAGACCGTCTTCATGCTGCTGCGTGAGGGCCCCGACCTGGACGGACTCCCGGACGAACTCCGTCCGCTGATCGACTCCTGCATGGGCATGGAAGCGGCCCTGCGCCCCAGCCCCGCCGACCTCCAGGCCCAGCTCGCCCCGCACCTCTTCTCCTCCGGCGAGGACGACAGCGGCACCGCCTCCGCCTGGCTGCCCAACCGGGCCACCGCGATGATCGAGCTGCGCAGGGGCGGCGGCCGGGTCCCGGCTGCTTCCGTTACGCCGCCCAGGCGCCAGCCCACCCCGCCGCCGCGACCGAACAACCCGCCGCCGTACCCGCCGCCGCGCGGGGGCGAGTGGGGTGTGGACCCGCGCACCGGGCAGGCGGGGCCGCCGCCCTCCTACGCGGACGGTCCGGTACGGCTCGCGGGTGCCCAGGTGCCGATCGGGCCCGGACCCCGGGTGGCCGACGGGCTCGGGGCTGCCGCGGCGGCCGCCGTCGCGGAGGCGGCGGGTCCACCGGCCACCGGGTGGGTGCGTCCGCCGGCCGGGGTCGGGGGCGGACTGAACGGCGTACCGGCGCCTGCGCATGGTCCCGGTCCCGGCCCTGCCGCGGTTCCGGACGGGCCCGCGCCCTCCGGGTGGCGGCCGTGGCGGTTCCGGATGTCGAACGACGTGTGGGGGACGCCCGCCGTCGCGGGTGACCTCGTCTATGTGACCTCGTTCGAGGTGCACGCCCTGGATGTGGCCTCCGGTCGGCGCCAGTTCAAGACGCGTGACGTGGCCTGGGCGATGGCGGTCTCCGGCGGACGTATCCACGCCTCGGACGGTCCGACGCTGTACGCGCTCGACGCGGCCGACGGTACCGAGCGGTGGCGGTTGCAGACCGACGCCTGGGTGTACTCGCTGAAGGCGGCCCGCGGCACGGTCGTCACCGGCACGCGCGGCGGCGGCGTACAGGCGTGGGAAGCGTCCAACGGACAGAAGCTGTGGGAACTCACCGGCGCCCAGACCGACTTCGAGACCCTGGAGGCCGGACCCGCCGTCCACGAGGACACGGTCTACGTCTGGCAGGACGCACGGTTGCGGGCACTGGACGCGCGCTCGGGCAGGGAGCGCTGGTCGTACCCGATCGGGGACGCGGCGTCCTGCGGGGGAGTGCCGGTCCGGGTGACGTCGGCGGACGACGGCTACGTCTACATCTCCGCCGGTACGAGGGTGCTCGCGGTCGACCAGGGGTCGGGACGCGTGCGCTGGCACTTCGAGGCGCCCGCGGTCTTCCTCTCCGCACCGGCCTTCGCGCCGGGGCCCGCGGTCACCGGTGGCGGCGTCTATCTCGCCGACTACCTCGGCACGGTGTACGCGCTGGACGCGTCGACCGGCAAGGACAGATGGCGGATCGCGACGGAGTCCCGGCAGTCGATCGAGCCGGTGCTGGTGGCCGGCGGGCATGTCCATGTGGGCAGCGGCAGCGCGCTGTACACGCTGGACGCGGTGACGGGCACTCCGAAGTGGCGGTTCGCGGCCGGGGGAGAGGTCGTCGGTGCGCCGGTGGTCGCGGACGGCCGGGTCCACTTCGGTTCCGCCGACCACTGCCTCTACACGGTCGACGCGGCCGGGGGCCAGCTGCGCTGGAAGCTGAAGACGGGCGGCGAGATCACGGGGTCGCCGGTCGCGGAGGCGGGAATCGTCTACGCGTGCAGCAAGGACCGATGCGTATACGCCCTGGACGCGGTAAAGGGGACGGCCACGGGCCGCACGACAAGGTAGCGCGCCGGACCCCCCTCCCTCCGCCCCCTTGGGCGGCGGAACCGCCATACTTCCGTCCTCTTGGGCGGCGGAACCGCCATACTTCCGTCCTCTTGGGCGGCGGACCTGCCATACCTCCGCCCCCTTGGGCCGCGGCGCCGCCCTCCCCTTCACTCCTGGTAGCCCGCTTGGGTTCACTCCCGGTAGCCCGCTTGGGCGGCGGGGCGCCTGCCCTTCCCGCTCCTGGTAGCCCGCTTGGGCGGCGGGGCCGCCCCCCGGGGGCGGGACGGGCGGGCAAGGGGGCGGCTCCCGACGGAGTCGCACCCTTGCCGTCCCGGCCCGCCCCGGTCCCGGTCACGCTCCCCGGGGAGGAGGCCCGCTGCGCGGGGCTTCACCCCACCCCACCCCGCCCCTTCCCGAAACTGGGGGCAAGCCCCCAGGCCCCCGGGTGGCGAGCCCTCCGAGGGGGGTGGGTAGGTGGCAGGTGCGTGGGGCTTGTCGCGCAGTTCCCCGCGCCCCTGAGGGGGCGCGTCCGCGCGGCGGTAGCCGCAGAGTGACACAGCCCCGGACCCCTGGAGGGGCGCGTTCGCGTGGTGGTAGTCGCACAGTGACGCAGTTCCGCACCCTCCGGAGGGGAACCGGACGGTTCCTCCCCGACGTCTGTGAACCCGTCGAAGAGATCCGCGACGCGGTATCCGCGCCCGCTGCCGCCGCCGTACATGGCGCGCACGTAAGGGTTTTGTCGAGGCTCCCAGCGCTTCGGTGCTACGCCCGGGGTTTGGGTCACCCCTTGGGGCGGGCGCTGCTAGGGTGACATGTACTCGTCCTTATGGGACCTTTATTCCTGCCAGAATGTCCCAAATCGCGTCAAACCAACGGGGGTTGGAAGCATGAAGCTTCGCCATGTCCGCGCAGTGGCCGTCTTCGGTATCGCAGTGGTCGCACTCACCGGAGCCCGTGGCTCGCACGGCGGTAGCTGTGGCGGTTCCAGCAGTGGTTCGAGCAGCTCCAGTTCCAGCGGCGGCAGCGACAGCTCCTCCAGCTCCAGCGGTGGCAGCGACAGCTCCACCAGCGGCGGCAGCGACAGCTCGACCAGCGGCGGATTCACCTCCACCACGACCAGCGGTGGCACCGACAGCACCAGCTCCAGCTCCTCCGGCACCACCGGCTCCGTGCCCGGCGTCGGCGGGGGCAGCAACAGCGGGGCCCGCGACCTGAGCGTGGACTGCAAGTACGACCCGGCGCGCGGCCTGACGGCCCGTGTCACCGCGAGGAACTCCAGCTCCTCCTCGACGTACACCTACCGCTTCACGGTGAAGTTCACCAACAACGGCTCCACCGTCGGCACCCGCCTCGGCAGCATCGTCGCCGTCGCCCCCAGCCAGAGCCAGTACACGGACGTCGCCACCCCGTACGTGCAGCGCCAGGGCGAGACGCTCTCCGGCCGCTGCGAGGTCAAGAACATCACGCGCTCCAGCTCCTGATCACCGAGCCGTCCTGATCACCGAGTAGGCGGCGCCGGCCTGTACGAGGCAGGGGGAGCCGCTACGCCGAAGGGCCCCGACCGCCGCGCGAGATGCGCGGGCGTCGGGGCCCTTCGCCGTACCCGCGCCCCTTATCCGGGCGCCCCCTGGGTCAGATTGGCCCGCACCAGCGCCAGCAGGTCCTCCTCCGGCATGCCCAGCTTCCTTGCCTCCGCGACAAGTTCACCCACCCGCTCCAGCAGCCGGGCCCGCCCGGGCGACACCGGGGCGTCGACCACCACGGCCCCCCGGCCCCGGCGCAGCTCGATCAGTCCCTCCTCGCGCAGGCGCTGGTAACCGCGCAGCACCGTATGGACGTTGATGCCGAGGGAGTCGGCGAGGGTCCGGGCGGCGGGCAGCCGTTCGCCCGGTTCGACCGTGCCGTCGGCGATCGCACCGCGTACCGAGGAGGCGATCTGGTCGCCGAGGGGCACGGTGGAGGCGGTGTCCAGTGTGAACAGCATTGCGTCAGCGGCTCTCTCGGGTGTCGCGGCCGGCGCGGGCTTCGCGACGTTCGACCAGGGTAGCGAGGAGGGCGGCGCCGGTGGCCGAGTCGTTTACGGTGACCGCGAACTCCCGGCCGTTCGCCCGGCGGACCACTATCGCCTCGCCGGAGCGCACGATCAGGCCCGAGCGGCCGTGCCGGATGCGGTAGCCCCAGCCGCCGTAGTCACCGACGGGGTTGATGTCGCGGGTCGCGACCGCTTCGATCGACCCGAGCGGGATGCGCAGGGCCGGGCGGTGCAGCAGTGCCGGGGCGACGGTGAGGCCACGCCGGTCCACCATGACCTGGGTGGAAGCGAGCGGGAGGGCCAGGAGGCCGACCGCGAGCAGCGGTGCGCCCGCGGACCACATGCCCAGGGCGCCGTTCACCGCGCCGGCGGCGAGCACGGCCACGGCGACCAGCAGGAAGACGCCGGAGCCCAGCCGCCGCGACCAGCTCGCGACCTCCCCCTCCGCCAGGTCGATCCGGCCGGCCCGGGTCACCCCGCCGTCGGGATCCGGGGGCTCCGGCACCGTACGCCCGAGCAGTAGTCCCACGGCTGCGGACGCCAGCGCGAGTACGACGGCCGCGGCGAGGTGCCAGAGCGGGAAGCGGGCATCGGAACCGTCGGCCACCCCGCGCTGGGCGAGGGTGCTCGCCGGGAGGAGATAGCCGAGGAACGCGGCTGTGCCCCAGATACCGGCCAGCATTCCCCGCACCCCCCGGCGCGCCGACTTCAGGGTGAGGGTGGCGGCCAGTGCGCCGCACAGGACGAAGAGCGCGACGCCGGCGAGGACCGCCGTGGACGTGGAGAGAAAGGAGACCGGCTCGCCCGACACACCGAACCGGGAGGCCAGCCGGTCGGGCAGCTGACTTCGGGCGGCCAGGAAGGCGGAGAGGTGGACGAGCAGGGCCAGGGCGAACGGTGTGACGCTCAGCGCGAGGAGACGCAGACGCCCCCGGTTCATGTGCAGGGTCATGGCTAACCTCCAGTTGTTCGCATGCTACTAGAACAACTGGAGCAAGTGGAAGAGTTATTCGCATTCAATGCGAACAATGGAGGGGGGTGGTGCTTAAACACAGGCTCTGAGGGGCGGCCAGGGCCCTTTTGCCCTACCGGATACGGAAGTTGGGCCTCTGCTCGCCCTGCACCTCACCTCTCCCCGGCGCCCTCCCCGACGCCCTCCCCCCGAACAGCTCCGCCTGCCGCCCCGGCGCCAGATTCCCCAGCGCGATCAGCTGCGGCGCCCGCGCGAACGCCTGCGCCATCGCCGCCTCCTTCGTCGCCCACACCGCGCGCACCGTCCCCTGCACCGCCTCCGTCGGCAACCCGGCCATCACCTCCGCCGAACGCAGAGCAGCCTCCAATTCCCCGCCATCAGGCGTCAGTTCGGAGACAAGCCCGACCTCGTGCGCCCGTCGCGCCGACATCCGCTCGGCCGTTCCGAGCAACGCCATCCGGGCGATCTCCCCGTACGGCATCCGCTGCGCGAGCAGTGCCGTCTCGTAGGCGCTGACCATGCCGTACGTCGTGTGCGGATCGAAGAAGGTCGCCCCCTCGCCCGCCACCACGAACTCCGCCTCGCCCAGCAGATAGAACGCTCCACCGCACGCCATCCCGCGCACCGCCGCGACCACCGGCTTCCAGAGGTCGTTCGCCTTGGGGCCGATGGTGAGCAGCGGATCGTCCACGGAGTACGGCGAGGACGGTTGCGGTACGTCGACGGAGCGGTCGATCCCGGTGCAGAAGGCACGCTCGCCCGCCCCGGTCAGTACGACCGCCCGCACCCCGTCGTCGAACCTGAACTCCCGCCAGATCCGTGCCAGTTCGGCTGCCGTCTCCAGGTCGATGGCGTTGAGCTTCGCGGGCCGGTCCAGCGTGACGACCGCGACCCCGCTCTCCTTGTCCCGCTCCACGCGCACACTGCCCGCACCTGTGTCCCGCCCCACGCCCGCGCCCGTCCCCGCACTCACGGCCGCTCCAGCAGCCAGCGCGGCACGCTCGTCCCGTCCGGCAGCCGGGTGAAGGCCACCTGCACCTTCGCCCCGATGCGCAGCCGCGCCGGGTCGACCGAGTCCAGCGCCGCGTCCGGCGACGCCACCACATTGCCGACCAGGCGGATGCGCGGGGCGTCCGCCAGTTCCACGATCACCGCGTTGTACGGCGCCTGGGCGGCGTAAGCGGGCAGGAGTGGCGGGTGGGGGACGACGTACGACCAGACGGTTCCCCGGCCGGTCATCAGCCGCCACTCGTCGGCGAAGGAGTGGCAGTGCGGGCAGCAGGGGCGGGGCGGGAAGCGGAGCTCGCCGCAGTCGGTGCAGGACTGGACGCGCAGTTCGCCCCGCGCGGCGTACTCCCAGAAGGGGGCGCCGTCCTGGTCCGGGACGGGAACCAGCAAACCTTCGCCCGCGACCTCGCCCGCGACCTCTGCGGTGGCCTCGCCCGCGACCTCGGCAGCGGCTTCGGTGCCGGCCTCGCCGGCCACCTCGTCAGTGACGCTCATCGTCTCTCAACTCCTCAGCAGCAGTGCGGAAGTGGGGACGCCCTCGCCCGCCGTGACCAGGCAGGTGGCCGCGTTCGGGACCTGGGCGGTGCTGGTGCCGCGCAGTTGCTTCACACCCTCGTTGATGAGGTTGAAGCCGTGGACGTACGCCTCGCTGAGGCCGCCGCCGCCGGTGTTGATCGGCAGCCGGCCGCCGCTCTCCAGGGCGCCGCCCTCGGTGAAGGCGGCCCCCTCGCCGCGCCCGCAGAAGCCGTAGCCCTCCAGCGACAGGGGAATCAGCGGGGTGAAGGCGTCGTAGATCTGCGCCACGTCCACGTCCTCGGGCCCGAAGTCGGCCTGCTTCCAGAGCTGGCGGGCTGCGGTCCAGGCGGGGCCGGTGAGCGGGTCGTCGTTCCAGTAGTTGACCATTCCGTGGTGCTGGGCGGGGAGGCCCTGGGCGGCTGAGTGGACGTACACCGGCTTCCGCCGGCAGTCGCGGGCGCGCTCCGCACTCACGATGACGCACGCCAACGCCCCGTCCGTCTCCAGGCAGTTGTCGAAGAGGCAGAGAGGTTCGCTGATCCAGCGGGAGGTCATATACATGTCCCGGGTCAGCGGGCGCTCGTACATCATCGCGGCCGGGTTCTGGTTGGCCCGGTTGCGGCAGGCGAGGGCGACATTGAAGAGGTGGTCGCGGGTGGCGCCGTACTCGTGCATGTACCGGCGGGCCAGCATCCCGATCTCGTCGGCCGGGCGCAACAGGCCGAAGGGGCGGGTCCACTGAGCGGGTGTCGGCAGCTGAACTGCGGTATTGCGCCAGGGCCTTGGCCCGCTCCCGCGTTTCCGCGAACGCCACGCGACCCCTACGCTCGCCTGCCCCGTCGCTATCGCGGACGCCAGATGCGAGACCGTGGCGCACGAACCGCCGCCCCCGAAGCCCACCTTGGAGAAGAAGGTCAGATCCCCGGCCCCGATGGCCTTCGCGACCTCGACCTCGTCCGTCTCCTCCATGGTGTACGAGGCGAGGCCGTCCACCTCGGACGGATCGATGCCCGCGTCGTCCAGTGCCGCGAGTATCGCCCGGCACGCCAACTCCTTCTCGCTCTGAGGGAGTTGCTTGGCGAACTCGGTCTGTCCAATACCGGCTATCGCCGTCGCGTCCTTGAGTCCTGTCATGATCCGGGCCCACCTCCGAGATCGTCACAACTGATCGTCCCGACTGCTGACAGCGCGTCAGGCTACAGCTAATCTGACGGATAGTCAGCTACCGGTATGACGGCCAATGGCATCTCGAACCAGGTGGTATCCCGAACCGGGCGGGTATCTCGAACCGGGCGGTATCTCGAACAGGGAGTGCTTGCGATGGGAAGTGCGCGGCAGTTGCAGTGGAACACCATCTGGGACCTGGTCGAGCAGGCCGCGGCGGCGTACGGCGGCATCGAGGCGGTCGTCGACGGCCGCACCCGTGTCTCCTACGCCGAACTCGGCGAGCGCGTCGAACGCGCGGCGGCGGCCTGTCTGGCGCGTGGCGTCGAGCGGGGCGACCGGGTCGCGATCTGGGCGCCCAACACCCTCGACTGGATCGTCTCGGCGCTGGGCGCGGTCACGGCGGGCGCGGTGCTGGTCCCTCTCAACACCCGCTTCAAGGGCGCCGAAGCGGCGTACGTCCTGGAGCGTTCCCGTACGAAACTGCTCTTCGTCACCGGCACCTTCCTCGGCACCTCCTACGTCGCCTCCCTGCGCCGGGCGACGGCGGAAGGACCGGGCGAAGGACCCCTCCCCGGCCTCCCGCACCTCACCGACGTGGTCGTCCTCGCCGACGATGCCGCCCCGGACACCTTCCTGACCTGGAAGGACTTCCTCGCAGGCGGCGAATCGGTGAGCAGCGGGGCGGTCCGCGCCCGGGCCGCCGAGATATCCCCCTCCGACCCCTCCGACCTCATCTTCACCTCGGGCACCACGGGCCGCCCCAAGGGTGCGGTGATCACCCACGCCCAGACCCTCCGCGCCTACGACATCTGGGCCGACCTCTCCGGCCTGCGCGCGGGCGACCGCTACCTCATCGTCAACCCGTTCTTCCACACCTTCGGCTACAAGGCCGGCATCATCGCCTGCCTCACCCGCGGCGCCACGATGATCCCCCAGCCGGTCTTCAACGTGGACACCGTCCTCGCCAACATCGCCGCCGAACGCATCTCGGTCCTCCCCGGCCCCCCGACCCTCCACCAGTCACTGCTGGACCACCCCGCCCGCGATTCCCACGACCTCACCGCCCTGCGCCTGGTCGTCACCGGCGCCGCGGTCGTCCCCCTCCAACTCGTCGAACGCCTCCGCAGCGAGCTGCACATCGACACCGTCCTCACCGCCTACGGCCTCTCCGAAGCGTCCGGCATCGTCTCCATGTGCCGCCGCGGCGACGACCCCTCGACCATCGCCTCCACCTCCGGCCGTGCCATCCCGGGCACGGAGGTGCGCGTCGAGACCGCCCACGGCACCCCGGCCCCGCCCGGCACCCCCGGCGAGGTCCTGGTCCGCGGCTTCCACGTCATGCAGGGCTACTACGAGGACCCCGCGGCCACCGCCACCGCGATCACCGACGAGGGCTGGCTGCACACCGGCGACGTCGGCGTACTGGACGAAGCGGGCAACCTCCGCATCACCGACCGCATCAAAGACATGTTCATCGTCGGCGGCTTCAACGCCTACCCCGCCGAGATCGAGCAACTCCTCGGCCTCCACCCGTCCATCGCGGACGTGGCCGTCATCGGCATCCCCGACCCCCGCCTCGGCGAGGTCGGCAAGGCCTACGTCGTGCGCCGCCCGGACACCACCCTCTCCGCCGACGACGTGATCGCCTGGTCCCGCCGCGAAATGGCCAACTACAAGGTCCCGAGGCAAGTCGAATTCGTGGCCACCCTGCCGAGAAACGCAAGCGGGAAAGTGGTGAAGGGAGAGCTGCGGGGGAGGGCGGGGGTGCCGAGGTGAGCGGCACCGTCGCGGCGGCCAATCAGCCCGGCCCATCCGGCAGGCCGTGACGGCGTAGCAACCCAGCCGCTACGAACGGACCTGCGGCGGGTCGGAGTTGGCGCCGCCGCAGGGAGTGACGTCCGATTGTCAGCCGGCGTGCGTGCCCGCCGGGCTGACAGTGGCGTGCGAGTCCTGCGGGGCCACCGACATGTGGTCGTCTGCCATCGCGGGAGAGGCGGCTGCGGCGCCGGCGGCGAGGACCATGGCGGCGGCGACGAGAATCTTCTTGGGCAGAGTCATGGTGATTCCTTGCGCTGGGTGATGTGGGACGGGAGTGAACCTAGTGATGAGGGGGGAGCGCAAGCAAGGGGGTTTGCCCTGAAAGTTGGCGTGGGTGACACGAGTTGGCCGAAACGCTTTTGCTGACGGCTGGGCCGTAAGGAGGGCCGGGCGTGGAGTTGCGCCCGGGAAGTCAGCGGGTGGCGAGGGCGTCTCGGGCCGTCGCGTGCAGCTGGCCTATCTCGTCCATCGCTGTGCGCCACGCGGGGTCGTCCGGCCGTACGGCGCGCACTTTGTACTCCGCCGCCCGCAGCTGTTCCGCTGCCGCCGGTATGCGCGCTATCTCCACCGTCACCGCCCAGCTCTCCAGGAAGCTGGTGAGCGGCGCCAGGGTGCCCGTGCGTGCCGCCAGGGAGAGGGCCTCTTCCGTCTGGTGCTCCATCTCGGGGAGCTTCGCGGGCATCAGGCGCGCCACCGCCGAGCGCAGGGCGGCCGTCGTACGGTCCGGGCGGGGCAGCAGGGGTTGCGAGGCGGGCGAAGGGTGGCGCTGGGCGGTCATTCCGGTCCTTCCGAGGCGGTCTCGTACGGGAGGAGGGCGCTACGGGGGCACGGGTTGCCTCCCTTTCGTACCCATGTGACCTGCGGATACGACGCCGAAGCGCGACCGGCCCGAGAAATCAGTCGGCCGCGGCGGCTCCCCCTCCGCGCCGCCGCGGCCGATCCCCGTGCAGAAAGGTCTTAGTTGGCCGGCTCCGACGTGGCGTGCGCGTCCTCGGTCTTGGCCGGACCCGAGGTGGCGTGCGCGTCCTTGGGCTTGATGGGCTCGCTCGTGGCGTGCGCGTCCTGGGTGGTGATGGGCTCGCTCGTCGCGTGCGCGTCTTCCGGCTTGGCGGTGTTCTTGTCGGCCATGAAGGTCAACTCCCTGAGTGAGACGGGTCCACTGGGTGGCGCGGTCCGCCCGGCGGTTCCCCCGTTGAATCGCCGGACGGATCTTGCAGCGCCGATCGCCGGAGCGATGCGGCCGGGCAACGACCCGTCTGCCCCCCGACGCGACGGATCGATAGGTACGAGAGTGCCTTGCGGCGATAAACGAACGATGAACGACCGGTCGCAGCCCGGGAACGCAGCCGGGGAACGCGCGGTCCGCGCACCCAGCCGGGGACCTCAGCCCGGGCCCGCAGTCCGCGCACCCAGCCCGAGACCCAGCCCGGTAGCCCTGTTCAGGGCCGTGTGTCCCGCTCAGACCACCGGCACCCTGCGCAGCAGCTCCCGCACCTCGTCGGCCTCCGGAGAGCCAAGCCTCTCGTACGTGGCCAGCGCTTCCTGCCAGCACGCATGGGCCCGCCCGGACTGGCTCAGCAGTGACAGGCTCCGGCCGAGGACCGCGAGCACGTTCGCGCGCCTCCAGTCCCCGCCGATTCCGTGCAGCACCGACAACGCCTGTTCGGCCTGGGCCGCCGCTTGAGCGGGTGCTCCTGCTGCCAGCTGGGTCTCGGCCAGCCGGAACAGGGTCATCCCCTGCCAGAGTTGTTGCCTGCTCTCCGTGAAGGTCTCCAGTGCCTCCAGCAGGACGCCCTCCGCCGCCGCACCCCTGCCGGCCTTGGTGAGCGCCAGCCCGAGCGCGTACTTCCCGTTGGCGAGCCGCAGCGCCAGCCCGGTGCCGTCCTTCTCGTAGATCCGGATGCCTTGCCGCGCCAGCTCGACGGCCTCCGCTGTGCGGTGCGTCGCCAGGAACACCCGGGAGAGGTTGCACAACGCCGCCGCCTCGCCCGGTTTGTTGCCGTCCGCGCGGAACGCGGCGAGTGCCTGAGTGAGGTGGGCCTCGGCGTCCTCGTGCCGGTTCTCGTACAGGGCGATGATGCCCCGCTGGTTCGGGGCCTGGCCCGAGGAGACAGGGTCGCCGGACTCCAGGCCGAGTTCCAGCGCGCGCCGCGCCTCGGTCTCGGCCTCCGCGAACTGGCCCGACACGCTGTGCACGTGGGTGAGCATGGTGCGCGCCCGGCCCTCCGCCTGCGCGTCCCGCGCCTGCCGTGCCGCCTCACTCACCTCGGTCGCGGCCTGCGCGAACTGGAGCGAGTTGGCCCCGGTCTCTCCCAGGTCGACGGCGGCCATGAGCAGGTCGGCGGACCGCCGCAGCATCCCGGCACCCGCCGACTGCCCGGCACAGGCCAGCAGCCCGTTCGCCTCGGTGAACAGCCAGTCCAGGGCCGCCTCCCGGGCGGTGAAGACAAGCCCGGGCCGCGTGGTGGCGGCGAAGTGGTCGAGCACCCGCTCCCCCGGCCGCTCCAGCGCGTACACCCCCGCCGCCGTCGCCAGATAGAAGTCCAGCAGGCGCGACAGCGCCGCCTCCCGTCCGTCGGCCGGCTGCTCGTCGCGTTCCGCGCACGCACGCGCGTAGAGCCGTACGAGATCGTGGAAGCGGTAGCGGCCCGGGGAGGCCGATTCGAGGAGGGACGTGTCGACGAGGGCCTCCAGCAGGTCCTCCGCGTCGTACAGGGGCAGGTCCAGTACGGCGGCGGCTGCCGCGAGGGAGATGTCGGGGCCGTCGGCGAGGCCGAGCAGGCGGAAGGCGCGGGCCTGGGCGGGTTCGAGCTGGCCGTAGCCCAGCTCGAAGGTGGCCTTGACGGCGAGGTCGCCGGCCTGGAGCTCGTCCAGGCGGCGGCGCGAGTCGGCGAGCTTGGCGGCGAGGACCGAGACCGTCCAGGTACGACGGGCCGCGAGCCGGGCTGCTGCGATGCGGATGGCCAGCGGCAGGAAGCCGCACGCGCCGACCACGTCGAGGGCGGCCTCGCGTTCGGCGGCGACCCGTTCCTCGCCGACGATCCGGGTGAAGAGCTGGAGGGCCTCCTCGGGGGACATCACATCGAGGTCGACCAGGTGCGCGCCCGCCAGGTCGACCATGCGGGTCCGGGCGGTGACGAGCGCCGCGCAGCCCGGTGTGCCGGGGAGCAGCGGCCTGACCTGCGAGGCGTCGCGGGCGTTGTCCAACAGCACGAGGACGCGGCGACCGTCCAGGGTGGAGCGGTAGAGGGCGGCGCGCTCGTCGAGCGAGTCGGGGATGGCGGTGTCCGAGGTCCCCAGCGCCCGCAGAAACGCGCCGAGGACGGTCTCCGGCTCGGCGGGGCGGGACCCGGCCCCTTGCAGGTCCACGTACAACTGCCCGTCCGGGAAGTGCGGCCGCGCCGCATGCGCCACGTGCACCGCCAGCGTCGTCTTGCCCACCCCGCCGATCCCGGCCAGCGCGGACACCGCCATCACACTGGTCTCGGCCTGCGCGAGCTGCTCGCTCAACTCGCGCACGAAGGCGGCGCGGCCGGTGAAGTCCGGTACGGAGGCGGGGAGCTGGGCGGGCCGGACGACGGTGGGGGCGGCCGAGGCCGGGGCCTCGACCGGCTGGGCCAGCTCCTCGTCGGCCTCCAGGATGCGCTGCTGGAGGCGGGAGAGCTCGGGGCGCGGGTCGACGCCGAGCTCGTCCGCGAGGAGGCGGCGCGTGTCGGCGTACACGGCGAGCGCTTCCGCCTGGCGCCCGCAGCGGTAGAGGGCGAGCATGAGCAGCTCGCGCAGGCGCTCGCGGAGGGGGTGGGCGGCGGTGAGCGCGGTCAGCTCCGACACCGCCTCCGCGTGGCAGCCGACCTCCAGGTCCAGGTCGAGCCGGGTCTCGGTGAGCTGGAGCCGCCACTCCTCCAGCCGGACCCGCTGCGACTTCGCGTGCGGTCCGGGTACGGACGCCAGCGCCTCGCCGTCCCACAGCCCGAGCGCCTTGTTGAGCGCCTCGCGCGCCGCACAGCGCTCGCCCGCCGTACGGGCCTTCTCCGCCTGCGCCGCCAACTCCTGCGCCACCGCCAGGTCCAGCGCCCCGAACGCAGGCCGGATCGCATACCCGCCCGCCGCGCTGGCCAGCACCTCGGGGCCGAGTGCCTTGCGCAGCCTGGAGGCGTAGGTGCGCAATGCGGACAGGGCGCGGGGCGGCGGCTCCTCGCCCCAGATGCCGTCGATCAGCTCTGCGGCGGTCGCGGTGCGGCCCTCGCGCAGCAACAGCAGGGCGAGCAGGGCGCGCTGCTGCGGCGAACCGGCGTCGGCGCTCTCACCACCGCGCCAGGCGCGCACGGGCCCGAGCAGACTGAAACGGACCCCGGCGGCCGGATCCAGCACGTCCCCCTCGGGCACCCCGTCCCCGGCCCCAGGTGCTCCGGCATGAGCCCCGCCCCCAGGCGTGACGGCACGGCCCCCGCCCCCAGGCGTGACGGCACGGCCCCCGCCCCCAGGCGTGACGGCACGGCCCCCGCCCCCAGGCGTGACGGCACGGCCCCCGCCCCCAGGCGTGACGGAACGGCCCCCTCCCCCAGGCGTGACGGAACGGCCCCCTCCCCCAGGCGTGACGGAACGGGCCCCGGCCACAGGTGTTCCGGTGCCGCCGTCGCCCGGTATGCCATCCATCGCACTCCCCTTGCCGTTCCCTGCCGTTACTTCCCGTACCGCCCCGTATCGCGGTAGCCCAGTTTGCCCTGTCCATGTCGAACACGTCAGTACGCAAACCTCAGAGGAACCTCAAGGAAGGGGGCAGAAACTGCGGGTACACCCACCTGACGGATCGTCAGATCGCCGGTACCGTGACGTTCATCGGTGACCAATGTCGACGGCGAACAGGGAGACATGACGCTCATGGACAACTTCCCGAAGATCATCTCGGTGGACGACCACACGGTGGAGCCGCCGAACGTCTGGCAGGACCGCCTCCCCGCCAAGTACAGGGACGTCGGCCCCCGCATCGTCCGCGCCCCCCTCAAGGAAATGACTTTCCTGGGCGGCAAGTTCGCCCCGGTCATGGGCGAAAAGGGCGACGACGGGCCGATCGGCGACTGGTGGATATACGAGGACCTGCACCGCCCCCTCACCCGCCTCGACACCTCCGTCGGCTACTCCCGCGACGAGATAAAGCTCGAAGTCATCACCTACGAGCAGATGCGCCCCGGCTCCTTCTCGGTCCCCGAGCGCCTCGCCGACATGGACGTCAACCACGTCCAGTCCGCCGTGTGCTTCCCCACCTTCCCCCGCTTCTGCGGCCAGACCTTCACCGAGGCCCCCGACCGCGAGCTGGGCCTGCTGGGCGTGAAGGCCTACAACGACTGGATGGTCGAGGAGTGGTGCGGCCCGCTCGCCCAGGGCCGCCTCATCCCGCTCACCCTCATCCCCCTCTGGGACGCCGAGCTGGCCGCCGCGGAGGTACGCCGCAACGCCGCCCGGGGCGTCCGCGCCGTCGCCTTCTCCGAGATCCCGCCGCACCTCGGTCTCCCCTCGATCCACACCGACGAGTGGGACCCCTTCCTCCGCGCCTGCGACGAAACCGACACCGTCATCGCCATGCACATCGGCTCCTCCTCCAAGATGCCGTCCACCTCCGCCGACGCTCCGCCCGCCGTCGGCTCCACCATCACCTTCGCCAACTGCTGCTTCTCGATGGTCGACTGGCTGATGAGCGGCAAGTTCGAACGCTTCCCCAACCTGAAGATCATGTACGCCGAGGGCCAGATCGGCTGGATCCCCTACATCCTGGAACGCGCCGACGTCGTCTGGGAAGAAAACCGCGGCTGGGGCGGAGTGGCCGACAAGGTCCACCGCCCCCCGTCCGAACTCTTCACCGAGCACGTCTTCGGCTGCTTCTTCGACGACGCCTTCGGCCTGAAGAACCTGGACGCGGTCGGAGTGGGCAACGTCCTCTACGAGACCGACTACCCCCACTCCGACTCCACCTGGCCCAAGTCCAAGGAGGTCGGCGAGTCCCAGATGGGACACCTGGCACCGGACGTCGTCGATCGGATCGTGCGAGGCAACGCCATCGACCTCCTCGGCCTGACCCCGGAGGGGCTGTGGGCGGGGCCCGGCTCGGGCAAGTAGCCGGGTAGACAGCCGTTACGTCGCGGTGGGCGGGCCCGGGAGCGACCCCATGGCACCCGGTCCATGCCCCCACCTCAGTACGGTGGTTCGCCGGTGTACGTCACGGTGGGCAGGGGCGCCCAGGCGCCGCCGTGTTCCTCTTCCGCGAGGGCGGCGAGGCCCGGATGCTCGCGGCGGCACGGGTCACAGTGCGTCTCGTCGCCGACGGGCCGGAAGTGGTGCTCGCCGGGGCGGCCGAGGCCCCGGCACTTGACGATGCCGCGTGGGGGCGCGGTAGCTGGGGCCTCCTGCTCCTGTTCCTTGTCCCGTGCTGCGTCGGACGCGGCCAGGGCTTCCGCGCCGGGGAGGTTTTTTCCGAGCCGGTGGGTGACGAACCCGGCCGCGTTCCGGATCGGCGTGTCCGGCAGCCCGTGGGTGAGCGCCGCGTGGACCTCCCAGGCGGGCACACCCTCCCTGAGCTGCTCGGCCACCGCCCCCGCCAGGTAGCGCACGTTGCGGAAGCTCATGTACAGGTCGCTGCGCACGACCCGCAGGTCCCGCAGGATCCGCTCGGCCACCGCGAAGTGACGATCTGAACTCGGGGTCTTCTGAGGGGTGTTCGCCGCAGCCTCTTGGGGTGGGCGGGTGGGAGTAGTTTTGCTGTCCGTCTTGTATGTACCGGTAGAGCGGCCGACGGACCGGCCCCCCGGTTCACCGGCCGTCGGATTCGGAACACCCGGAGAGAGTCCATCGCCGCAGCGCAGGGCGGTGAACTCGTCCTCGGTGCGCTGCACGTTGGACACATGCTGCTCGGTGAACCACAGCCCCCCGGCGCCCTGCTGGCGGTAGTCACGGACGTACCCGTACTGGACGAGCTCCTTCTTCGCCTTCTTGTACTCCCCGGGCTTCAGCCCCAGCTTCTCGGCGTGCACATGCAGGGGAGCCTGCTCCTCGGCGGGCATCAGCCCACCCACATACCCAATGAGGAGGCGCGCGGCCGTGCCCAACTCCGTACGCAGAATAAGCGCGTTGGACATCTTGGTGAACGCCCGAGTGGGCGAGATAACATGCAGAAACATCGCTGGGGCTCCTTGGGGTTTCGGCCTCGGTGGTGAGGCCCTCGCCCGGTGTTTGCTGCACCGACGGGGGCCGCTCTGCGCGGCATACCGCACGCGGAGAGTGATGACTCGGTCACCGTATAGGCCCAACTCCCCACCACCTGCCACCCTTTGGCCAGATTCACCCGACGGTGAAGATGTGTGAACCACGCATCGGTGCTCGTGGGTGGGCCGCCGATCAGCCTTGGCCCAGGTTGTCCAGGCTGTGTCGCACGCGAGTGATCACCGCATGTGCCTCGTTCCCGAACACCGCCGACTCGCGGAGCGTGTCCCACACCTTCTGGTAGGTGCGGATGCCGACGGCGTCGTCGATCCACAGTTCCGCGTGCCAGGTCTCCACGACGACATGACGGTCGTCGTACATCCAGAAGCCACCGGCGGCGGGAAGCTTCAGCTGGGCGGCGTGCGGCACGATGCCAAGCTCTACGTTGGGCAGCCCCACCACCCCTGTCAGGCGGTCGAGTTGGGCGCCGAGAGTGGCCGGTGGGCAAATACGGGCACGGAGGGCGGATTCCCCCAGCAGGATGCGGTACCGCCTTCGTGCGTCGTACAGGAGCTCCTGCCGTTTCATCCGGGCCCGTACCGCGTCCTCGATGTCGCGACGCGACTGGTGCAGTTCGGCGAAGCCGCTGAGGATCGCCCGCGCGTAGTCGGGGGTTTGCAGGATGCCTACGACCCAGGCCGATTCCCATGCGTGCAGCAAGGAAGACTGCGACTGTGCGTCATTGTGCGCTGCCTGTACGGCGGCGTGTCCGCCCGCGAGCTGGCGACGCCAGGAGCGGATGTGGGACTCCAGCCCGTGCAGCCGGGCATGCAGTTCGGCCGTGGCCTCCGGGTGCCGGGTCGCGGCGGCCCACTGGCTCAGGTCGTCGGCCGTGGCGGTCTGCCGACCGTTTTCCAGTCGGCTGACCTTGGACTGCGCCCACCCCAGACGCTCGGCGAGGCCGACACCGGTGAGCCGGCCTCCGGGACAGGTGTCACGCAGTTCCCGCAGCCGCGCTCCGAGCGCCGCGCGGGCGTCCTGAAAGTCGGTACTCACCAGTGCACGCCGCCTACCCTGCCTACTCCGCCGCGAGAACGCTCTCCGTGTACTGCCTGAACGGAACAGCGTAGTGCTGTGCCGCGTCGCGGACTTGGGCGTATCGGTTGACCTCGGCGGGCTCGGTGATGAGCTCCACGTCGAGGAGGTTGTCGTCCTCGTCGAACCGCAGCAGGGCGACCAGCCGGGAGTCGAAGATCCAGAAGTCTTCCGCAGGGAGCCGCTGGCGCTCCGCCTCGCCCCTGGAGAGGATGTGGACGTCCTCTCCGATTGCCTCGTTCTTCACGGCATGGGCGAGCAGGTAGCGCTGACCCGGCGTGGGCGGGGTGTCCACGATCCGTACCCGGCCGAGTGCGGCCCCGGTGTCGGCCTTCGCCCGCATCGTGAGCGCCCACGGGGACTGGAGGTCCCATCGAGGCGTTTCGCCCCGGCTGACCACCTCGTACTCCTCGGTCGCCTCGTCGGAGGCATACCGCCGTCGGGTCTCCAGCCGCCAGGCGCTGTGCTCGAAGTTCTCGAAGAGGCGTCCGAACGCGGTGAGGTCGATGATGCGTGGCGTACGCACCACTTCCTTCGGTCCGAAGTCCACCAGGACTTCGCGCGGTACGACGACGGCGACCTCACCCTCGCCGAGGTGCCGGAGTTGTGCGACGTCGTCGGGTTCGCTGAGCGGAGGGCCGTGCACGATGATCTCGCCGGTGTCGAGGTCTTCATGGACGGACGGGCAGCCGCCCTCTCCGCTGCCGGTGCCGTTGAATCGCAGACGTCGCGTCATGCCGGTATTCCTCTCCACGGTGGGATGCGGATGCCAGGATCGCGGCGCAGGAGTTCCTCCCGCCAGACAACTCCCGATCCCGTATGAGGATCTCCCGGCATAACTTGCCCATCACGCAGCATGGGCGCGCATATTGCTCCCGAGAGCGGCTACGCGAAGGTCTCACCCTGCTGGGCTGGGCCGGTGACATGGACCTCGCCGTCTGGCCCCGGAGAGACCGCCACGGGCGAGGACTCCGGGTGCGACGGGCACCGGCGGCCGTTCTACTCGGGCAGCGCCCAGTAGTTCGCGAGCATCTCGCCCGGCCAGGCCGGCACCCGGACCTCGCCCCTCGGTCCCATCTCGGGGAAGTACGGCGCGAGGTCGAGCACCGGGGTCCCGTCGATCGCGTCGAGGTCGGTGACATGAAGGTCGAGCCCGTCGACCTTGAGGAGGCGGGGGAAAGAGGTGGCGAGCTGGTTGGGGCGGCGGTGGTTGCGGTGCACGAAGGTGCCGGTGGGCGGCCAGGCGGGGTTGTTGCGGGGGCTGCGGGCGTGCAGGGCGACATCGTCGGGCGAGGCCCGGTGAAAGTGCCACGTGACGACGAGGTGCGAGAACTCTTCGAGCCCCTGGACGACTTCCACCGGATAGGCGGGGTCGAGGCGGATGAGTGCGGTGGCACCGCCCCAGTAGTCATCGCCGGGAGCGGCGCGACCTCCGACGACGTAGCCGATCCGACCGATCTCCAGGGGCTCAACCATCTTCGTTCCTCTCGGGCTCACCCAACGTGCGACTTCGTCAATCTACGTGCGCCAGATAGGCCGTTGCCCTGGCCCTGAGACGACGGGCGACGGGGATGTCCCGGTGGCGGTAGGGCGAGAGGAGCCGTTTCATGTCTACGACCGCATGCCGTGCTCGGCCCGAGTAGATGCCGTCCTCCATCGCGTCGAGCACCAGCCCCCAGGTGGCACAAGCCTCCTCGACGCTGCCGTCGGCGATCTGGACCGCACCCATGTACCCGAGGGTGACCGCGTGGGTGCGGCGGAACTCTGTGCCCCGGGTGCGCACACTCCGGCGGAACTGCTGGATCGCTCCCGAGCCGTCGCCCAAGTCACGCAGAGTGCAGGCTGTCTCATGGGCCAGGGAGGCCTCGGAGAAGAAGAAGGTGCGGTGCGGCTCCTGGATGCCGGGGCTCGCCGCCGCCAGATCGCCCTCTGCCCGGAGCAAGGCCTTGGCCGCGTCCCGCTTGTGGCCGTTCGCCGCCAGGCCTCGTGCGTGTACGACGCCGAGCAGCGCCTTCTCGCGAGGTGTCGCCGCTGCGTACCGCTGCCCCCGGACCGATGCACTGGACAGCTCCAGCCCTTGCGGGAAGAAGCCGAGGTCGATCGCTTGATGCGCCATGGCCCGCAGAATGTGGCCGGCCAGCGGGGGATTGTCGGCCTGCGCAGCCAACTTCAGCGCCACCGTGAAGTACTTTTGTGCCACCGCGTGTTCAGCGTTGTCGAACGCCATCCAACCGGACAGATAGGCAAGTTCGGCCGCTGCGCTGAACATGTCCCGCCGTACATTTTCGTCGGGATGGTGACCCCGGAGGAAGACACTGACCTCTGAGTGCAGGTACTGGGCCAGCGCCCTGCGTCCGTGCCCGCCACCTCTGCTCTGGTCCATGCGGGAGAACGCGGCCGTCAGACTGCGCACCGTATCGACGTCGTGCCGCCCCACTCGCTTCGCCCTCAGGGCCTGTGCGCCCGCGAGCGCCGGGGGCAGTGTCATCTCACGCCACCAGCCCTCGCCGGGCAGGACGAGCGCGGCAAGGGAGTAGACGCCTCCGGCGAGGAGACAGCGTCGATCAGTGTCCAAGTCTCGACTCCCCAGCTCGGCCAGTGAGGTCAGCGGGTCAACATCCCAGGAGGAACAATCCCACGGTGCCGCCGAAACGATGAACCCGGCTTCCTCCAGTGTTACGTGACGCCCCAGCCGACGAGAGAGCGCCTGGCACAGAACGACGGGTGCCGAGCCGGACGGTTGCGTCCCGCTGACCCACATGCTCACGTGCGAGCGGCCGATCCGTCCCCGCCCGGAGCTCTTGGTCTCCTGTGACACCCGGTTGAACGCGCTCGCAGCCTGCGCACGCGACCAACCCGCCTCATTGAGGAGTGCCACGAGCTTGTCGTTCCGTTCACGCATGGTGCTCTGCCTCCGTAGCTCAAGGCGGTGAAGGGCACGTCTCGCGATCCGCGTACCACCCCCCTCCGAGGCAACTCAAGATAGCCACGAACTGCCATGCCGCGAGGGCTCATTGCAGCCCGCAACCCGATGTGAGTACAAGAGTGCGCCGCTGGCCTTTGACCACTTTGACCAGGCTGGCGGACCTGTCCGCATTCCCGTCCGGCTCCTTGTCCGTTCACCCTCTGAGGTAGCTGAAGCGCCACCCATGGAGGGTCGATGAACCAGGTCACCAGTGATGCGCTGAACACCGAACGGGACGGGTCGGCCGTGGCCCTGGAATGGAGGATGGGTTACACGATGGTGGAAGGGGCGGTCCGCCTGGTGCGGATCCATGTCCGGCGCAACCTGACTCTCTGGCAGTGGCCCGGCGACGCCCAGGACGCCACCCTGATCGCGTCCGAGTTGGCAGCCAACGCGGTGCGGCACGCGAAAGTGCACGGGCATGAACTCTGGCTGCGGCTGGCTGTGTTGGACAGTGGCGAGCTCCTGATCGACGTATCGGACCCGGTACGTCGCTTCCCGGCCCATGCCGCAGAGCCCCCCACGGCCGAGGACTCCGAAAGCGGGCGCGGGCTGTACGTCATCCGCGCACTCGGCGGCGAGGTCACCTGGTTCCTGCGGGAGCACTGCGGCAAGACCGTCCGCGTCCGGCTGCCTACCTTCACCACCTCCGAGACTTAGAACCCCTAGCGAAATGTCATGTGGGGGCTTTGGTGGCTCGTGCATGATGGCGGTGACCGACGGGGGAGGACTCATGGTTGGCGACGGCGCAGTGGATCTGTTGCGTCTGACGGCGAGTGGTAGCCCCGAGCTGGGAAGTAGCGTCAGGCTGCGAGTGTTGGGGCGTCAGCGTCCCGGGGCGACGCCGTACAACGACTACCTCGATGCCGAGCTCACTGTCACCAGCAGCTTCGCCAACGGGTGTATTGAGCTGCACTTGTCGCCGGAGGACATGGACAACTGGTCCACGGCTCTAAACGAACTTGCTGCCTACCGCGACATCGAGTGGAAGACATCCAGCAGCTGCGGGATTCAGATCGAGCTGGACCGGAGTTTCTCCGTACCCGTACCCATCGTCACTGTGACGGATGGCAACGAGTCCATCTCAATTCGCCTCTGGCTGGATGCCGGACACGACTGGATCGATGCGCTGCGCGAACAGTTCCGGCAAGTCCGTCTGACCTGGCCGAACGAGGTAGTGGCCAAGCCACGTTCTCGTAGCTACTGGGATTGAACGGACAGTCGGCGCCAGCAGATGAGTGCGCATCCCAGGGAGAGGAAGGCCTCGTGGATGTCGTCGCGGATCTCCCAGCGGATCCGCAGGCGGCGGAACCAGTGCAGATAGGCGAATGCGCGCTCCACGAACCAGTTGACTGGCGGAAGGGGTGCGTCCACTGTTCTCCTACTGATCAAGGGGTGGGGAACATGGACGTGTACACATACGCGGCGCGCTGCGAGGAACTCTTCGGGCTGAGTGGATACGCCCAGGTCAGGGCGGTCGCCGAGGAGGGCATGGCGGAGCTGGGCCCCGACCCGGTGCTGACTCGCTGGCTGGGGCTCGCGCATGCGGCCGAGGAGGACGACGACCACGACGTCGAGGCGGAGGCCGTCTACGAGGCGGGGCTGCGGCAGTGGCCGGATGAGCTCGGGCTGCTCGTCTCGTACCTGGAACTGTGCTTGCGGTCGGACGGCTGGGAGTTCCCGGCGCGAGCCAAGCGGGCCGGGGCGCTCAAGGAACGCATCGCGGAACTCGCCCCGCCGGGCTCGCCCGAGGCGGCACAGGTGGAGGCGGCGATGGGGTGGGCCGGCCGGGGGTACTGGGCAGACACCCAGGCCAGAGCAGTGCAGGCCCGAGCCGACAGGGCGGACCGGGACTCGTTGAGAGTGGAGATCGCGTCGGCGGTGAAGCGGGACGCTTCGGCGGATGGCCCCGCGCAGACCGCCCGCCCCGAGGACCTGCGGGCCGCCGAGGTGGCCGCCGTGCTGGAGGAACTGTCCGGGGCCCGGAACGCACCGCTGCGGCTGCTCGCTCGGTACCGGCCCGTGGCGTACGGGGTGGCTCTCGTGCTGGCGATCGCGACCAACAAGGCGCTGGCGATGAGCGGGGCGGTCTCCTTCAGCGTGTGGGGCTGGTTCTGGTTCCTGCTGGTGCTCGTGGCGGACGCGCGGGTGAAGCAGGCCCGGAAGATGGCCGCTCAGCGGGTGATCGCAGCGGTCGAGGCGCGTCACGCGGCGGAGTCGGTGGCGGGGCAGGCAGGGCGCTGAGTCGGCCGGCTGGGTCGTACGTGTGCAGGTGGGGCTGCCTAAGCTGCTGCCATGAGCGACAGCACAGCCTCCGGCGTACGTATCCGTCCCGGGCGTCCGGGCGACGTCCCCGCCGTACTCGACATGCTTGACGGGGCGGTGGAGTGGATGAACGCGCGGGGGAACACCGAGCAGTGGGGGACCACGCCGTACTCGCGTAAGGCGGGTGGGGCCGAGCGGGTCCGGCACTACATGGAGGAGTGCGAGCCGCATATCGCGGAGGTCGACGGGCTTCCCGTGGGCGCGATGGTGTTGAGCGGTGGTCCGAGTCCCACGATGACCGGCATCCCTGCTGTGGACGAGCCCGAGCGTTACGTCCGGCTGCTGATCACCGACCGGAAGCAGGCCGGGCTGGGAATCGGTGCGGTGCTGTTGGCGCACGCCGTGGAAGAGACCCGGCGGGCGGGAGTGGATCTGCTGAGGGTGGACTGCTGGGCGGGAGGTGGGGGTGAGCTGGTCAGGTACTACGAGAGGTGCGGGTTCACGGCCACCGGGCCGTTCCAGAAGGGGAGCTGGCCGGGGATGGTGCTGGCCCGGCGCGTGGGTGACGTGGGACGGCGCGTGGGGTGAGGTGGGGCGGCGCGTGGGGTGAGGTGGCGTGGCCGCCCGGATCAGCTCCCCGCCACTTTGAGCAGCCGTACCGACTCCGGTGCTGAGTGCATCGTGTGGCCCGCCGCGATCCGGGCCTCCAGCTCGGTCACCTCGCGGTCGAACCAGTCCGACCGCACCCCGGCCTCGCGCGACGCGTCGCCCATGTTGCGGGCGGCGGCCAGGACGAGTTCGAGGGTCTGCTCGTACGAGGGCGGGTCGTCGGAGTCGATGTCGGCGGCCATCGCGGGCAGCGAGTGGACCATGCTGGTCAGCCAGTCCACCAGGAGCTCGGTGAAGCCTGAGGCGGTCGTCCCCTTGTGGGAGGTGGCCATGGCCACCGCGTGGAAGAACCCCGCGAACATCATGTCCATGGAGCTGAGCAGGGCCAGGTCGTACAGGGCGGCCGTGCCCACGTCCGTCCCCAGGTACTTGGCCTCGGCCAGCACCTCCAGGGTGGCGCGGTGCGCGTCGAACGGGTCCCGCGCGCCGCTGTAGAGGATGAACGCCCCCGGCCCGGCGATCATCGACGGAATCGCCATGATGCCGCCGTCGAGATAGGACGCGCCGAGCGCGTGGGCCCAGGTCTCGGTCTCGCGGGCCTGGGCGGGGGAGCCGTTGGTGAGGCTGACGAGAGTACGTCCGTGGAGGGCGCCGGCGGCGGGGTCGAGGACGGCGCGCTGGGTGTCGTAGTCGAGGAGGCAGGAGAGGGTCAGGGGGCTTGCCTCCAGGGCCTCGCGGACCGAGCCGGCGCGGACCGCACCGCGAGCCACCAGCGCGTCGGCCTTGGTGGGGGTGCGGTTCCAGACGGTGACCCGGTGGCCGGCGGTGAGGAGTGCGTCGGCGAGGGCGGAGCCCATCAGACCGAGGCCGAGAACGGTGACGGGTGCCTTGGTGTTGACGGAGGTGTTCACGGGGGTGTTCACGGAGGTTCCTTAGGAGGAGGAGGGGTGTGCCCGAGTGGGCTGACTCCACCTTCGTATCCGAGCCGCGCGGCCTCAAGTACGCACTAAATAGTGGGTGATTACCTCGAAGTGAGTGGTCGGGCGGGTGCTCGCGGTCATTCTTCGCGTGAGTGGTCGCACACCGCTGCCCGGCGTGTGAACCGGGAGCGTCGGCTCCGTTCGGGTACACGGAGGGGGAGTGGTGATGACCGCCGACGCTGGGAGCGACGCACATGAGTGACACAACGACGATCGTGCTGGTCGTGGTGGGGCTGCTGGCCCTGGCGACCCTGGTGGGGGCCGTGGTGGTGCTGGTGCGGATGGTGAAGATGCGCCGGCTGCTGACGGACGCCGGGATCCCGATGGAGAACAAGTTCCTCTTCTGGGGTGCGCTGATCTACACCGTCAGCCCGATCGATCTGATCCCCGACCCGGTCTACCTCGACGACATCGGCGTCATGCTGCTCGCGCTGCACTCCTTGCAGGCGGCGGCCCAGAAGGCCGGACTGCGGCCCGGACGGGAGAGGGTTCCGACACTGGAGAAGTAGCGAACGGCCATGCGCACCCCCTTGCCTGACGGACCGTCAGCTACGAGTATGACGAATCGTCAGGTTACCCAGATTGGTCCGGCCGAGGGGTCGTCATGGTCCGAGTACTGCCCGAGGGGCGGCTGTCGTACGGGATGCAGCTCCCGATCCAGTCACAGAGCAGGATCTACGCCGAGGAGTGGGAGGCGGACGCCGGGGCCGAGGACCTGGTGGAGGTGGCGAGGGCCGCCGACCGTGCGGGGTTCGCGTATGTGGCCTGCTGCGACCACGTGGCGATTCCGCGGGCGTACGCGAAGGCGATGGGCACGGTCTGGTACGACCCGGTGGCCACCCTCGCCTACCTCGCGGCCGCCACGGAGAAGGTCCAGCTCCTCACCCACGTGGCCGTGCTGGGGCTGCGTCACCCGCTCGCGCTGGCCAAGCAGTACGCGACCCTGGACCACCTCAGTGGCGGGCGGCTGATCCTCGGGGTCGGGGCCGGGCACGTGGAGGCGGAGTTCGACGCGGTGGGGGCGGACTTCGCGGGGCGGGGCGCGGTACTCGACGAGTCGATCGACGCGATGCGAGCGGCGCTGGGGCCCGAGGAGTATCCGGCGCACGCGGGGGAGCGGTACGCGTTCGGCGAGCTCGGGCAGCGGCCCCGGCCGGCCCGGCAGCAGGTGCCGATCTGGGTCGGCGGGTCGTCCCACGCCGCCGTACGACGGGCGGCCCTGCGCGGTGACGGCTGGCTGCCGCAGGGAGACCCGCGCGACCGGCTGCCCGCACAGATCGCGAAGCTGAAGCGGCTCCGGGAGGAGGCCGGCGTAGAGGCGCCCATCGAGATCGGTGCCATCGTCGAGTCCCTGTACGTCGGCGACGCGGCCTGGGACGTCGGGGACCGCACCCTCGCCGGGAAGCCGGAGGTCCTGGCCGAGTCGCTGCGCGCGTACGGCGAGATGGGCGTCCACCAGATCCAGGTCCGCTTCCGCAGCCGCAGCCGCAGCGAACTGACCGACCAGATGGCGGCGTTCGCGGCCGAGGTGGCCCCGCACCTGAACCAGTAGTGCGGCATCGCAACCGGTAGTTCCGCACCTCAACCAGTAGAGGAGTGCACCCACATGGGCAAGCTGGACGGACGCGTGGTCGTCATCACCGGGGCCTCGCGCGGGCAGGGCGAGCAGGAGGCCCGGCTGTTCGCGGCGGAGGGCGCGAAGGTGGTGATCGCGGATGTGCTGGACGGCCAGGGGGAGGCGCTGGCCAAGGAGCTGGGCGAGGACGTGGCGCGCTACGTCCACCTCGACGTCAGCCAGGAGGCGGACTGGCAGGCGGCCGTGACCCTCGCCAAGGAGGCCTTCGGGAAGATCGACGGGCTGGTCAACAACGCGGGGATCCTGCGGTTCAACGAGCTGGTGAACACCCCGCTGGAGGAGTTCCAGCAGATCATCCAGGTCAACCAGGTGGGCGCGTTCCTGGGAATCCGTACCCTCGCACCCGAGATCGAGGCGGCGGGTGGCGGCACGATCGTCAACACCGCCTCGTACACCGCGCTGACCGGGATGGCGTACGTGGGCGCCTACGCCGCCACCAAGCACGCCATCCTCGGTCTGACACGTGTCGCCGCGATGGAGCTGGCGGCCAAGGGGATCCGGGTGAACGCCGTGTGCCCGGGGGCGGTCGACACTCCGATGACCAACCCGGCGGCGCTCGACCCGGCGTCCGACCCGGAGGAGTCGCGGGCCGCCGTCGCCGAGCTCTACAAGAAGCTGGTGCCGCTCGGGCGGATCGGCACCCCCGAGGAGATCGCCAAGCTCGCCCTCTTCCTGACCGGCGACGACTCCTCCTACATCACCGGGCAGCCGTTCGTGATCGACGGCGGCTGGCTGGCCGGGGTCAGCATCATCTGACGGTGTATCAGCACCAGGCATTGACGGCGTACCCCGCCGGTGGAACAGTCGGCCCTATCCGAATCTGACGATGCGTCAGTTCCAGAGCGGGACACCCGCTCGACACCCCAAGGACGGTGAACTTCCGTGGAGTTCGGTCTCTTCGTACAGGGTTACGTGCCCGCCGCGCGCGCCAAGGTCGACCCCGAGGCAGAGCACAAGGCTCTGATCGAGGAGACCGAGTACGTGATCCAGGCGGACAAGTCCGGGTTCAAGTACGCCTGGGCGAGTGAGCACCACTTCCTGGAGGAGTACTCGCACCTCTCCGCCAACGACGTCTTCCTCGGCTACCTCGCCCATGCCACGGACCGCATCCACCTGGGCTCCGGCATCTTCAACCCGCTGGCTCCGGTGAACCACCCGGTGAAGGTCGCCGAGAAGGTCGCGATGCTCGACCACCTCAGCCGTGGACGCTTCGAGTTCGGGTCCGGGCGCGGGGCCGGCTCGCACGAGATCCTCGGCTTCATGCCGGGCATCACCGACATGAACCACACCAAGGAGATCTGGGAGGAGACGATCTCCGAGTTCCCCAAGATGTGGCTCCAGGACGAGTACCAGGGCTTCCAGGGCAAGCACTGGTCGCTGCCGCCGAGGAAGATCCTGCCCAAGCCGTACGGCAAGGCGCACCCGGCGATGTGGTACGCGGCCGGGTCGCCGTCCTCGTACGCGATGGCCGGGAAGAAGGGGCTGGGGGTGCTCGGCTTCAGCGTCCAGAAGGTCTCCGACATGGAGTGGGTCGTCGAGTCGTACAAGACGGCGGTCAAGGACGCGGAGCCGGTGGGGGCGTTCGTCAACGACAACGTGATGGTGACGTCGACGGCGATCTGCGCGGAGACGCACGAGAAGGCGGTGCAGGTGGCGGTGAGCGGAGGGCTCAACTACCTCCAGTCGCTGCTGTTCCGCTACCACGACACGTTCCCGCGTCCCGAGGGGATTCCGGAGTGGCCGGAACTGCTGCCCGAGTACACCGAGGAGATCATCGAGCTGCTCATCGCTGAGGAGCTGATGATCTGCGGTGACCCCGACGAGGTACTGACCCAGTGCAAGAGGTGGGAGCAGGCGGGGGCGGACCAGCTGTCGTTCGGGCTGCCGATCGGGGTGTCTCCGGAAGACACCATGAACACGATCAAGCTGATCGGCGAGCACGTGATCCCGAAGATCGACACGGACCCGGTCCACCGGACGTCCAGGATGCGGCAGCAGGCCCAATAGGGCGGATGCGGCCGGGCGGGGGGGGGGGGGGGGGGGGGCGCGGGGGGGGGGGGGGGGGGGGCGCGGGGCGCGCCCGGCCCCCCCCCCCCCCGCCCGCCAACCCGCCGCGC
>NZ_JBITDM010000018.1:0-28417 GCF_044454195.1 Streptomyces sp. NPDC051561 | reverse complement strand
CGGCCCCGCGCCGGCCGCGCGCCCGCGCGGGGGGGGGGGGGGGCCGCGGCGGCCCCCCCCCCCCCCCCCCCCCCCCCCCCCCCCCCCCCCCCCCCCCCCCCCCACCAGCCACCACGAAGCCGCAGACACCTACGAACCTCGGCGGGCCCGCCACCCGGGTCTGGGCGGAGCCCAGTTCCGGGAAGGGGCGGGGTGGGGTGAAAGCCCCCGCGCAGCGGCCCCGTCTCACCCCCCTCGAAGGGATCCGGCACATGCTCGACCACCTCATCCGCAACGCCACCCTCGTCGACGGCACCGGCGCCCCCGCCCGCCCCGCCGACCTCGGCATCCGGGACGGCCGCATCGCCGTCATCGCCGACCCCGGCACCGTCACCGAGGACGCCCGCACCACCGAGGACGCCACCGGCCTCATCCTCGCCCCCGGCTTCGTCGACCCGCACACCCACTACGACGCCCAGCTCTTCTGGGACCCGTACGCCACCCCCTCCCTCAACCACGGGGTCACCACCGTCGCCGGCGGCAACTGCGGATTCACGCTGGCCCCGCTGCACCCGGACCGCCCCGAGGACGCCGACTACACCCGCCGGATGATGTCCAAGGTGGAGGGCATGTCGCTGGTGGCCCTGGAGGAGGGCGCACCCTGGAACTGGTCGTCGTTCGGGGAGTACCTCGACGCGCTCGACGGCCGGATAGCCGTCAACGCCGGTTTCATGGTGGGACATTGCGCGCTCCGGCGGTACGTCATGGGCGCGGACGCGGTGAGCGACCGGCAGCCCACCCCCACCGAACTCGAAGCGATGCTGCGGCTGTTCCACGACGCCATGGAGTCCGGGGCGTGGGGCCTGTCCACCACCCAGTCCTCCACCCACTCCGACGGGGACGGCAAACCGGTCGCCTCCCGGCACGCCCGCCCGGCCGAACTCCTCGCCCTCAGCAAGGCGGTCGGCGAGCACGAGGGCACCCAGATCGAAGCCATCGTGGCCGGCTGCCTCGACCAGTTCGACGACGACGAGATCGAGCTGTTCGTCGAGATGAGCGCCGCCGCGGGCCGCCCCCTGAACTGGAACGTGCTGACCATCGACGCCGCCGTCCCCGAGCGCGTCCCCCGCCAGCTCATCGCCAGCGAACGCGCCCGCAAGTCGGGCGGCCGGATCGTCGCGCTCACCATGCCGATCCTCACCCCCATGAACATGTCCCTCGGCACCTTCTGCGCCCTCAACCTCATCCCCGGCTGGGGCGACATCCTCTCCCTCCCCGTCCCGGAGCGGATCGCCAAGCTCCGCGACCCGGAGGTCCGGGCGGAGATGCTGCGGCGGGCCCAGTCCAAGGAGGCAGGCGTCTTCCGCCGCCTTGCGAACTTCGGGCGGTACGTCATCGGGGACACCTACACCGAGGCAAACGAGGGCGTCAGCGGCCGCGTCGTCAACGACATCGCCGCCGAACGCGGCCAGGACGCCTTCCAGTGCCTGGTCGAAATCTGCGCCAACGACGACCTGCGCACGGTCCTGTGGCCGATGCCCACCGACAACGACCCCGACTCCTGGGCGCTGCGCCAGGAGACCTGGAGCCACGAGGACGTGATGCTGGGCGGCTCGGACGCGGGCGCGCACCTGGACCGGATGTGCGGGGCGCCGTACACCACCCGCTTCCTCGGCGACTGTCTGCGCGGACGCAAGCTGGTCCCGCTGGAGCAGGCGGTGAAGATGCTCACCGACGACCCCGCCCGGCTCTTCGGGCTGCGCGAGCGGGGACGGGTGGCCGAGGGGTTCCACGCGGACCTCGTCCTCTTCGACCCGGAGCGGATCGACGCGGGTGTCGCCACCCTCGTCCACGACCTGCCCGGCGACAGCCCGCGGCTGGACTCCAAGGCGCTGGGGATCGTGAGCGTGCGGGTCAACGGCGTGGAGACGATACGTGAGGACCAGGTGACGGGTGCGGTACCGGGGACGGTGCTGCGTTCCGGCCGTGACACCAGGACGGTGAGCACTAAATGACCACGGAACAGAAACTGTTCATCGGTGGCGAGTGGGTCGAGCCGGAGGGCGGCCACTACGAGGTGATCAACCCGGCCACCGAGGAGGTGGTGGGCCTCGCCCCCGAGGCGAGCCCCGGCCAGGTGCGGGCCGCCGCCGACGCCGCCCGCGACGCCTTCGCCTCCTGGTCGCGTACGTCGCCCCAGGAGCGGGCCGGCATCCTCGACCGGGCCGCCGACATCGTCCGGCGCGAGTCCGCCACGTACGCCCAGCTCGCCCAGGCGGAGACGGGCGCGACCACCGGCACCGCACGCGGTATGCAGGTCGCGGTCGGCGAGGCCCGCTTCCGGCGGTACGCGAAGGGCGCCCTGGAGCCGACCGAGACCGCGCTTGTGCCGCAGATCAACGAGGCGGGCCCGATGGGGAAGGCGGGTGTGTTCGGTGCGCTGGAGGTACGGCAGCCGGTCGGTGTCGTCACCTGCATCACGTCCTACAACAACCCCTGGGCCAACCCGTCCGGCAAGATCGCCCCCGCGCTCGCCATGGGCAACACGGTGCTGGTCAAACCGGCCCCGCAGGACCCGCTGTCCGTCTTCAGAATGGCCGAGGCACTGGCGGAGGCGGGAGTTCCACCTGGCGTGGTGAACGTGGTCAACGGGACGGCGGTCGCGGTGGGGGAGGCGGCCGTCGACTCCCCGTCCGTCGACATGGTCAGCTTCACCGGCAGTACGGAGGTGGGGCGGCGCATCGCGGAGGTCTGCGGGCGCGGCATGAAGCGGCAGCTGATGGAGCTGGGCGGGAAGGGCGCGGCACTCGTCTTCGACGACGCCGACCTGGACTCGGCGGCGATGGGTATCGGCACCACCTTCTCCTTCTACAGCGGCCAGATCTGCACCGCGCCGACCCGGGTGATCGTCCAGCGAGGCGTCTACGAGGCCCTGCTGGAGAAGCTGACCGCCTACATCGGCTATCTGGCGGTGGGCGACCCGGCCGACCCCAAGACCGTCGTCGGCCCGGTCATCTCCGCCGCTCACCGCGACCGTGTCGAGTCCTACGTCGAACTCGGCAGGAAGGAGGGCGCGAGGCTGGTCGCGGGCGGCGAGCGGCCACCCCTCGACAAGGGCTTCTACATCGCCCCCACCCTCTTCGCCGACTGCACCAACGACATGCGGATCGTCCGCGAGGAGATCTTCGGCCCGGTCGTCGTGGTCGTCCCCTTCGACGACGAGGAGGAGGGCATCGCCCTCGCCAACGACAGCGACTACGGCCTGATCGACTACGTGTGGTCGGGGGACGTCTCGCGGGCCTTCCGGGTCGCCCGGCGGCTGCGCGCCGGCGGCGTCACCGTCAACAGCATCGGCCGCAACATGGAGGCCCCCTTCGGCGGCTTCAAACAGAGCGGGGTGGGCCGGGACGTGGGGTCCTACGCCCTGCGCGCGTACAGCGAGGTGCAGGCGGTGGTCTGGCCGGGGTGAGGGCGGGGTGAGGGCGGCCACCGGGCGGACGGGAAAATTTTGAATCGGGGCAAATGGGATTGAGCTGCGGTTTCCGCATAGCGAAAGGGGAGGTCTGCGCCGGTATTCGGAAGGTGCGGTAAGGGTTCGCACCTTCGGAACCTTGATCGTTGGGTGATTTGTGTCGCGCAACTCAAGGTAGAGATACCGGACTTCGATCCTCCGAATGTGGAAACCGCAGGAATTAACGTCCTGTTCATGACTCAGGTGGAAACAACGGCGCAGGCCGGAGACCCGGTAAGGGGCGTCCCCGAGGGGGCGGCCCCGCACGCTTCCGGTGGCGGGGCTTCCGGGGAGGGTGCCTCCGGGGACGGGATGCGCAGCAAGGGCCTCGGGGGAAACTCCGTGGGCCTGCTGGGCAGCGCCGTCATCGGCATATCCACCGTGGCCCCCGTCTACTGTCTGACCTCGACACTGGGGTCGACCGCGGGTGAGGTCGGGCTCCAGATGCCGGCGATCTTCCTCGCCGGGTTCCTGCCGATGCTGCTGGTGGCCTTCGCGTACCGCGAGCTGAATCAGGTCATGCCGGACTGCGGCACCTCCTTCACCTGGACCGTGAAGGCGTTCGGTCCCCGGGTGGGCTGGATGTGCGGCTGGGGTCTGGTGGTGGCCACGATCATCGTGCTGTCCAACCTGGCGGGCGTCGCCACCTCGTACTTCTGGCTCCTGGCGGGTGAGCTCACCGGCAGCGGGAAGATCGCGGAGCTGGCGGACAACAAACCGGTCCACATCCTTACCTGCCTTGCCCTGATCGCGCTGGCGACCCTGGTCAGCTACCGGGGGATGACGGCGACCAAGGGCGTCCAGTACGCCCTGGTGGGCCTCCAGCTGGTGGTGCTGGTGCTCTTCGTGGTGATGGCGTTCGGCAAGGCGGACAGTGGCCTGCCGGAGTTCGCGGGAGGACTCGACTTCTCCTGGTCCTGGTTCAACCCCTTCTCGGTGGGCTCCTTCGCCGCCTTCACCGCGGGGCTCTCGCTGTCGATCTTCATGTACTGGGGCTGGGACGCCTGCCTGACCGCCAACGAGGAGACCACCGGCAGTGAGAAGACGCCCGGCCGGGCCGCACTCATCGCGATGGTCGTCCTGGTCGGCTCCTACCTGGCCACCGCCGTCGCCGCACAGATGGCCGTCGGCTCGGGGGACAAGGGGCTCGGCCTCGGAAACCCGGACACCTCCGACAACGTCTTCGCCGCCCTCGCGGGTCCGGTGATGGGCCCCGTCCTGGGCATCCTGCTGTTCGTCGCCGTCCTGGCGTCCGCCACCGCGAGCCTCCAGACGACCTTCATCCCGGTGGCCCGTACGGTCCTCGCGATGTCCGCGTACGAGGCACTGCCCGCCTCGTACTCCCGGGTGCACCCCCGCTTCAAGAGCCCGGGGCGCGCCACCGTCCACGCGGGCGTCGCCACCGGCATCTTCTACACGGTGATGACCCTGGTCAGCGAGCACGTCCTGGTCGACACGATCTACGCGCTCGGCCTCATGATCTGCTTCTACTACGCGCTGACCTCCTTCGCCTGCGCCTGGTACTTCCGCCGTGACCTGACCGGCTCCGCCCGCGACGCCCTCTTCAAGGGGGTCTTCCCGGTGCTCGGGGGCGTCCTGCTGACCGCCGTCTTCGCCAAGACGCTCTACGACATGTGGGACCCGGCGTACGGCAGCGGCTCCTCCGTATTCGGCGTCGGCTCGGTCTTCGTGATCGGCGTGGGCCTGCTGCTGGTCGGATTCCTGATCATGCTGGTCATGCAGCGCAGGAGCCCGGCCTTCTTCCGCGGCGAGATCCTCACCAAGGACACTCCGTCCCTGGTCGTCCGGGACTGACCCGCCCGCCCCGGCCCACTACACCCCGGGGCCCGGCGACAGAGGGCGTTCCGGCCGCTTCCATCCGTTCGGAGGAAGCGGCCGGAACGCCCAACAGGTCGTTTGTCCCGGACTCTTGACTGGCTGTCAGCGGAGCGCCATTCTCGACGGGACCTACGCGTCGGTAAGTTACGCGCGCGTGCCCATCCCGGACCGAAGGCAGCCTGGATGACCCCCCTTCGCAGACGCGGTTTCTTCGCCGCGATCGTCACCCTCCTCCTGACCCTCGGCGTGGCCTCCCCACCGGCCGCCGGCGCCGACAGCCCCTGGTGGGAGCCCACCGCGCGGCCCGCCGCCGACTCCCAGATCAACGTCACCGGCGAACCCTTCAAGGGCGCGGACGCCCAGGGCAAGGTCCGCGGCTACGTCGACGCGCACAACCACGTGATGTCCAACGAGGGCTTCGGCGGCCGCATCATCTGCGGGAAGCCGTTCTCCCAGGAGGGCGTGACCGACGCCCTCAAGGACTGCCCCGAGCATTACCCGGACGGAGCGCTCGCCCTTTTCGAGAACGTCACCGGCGGCGCCGACGGCCACCACGACCCGGTCGGCTGGCCCACCTTCAAGGACTGGCCCGCCCACAACTCCCTGAGCCACCAGCAGAACTACTACGCCTGGCTGGAGCGCGCCTGGCGCGGCGGCCAGCGGGTGCTGGTCAACGACCTGGTCTCCAACGGACTGCTCTGCTCGGTCTACGCCCGCGACCGGGGCTGCGACGAGATGGAGTCCATCCGCCTCCAGGCCCGCAAGACGTACGAGATGCAGGCGTACATCGACAAGATCTACGGCGGCCCCGGCAAGGGCTTCTTCCGCATCGTCACCGACTCCGCGCAGGCGCGCCAGGTGGCCGAGCAGGGCAAGCTCGCCGTGGTGCTCGGGGTGGAGACCTCGGAGCCGTTCGGCTGCAAGCAGATCCTCGACGTCGCCCAGTGCGGCAAGGAGGACATCGACCGCGGACTGGACGAGCTGCAGAAGCTCGGCGTGCGCAGCATGTTCCTGTGCCACAAGTTCGACAACGCGCTCTGCGGGGTGCGGATGGACGAGGGCACCATCGGTACGGCCGTCAACATCGGCCAGTTCCTCTCCACCGGCACCTTCTGGCGCACCGAGGAGTGCACCGGACCCCAGCAGGACAACCCGGCCGGAGGCGCCGCCGCCCCCGCAGAGGTGACCAAGCTGCTGCCCCCGGGCGTCAAGGTGCCCGCCGACAACGGCGGGAAGTGCAACACCCGGGGGCTCACCGGACTCGGTGAGTACGCGGTCAAGGGCCTGATGAAACGCAACATGATGCTCGAACTCGACCACATGAGCGTCAAGGCGGCCGCCCGCACCCTCGACATGCTGGAGAGCGCCGACTACCCGGGCGTCCTCTCCAGCCACAGCTGGATGGACAACAGCTGGCTGGAGCGCCTCTACCGCCTCGGCGGCTTCAAGGCCTCCTACATGGGTGCCGCCGACGGCTTCGCCAAGGAGTCCGCCGGCACCAGGCCGCTGCGCCAGAAGTACGGCGTCGGCCTCGGCTACGGCACCGACATGAACGGTGTCGGCGGCTGGCCGGGACCGGTCGGCCCGGACGCCCCCAACGCGGTCAAGTACCCCTACCGCAGCGCCGACGGCGGCTCCGTGATCGACCGCCAGAAGACCGGTGAGCGCACCTGGGACATCAACACCGACGGTGCGGCACACGCCGGTGCGGTACCCGACTGGATCGAGCAGATCCGGCTCAGCGGCGGCCAGGACACCGTCCAGGACCTGATGAGCGGCGCCGAGTCCTACCTCACCACCTGGAAGAGGACCGAGGACCACAAGCCGGCCGCCAACCTCGCCGCGGGCGCCCCGGCGAGCGCCAGCTCGACGGAGTGGAACCCGTTCACCAGCTACGCCGCGGGGCGGGCCGTGGACGGCGACAGCGGCACCCGGTGGGCCAGCGGCTGGTCCGACGACCAGTGGCTCCGGATCGACCTGGGCGCCCCCCGCAGGGTCGGCCAGGTCTCCCTCGACTGGGAGCAGGCCTACGCCCGCGGCTACCGCGTCGAGGTCTCGGACGACGGCGCCGCCTGGAAGACCGTCTGGTCCACGGACAGCGCGGACGGCGGCCTGGACAACGTGACCTTCACCCCGGTGCAGGCGCGGTACCTCCGGGTGCACGGCACCGCACGCTCCACCAAGTACGGCTACTCGGTGAAGGAGGCCGCGGTCTTCGGCCGCTGACCAACTCCGCCCACCACCGGGCCGGTCGACCTCCTCAGCGGGGCGACCGGCCCGGTTGGCGTTCCCGTACCAGCAGCAGCACCTGGTCGGCCACCATGTCCAGCACGTCCGCCGCCGTGGCTACCGTGCCGCGCTCGTCCGCCGCCGTCGCCTCGTCGCCCAGCACCATGAAGTTGAGGGTGAGCCCGTCGGTCAGCGCGGCCAGATACCGGGCGGCCGTCGACTCGGGCACCGTCAGCTCCACCCCCAGGGCGGGGACGAGCCGGCGGAGCACCTTGGTGTGCGCGGTGACATAGCGCTCGTACTGCCGCCGGGCCAGATGCGTGTAGCCGGGTTCCCGCAGCGCGTACTGGGTGAGTTCGTACGTCAGCATGTGCTGGCCGGGATGGGCGAGCACATGGTCCCAGTACGCCTGGAGCCCGGCCCGGATCGTCTCGCGCAGGGTGGCCCGGGGGACCAGCTCGGCCAGCACGTCCGACTCGGAGGCCTCGGAGATCGCGTCCATCACCGCCTCCAGCAGCTCCTGCTTCGAGGCGAAGCAGTAGTGGAAGACGCTCAGCGAGACCCCGGCCTCCGCCACCACGGACCGCGTCGTGGTCTTGGCGACCCCGTCCCGGGCCATCGCCCGGATCGCCGCCTCGACCAGTTGCCTCCGCCGCTGCGCCGCGGGCATGCGTGCCATACCGATCCCTCCCTGAACCGGCGCCAGCATACTTATGCCCCGCCGAGGAAGACCGGGTTGGTGAACGCCGCCAACGGGCCGGGCAGCACGGCGACGGTCGCCGGGTGGCGCACCTCCGCGCGGACATGGCCGGCGTACGACGGGGTGGTCGTCCAGGACAGGCCGGTGGCCGCACCCGTGCGGACCGTGCCCCGGTCGGTGACCAGGTGGGTGGTGCAGTCGGCGGCGGCGCCCGTGACGGTGAGACGGACGGTCACCCGGGCGTCGGGGGCGGCACCCAGCCGTTCACCGATCCCGGCCGTGCGGCCACCCCCGTCGGACACCGTGAGGTCGAGGGACACCGCCGAGGATTCGGCGACGTAGGAACGGCCTGCGCGCAGGCCCGCCAGGACCGACGTACGGGAGAGGCTGTCGGCGAGGACGACGGTCTGCGGGTGGCCCACCTCGTCGGGGTCGCGGTGGGAGTCGCTGTTGCCCATCGCAGGAGTCCAACCGCCGCCGCGTCCGAGGGACTTGTCCCACGCCTGGAGGGACACCTCGTCGTCCGGGGTGTACGGCCAGTTCCAGACCTCCACCACGTCCGCCTCGGCGAGGCCGAACTGCCAGGAGCAGCCCGGGCAGGGGGCGTGCGGGTGCGCCGGGACGACCAGGCCGCCCGCCCGGCGTATCCCGCGGGCGAACCGCCCGAAGCATTGGTCGCGGGCCCGGTAGCGCCAGTCGGTATGGGTGCCGGGGGCGGTGCCCAGCGCGAGGACGTGCCCATTGCGGGTGGTGACCTCCTCGCCGGTCAGGATCAGCAGGTCGTCACCTGCCAGATCGGCCCAATGCCCGTGCGAAGAAGGGGTGTTGTGCTCGGTGGAGGCGAGGAAGTCCAGGCCCGCCGCCCGTGCCAGGGCCGCGATCCGTGCCGGGGTGCGGCTGCCGTCGGAGTGCACGGAGTGGAGGTGGCAGTCCCCCCGGTACCAGGCGCGGCCCCGCCCCGCCGCCCGCTCGGGCGGGTACACCGGGCGGGGAGCGGGGGCGGTGGCTCCGGGGAGGAGCGTGAGGATCACCGTGTACGGCAGGCCCTGCGGCGCCACCGTGTACGGCGCCAGCACCACGTGCCAGGTGCCGGGGCGGACGGGACCCGGCAGATATCCCGGTGTCGCCTCGTCACCCCGTACGAAGAACTCCCTGCGCGCACCCCGGACCAGCCTCGGAAACCCGGCCCGCCCAGCGCCGTGCCCCGCTCGTCGAAGAGACCGATATCGAGAGCGTTGCCCTGGATCCCGGGAGGGACGGGCGGGCGCTCGTACGCGTACGAGACCCGTAACTCCCCTGTCCCGTCCGGTACTTCGAACGGCAGATATGCGTAGTCGGGCGCCCCCGGCGGCAAGGTGCCGGACACCGTCCGGGTCAGTGGGCCGTCGCCGGGCGCCGCCCGCGCGAAGCGCACTGTGCTCAGGTGCGGTTCCGGTTGCGGCGTACCAGCCACAGGATGACCAGCACCAGCACGATCAGGGCGATCACACCGAAGACCAGCCCGATGATGAGCCCGATCCCGAAGCCCTTCGACTTCTTCTTTTTCTTCTTCGGCTTCGAGGCGAGCGCGGTGTCCGCCGAGCTCTGCGCCTGGGTGGTGAGGGCGGTGCCCGACTGCGAAGTGGAGGTGGCGGCCGTCGTGGTGCTCGCCGCGGCGACCCGTGGTGCGGCAGCCGCCGATGACAGCGACATCGCGGGGGCGCCGAACAGCAGCGTGCCCGCGAGAAGGAGGGTGGTGGTTGTCCTGGTGCGCATGCGCATGGTGTTGCGCCCTTCCCCGTTCGTACCGGGTCCTGGTGGACCTCTCGGCTTTCGGCACCGTACGCCCTAGCGTGAGACGGCCAACAGGTGCCCGACCAAGGAGGTTGTATGCGGATCTCGGCCACGATTTTCCTGACCGACGAGACGATCACACCGGTACGTCTCGCGCGGGAACTGGAGCAGCGGGGCTTCGGCGGGCTCTATCTGCCGGAGCACACCCACATCCCGTCGAGCCGGGACACCCCCTACCCGGCGGGCGGCGAACTGCCCCGCGAATACGCCCGCACCCTCGACCCGTTCGTGGCCCTCGGTCAGGCGTCGGCCGTGACGCAGCGGCTCCTGCTCGGCACCGGGGTCACCCTGGTCGCCCAGCACGACCCGATCGGACTGGCCAAGCAGATCGCCACCCTCGACCACCTCTCCGGCGGCCGGTTCACGCTCGGCGTCGGCTTCGGCTGGAACAAGGAGGAAGCCGCCGACCACGGTGTGGAGTGGAAGACCCGGCGCGAACTGGGCCGCGAACGGATGGGGTTGATGCGGGCCCTGTGGAGCGAGCAACCCACCGCGTTCGAGGGCGAGTTCGGCTCGGTGCGGGCCAGTGAGGTGTACCCCAAGCCGCAGGACGGCGCACCGCGCATCCTGGTGGGCGGGGCCGCCGGACCCAAACTCTTCGACCACATCACCCAGTACGCGGACGGCTGGATGCCGATCGGTGGACGCGGGCTGAGCGAGTCCATCCCGGTGCTGCGCGGTGTGTGGGAGGCGGCCGGGCGCGAGGCCAAGGACCTTCAGGTGGTGCCGTACGCGGTCCTGCCCAGCCCCGGCAAACTGGCGCACTACGCCGAGCTGGGCATCGGGGAAGTGGTGCTCCAGCTTCCGCCGGCCGGGGAGGGGCAGGTGCTGCGCACGCTGGACTCCTATGCGCAGTTCCTCTAGCAGGGTTCTCTTCAGTACGCCGCTTCCTCAGGCACCGGCCCCCGCCGCCGGAAGCAGCGGCACCATCCCGTCCCACCGGGACATCTCGCACCCGTTGGTCCGGCGGTACGTCGTGTCCACCGGGCGCCCCGCCCAGGTCCCGGTGACACGGGCCGTCTGCGGACCGCCGTACACCTGGGTGCACAGGGCGTCCGGGGCCACCGGCGCGAACGGGTCCTTGCCCCAGACGGTGACCTCGTCGAGGCGCTCGCAGGCCTGCTGGGCGTCGGGGTGGGTGCCGCCGGTGGGACGGCAGTCCAGCTCGTAGGTGCCGTCCGCGTCCGGGAGGCCCGAATCGGCGACGGTGACGGTGAGGCGGTCGCCGGAGGGCGGGACGGCAGGGGCCGCGGTGGCGGTGGTCGCGGCGCTTCCCAGGAGGGCGAGCAGGGGGAGTGCGGAGGCGGCGATACGGCGCAACATGGGGGCTCCTGTGGCGTACGGGAGATGCGGAGGTGTGCTGCGTCTAACGCCCCCACGCCCCGAATGTCACGCAGGCATCGAACGTATCCTCGGGGGATGACGAGCTCCGCAGCGCAGCCCACCGGACCGACGGGGTCGACGGGGTCGACGGGATCCACCGGCACCGGAACCAGCACCGGGACCGGGACCGGCACCGCGACGCCCCCGACCGCCAATTCCATGCGCCGCGCCCTCAAACGTGCCCGTGACGGTGTCGCACTCGACGCGGGAGAGGCCGCCGTCCTCCTCCAGGCGCGCGGCGACGACCTCACCGACCTGTGCGCCTCGGCGGCACGTGTCAGGGACGCGGGGCTTGAGGCCGTCGGGCGGCCGGGCGTCATCACGTACTCCAAGAAGGTCTTCATCCCGCTCACCCGCCTGTGCCGGGACAAGTGCCACTACTGCACCTTCGTGACCGTCCCGGGCAAGCTGCGCCGGGCCGGGCACGGGATGTACCTGTCGCCCGACGAGGTGCTGGAGATCGCCCGCGCCGGGGCCGAAATGGGATGCAAGGAAGCCCTGTTCACGCTGGGCGACCGGCCGGAGGAGCGGTGGCCGGAGGCGCGGGAGTGGCTGGAGGCGGAGGGGTACGACGACACCCTCGCGTACGTACGGGCCATGGCGATCCGCGTGCTGGAGGAGACCGGTCTGCTGCCGCACCTCAACCCGGGGGTGATGTCCTGGACGGAGCTCCAGCGGCTGAAACCGGTCGCGCCCTCGATGGGGATGATGCTGGAGACCACGGCGACCCGGCTGTGGAGCGAGCCGGGTGGGCCGCACCACGGGTCGCCCGACAAGGAGCCCGCGGTACGGCTGCGGGCGCTGGAGGACGCGGGCAGGTCCAACGTCCCCTTCACCACCGGCATCCTGATCGGCATCGGCGAGGACTACGAGGAGCGCGCCGACTCGCTGTTCGCGCTGCGGCGCACGGCACGGGCGTACCACGGCATCCAGGAAGTCATCGTGCAGAACTTCCGTGCCAAGCCGGACACCGCGATGGGGAAGATGCCGGACGCGGAGCTGGAGGAGCTGGCCGCCACGATTGCCGTCGCCCGGCACATCCTCGGCCCCTCCGCCCGGATCCAGGCGCCGCCGAATCTGGTCGACGAGGAGTATGCCCTGATCATCGGGGCGGGGATCGACGACTGGGGCGGGGTGTCGCCGCTGACCCCGGACCATGTGAACCCGGAGCGCCCCTGGCCGCACATCGCTCAACTGGTCCAGAAAACAGGTGAGTCGGGATTCGTGCTGCGGGAACGCCTGACGATCTACCCCGAGTTCGTGCAGCGCGGCGAACCGTGGCTGGACCCCCGGCTGCTGCCGCACGTACGGGCGCTGGCCGATCCGGAGACCGGGCTTGCCCGGGAGGACGTACGGCCGGCGGGGCTGCCCTGGCAGGAGCCGGACGAGGCGTTCACGGCCAGCGGGCGTACGGATCTGCACACCACGATCGACACCGAGGGCCGCACCGGCGACCGGCGCGACGACTTCGACGCGGTGTACGGCGACTGGGAGGCGCTGCGGGAGGCGGCGGTGCCCGGGATGGTGCCGTCCCAGATCGATGGAGACGTCAGCCGGATCGACGGAGAGGTGAAGGCGGCGCTTTCCCAAGCGGCTGCCGATCCAACCAAGTTGACGGACGCTCAGGCGCTGACGCTGCTGCACGCCGACGGTCCCGCGCTGGACGCGTTGTGCCGGATCGCGGACGCGCTGCGGAGGGACGTGGTCGGTGACGACGTCACCTACATCGTCACCAGGAACATCAACTTCACCAATGTCTGCTACACCGGCTGCCGCTTCTGCGCCTTCGCGCAACGGCGCACCGACGCCGACGCGTACACCCTCTCGCTGGACCAGGTCGCCGACCGGGCACAGCAGGCGTGGGACGTGGGCGCGGTCGAGGTGTGCATGCAGGGCGGCATCCACCCCGACCTGCCCGGGACCGCGTACTTCGACATCGCGAAGGCGGTGAAGGAGCGGGTGCCGGGGATGCATGTGCACGCCTTCTCACCGATGGAGGTGGTCAACGGGGCCACCAGGACCGGGCTTTCGTTCCGGGAGTGGCTGATCGCCGCGAAGGAGGCGGGGCTCGGGTCGATCCCGGGGACCGCCGCCGAGATCCTGGACGACGAGGTGCGGTGGATCCTGACGAAGGGGAAGCTGCCGACCGCCGAGTGGGTCGAGGTGATCCGGACGGCGCACGAGGTGGGGCTCAGGTCCTCGTCCACGATGATGTACGGGCATGTGGACCAGCCCCGGCACTGGCTCGGGCATCTGCGGACACTGGCCCGGATGCAGCAGAACGCGCTGGCCAACAACGTCGAAGGCTTCACGGAGTTCGTGACGCTGCCGTTCATCCACACCAACGCGCCGGTGTACCTGGCCGGCATCGCCCGGCCCGGACCGACCGTGCGGGACAACCGGGCGGTCACCGCGATGGCCCGGCTGCTGCTGCACCCGTACATCACGAACATCCAGACCAGCTGGGTGAAGCTGGGTGCGGAGGGCGCTGCGGAGATGCTGCGGTCCGGGGCCAACGACCTGGGCGGGACCCTGATGGAGGAGACGATCTCGCGGATGGCCGGATCGAGTTACGGGTCCTACCGGTCGATTCAGGACCTGGTGGCGATCGCGGACGCCGCCGGACGGCCCTCGCGGCCGCGTACGACGCTGTACGGCGAGGTGCCCCAGGAGCGGGTGGCCGCCGCGCACGCCTCCGACGGGCATCTTCCCGAGCTGCTGCCGGTGCTGGGGGACTGAGCGGGAACCGAGTGTCACCGGAGGGGGGGGGGGGGGGGGGGGGGGGGGGGGCGGCGCGGGCGGGCGGGGGGGGGGGGCCCCCCCGACCGCCGCGCGCCAAAATAATGTAGGGGGGGCGGTGGGGTCTACGGGGTGGGGTGGGGGCGGGGGGGGGGGGGGGGGGGGGGGGGGGGGGCCGCGCGCCCGCCCCCCCCCCGCCCCCCCCCCCCCCCCCCCCCCCCCCCCCCCCCCTCCGGTGCGCCGCGGTTGCACGGACGCCCGGCATTAAGAACGCGTAAAGATTGCCGGAGTGCGGCAATGACCTGTGTCAGTGCGCCGTGCGACTCTTCGGACACGTCGAAGGGGCGCATCCGACGCACACGAGGGAAGGAGTGGGAATGACGCTGTTCCTCGGTCTTGGCATCGCGGGTGTGGTGCTCCTGCTCCTCGCGCTCGTCTTCGACGGGCTGCTGGAGGGTCTGTTCCACGGGTTCTCCGCGCTTGAGGGAGTGTTCGACGGATGGCTCTCGCTGCCGGTCGTCGCCGGATTCACGGCGATGCTCGGCTTCGGCGGTGCGATCACGCTGGGTACCACCGGCCTCGGAGCCGGCGCCGCGACGGGGGTCGGCGCCGTGGCCGGGGTCGGTGCTGCCTGGCTCACCTGGAAGTTCAGCCGCGCGCTGATGCGTGATCAGACCGACGCGACACCACGCGGGGAAGACCTCGTCGGTACGTCGGGGTCGGTCGTCACCGCGATTCCGGCCGGCGGGTACGGCGAAGTGATCGTCTACCTCGGCGGGCAGCCGGTGAAGTACGCGGCGAAGAGCGAGATACCGGTGGTCCGGGGCGCGGACGTGTGGGTGGAGGCGACGCTCTCGTCGACCTCGGTCTCCGTACGCCCCGTCGAACGCTGAGCCACTCCGTCCGCCCTGCGCCCCTGCCCTTCTTGACGCCCCCGCGCCCCCTCCTCACGTAACCGCTCAACCACCAGAGGGATTTGCCCATGAGCCCAGTCGTCATCGCGGTCGTCGGAATCGTCGTACTCGTCGTCCTGCTCGGTCTTGTCGTGGTCACGCGCTACAAGGTCGCCGGGCCGAGCGAGGCGTTCATCATCACCGGGCGGCGCGGCAAGAAGTCCACCGACCCGGTCACCGGACGGATCAGCACCGACAACAGCGGCCAGAAGGTCGTGGTCGGCGGCGGCGTCTTCGTCGTCCCGTTCGTCCAGCAGAAGTCCACACTCGACCTCTCCAGCCGGCAGATCCCGATCTCGGTGCGCGGCGCGGTCACCCTGCGCGGTGTGAAGGCCAACCTCGAAGGCGTCGCGATCGTCAAGGTCGGCGGCAACGAGGACGCGATCCGGGCCGCCGCCCAGCGCTTCCTCCAGCAGCAGGGCCAGGTCAACAGCTTCACCCAGGAAGTGCTCTCCGGCGCGCTGCGCGCGATCGTCGGCCGGATGTCGGTCGAGGACATCATCCGGGACCGGGCCGCGTTCGCGGGGCAGGTCGCGGAGGAGGCCGAGGCCAGCCTCTCCGGGCAGGGCCTGGTGCTCGACGCCTTCCAGATCCACGACATCACCACCGAGGGCTCCTATCTGGAGGACCTGGGCCGGCCCGAGGCCGCCCGCGCCCGCCAGGAGGCCGACATCGCCGAGGCCATCGCCAAGCGGGCCTCCGAGCAGGCCCGGCTGAAGGCCGCCGAGGAAATCGCCATCGCCGAGCGGACGTTCTACCTCAAGCAGGCCGAGATCCGCGTCGAGACCGAGGCCGCCGCAGCCCAGGCCAACGCTGCCGGTCCGCTCGCCGACGCCGCCCGCCAGCAGGAAGTGCTCGCCGAACAGGAGAAGGTCGCGCAGCGGCAGGCCGCCCTGACCGACCGCGAACTCGACACCAAGGTCCGCAAGCCCGCCGACGCCGCCCGCTACCAGGCCGAGCAGGAGGCCGAGGCGCGCAGGATCAGCCAGGTCAAGGAGGCCGAGGCGGACGCCGAGCGCTCCCGGCTCACCGGTGAGGGCGAGAAGCTGCGCCGTGCCGCCCTCGCCGCAGCCGTACGGATCGAGGGTGAGTCGGAGGCAGCAGCGATCGCCGCGAAGGGTTCGGCCGAGGCCGAGGCGATGCAGAAGAAGGCGGACGCGTTCGCGCAGTACGGCGACGCGGCCGTGATCCAGATGCTGGTCGAGGCACTGCCGCAGGTCGTCGCCAAGGCGTCCGAGCCGCTCAGCGCCATCGACAAGATGACGGTGATCTCCACGGACGGCGCCTCGCAGCTCTCCCGTACGGTCACCGACAACGTGGCCCAGGGGATGGAACTGCTCAGTTCGACCACCGGGGTCGACCTTGGCGAGCTGCTGAAGGGCATCGCCGCGAAGGGGACGAGCGGCGCCAGGGTGCCGGAGCAGTCGGCGGCCACGGGTGCCGGCGGCGGTGCGGCCGACGCGGGCCCTGCGGGCGCCGCGAACGGCCAGATCCCGATCACCGACTGACGGAAAACTGTCCAAGACTGACTGACTTGTGGCCCTTTGGGACCCGAAAGGGACCTGAAGGGCCACAGCTCTCTCAACCTACGATCGAGTAGCGTGTCGCGCCATGAGCAGTCCCGCCGCCCCCGCCGCCACTGCCACCCCCGCGTCCCCCGTCTGGGGCCGCGCCGAACAGCAGGACTTCCGCAGCCGGGTGCGCGGCGCCCTCCTCGGCGGGGCGATCGGCGACGCACTCGGCGCCCCGGTCGACACCCTGCCGATGAGCGCCGTACGGGAGACCCACGGATTCGCCGGAGTCCTCGACCTGGCGCCCGCCCACGGCAGACGCGGCGCGATCACCGCCGCCACCCAGCTCACCCTGTTCACCGTCGACGGGCTGATACGTGCCCAGGTCCGCCGGGACACCGGCGCCTGGCACCCGCCCACCGACGTCCACCGCGCCTATCTGCGCTGGTCCGCCACCCAGCACGACTGGGGCCCGGACGAACGCCGCGCCGAGGACGGCTGGCTGGCCCGCGAGGAGTGGCTGTACGTCCGCAGGTCACCCGGCCGCGAAACCCTCAACGCCTTCCGGGACCCGGCAATGGGCACCCTCGACCGGCCCAGGAACCCCGACTCCACCGACCCGGCCGCACTCGCCCGCTCCGCCCCCTTCGGCCTGCTGGTCGGCTGGGAACCCCCACTGGTCCTCCAGCTCGCCGTCGAATGCGCCGCCCAGTCCCACGGCCATCCCACCTCCACGCTCTCCTGCGGGGCCCTCGCCGTCCTGGTCCACGGCCTGGCCCGGGGCGAAGGCCCGGCCGCCGCGGTCCAGCGCACCCTCGCCCTGCTCGCCACCCGCCCCGGCAGCCCACCCGTCACCGCCGCACTCCACACCGCCCTCGAAGCGGTCCGCCAGGGCACCCCGACCCCCGAACGGGTGGCGTCACTCGGCGACGGCCACACCCCCGAAGGCGCACTGGCCATCGCCGTCTACTGCGCACTCGTCGGCGAGGACATCCGCCACGGCCTGCGCCTCGCCGTCAACCACGACGGCGCGTCCGCCACCACCGGCGCCCTCTGCGGCGCCCTCCTCGGCGCCATGCACGGCGAAACGGCCCTGCCGCCCGGCTGGCTCGCTGAACTGGAGGGCCGCCCCACCGTCCTCGCCCTCGCCGACGACTTCGCCATGGAGATGACCCAGGGCCCGGCCCTGCACGGGCCGACGACCAGCGCACCGGGCTGGCTGGCCCGGTACCCGCGCGCCTGAGGGGGACCCACGGGCCCGCGGGGGCCGTACGCCGTAAAGGAAACCTTGTACGGCGTACAGGGCCGCCCTGTACGCCGTAAAGGCAGCCGGTGCTGTGAAGGCGGCCGACGCCGTAGGGCAGCCGCACAGCCTTCGCGCGGCCGGGCCCTCACCGCATCAACTCACCCGCGTTCACCAGCAACTGCTGCCCCGTGATCGCCCGCGCCCGGTCCGAGGCGAAGAACACCACCGCATCCGCCACGTCCCCGTCCGTCGCCATCTCCGGCAACGCCATCCGCGCGTTCAGCCGCTCGCGCACCGCCGCCTCCGCTATGCCCTCGGCCTGGGCGGCGTACGCCACGAAACCCTGCACAGGCGGACCCCACATCCAGCCCGGCAGAACCGAGTTGACCCTTATCCCGTGCGGTCCCAGCTCGCGCGCCAGGGAGTACATCGCCGAGGTCAGCGCCCCCTTGGACGCCGCGTACGCCGCCTGGGCCACCTCGCTGGGGGCGGCGATGGCCGACTGCGTACCGATGCAGACGACCGCGCCGCCGCGCTCCTTCAGGGCGGGCAGGCAGGCGCGGGTCATCCGCAGGGTGCCGAGCAGATTGACGTCCAGGACCTGCTGCCAGGCGCCGAAGTCGGCATCCGCCAGACCGCCGAAGTGGGTGTCGTACGCGGCGACATGGACGACCGCGTCGAGCCGGCCGAAGCGCTCCACCGCGAGCGCGGCCAGCCGTTCGCAGCTCTGCTCGTCGGTGATGTCGGTGGGGAGGTACGCGGTCCGGGTGCCCTCCGGGTCCAGCTCGGCGGCCGCCTTGGCGAGGTTGGCCTCGGTGCGGGCGCCCAGTACGGCGTTGCCGCCGTCACGGATCACCGCCGCCGCCACCTGATGGCCGAGCCCGGAGCCCACCCCGGACACGACGACGGTCTTTCCCTCGACGAGCATCACACTGCCTCCGGACCATGGACCAATTGCTGACGGTCCGTCAGAGTAGGCGCGTCGCCGTCAACTTGGAAGGTGAGTGCGATGAGCGAGGACACCCGCAGCGAGACCTACGCGGAACTGGCAGCCGTCGGCCCCTACGGTGTGCGCCCCGGCCACGCGCTGATCACCATGGTGGAACCGCACCCGGGCCAGGAGTACGCCTACAACCGCTGGTACGAGGACGATCACTACATGGCCGGTGCGATGGCCATGCCCTGGATGTACGCGGGACGCCGCTGGGTCGCCACCCGCGACCTCCAACTCCTGCGACACCCGGCCAAGTCCGCGGTCGCCGACCCCGTCACAGCGGGCTGCTACCTCACCACGTACTGGATCACCGAGGGCCGCTACGACGACCACATGAAGTGGACCGTCGCCATCAACAAACGCCTCAACCGGGACGGCCGCGTCCACCAGGCCCGCACCCATGTCTTCACCGCGTTCCAGGACCACGAGGTGACCGTCTACCGCGACGGAGCCGCGGGCCCCCGCGACTACCACGCCCTGGATCACCCGTACCAGGGGCTGGTCCTGGAGGTCATCGACACCGAGAGCCCGGAACAGTGCCGGGAGCTGGCGGAGTGGCTGCGGGCCAAGTACCTGCCGAAGCGGCTCGCGGGGTCGTCGGCCGCGATGGTCACCGTCTTCCGGCCGACCCCGCTGCCCGGCGACAGGATGACCTACGTCAAGCAGGTCGAGGGCGTCGGCACCCGGTTGACCCTGCTGTGGTTCCTGGAGCGGGACCCGCGGGAGCGCTGGGAGGAGCAGTTCGGAGGACTCGGGGAGGCGGTCGCCGAGGCCGGTCTCGGGCGGGTGGAACTGGTCGCGCCGTTCGTACCCACCGTCGTGGGCACCGACCGCTACGTCGATCAACTCCGCTGAACCGGAGCGGACGTTGAGAAGCCCCCTCGGCCAGGACGGCGGGCCAGTCGAGAGGGCTCTACGGTGTTGCTGGTGCCTCTACGGCGTTGCTGTTACAGCGAGTGGTGCGTGACGTGGGCGGGATCAGCGACCGAAGGAGCCCTGGCCGACCTCGGCGATGAACGACGTCCACGAACCCGGGACGAAGGAGACCGAGGGTCCCTCGGGCGCCTTCGAGTCCCGCACGTAAATGGCCTGCACCGCAGGCGACTTCACTTCCACACACGCGCCGTTACCGCCGGAGTACGAGGACTTCGTCCACTCGGCCGTAGCACCCTTGCGAATTGCCATGTCCGTTCCGCCTTCACCAGTCGTCGTGAACCGCCAAACGCTCTTGCTTGGCGTGATCGACGCTACGCCGGAACTCACAAGCACACAGGGGCCGTTCACTCGACCGGATGGCATATTCCGGTGGGCCTTCCACTGGCGTGGGCGGTAGGTGTACGGTACGCGACCTCGGCCGATCGGGGCCGGGGAGAAAGCCGGCGCTGAGGCCCGTGCGGGACCGGTGCGAGGGGCTGGAACCGGCCACTCCCCGCCCCGGTGCCTCGCCCCCGCTCGCACCCGCCCCGTTGTCCCTGGCCCCTCGCGCCGCGTGCTTACCCCTGGTGCTCCGCGCTCGCGTAGTCCTTGGCGATCTTCTCGATGAAGAGGTGCGAGTCCTCGACGCTCAGCGCCTTCGCCCGCAGGTGCTCGTACATCCCGGTGTACTTCTGCACGTCCGGAGTCTTCTCCAGATAGAGGTCGCTGGTCACGCCCTCGATGTAGACCACGCTGGAGTCGGTCGTCTCCGGGAACTCCAGGATCGCGTAGTGCCCGCTGAGCCCGGTGTGCGCGCCGGCCCTGAACGGCAGTACCTGGATGGTCACATGGGGCAGCCGGGCCAGTTCCTGGAGGTGCTCCAGCTGCTCCAGCATCAGATGCCGGTCGCCGACGACCCGGCGCAGCGCCGCCTCGTCGATCACCGCCCACAGACGCAGCGGCGAGGTGCTGGTGGTGACGCGGTCCTGGCGGCGCACCCGGACGCCGACCCGCTTCTCCCAGTCCTCGGGCGAGTTCTCCGGCAGGGCGCCGGCGATGACCGCCTTGGCGTACTCCTTGGTCTGGAGCAGACCGGGGACGACCTGGGGTTCATACACCCGCAGGTTGTCGGCGTCGGTCTCCAGACCGATGTACACGCTGTACGGGATGTCGCCGAAGGCGTGCCACCAGCCCTGCTGGCGCGAGTCCTTGGCCATCTGCATCAGCGACTCGACCACCCTGGGGTCCTCGACCTCGTAGACGTTGCACAGGTCGCGGACATCGCGCGGGCTGATGCTGCGGCGACCGTTCTCCAGGCGGCTGATCTTGGACTGGGAGACCAGGAGCCGCTCCGCGACCCCCTCCGCCGTCATGCCTTTGAGCTCGCGCAGGCGACGCAGCTCCTGGCCCAGTCGGCGTCGCCTGACGGTGGGATTGACATTGGGGGACGCCACGGAAACTGCACCTCCGGCTGCGTGCTGCGCGTATCTACTGTTCAGCAGACTGCCACCAACTGGCGTGACCGCGCTGGTAAATGGCCACACAGGGTGGTGCGGCGGCCACGCATCCGTATGTCCGGGTGCGGCTTGTGCGCGTGCGCGACGGGCCGTCCCACACATGCGGAAACACGCGCGGGGCGGTGGCCCGGCCCTCGTCCGGACGGCCGGTCCACTGCCCCGCGCGCTTGCTGCGGCTCCCGAACCGGGTCTCTGGGGACGTCGGTGCGGCGGCCTTCTGTGGTGCTGGTGCTGCTTCTTGGGTGCGTACGCCCGTCAGTGCGCCGCGGCCCGGGCCATGCTGCCGCGGTGCGGCTGCACGGATACGGAGGCGTTCTGACGTACCCCGCCGCCACCGCCGCCAGGGGAACCCTGGGCGCCGGCCGGGCCGGGTGCGGCACGGCGTGGCTGTGCGGCCACACCGTTCTGGACGTCCATCACGGCGTGTGCCACGAGACCGCCCATCGGGTCGTGCCGAATCAGATCCCTGAGGCGGGACCTGGACGACCGGCCCTCATTGCCGGGGTACAGGTGCTTGCCGAGTCCGACCGCATGGGCCAGCGCGGCGAGCGCCGCGGTCCGCGGATCCGGCGGGACGCCGGTGCGGATCGCACTGTCCAGCCGGGCACGGATGTCCCGGCTGATTGCCGTGTCGGTCGCCTGGTAGCGAGTCGTCGGCAAGACCCCGCACATCTGACCCGATACGGCATGCACCATGCCGCACCGCTCCAGGTGCGCGAGATAGATCTGGCGAAGCCCCAGTCGAGGCCCGCCGATCCAGTTCACTGCCCGAACCGGGCTGCCACGACGGCGCAGCAGTTCCAGCGCGGAGTCCAGTGTCGGATCTCCGGTCGGCCGTGGCATCACCACGGCGATACGATCCCCGTCAGGGGCTATCCGTCCTGCCAGAGCCAGCTCCACTAGCTGTGCCCCGGCCAGGCCGAGGTCGAGCGACTGCGGCTGCGCTGTGGTACCCGTTGCCGGGTCCAGAGCGAGCAACAGAAGCTCCTCCGGAATTGTTCTGCGGCTCCTGCCCATCCATGCCTCCCCGCGTGGATGAATGACAGGGTGACCCCTCTCACATTCATCTGTCGAGAGCGCCTGGGTGCTTTGTGTGGGAACCAGTAGCTATGTCGTTCTCGTCTAGCACGTGGGGCCGGTGCCCGTAGCAGGACACTGGTTGATGGAACGGACAGCGGGGGCGGGCCCCGTTGCGGCGTGTTGTGGCGTAGACGTACGCGTTGAGGAGGCATCGGTGGCGGGCGAGTCCCCCGGCAAGTCGGAGCAGCGGAAGTCGTCGGGGGAGACGGCGGGCGAACGAGATCCCCGGCTCGCGGTATTCCGTGAGAGGACGCCCGAGGCGTCGAAGCCGGTTCCTGAACCGGCCCCGGACGATGCGGAGCCGCAGGACGCGGACACCGCCGAGGCGGCCACGCGGGAGGACGAAGTCACCCACGAGACGGCCGCCGCGGACAGCGCGGACGGCGCCGGCGCGGGCCCGGCCGACGACACCCGGGGGGTGGATCAGCCGACGGGCGTCTTCAGGACACGTCCGAGGAGCACCGAGGCGCAGGCCGACGAGGGCGATGAGGTCGACGAGGCCGACGAGGTCGACGAGGTCGACGAGGCTGATGACGCCGAGGCGGCCGACGGCGTGACCGAACCGGTGGCGGAAGCGGAATCCCGGACCGGGTCCGCATCCGCAGCGGAGACGCCGTCCGGGACGACGGCGGAGGAGGCCCGCGACGAGGCCCCCGAGGCGGGCAATTCCCGGCTGCGGGCGGCCGTTGCCGCCTGGGTCGCCACGGCGGACGAGCCCGACGCCGACCCGGCCGGAGACGGCTCCGACGGCGCCGCTGAGCGCACGCCGGCCGCTCGTCCGGGTGACACGGCCGACCCGAAGCGGAACGCGGAGCCGGACGAGGCCGACAAGGCCGGCGCGGCGGCTTCCGCTGCCGCCGCCTCCGCGGTGCTCGCCGGCGCTCGCGCGGCCCGCGCCGAGCAGGACCGTTCCACCGCTGCGGCCACCAAGGCCACCACGGCTGCCGGTGAGGCCGGTGAGGCCGGTGAGGCCGGTGAGGCCGGTGAGGCCGGTGAGGCCGGTGAGGCCGATGCGGCGGAGGTACGGCGCGGTGGCGACGGAAGCGGGGTGGCCGACGCCGCCACCGTCGAAGCCGACGACGTAACGCCGAAGGACGACACCGCGGACAAGCCCACCCCCGTACCGAAGGAAGAGCCGGACCTGACGGCCGGGAAGCCGGAGAGCGGCTCGGCGGCCGGGAAGCCGGGCGCGAAGCCGCCCCGGGCCGGCCGGAAGACCGCCACGGGCGACGTGAAGCCCGCTGGGGCCGACGAGGCGCGCAGGGCGGGCGCCGCGGGCAAGGCCGACGGCGAGAGCGCCCCTGCCGACGGTGACGCAGAAGGCGGCAGCAGCGCCGACGCCGGTGGCGCCGACGCTTCGGCCGGGCGCACCCGTGGTGCCGACGCCGACAGCGACGGCACCACCGAGGGTGACGCCGAGGCCGACAGCGACGGCAAGGCCACCGGCACTGGTGTCGACCAGGCCACCGCCGTCTTCAGGACCATGCCTCGTTCGGCCGGGTCCAAGGCCCCGGCGTCCGGGACCACGCCCGCGTCCAAGGCCTCCGGGTCCAAGCCCGAGCCCGCCTCCCAGACAGCCGAGGCGGACCCCAAGGCGCCCAAGCCCGGCTCCGGCTCCGGTGCCGAATCCGCGCCCAGGGCCAGCAGGCCCGGCTCCGCTCCCAAGCCTCCCAAGGCCGCCACCGCGCCCCCGGTCGACCAGCCGACGGCCATGCTCAAGCTGCCGTCGACGGATCCGCAGGCGCCCAAGGGGCCGAAGGGTGCGCCCAGCTCGCGGGTGGCCAGGCCCGAGTCGGACAAGGAGCGCACCAGCACCTTCGTACCGCTCAAGCCGGACGACGTACGGTCGCCCAAACCGCCCCGTCGGCCCGGTGGAACGGCGCCCCAGCCCGGCGCCCGTCCCGCGGACACTCCGGGTGCGGGGGCCGGTGCGCAGCCGCGTCCCGCCGGCCCGCTGCCCGCCGCCGCGCCCCCTGCGGCCCGGACCACCGGTCTCCCCGAGGCCGAGCGGACCAGGCAGCAGCCGCTGCCGCCCAAGCCGCCGCTCGACCTGCTGGCCGAGCTGACGAACAAGCCCGCCCCGCCGGAGACCCCGGTGCGCACGACCGTGCGCCGGATCAAGATCTGGACCCCGCTGGTCCTGCTCCTGGTGGTGGTGTTCGGCGTCGTGCAGATGGTGCGTCCGCTGCCCGACGCGCGGATAGAGCTCACCTCCTCGACCTCGTACTCCTTCGAGGGCGGAAAGACCGACATGCCGTGGCCGGGTGACGGTCAGTCGGCGGTCGAGGTCGAGGGCGTGGGCGCGATGGGCCAGGAGGGCCCGCAGAAGCCCGCTCCGATCGCGAGCATGGCGAAGGCCATGACGGCTTACGTGGTCCTGCAGAGCCACCCGCTCAAGGGCAAGGAGACCGGGCCCAAGGTCACCATCGACCAGCAGGGCGAGGACGACGCGAAGAAGCCGGACGAGTCGACGGCGCAGGTCACCAAGGGGCAGGCGTTCACGCTGCGTCAGATGATCGAGCTGCTGATGATCCCCTCGGGCAACAACATCGCCCGGCTGCTCGGACGGTGGGACACCCAGTCGGACTCGGAGGCGGAGTTCGTCACGAAGATGAACGCCGCCGCCAAGGACCTCGGCATGACCAACACGACGTACACCGACCCCAGCGGGTTCGACAAGGGCACCGTCAGCACCCCGCTCGACCAGATCAAGCTGGGCAAGGCGCTCATGAAGAACGACGTCTTCCGCAAGATCGTCGACCTGCCGCAGGTCGAGGTCCCCGGCATCGACAACATGATCTACAACAACAACAACATCCTGCTGAAGCCGGGTGTCAACGGCATCAAGACCGGCTCGACGACGCCGGCGGGCGGCAACCTGCTGTTCTCGGCGAGCACCATCGTCGACGGCAAGGAGCGCCGGATCATCGGCGCGGTGATGAACCAGCAGACCGGCGCCCAGCTGCACGACAAGCTCCAGGCCGCCATCGACAACAGCCTGAAGCTGATCCAGAAGGCGCAGGAGGCGGTGACCTCGGCGACGGTCGTGAAGAAGGGCGAGGTCGTCGGGTTCGTGGACGACGGACTCGGCGGCCACACGCCGGTCGTCGCGACCCAGGACCTGAAGGCGGTCGGCTGGCCGGGCCTGAAGGTGAACCTGGCCGTCGGCGGCGTCCAGGGCAAGCCGGTCCCGCACGCCGCGAAGGCGGGCGACGTGGTCGGCGAGGTCACGGTCGGAACGGGCCCGGGCATGGTCAAGGCCCCGGTCGCCCTCCAGTCGGACCTGACCGAGCCCGGCTTCGGCGCCAAGCTGACCCGGGTGGGCTGAGCCACGGTCGGTCCGGTGGCCCCGTGACCCCCGGGGACGTCGCCGTGAACGGCGGGCCCGCAGAGCGCTCTGCGGGCCCGCCGTCGCGTTGTGCGGCTCTCGCGGTCCCGGGAAGGTCGCGGCAAACTCGCGGCCCCGACGGCGATTGCCTTCTCGGTCGCCGGGGTACGTTCGCCCCTGCACCGGGCGTCAGCCGTCAGGCGTGAACACGCTGGACGGTCCGACGCGAAGTGTCAGCGAATACTCGCCGTGCCGAAATGCTCTCGGCGTGCTACGGTTATTCGCAGTTGCAGTTGTGGTTCCCGAAAAGACTTACAAGTGCTCTCCCCGGAATTCGCACGTTTTCCGGTGGGCGCACTTTTCTTTTGTATTTCCGGTGCTTTTCTCCCGGACGGGGTCATCATCGCGCGACGTGGAACACACACAGTGTGTGTTTCCCGGGTTTTTACCCCGAAGGAGATTTGACATGGCTACTGGCACCGTGAAGTGGTTCAACTCGGAAAAGGGCTTCGGCTTTATTGAGCAGGACGGCGGCGGCGCCGACGTCTTCGCCCACTACTCGAACATCGCCACCTCCGGCTTCCGTGAGCTCCAGGAAGGCCAGAAGGTGAACTTCGACGTCACGCAGGGCCAGAAGGGCCCGCAGGCGGAGAACATCGTCCCCGCCTAGTCATTCGGCCTTGTGCCTGATGATCACTGATCATGGACTCCGGTCCTGATCAGCGGTGACATCGCGGCTGGGACCCGCACCCTCGGGTGCGGGTCCCAGTGGCGTTTTCGCGCCCGGGAATGAACCGGGTCTGCTCGTTGTTACGAACGAGAGGACCCGGGACGTCTCCCGGGCCGACTTTTGTTTTTAATTCATTTCGGCTCGTTCTTGAAATGCGGCCCGCTCTGCGGACCGGGATTTCCTCGATACGTGCCGGTATCGAGGAGGAATCTCCGTGAGTACGAACTATGCCCGCTTCGGCGGAAATCGCGACACCAGTGCGGGAAAGAGTGGAAAGGGCAGCGGAAGCGGCAGTTCTGCCGGAAAGCGCGGCCCCGGATCCGGGAACCGCCCGAACGGCGGATACGCCGGCGGCAACCGTTCCGCCGGCGGCAACGGACGCGCCCGCCGCCCGGTAGCCCTGAAGGGCGAATTCGCCCTCCCGGTCACCGTCACCCCGGCGCTCCCTCCGGTCACCGCCTTCACCGAACTGGACCTTCCCGACTCCGTCCAGCGGGCCCTGGTCGCCGAAAGCGTCACCGAGCCCTTCCCGATCCAGGCCGCCACCCTCCCCAACTCCCTCGCCGGACGCGACGTCCTCGGCCGTGGCCGCACCGGCTCCGGCAAGACCCTCGCCTTCGGCCTGGCGATGCTGGTGCGCACGGCGGCGTACGGCCGCAGGGCCCAGCCCAAGGCACCGCTCGCCATGGTCCTCGTACCGACGCGTGAGCTGGCCCAGCAGGTGACCGACGCCCTCACCCCGTACGCCAAGGCGCTCAACCTCAGCATGGCCACCGTCGTCGGCGGTATGTCCATCGGCCGGCAGTCCTCCGCGCTGCGCCGCGGCTCGGACGTCGTCGTCGCCACGCCCGGCCGGCTCAAGGACCTCATCGAGCGCCGCGACTGCCGCCTCGACCAGGTGCGCATCACCGTCCTCGACGAGGCGGACCAGATGGGCGACATGGGCTTCATGCCGGATGTCACCGAACTTCTCCAGCAGGTACGGGAGGACGGCCAGACCATGCTGTTCTCCGCCACCCTCGACCGCAATGTCGACAAACTGGTGCGCACCTTCCTGACCGACCCGGTCGTCCACTCCGTCGACCCGTCCGCGGGCGCGGTCACCACGATGGAGCACCACGTCCTCGAAGTGCACGGCGCCGACAAGCAGGCCACCACCATCGAGATCGCGGCCCGCGACGGACGCGTCCTGATGTTCCTGGACACCAAGCACGCGGTCGACCGCCTCACCACCGACCTGCTCGCCAGCGGCGTCCGCGCCGCGGCCCTGCACGGCGGCAAGTCCCAGCCGCTGCGCACCCGCACGCTGGAGCGGTTCAAGAACGGCGAGATCACCGTCCTGGTCGCCACCAACGTCGCCGCCCGCGGCATCCACATCGACAACCTCGACCTGGTCGTCAACGTCGACCCGCCCACCGACCCCAAGGACTACCTGCACCGCGGCGGCCGCACCGCCCGCGCCGGCGAGTCCGGCCGCGTCGTCACCCTGGTCACCCACGGCCAGCGCCGCGACTTCGCCCGCCTGATGCGCGAGGCCGGCGTCACCGCCCACACCGCCGCCGTCCGCTCCGGCGACGCCGAACTCACCCGCATCACCGGCGCCCAGGCCCCCTCCGGCGTCCCGGTCCGCGCCCCCAGGGCCCCCGCCCCGGTCGACTCCCGCAGCCGCCCGACCCGGGCCCGCCGCTCCCCGGCCCCCTCCCGCGGCCGCCGCGAAGACGCGGAAATGGCAGCGGCACGCAAGGCGGCGGCGGTGCGCAGGGCGTCGTAACGCACCATGCACACGCCGAAGGGCCAGTACCCGGGATCAATCCCCTGGTCTGGCCCTTCTCGCTGTGCCCCCGGCAGGATTCGAACCTGCGACACCAGCTTTAGGAGAAAACGTAAAGCGGAGGCGAGGATTCCCGAGGGTTTCCGAGACCCTCCGAGA